>NZ_JBSWWF010000001.1:0-1027498 GCF_056159945.1 Alteromonas sp. ABH2_165
TCCCGAAACCGTTGGTGTGGCGTCATTACCTAGCGAGTGTGGATCAAGAGTGATAACTGGTGCTGCAGTATCAATTTCACCGTTGTTGTCGGTGGCGGTGGTCGCGTTACCTGCCGCATCGGTGGCGGTCGCTTCAACCGTATAGGCACCGTCGGCCAAATCCGCTGGAACGTCTGCGCTGAACGAGCCGTCTGGCTGAACTGTTGCTGTGAAAGTTTGCGCGTCGCCGTTGGCGTCCGTTACCGTGATCGACACGGTTTCGCCGAGCGGCAGATCCGTGGTACCTGAAACATTAGGCGTAGCGTCATTACCTGTTGTCTGTGCGTCCAGCGTAACCGTTGGGACTGCGGTGTCAATTTCGCCGTTGTTATCGGTAGCGGTATTCGCGTTGCCTGCCACATCGGTGGCGGTCGCTTCAACCGTGTAAGCACCGTCGGCTAAATCCGCAGGCACATCCGCACTGAATGTTCCGTCAGGCTGTACGGTTGCCGTAAAGGTTTGGGCATCACCATTGGCGTCAGTTACCGTGATCGAGACGGTGTCACCAGCCGGTAAATCCGTGCTGCCAGACACCGTTGGCGTTGCGTCATTATCCGTTGTCTGCGCGTCCAGCGTGACGGTAGGTGCGGTAGTATCAACTTCACCGCCAGCTTCTGTTGTCGTTGCTGTATTCCCAGAAGCGTCTGTAGCTGACGCTTCGACTGTGTATGCGCCTTCAGCTAAATCTGTAGGCACATCGGCGCTGAATGTTCCGTCAGGTTGAACAGTGGCGGTAAAGGTTTGAGCATCGCCATTGGCATCGGTTACCGTGATCGACACGGTTTCGCCAGCCGGTAGATCCGTTGTGCCAGATACCGTGGGTGTAGTATCTGAATCGGGCGATTGTGGGTTTAAAGACAGTGATGGAGCGGCGGTGTTCACTTCACCGCCAGTTTCTGTTGCTGTCGTTGTATTACCAGCCGCATCGGTGGCGGTCGCTTCAACCGTATAGGCACCGTCGGCCAAATCCGCTGGAACGTCTGCGCTGAACGAACCGTCAGGCTGTACGGTAGCGGTGAAGGTTTGGGCGTCGCCGTTCGCATCAGTTACCGTGATCGATACCGTTTCGCCAGCAGGCAAATCTGTGGTACCCGATACCGTTGGTGTGGCGTCATTGCCTGTATTTTGTGGATCAACGGTCACTGTTGGTGCGGAAGTATCAACTTCACCGCCCGCGTCTGTTGCCGTTGTTGTGTTACCAGCAGCATCGGTGGCTGTAACGTCAACCGTGTAAGCACCTTCAGCTAGATCCGCAGGGACATCGGCGCTGAACGAACCGTCAGGTTGTACGGTAGCAGTGAAAGTTTGGTCGTCACCATTCGCATCGGTAACGGTGATCGATACTGTTTCGCCAGCAGGTAAGTCTGTAGTACCTGAAACTGTGGGTGTGGCATCGTTGCCTGGTGTAGCAGGATCAATTGTCAGTGTTGGTGAGGTTTCAGCTTCCGTGGTTCCGTCTGGTGCCTCAGTATCTGGCGCAGGCTCTTCTGTACCTGGCGTTGCTGCTTCTTCCCCTGGCGCAGGCTCTTCTGTACCCGGCGTTGCTGCTTCTTCCCCTGGCGCAGGCTCTTCTATACCCGGCGTTACTTCTTCTTCTCCTGGCGCAGGCTCAGTTGTACCAGCCTCTTCTGGCGGCGTTGTCGTTTCTTCTTCAGCTGCTGGCGGTGGAGTTGGCTCTGTGGTTTCTTCTGCAACTGGCGCATCAGCCTCTACGGTGAATTCACCGGCAGTTTGCGTTTGATTACCCGCAGGATCTGTAGCTTCAACAGAAACGGTGTAGTCACCTTCGGCTAAGTCAGCAGGCAGTGTTGCAGCAAAAGAACCATCAGCTTGTACATCGGCAACAAGATCAAACGCATCGCCATTGGCGTCTGTAACAGTCACGGTTACCGTACTACCAGGCGCAAGGTCAGTATTACCATTGACGACGGCAGGCTCACCCGGGGTAGTTGTCACATCAAAAGTCACTGTTGGCGGTGTGAAATCTGCTTCACCACTTGACTCTACCGTGGTTGTATTGCCGGCTTCATCCGTTGCCGATACAGAAATGTCGAATGCGCCTTCGGCTAGAGGCGCGTCGGGGACAACGGAGAAGCTGCCATCATCAGCGACAACTGCTACGACAGTTTGCGTATTTCCTGCGGCGTCAACAATCGTCACACTGACTTCGCTGCCTGCAGGTAGATCGCTTGAGCCTGTTATTTCAATGAATGGATCGTTGGTAACGTCAACGGGATCAACCGTGATAGTTGGGGCGGTGGTATCCACCACAAACGTGTCTGAAAAGGTAACCGTACCCGTTTGCGGGTCGGGTGCTTCTACAACAATATCAAAGGTGCCGTCTTCCAATGTATCCGGAAGTGTAACGGTGAAGCTTCCGTCCTCTGCGACTGGCGCATCAATGGTCGTTTCAGTACCGTTTTCATCGGTGACAATGATGGTCACGGGGGTGTCAGGCGCAAGGTTCGATTCACCCGATACCACGGGAGGGAAGTCGCCGCTAATGACGACATCTTCAAGGGTTGTTGGCTCTGCGTCTGCTTCGTTACCAGCAGCGTCTGTGTCTTCGAGTGTGGCTTCGTTGCCAGTTGTTGGTTCAAATTCGAAGGCGAGGGGGTCGACATCTTCGGCAATTCTACTTAATTGCACAAAGGAGGCACCGCCGCCACCACCGCCACCACCAAGACCGGCAGCGGTTTCTTCTAAGGCGTCGAGAATATCGCCATCGCCGCTAAGTAGCGCGTCGATGTCAACTTCGCTACTTGCGTTATCAACATCAGCATCTGCACCGCCATCAACCATACTCAATACATCATCAAGAGAGTCATCGTAGACGACGAATTCATCATCTGAGGTGGCTGCAGTGAAATTTTCGAGCGATTCAACACGCTGTGGAACGCCGGCACTTAATACAACACTGCCTAACTCTTCGGTCATTATCTGACCGCCGTTTTCAGCAATGATTTCAGCATCTGATGGAATAACATCGCCGGCAACAACCGGACGTTCTTCGCCATTGGGCAGACGGATAATCACTTCACCAGTGACATTTGTGACATTGAGCATGACTTAAAACCTGTGACTGTTAATGCACTCAAAGATAGGTCAGTCAAAAAGTCCGGCCCTGTACCAGAGAACAGGCTTTTAATAAGGTTCTGTTTTACAAATGATTTAAGTCAGAAATTTTTTTTAATCTTTTTCTGACCTCGGTAGTTTGCGGGTTCAGATTCCAGTGTCTACCTTTAAGTAACAGGCTTAATTACCGCCGAGATTAATTTTGTTTCAGTTATTTAATCGTGGAGAACATATGCCAATTCGATGGTTATTTTTGTTGTTAGCTTTCGGGTTAATTAGTGTTCGTGCTACCTCAGCAGAACCGATACAACTCTCTGAAGTAGTGCGTGAGGCAATAGATTCCCACCCTGATATCAACGCGGCCTGGCAGGATCTGCAAAGCGCGAGGCAAGATACCAAGGTGGCGCGATCGGGGTATCGACCCACAGTTGATTTAACCGCGAGAAGCGCCTTAGTAAGACGAAATTCCGGCCTTGATCAGAGCTATTCTGATAGCGAGATCCGCCTTACAGCCACACAAATGCTTTTTGATGGCTTCTTCACATCGTCCGAAATTAAGCGGCTCGAATCGGCACAAAAAGTCAGATACCTGGAATTACTGAATCAGGTGGAACTGATCTCGTTGGAAGTGGCCACTGCATTCGCCGATATGCTTCTTTATCGCGAATTGCTTCGCGTGGCTGAAGACAACTTAAGAACACACGTTGATGTATACAAGCAGATAGAAAAAAGTGCGCAGGCCGGTGTGGCGAGACGCGCTGACCTCGAGCAAATTAGTGGGCGTTTGTATTTGGCCGAATCTAATGTAATGACGGAGCAGTCTAATTTACATGATGTCGCTTCGCGTTATCAGCGCCTAACGGGTAAACGCCCCCCTGATGAGCTTGCCGGCATAGATAATCTGATTTATGTTGATTTGCCCGCGTCTGTCGTCGACAGTCTGATGGTGGCTTATCAATACAATCCAGGCTTCCTCGCGACCTGGTACAACATTCGCTCTAATCAATTCTCCATTGATTCTGCGCAGTCTCGCTATTTGCCAACGGTAAATTTAGTGGGAAGTTACGGTACGCAAACACGGGACCAGGCGGGGTTAGACAATACGATAACGGAGGGACGGGTAGGCATTGAAGTCTCCTACAACTTCTATAACGGCGGTGCTGATCGCGCGCAAATCAAGTCAGCCCTCGCCCTGAAAGACCAAGCCCTTGATCTGAGAGATCGCTCCTGTCGCGATGTCAGGCAAACCGTGCAGATTGCATTTAACGATATTCGCAATCTCGACAGACAATTACCTGCGTTGAACGAACACCGCTTGTCTGCAAGCAGAGTAAGAACGGCATATCTTGATCAATTCAAAATCGGCGAACGAACACTGCTTGATCTGCTCGACTCAGAAAATGAGGCCTATGAATCTGGCCGGGCTTACACTGAAGCCTTATATACCCAGTACAAAGCGGTACTCAGATTGTTGGCGGGTAGCGGCAAGCTTGCTGAATTTCTGGCAGTAACGCGCTCGGACTTTAACGTAACCGAAGCAATCAGATTGTCTGGTGCAGTTTACGACCCCAAATATGTTTGTCCGGCGGAAAGTACCGACGTGATGTCTCAGGAAACCAACATTCTGGTACGAGACAGCGACGGTGATGGGGTAACTGACCTATGGGATGAATGTCCAGACACACCTGCAAATGTAACTGCAGACGACTTTGGCTGTCATCAGGAAATAGAAGAACCCATGGTCGTAGACCCCTTTGGCGATGAAATGGTCGAGGACTCGGCGTCTGTCGCTCCTGAGCCAACGCCATTGCTGGAGCCAGAGCTGCGCCCCGCAATGAATGCCTTCTTCGCTGAAAATGACGCCTCATTGAGTGAAGATCAAAAAAAGGCGTTACAACCTGTTGTGGATTTTCTGAATGAATCGCCGTCGAATGCTATCCAATTATACGGTCATGCCTCACTAAAAGGTAACCGGAATTATAATCAGGCTCTCTCACTCAAGCGGGCGCAAAATGTGGCTGACTGGTTAACAACCCAAGTCACAACAGGAGGCCTCGAATCCCGGTTCTCGGTGATTGCCCTTGGCGAGGACAGCCCTGCTATTGATAACAACACGGATGCAGCCGACAAGGCTAATCGTAGAGTAGAAATTCGCTTTATTAACAACGCTGCATTGCCTGAAACTAGGGGTATGGAGCGCTAATGTCACCACCCAATCTTTCTCACCTTTCTGTCGAGGAAATCGCAGCCCGTTCAACGGTACGTGGCGGGTGTCTGATGGCTTGTCTGAAAACAATCTGTGATTTTCATGGCATCACCATGATTGCCGATGCTGTTTTGGCAGGTTTGCCTATGCAGCATGAAGAACTCTCGCCGTCGGTAATGCCCAGAGCTGCCAGCCGCGTCGGGCTACACTGTAAAATAGTGAAAAGGCCGCTAACCGAAATAAATAAATCTCTTCTGCCCGTGATTTTGGTGCTTGAGGAACAACGTTCATGCGTTTTGGTTGGGCTAGACACAGAGAAGCATGTTGCCGAAGTTGTTTTTCCAGACTCATCGGAAACCGTGGAAAAAGTTTCCCTTAGTGAACTTGACACTGAATTTACCGGATTCGTCATATTCCTGCGCCCCGACAACAAAATCGGCCGTCCGCCCTCGGTTGCAGAAAGCGACACGGAGACCAGTTGGTTGTGGAGCGCGGTATCAACGGCCATTCCGCTGTATAGGGATGTGCTACTGGCATCGGTTTTCATCGGTCTACTTTCGCTGGCTATGCCCTTGTTTGTGATGAATGTGTACGATCGCGTGGTGCCCAATGCCGCTATTGAAACCCTTTGGGTGCTCGCCATTGGTGCGGGCCTGGTGCTGTTGGCAGAGTTTAGCTTACGTATGCTGCGGCATTTCTTTGTTGAACTCGCAGCAAGTCGCATTGATATCAGCCTTACCGCTAATCTAATGCAAAAGGTGCTTGGGTTTTCGTTCAACGTTAAGCCTCAGTCAACAGGCGCTTTCGTCAGCAATCTGCAGTCTTTCGAGGCAATCCGGGGATTCACCAACTCATTAACTTTGGTGTCTCTGGTCGATTTACCTTTCGCCATCTTCTTTATTGTCATCATTGCTTTGATCAGCGGCTTTCTGGCGTTGCCTATTATTGTTGGCGGTTTGATTTTACTTGGCTTCGGGCTTTATGCGCAGCGAAACATGGCGAAGCTTGCTACCAATGCCAGTGAGGCGTCATCGGCACGCAACGGGTTGGTGACCGAGTCAGTGAAGATGTTTGAAGACGTGAAGTTTTTCAATGCAGGCCATCATATTCAGCGAGATTGGGAGATTTACTCCATTAATCTCGCAAAAATTAACGCAAAGCTCCGCCTGGCAGGCACATCGGTTACCAATGCCGCGCTGTGGATTCAGCAGTCTGTGGGTGTCGCTATTCTGGTGGTAGGCGTGTTTCTCATGGTCGACGGTGAACTGACACAAGGTGGTTTAATTGCGGCTTACCTGCTGTCATCCAGAGCTATGGGGCCATTGTCTCAGGCAGCCGGGCTGCTCGCCCAATATCATCACGCCAAAGTGGCTTATGAAACCCTTTCGGAGCTTATGGAGAAAGAGGAAGAGTCTGATGGTAGTCGCAAATGGACACAGCATACCTGCATCAAAGGTAAGTTCGCATTCGATAACGTGTCTTTCGCTTATCCCAATCAGGCTTCTCATGTAATCAGTCGATTATCACTAACCATTGAACCCGGTGAGCGGGTGGCCATTCTGGGCAACAACGGCTCGGGTAAAACCACAATTCACAAGATGCTGCTGCACGCCTATGCGCCCACCAGTGGAATCATCACCCTGGATAATATCGACTTACAGCAATATGAGCCGAGTACGTTGCGTAATCAAATTGGCTATGTGCCGCAAGACATCAATCTGTTTACCGGAAGTTTGAAAGATAACATCACCGTTTTTCAGGAAGACTATGACGAAGATTTCATTTGGGAAATTCTCGGCGCCTGCGGGTTGACCGATTTCGTGAATCACCACCCCGATGGTTTAAATCTCAGTGTCGGTGAAGGCGGCTGCTTGCTCTCAGGCGGTAAGCGCCAATCGGTGGCGCTGGCCAGAGCGCTCATCCGCAGACCTGCCATGTACTTAATGGATGAGCCCACGTCCGCCATGGATGCGGCAGCAGAGCAGAAAATAACCCAACTTCTGGCCAGAGAAACCAAGGGTAAAACCTTAATTCTGAATACACACAGGCAGTCATTACTCAGCCTGGTGGACCGCATCGTGGTGCTTGACCGTGGCCGCATTATTGCCGATGGCCCTAGAGACGAGATCATGCTGCGCTTGGCATCAGCGCTAAAAGGAGGGGCAAACTCATGATTTTTTCCTGGATGAGGGAACGTTTGACGCCTCCGCCCGATAACGATTGGGTGTTAGAAGCCGAGTGGGCACGTATTCAACAACGACCACTGCGTGCAAGAGTGCTGCTTTATGGCGTGGTAATGACCATAGTGGTACTTATCGTTTGGGCGTGCTTAGCACCGGTTGATGAAGTGGCCCGGGGTGATGGCAAAGTGGTGCCTTCTAGCCAGCTACAGGTCTTGCAATCGTACGATGGTGGCATCGTGCAGGACATCCTGGTTAAGGAAGGGCAGTTTGTTAAAGCGGGAAGCGTGATACTGCGCGTTGATCCCACCCGTTATATCTCCTCTCTGCAGGAGAACAGCACCCGAATGAATGCGGTTTCGGCCAAGGTTGAACGCCTTTCCGCTCAGACCCGTGGCGAGCCTCTGGCTTTCACCGATGATCTGAGGCTAGCCGCACCCGATATCGTGACCAACGAAACGGCACTTTACTATTCCAGTATCAGAGAATTGGAGGAAACAGAGGCCCGATTTGAAAGTCGGATAGCCCAGCGAGAACAGGACGTGGAATCATTTCGCTCTGAGCTCAAACAGTTTCAGGACACTTTAACCTTAGCTGAGCGAGAGTTAAGTGTAACCCGTCCATTGCTTGAATCGGGGGCGGTGTCTGAAATCGATATTTTACGTTTAGAGCGCCAGATCATAGAAAACCAAGGGGCTATTCAGCGTACCCGAGCCGCCATTTTTCGCAGTGAAGCGACCATCGACGAAGAACAAAACAACCTGAAAGAGGCGCGGTTAAAAATGCAGAACCGCTGGAGTGAGGAATTGAACGAAGCCGTGGCCACGTTACAAACCTTGCAGGAGTCGCAAACTGGCCTTCAGGATGTGGTCAAGCAGTCTGAAATACGCGCCCCTGTGTCGGGCACCGTTCAGCGCTTGTTAGTCAACACCGTAGGAGGAGTCATTACACCGGGAAGCGCTGTTGCTGAGCTTATTCCCTCTGACGACGTGCTGTTAGTGGAAGCGAAAATTCCGCCGAAAGACATTGCCTTTCTCAAGTTAGGGCAGCCCGCAATTTTAAAATTCAGTGCCTATGACTACGCCATTTATGGCGGCATGAATGCCTCTGTGGAACATATAAGTGCCGACACTGTAACCGATGATCAGGACCGAACCTTCTATCTTGTGCGCTTATCCACCGCGGCACGTGATGCCGGTGAACTGGATATTCTGCCCGGCATGATGGTGCAAGTCGATATCATCACAGGCAAACGCACGGTAATGCGATATCTGCTTAACCCTCTGATTCGTGCTTCAACTTCTGCTTTAAGGGAACGGTAGAAATGAAATTTTTTATTCTTGGCGATGCACTCAGGAAAATTTCCTCACTTTCTGACGCTGATTCTTGGCTGAATGCCTCTTTTTCGACTATTAATTCAGGTGGGATATGTTGGATCGATACCCGCGAGCCCAACTGGCAGAGAGTGGTCCGTGATGCGGTAGCTGTAGAGATATCTCCCGTGGTTGTCAGTTATCAACCCGATATCAAAGAAATGCAGGGGAGCTTATTGCTCGGCGCCCGGGCTTACTGCAATGCCACAGAGGTATTTCGTCACTGCGACGCCATTAGCCAGGCTATCTCTGCTGGCGGTTTATGGATCCCTGGCGGTTTGGTGACAGCCATGTTCCATCGCTTGAGCGAACACCCTGGCTATACGTTACGGGAAGATAGCGGTGAGGTGCTTACCGAACGTGAACGAGAAATTCTGCAACTATTGTTGAAGGGTGAATCGAATCAGCAAATGTCTGAAACGTTAAATATCACCGTGAGGACAGTAAAAGAACATATGTCTTCTATTCTTAAAAAGTACCGGGTGAAAGACCGGGTGGCCTTGTTGTTAAAAATTGGTCGCTTTAATAGCGCTCCACAATAGCATTCCGAAATAAGTATGAGGGCATTGTGACTTACACTTTTCAAAATAAGACCGTCATTGGGTTGGGAGCGCTTTTCAGCATACTTTGCATTCTCGGCGGCTTTCAGCTTTACAAGAAGCTTTCAGAGCAGGAGCGTGTCGCTTCGTTTGATGGGCCGGTGAAAGAATTTATCGATCATTTCAACGTTAATCTCAACGATTTCGAATACGCACTGCACTTACAAAACAAGTTTTTCGACTCGTCAGAAAGTGTCGATAGCATCGAATTTGAATATTTTGCGGAAGTGATTCTGGAGCATAATCCGGCAATAAGCGGAATTGGCATCTACGAGTACGACATTCGCGCCGGAGCCAAAAGTACGCTACCAGAAATTAAGTACTGGGTTGTGGCAGATGGCTATGAATTTCTTGGTCGTAAGCAGATGCGCGATATAACGCGAACCTATGTTGATATGCGAACGGTGGGCAATATGGATGACTATTCGACAGAATTGTTTGCCATTGACGATACCCAACGTAAGTTTGTTTCGTTGGTCCGTGCTATGCCCGATCACAAAATGTTATTGATTATGGTGGTAGACGTGCACAAGGCGGCGAGGCTCGCGATCAGTAATCGTATTGCTAGTAACTTTATCGTTTATCAAACGCAAGACGATAAAAAGAATGTGGCCTTTTCGGATGTTAAGTATTCGTCTGCGTTAGCAGAACCCTTTAGAGGTGAAGTTACTCTTTTCAATCAACAGTGGGAAATGGTGGTTTATCCTCCGGAAGATCTGTTCAACCGGTTCTACATTTTAATTCCTGTACTTGCTTTTCTTTTCAGCCTGATGGTGTTGTACATCGTTTACTTCGCCTTAAAAGTGCACCGCCTCAGCGACGAGCGCCAAAGTGCCTTACAGGATCTTAAATTTGCCCAGGAAAAAACCGTAGAGGCAGAAAAAATAGGCGCGATGGGCGGACTGGTCGCCGGTATCGCCCACGAAGTCAACACGCCGCTTGGGATCAGTATTACGAGTTGCTCTCACGTTAACGATCTTATCCGTGATTTGAAGGAAGATTTCGATAACGGCGATTTAGATGAGGATAGATTCGAGGAATTTATTACATCCGGTAAAGAAGTGCTCGCAATGGCACTGGGAAACCTGAAAAGAGCATCTAAACTTATTTCATCTTTCAAAAAAATTGACGTCATTAACGCTGATGATTCGGTTGCGCCTGAAACCGTAGATGTGGCTGAACTGGTAGAAAATTTTGCAGAACACTATAAGCAGAACGCGATGTCTACCAAAGTGAAAATTAACATTGAAATAGGCCGTCGTTCAGAAATATGCACTTACCCCACGGTAATTAATCAAGTGCTGGACGCACTGGCTTCAAATGCTTCGATTCATGGCTTTGCCAACAAAGAGCAGGACTGCGTTATCTCCATACGCGTTACCACATTTGGTAAATGGGTAATGCTCAAGTTTTCGGATAACGGTGAAGGGGTGGCCAAAGAAGACCTCGGTAAGATTTTTGACCCATTTTTCACCACCCGACGTGGCGGGGGAAATGCTGGGCTGGGTTTAAGCGTGGTGTACAACCTGGTGAAAAGTAAGCTTCAGGGTGAGCTTAATCACGGAGAAGAGCCAGAAGGTGGCTTGTGGGTTTCATTACGAATTAAAGACTTAGATGATAAGGAGTAACTGATGGGAAATCCTTTATTTGCCAAGAAGAAAGAAGTCGTTGCACCTTCCGGGAATGAAACCGTTGAAGAGAAGGCATCATCACCGCTGAAAGTGCTAATCATTGACGACGAAACAGAAGTTCACCGGGTGACAGACTTGACCCTCAAGCGTTTTCGCTTTGATGGCAAAAAAATCGAATTCTTGCACGCCTATTCAGGCAAGGAAGCGATGGAAATTTTTAATACCGAAACGGATATCGCGCTGGCGCTGGTAGACGTGGTGATGGAAACCGATCATGCCGGCCTGGATGTGGTGCACTACGTTCGCAAAGATCTGCAAAACAATGCATGTCGTCTGGTGCTCAGAACGGGACAGCCGGGGCAGGCGCCTGAGCATGAAGTTATTGAACGCTATGATATCAACGACTACAAAGAAAAAACCGAGCTCACGAGTCAGAAGCTGAAAACCCTGATGTATACGGGGTTACGATCTTATCGTGATATTTCCACCATTGAAAATCATCGTAAGGGGCTCAGACAGGTTATCGAAAGTACCACCAAAATGTTGCAAACCCATTCTTTGAATGATTTTGCTTCAGCGGTACTTAAAGAAATCATGAACCTGTTGCAGTTAGATTCCAGTGCCATTTACTGTTCGACCTTTCCGCAAGAAGGCAGCGGTGCGAAGGAGCGGGCGGTGCTTGCTGCTACCGGCAGCCTGGCTGACATCAAAGAAAGTAGTGCGCCTATGGTGCCAGAAGATGTCGAAACTTGTTTTAAAGAAGTGTTAGCCACCAAGAAATCTCAGCACTTTGATAATGGTTACGTGTTTTATACCTGCACGGATAAGGGGTACGAGAACCTGCTCTTTATAGAAACCAAAGGGGCGTTAACGGATTCTCAAAAAGAATTCTTGGAAATTTACTGCATCAACGTGTCACTGGTTTACGAGAATCTGATGATCAGTGAAGAAATCAAAGGCACACAATCCGATATTCTTCACTTACTCGGAAACCTGGCTGAACAGCGCAGTAGTGAAAGTAACTCACACAGTCTACGCACAGCAGAACTGAGTTATGAACTGGCACGACGTGCTGGTTTAGGCGTTGATGATGCTGAGACTATTCGCCGGCTCGCGCCTATATGTGATATCGGTAAAATCACCCTGCCAGATACGGTTTTACAGAGTGAAGAGAGCCTTTCTGCTGAACAAATGGCGTTGCTGAAAAACCATCCTAATGTGGGAGCAGCGTTGTTGAGTAAGTCTGATAAGCCAATGATGAAGAAGGCTGCACAAGCCTGCCAGACATTCCACGAACAATGGGATGGTGAAGGGTATCCCAATCAGCTCAGCGGCGAAACCATTCCTGTCAGCGCACGCATTATTTCGCTTGCTGCAGAGTTCGATCGTATGACGTCTGGTTCTGACAATAGCGCGGCGATGTCTAAGGATGAGGTGCTTAGTCAACTCAGCGCGCAAAAAGGCGCTAAATTTGATCCTACGCTATCAGACCTGATGATCGAAGATATCGATTTTTTCTGGTCGATTCGTGAAAACTTTCCGGACTAAGGAGTGTTTGAATGAGTAAATCTGTCACAAAAGCGATGGGAGAACTACTGGGAACGACCTTACTGAGGGATCTCCCGGTACAAGCGCAATTTACTTTTCTCGATCAGGCTATCTTTATTGCTGCAGAATGCCAGCACGTGTCTTGTTGGTCAATCAGTGCCGATAGCTGCATCGCTTTAGACAGTATGGGCATTGATGCGCCCCGACATTTAGAAAGACATGTTCTGGAGCCCATGCTTGCTGCCAGGGAAAGTGGATGGGTCGACGATGACAAAATATCGGTGGCCATGGCTTCATGGTTAAACGAAAGCGGAATGCAAGGATTGTCGGTTGCTGTTTATATGATTGCCAATACAGAACTGGTGGGCGGCTTTATTGTGCTGACCAGTGACAAGGTGATAGATAAACAGGATATCAACTTACAACGCGTCATCTTGGAGTTTACGCCTCTACTTATTGAATCTGATTATTTGCGTGAGAAAAAGCAAGCGGCTATCGAATTAGAGAAAATGAGTACGTTAGGGGGCATGGTGGCATCAGTGGCCCATGAAATAAACAATCCACTTGGCGTGGCGATTACGTCGTTGTCACATTTAAAAGAAAGTGTGGATGACCTCAACAAAAGCTTTAATGACGGTTCGTTAACCGAGGAATATTTTGAAGAGTTTATCGAAGAAAGCAATGAGGTCGCAGATTTACTGACATTTAATCTTGGTCGCGCAGCCAAACTAGTCAGAGACTTCAAGACGAATGCGGTTAACCAAAGCGCGGATCGACTGCTTACCTTTCCTCTGCACAGTACCATTGAAAGCGTGCTGAGCAGTGTTAAGCCGCAGTTGAAAGCGAAGCAAATTGAAATCGTGTTGGAAGAAGATATCGAGGAAACCTTCATGATGAAGAGTTATCCGGGCGCGCTGTCACAGGTACTGACAAACCTGCTGTTTAACGCCTCTATTCATGCTTTCGACAGTACCATAACCGACCCCCAAATTACATTAACGGTAACCTCCACCGAATCGTCGGCAATCATCACTATTGCTGATAATGGTAAGGGTATTCCCGTTAAATTCAGAGATGTGATGTTCGAACCCTATTTCACTACCCGGCGGGAGCAGGGAGGCAGTGGGTTGGGCCTTCATATCGTGGAAACCCTGACGGAAGACAAAATGCAGGGCAAACTGAAAATGAAAACGGAAGTGGGTGAAGGTACCTCTTTCACTTTGACATTGCCGGTAGAACTTGAAGATGAGGCGAGTGGTAATCTGTGACGCTGAATAAACAACTTTGGATTGCGGTACTGGCGATCATTGCACTTAACAGCATGGTAAGCTTTCTGGTGTTGTTTTTTTCGACTCAGCAGAATACTGAAGAACAGCTTTATTTAAAAAATAACGATGATGCCAATTCACTTGCGCTGGTTTTAACGCAGGCTGAAAAGTCACCGGCAGAAATCAGATTAATGTTGTCAGCAAAATTTGACTCCGGGCACTATGCAAGAATTCGTCTTGAGGATAATAACGGCGGTATTATTGATGAAATCTACTACGAAGGGGAGCCATCAACGGCACCAAACTGGTTTCAGGAATTAGCCGCACTGGAAGTGGCGCCAGGCATATCGCAAGTGAGTGATGGCTGGGATCTCTACGGTACCTTGTATGTTGAAAGTCAAACCGCTTTCGCCATGGATTCACTGTGGTCAAAGTTCAAAAGTTTCGTGATCAGTATTCTGGTTCTGATGGCCGCCATAGGTATTATCGGTTCGTTGATTCTCAGGGTCATTCTTAAGCCCCTTGGCAATATAGTTAACCAGGCTAACAGCTTCTCTGAACGAAAATTTATAAAAATTTCCCGCCCGTGGACGGCTGACTTTGCCAGAGTGGTTAACGCGATGAACTCGTTGGCCGATCGATTTAAAGCGAATCTCGTTGAAAATAACCGCCGACTGGAACTCGCCCGCGAGCGGGATCAGCACGATCCGGTGACGAAACTTGTCAACATTAATGCCTTCTTTTCTATTCTTGAATCGCAACTTAGGTACCGAGACAAAGATGGTCAGAATGGCTTGTTGATGCATAGCTTAATGAAACATCAGGGCGATGTGCAGTCCATGGCGCCTGATGTGTTCAATCACTTCATTAAAACTTTCGCCGAAAAATTAGCGCAGTTTTATCGTCGCCACGACGAGTTGTACACCGATTTTAGAATTGCGCGAATAAATGAGACTGATATCTGTGTGCTGCTTTCTGAATGTCGGGCGATGGAAGACATTGCGCAGGTGTTTGTTGAAGATAACCCTATTTCAGATTTGCCAGAATTTAGTGATGCATCATTACACTGCGTCACCGCCGGCGTTTATCTAAGTCCAAACGAAGCCAGTTATGAACTTCTCGACAGAGTAGATGAGCTGTTGGAGGAAGTGCAAGAGCAGGATATTGTGTTTGGTTTTAATCTGCAGCCCGTGCCTGAGCGGCATTACCACTGTGAGAGTCTTGAACAGTGGGAGCAGGATTTCGCTAAAGCGAGTGAACATTGTCACCTGCAGACCGTTAAAGTGCTTTCTCACAATGGCAGTGTGATGCACTATCAAGCATTGCTTAACTTTGATGATAACGGTGAAATGAGAGGATTTGGCCGGCTCACAGAAGCAGCCAGACGCTTTGGCAAGGTAGAGGAAATAGATTTGCTCACTCTGACAACAGCATTGAACTGGCTGGCAGAAAATACCGATAAGCGTTGTTCTGTATTGTTGTATGAAGAGTCGATTATCAGTGACAAATCACTCTCTCAGCTAGAGAGTACGTTAAAAGGTTCACGTCAGGTATTATCTCGGTTATCACTGGAGCTGCGGGAACATACTGCCGCTACTCATCCCATCGCATTCCGACAATTTTGTCGCATGGCAGACAAACTCCTCGTCAACACCGGGCTTAAACGTGTTGGAGAGAGTTTCTCAAAAGTGGCTGACGTTCACGAATTTGGCCTCAAATACCTGAAAATCGACAGTGCTTATGTTTACGATGTTGTCAATAATCGCTCAAACCAGGTTTACCTCAATGGCCTTGCAGACCTGGCACACTCGCTCGGGATGGCAGTCATTGCTGATGGCGTAGTATCGCAGAAAGATGAGGAAGTGTTGATGTCCATGGGATTTGATGGTATCACACGTCTGGACAGCAAGCGTTAGGCGGGCACGAGTGAACATTTTTCTTTCTTTACGATTGGTGAGCAAGCCAGTTCCCCCGGGTGAGCTGCTGTGTCGGTGCTGAAACGTATTGCGTCTTCTTTCTTTTCTCGCATCTTAAATCTGCAAGTCGGGATTACTGCAGCTGCGCTCGCGCTTTGCTGCACCCTTACCGCATTTGCTCTGGTAAACATAAACTTTGACCAATTCTGGCAAGCTGTTGAAAAACACGGTGGAAAGGTTGATGGCGGGCGAAGAGCGGCGCTAAGTGCATTGTTTTCAGATGCAGCGTCTCTGTCAGAAACCGAGCAACTTAAGCGGATTAATCATTATTTCAGTGAAAATGTGACTTACCAAACCGATGACGTGGTTTGGAAGCAAAGTGATTATTGGGCGTCACCGGCGGAATTTCTGGCTAAACGGGTGGGAGACTGTGAAGACTACGCCATCGCCAAGTATATTTTCCTGCTTAACTTGGGTGTTGCCGATGAGAAGCTTCGGCTCATTTACGTTAAAGCCAAAATAGGTGGACGCCGCAGTACGGTGACTCAAGCGCACATGGTACTCGGTTATTACGCAACGCCAGACAGTCAGCCGCTTATCCTCGACAGCCTTATTTCAGAAGTGTTACCCGCCCGACAAAGAACAGACTTGATGCCTGTGTTCAGTTTCAACAGTACCGGTGTATGGGCGCCAGGGCAAAAGAAGTCATCGGGTTCAGCGTCAGCTAAGCTTTCTCGTTGGCGTGGTTTGCTCAATAAAATCAGCACAGAGGGTATTAGCGTTAAATAATCCGGCTTCGCTTCCCGTGTATTTCTCACCTCAACGTAACCTCAAATCTTTCTATGAAACTGACTGATTCATTACCCGCTATCAAAGCATGTGGTAAGGTAATGGTTTGATTATTCCCAAGTTTAGTTTCATGAAAATTCTGCACACTTCCGACTGGCATCTGGGTCAGAGCTTTTTCACTCAAAATCGAAAGCATGAACATCAGCGATTTCTCGACTGGTTACTTAACGTGGTAGACGAGCATGGCATTGACGCCATCATTGTGGCTGGTGACATTTTTGATACTGGGGCGCCGCCTAGTTATGCCAGGGAGATTTATAGCCGATTTGTGGTGTCTCTGCAGGCCCATGCTTGCACATTGGTCATACTCGGTGGCAACCACGACTCAGTTTCTGTGCTCAATGAAACCCGTGGCTTGCTTTCTTGCTTGAATACCCATGTTATCGCTTCGACGTGCGCCGATCCTGCAGAGCAGGTTGTGGAAATCCGTGATAATAACGATGATGTGACCGGGATTGTCTGCGCGATTCCGTTTATTCGCGCCAGGGATGTGATGGTTAGCGAAGCTGGTCAGTCTGGAGAAGATAAAAAGCAGAGTCTTGGTGAGGCAATAAAAGCCCATTACGCTTCGGTATATCAGTTGGCTGAAGCCCGTCGCGCTGAACTTGGCATCGATATTCCAGTTATTGCTACCGGACACCTTACCGCCCTTGGTGTGTCTGCGTCTTCGAGTGTACGGGAAATTTATATTGGTAGCCTGGATGGTTTTGATGCAGGCGGATTTCCGCCGGCAGACTACATAGCATTAGGCCATATTCACCGTCCCCAGCGGGTAGCAAAATCTGACATTATTCGTTATAGCGGTTCACCTATTCCGCTAAGTTTTGATGAGCTCGGTACACAAAAGCAGGTGTTGGTTGTGTCCTTCGACGGCCATCAGGCCACTTCTGTTGAATCCGTACCCGTACCATTGTTTCAGGACATGCAGGTGCTCCGGGGCAGTTTGGACGACATTGAACAGGCACTGAGTGAGTTTGAGAACCAGGAGGCCTCTACCTGGTTATGCATTGAGGTGACCACACAAGGGTATCTGTCTGATCTACATCAGCGTATTCAAGCCATGGTTGAAGGTAAACCCGTAGAAGTGCTGCAATTACGTCGGGTTCAGCAACAACAAACTGTGGGTATGAGCAACGAGTATGAGAAAGACTTATCGGAATTGTCGCCACAGGAGGTGTTTGAAAAACGCCTTGAATTATTAGACAGCGAGGTGGACGAAACCAAAGAAGCGCTTCGACAACAATTTTCTGCCGTGGTGACCTCGTTGGATGAGGAGCAGGAAGTCTGATGAAAATTCTTACGCTACGACTTAAAAATCTCAATGCCCTTAAAGGCGAGTGGAAGATAGATTTCACCCGTTCTCCTTTTACCGATAACGGTTTGTTTGCGATTACTGGTGCAACCGGTGCAGGTAAAACGACGCTACTGGACGCTATTTGTTTAGCGCTCTATCACCAGACCCCACGACTAGGAAATCTCACCCAGTCTTCCAATGAGATCATGACCCGGGGAACCGCAGAATGCCTGTCAGAAGTGGAATTCTCCGTGAAGGGGAAAGCCTACCGCGCTTTCTGGAGCATGCGTCGTGCCCGGGGAAAAGCAGATGGCAATCTACAGCAGGCAGTGGTGGAATTGGCGGAAGTGGCAAGCGGCGACGTGCTTGCCAATCAGGTTAAAAGCAAAGATGACGAGATAAGAGCGATTACCGGGCTGGACTTTGCCCGCTTTACTAAATCTATGTTGTTGTCTCAGGGCGACTTTGCCGCTTTTCTCAACGCCAGCGAAAGCGATCGTGCAGCCTTGCTTGAAGAACTGACCGGTACTGAAATTTACGCCGACATTTCCATGCGGGTTTATGAGAATTACGCTAAAGCGAAGCTTGAGTTAGGCCTGTTACGGGAAGGCATGGATAACGTATCGTTACTTTCTGCCGAGGAAAGGTTGGCGCTGGAAACGGCAATTGACGGTGCGGAATCCCAGTTAGCGTCTGCCCGTCAAAAGGTCGAACAATGGCAGAACGGCGTGACTTGGTGGTTGGGGGCGACGGAACGCGAAGAGAAACAACGGCAAGCTACAGCAAACCTGAATCAAGCGCAGCAACACTACGATAATTTCCTGCCCCAGGAACAGGGTATTTTGTTGGCTGAGAAAGCAGCCAAATTGTTACCGGAGTGGAAAAGCCTGCAAACCATGAAGCAGGAGCGTGAGCAAGCCGTCACCAATGAAGCTGATTTGAAACAGCAGGTGGCGACGGCAGAGCAAACGCTAAATGCGGCAAAAGCGACTGACAGACAGGCTGCCAGCGCGTACAGCGCAGTACAACAGGACATGAAAACGCGCATTTCCCTTGTCCACGAGCAAGTTATACCGCTGGACGATAAAATCGGTCGCCTGCAACAGGAGCAACAAGACGTTCGCCGCAAAGTAACAGAACAACAGCAAACACTTAAAGATAAGGAAAATCAGTTAACCACACTCAGGCAGCAGCTAACCACGCTGAATACTCAGCGACAACAGCAGCAAGCTTATCTTGATGCGCATAAAAATGATGGCGTGTTGAGTCATCATCTTTCTGGCTGGCAAGGGCAAATAGCATTAATGGCCCAATATGAGCAGCAAAAACAGACGCTTGAAGCAGAGCAGTCTGCGCAACAAGCCGCTATTGCAGCACAGCAAGCCAAGGTCAACCAACTGGCTGTTGATGTTGAAACCGCCCGTTCAGAACAGGCAGAAAAGCAAGCCGAAGCAAAGGCTGCGGTTAGTGCTTTTGAAACTCTCGGCGGCGAGCAGCGACGTGTTACTGGAGAGCAACGCGCTCAGAAGATTGACGCCCAGTGGCGGCCCTTGAGCAAAGCGGCGGAAGTGCAGCGCCGTTACCTTTCGGTTTCTGAGAATATGGGGAACCAAAAGCAGCAGCGTGATGCACTGGCAAGCAGATTGGAAATGCAAAAGCAGGAGCTACAAGCATTAAGAAAGGCGTATCAGACGACAAGCCAGTCATTAAAAGATGTGAGCCAATTGGTAAGGCAGGAGGAGCAACTTGCCGAATACCGGGCCAAACTGGAACACGGTGTACCTTGTCCGCTCTGTGGCGCGGAATCTCATCCAATAACCGCTGAAGGCGAGATAAATATTCCAGAAACGCTGCAACGAAAACAAGCCCTTGAGCTAGAACTTTCAAAAGCAGAAGAAGCGGGGACCGCACTCAAGGAGCGATGCCAGCAACTTGAGAGCGAATTATCGAGCTTTGACCGCTGGCTTGTTGACGCCGAAGGCGAATTGCAACAGCTTGTTGCACAGTGGGAGCAACAACAGCATCAGCTTCCGGTAACTCTGGTACTTGAGCAGGCTACTAGCGTAGGTGAATATGAGACTGCACTGCAAAATGAAGCGGAGTCCTTAAGGGCTGAAGCAAATGCCTTGGTAGCACAAAAGGAGGCGGTTACCTTCTTAAGTACTGCGCTAAATGAATGTGAGCGGAAAGTAGAAAAAGCGGATAACAATCATCAATTGGCACTGACGCGTCTCGAACAGGGGCAAAAAGAGCAGGCCGCTTTGGCTCAACGCTTGTCTGTTGTAATCACAGAATCTCAGGCGCAGATACAAGCGCTTCATCAGCAAGTAACAGAAGCCGGGTTGACGGTACCTGATGGGGAGTTGATGGATTGGCTGAAAGATCTGCAGGCGCGAGCACAGCGTTTTGAGGCGGCACAGCAACAGGTTGCTGAGTCTGAGCGTCAGTCTGGCCCCCTCAATGTTGAACTCGCGGGGCAAGAAACTGCCGCGAAGGGGCTTCAGCAAATCATTGCCGATGCTGAACACGCTGCTCAGGTATTGTTCGAACAGTACAGTGAAGCACTTTCCCAGCGAAAAGCATTGCTGGGTAATACACCAGCACGTGAGGCGCTCAATGACGCTGAACAGGCCATTGCCTTACACCATCAACGCGCTGAGCAAGCACATAAAGCGGTGCAAACGGCCACAGATACGCATACGGCCCTGAACGCCGAATCAATACAGCTTCAAAAAAGTGTGTCTGTTTTGTCAGAGCGCCTTGAAGCCGCGCAAGCGCAGTGGTTGCAAAGTCGGGAACAACAAGGGTTTGATTCTGATAGCGCATTTGAACAGGCGCGACTGGACGAGCATGGCTTGCAAGCATTAAAACAACAGCAGCAAACATTGCAGGACGCACTTAAGCAAACGCGTGCGTTTGCTGATGAGGCTACTAAGGCATACAGCAACTGGAAAAACAGTGAGGAAGCGGCCCATTGGCAAACGATGGAATTAGCGGAAGTGCAACGAGCACTGGAAGAAGCGGAAACAACCCGCGATGCATGCCTTTCCCGCAAAGGAGAATTGCAGGCGCGCAAGCAGGCCGACGACGAACAGAAGCAAAAACTGAAGCAAATTGCTGATGATATTGAAACCAAACAATCTGCCTTTGATGTGTTGTCTACACTGAACGAACTGATTGGTTCTTCCAAAGGCGATAAATTCAGAAAATTCGCGCAAGGACTCACACTGGATAACCTCATTGTATTGGCAAATAGACAGCTAAGCCGATTACATGGTCGCTATCGCTTGCAGCGCAAAGAAGTGAACGGCCTTTCTCTGCTGGTGGCAGATACCTGGCAGGGGGATATCACCCGTGACACCCGAACGTTATCGGGCGGTGAGAGTTTTCTGGTGAGTTTGGCGCTGGCGCTCGCGTTATCAGATTTGGTGAGTCATAAAACCAGCATCGACTCACTGTTTCTGGATGAAGGATTCGGCACGTTGGATGCAGAAACCTTGGATATTGCCCTTGATGCGCTGGATAACCTGAACGCGTCGGGCAGAATGATTGGGGTTATTAGCCATGTTGAAGCCATGAAAGAACGTATTCCCACGCAGATCAGAGTGCACAAGCGAAGCGGTTTGGGAGTAAGTGAACTCGATGCAGAGTTTAAGGTGATGGAAGAGGCCGCTTTGGTATAAAGCAGCCTACCATTTAATGGGCGACTATTCAGGCTGAGGAAGTAATCCCAGTGATGCCAGTGCGAGCTCCTGTGCCCCCGCCGATGCCCCGCACAGAGGCGCGGTTTCTGGCATGGCGCTGGGCATAACCCGGGTTTTCACTAAGGTATTTTCAGGAATTTTTGTCATTAGCGCAGCCATAAACGCGTCGTGACGGGCAAGAGGGCCGCCCAGGATCACCAGATCGGGATTAACCAGAATGGCCGTTGAAGAGATCACATGCACAATTTTATCAATGGCCGGGTTGGTTTTTAGTGAACGGTTCTCAAGTAGGGCTTTAAGAAGGCCCTGAGATTCTACGTAATCTTGCAGATTGGTGTCGCCATCCACTTTAAAATAACCCACTTCTCCAGCCATTCCGGAGCTGCCTCTTAACAGGTGACCACTAATGTGAATACCTGCACCAATACCGCGCCCAAAATAGAAAAACACAAAATTTTGTTCATCTTTAGCATTGCCCTGGGCGCGTTCAGCCAACGTCGCCCAGTTTACGTCATTGTCAATGGTTACCGGGCAATGGAATAAATTGGAAAACAGTGAGCAAAAATTGATGTTGTGGGAAAGGGGGAACGGTGCCTTAGGTAATGGCACCACAAGGCCTGTGTTTGCATCTACTGGGTCGGCAATAGAAATGCCCACAGAGAGCACAACAGTATCTACCTGACATACCAAATCTTCGGCCATTTGTATTACACGGGCAAGAAAAGCTTCCTGCGTAAGCACATCTGACAGGGGAGTATGCTGCTCTGAAATCACGTTTTCGGCCAAGTCCATCAAACGCATTTGTATGTGGGCACTGTCTAACGCTACTGCTAACGTTACGCCACGCATCGCGTTGATTTCATACAAGATGCCAGCTCGGCCCTGCTTATTCTGTGTTTTGCGCTTCGTCTCGTTAACCAGCGATTGTCCTTTCAAACGCTGAGCTGCTTCAGAGATAGTCGGTCGTGAAATACCGGTAAGCTGCGAAATCGCCGCACGGCTCATCGGTCCATGTTGTAGCAGGCATTTGAAAAAACGTCTGTCTGTGTCCAGCGCCAAGCTTTGCTGTTCAAATCCCTGGCAAGATTGTTTATGTACGGGCATATTATTTTGATTATCTTACGGCTAGCCGTAAATCCTAATTGTTTATTTCTTGTAAATAAATTGCGGGAAGGGAAACCGCGTTAATTTCAGATTTTGTTGTCTTTTAATTGCCTCAAAGAGTGCGCAAAGACTAAAAAATGTACCGGGTTGACAGTTGGGTGTTATTTGTACTTTTTACGCAGGCATTACTATTTACCCAGCCTGACTCACCTTTACACTTTTCATCTCGAGTAAAATAAAAAAATGGGCTCTCGGTTCACTCGAATAATTAAATATTTGTAGTGTTACGACTAACGTTAAAACCAGATAGTATACAGATTTACTGCTCGCGCTAAGCTTCACCGGTTGCTCAATTTCGCTTGCGACACTTTATACAAGCCGAACTTGCAGGTATTCAAATTGTGGTCTTTACTAAACTTGATTTGTAAAACTGCTGTAACTTTTCCCGTTCATTTTAAGCAGAGAAAACGCAGGAAATCTTCTTTTTTGCTCAAAATTACGACTAAAGAATACTTCATTTTCATAAAAAAGAATAATTTTGTTAGGGTGCCTAACAAAATACTTGCAATTCCTTCACAAGGCGGGCTATAACTACACCTGTTACAAATCGTTAACGAAAATGGCGGAATGTAACCCGTTTCATTGTGAGAATGGGATCACAACGAAACGATTTGCACAACGAGTGCGTGATGGGGCAAGAGAGAAGCTGTTACTTCCTTATCTTCGGATAACGGTTCAGTTTTCACCTCATAAGGGACACGCACTTAAATTCACGTGTGAAAACTCAACTGGAAACCAAACTATGTTTAATAAAACAAAGCTATCTTACGCAGTTTCAGGGGCACTCTGCGTAATGGTTGCAGCACCTGCATTTGCTCAGGATGCGCCTGAACAAGTAGAACAGATTGAAGTACGCGGCGTTCGCGGTAGTTTGTCTCAATCAATGAACGTTAAGCGCCAGTCTAGTGGTGTTGTTGACGCAATCTCTGCCGAAGATATGGGTAAATTCCCAGACACTAACCTGGCAGAATCTCTCCAGCGTATCACTGGTGTTTCTATTAACCGTGTAAACGGTGAAGGTTCTGAAGTTACTGTTCGTGGTTTTGGCGGTAACTTTAACCTGATCACACTAAACGGCCGCCAGATGCCGGCAGCAAACGTTGCCTCTATTACAGGTAACCCGCTGGACCAAGGCGCATCAGGTACTACCCGTTCTTTTGACTTCTCTAACCTGGCATCGGAAGGTGTAAGTGGCATTGAAGTTTACAAAACTGGCCGTGCAGCCGTACCTTCAGGTGGTATCGGTGCAACAATTAACATCAACACTCTGAAGCCACTGTCTCAAGGTGAAAACCGTGCGTCTATCGGCGCGAAAGCCATGAAAGATTACAGTGGCGACGGCGTAACACCAGAAGTGAGCGGTGTTGCTAACTGGTCAAACGAAGATAACACGTTTGGTTTTGCAGTATTCGGTTCATACCAGGAACGTGATTCTGGTAGCCGTCACATGAGTGTTGAGAACTATCAACTGTACAACTGGGATTCAACGTCTCCTGGTACATTCGGTCTGGTTGATGGTGCAAACGTAACTAATGCGCCAGAAGAAGGCCAATTAGTTGCGATGCCTTCTAACTTAGGTTTAGGTCTGAACGAAGATAACCGTGAACGTTTGAACGGTATGGTTACTTTACAGTTCGCGCCTTCAGATACGCTGACATTAACCGCAGATGCGACTTATGCCAGCAACGAAATCAACTCAACCTCTATCGTAGACGGTGTTTGGTTTGCTCGTCAGTTCACTGATATGGAATTTGATGGTAACCCTGTAGTTGCTACGCCTATCCGTTTCACTGAAGACATTGACGGCGGTAAAGACTTCTTCTTCCAGAACCTGGTAATGGCTGCGAAAGATGAACTGAGCTCTTTCGGCTTCAACGCTGACTGGTGGGCCAACGATTCACTGAACCTGCGCTTCGACGCTAACGTGGCAAATGCTAAGTCTGGTGGTAATGGCCCTTACGGTAAAAACGTAATCCGTTTCAACGTTGCAGGTGCAACCGCTGGCTGGCAAACCATGGACTTCGGTCTGGATATGCCACAAGCAAGCATTGTTGTTGACGATTCTGTTAAAGGTAACAACAACGGTGTTTTCGACCTGGCGGATGTTGGTCCTCAGGTAACACGTGCTATTTCTTCAGATCAAGAGTCTGACGTTCAGCAGTTCCGTTTCGACGGTACTTGGGACGAAGGTTCTGACGTGAAAGTTGATTTCGGTATCGGTTACATGGCCACCGAAATGAACCAGATTCGTTACGAAACTGAAGCACAGCTGGGTGGCTGGGGTGTAGCTGATGTTGGCAACATTCCTGAAGGTCTGCTTGACGTAACTTGTACTGCTTGTGCATTTGAAGATCACGACATGAGCGGTGTTGCAGGTGCAGACTCAATTGCAGTACCTGCGGGGTCTACTACTATCCCTCTGGGTAGTGTATCGTTCCGCGGCAACGCTGTAGACTTGCTGAACGCAGTAGCGCCAGCTTACGGTTACACGCCTGGTGACCTGCCTTCTGTAGGTGCGCAGGACAATACGGTTAAAGAAGATATCCTGTCTCTGTACGCAATGGCGACAATGGACGGTGAAATCGGTGGCTTCGAAGCTAACCTGGTAGTAGGTGCGCGTTATGAGAAGACAGATGTAGAGTCAATCTCTATACAGTCTATCCCAGAGCAAATCACTTGGTTATCAGATAACGACTTCACTATCAGCTACGGCGACCAGACTCAAGCGCTGTCTCAGGACCACTCATATGAAGCGTTCCTGCCTAACATCGATTTGTCTGTAAACCTATCTGATGATTTAAAAGCACGTGTTTCTTACAGCATGACTCTGGCACGCCCTGCGTATAACCAGATGTACACTGCAACTTCTATCGGTGCGCCTGGTCGTCCTACATACTTAGGCGGTGTGGCTTCTGGTAGCCGCGGAAACGCAGCCCTGGATCCACTGGAATCCAACAACTTCGACCTGTCTCTTGAATATTACTACGGTGATTCAAGCATGGTGTCTGTGGGTTACTATCGTAAAGACGTAGATAACTTTGTAGGTACGCAGCAGGTTTCTCAGACGCTGTTTGGTCTGTTGGATGCGACTTCTGGCGCAGCAGGTACTACCTCAGCTGAAGCCATTGCCGAACTGGAAGCGCGTGGCGTAGAAATTACCGAGCGTAACTTCTTCACCATGACTGCTCTGCTTGCAAACCCAGACGTGTTCCCTGGTGGCGCGGATGAGTTCCAGGAAGGTCAGGCGTTTGCTGACGACGTATTTGCTAACAATAACGTTGACCCAGTAGCCGGCGACCCGGAAATGCAGTTTGAAGTAACTCAGCCTGTAAACAACCAGAGTGCACGTATCTCCGGTTACGAGTTTGCGTGGCAGCACTTCTTCGGTGACAGTGGCTTCGGTTACCAAGCTAACTTCACTATCGTAGACGGTGATATCGGTTACGACATCGGTGCAGATCCTTCAATCGACCAGTTCGCTCTGGAAGGTCTGAGTGACTCCGCTAACCTGGTACTGATTTACGAAAAAGAAGGTCTGTCTACTCGCGTAGCATACAACTGGCGTGATTCTTTCCTTGCGGAAGTTAACCGTGGTGTTTCTTCTGTTCGTAACCCATTGTTTATCGATGAGTACAAGCAGCTGGATCTGAACGTGAGCTATGACTTCACTGAAGATTTCACCATGAGCCTGGACGTAATCAACTTACTGGAAGAAGGCTCGCGTCAATATGGCCGTAGCTACAACAATACGTTCTTCATCCAGGAACTTGATAGACGTATCGTACTGAGTGCGCGCTACAGCTTCTAATCGCTGTTAGCAACCCGCCACCGTGGTCCTTCACTGTGGCGGAATAATTTCCTGGCCGGCATCGGTCGGCCAGTTTACACTTTCAAAACCATCACGACATTGCGCATAACAAGGTAGCGCGATAACATCCCGCGTATACCATTCGTTTAACCCGCAGTAACCGGGGACCAATCTATGTCTACACCTACCATGTTAAATAACGTTGATCACAAAGATCTGAAAGTCGATACTCGCCCATCCGCTTTTACGGGTTATCAGGTAAATCGCACTCGGGTTTATGCCTCAGAAGTGAGTGAGTTGCACAAAGAATTTCCGCTGGTGTTTCATAAAGACAGTGAGTCAGGCGACATCCAGATCCACGCCATTCTTGGCCTGAGTAAAGACGAAAACCTGTTCCTCGATGATCATGGCTGGATCACTCGCTATGTACCTGCATTGTTAGGTAGAGGGCCTTTTAGCATTGCCTATCGCGAGTCTGATGATGCCGCACCGCAACCTTTCATTTGTGTGGATACCGATGATCCCCGCATTAACGAAACGGAAGGGGAACCTGTATTCATGCCCATGGGCGGCGAGTCAGGTTACTTGAGCTATGTAAAACGCGCTCTGCAGACTATTGAAGCGGGTACCCAATACAATAAAACGTTGTTTGCGTTGGTGGAAGAAATGGAGCTGCTTGAACACGTTAACATTGAGGTGAAGCTCAGCAACGTGGAACAGGTTAACTTCAGTAATTACTACACGATTAATCAAGACAAACTTAGCCAGCTAAGTGGCGAAGCGTTAGCGCGATTGAGCCAGTTCGGCATGCTTGGGCCGTTGTATTTTATTGTCTCTTCGCTTGCAAATTTCCAGCGCTTGATTGACCTCAAGAACGCGAAGTCATCATTGCTGTAAAGTCCGCAATTTCCTGATAATCACAAACGGAACTCGCTATGGTGCAGGCATCTCAACAGAAAGTAACCGTGTGGGAAGGCATTACGCCGGACAACATTCCTTTTGATGAACTCTTTGCTCTGGATAAACCGGTTATCCTGAAAGGGCTGGTAAAAGACTGGCCGCTGGTTAAAACTGGTCAGCAGGGAATATTGCCTGCTATGCAAATGCTGGAAGAGAATTACAGTCAAAAGCCCATGCTTGTTTACCGCGCGCCCGCTTCCATAAAAGGGCGCTTTGGTTACAACGACAACTACACCGGTTTTAACTTCGCCGCAGAACGTTCAACGATTCCCTCTGTGCTCGACATCATTCGCAATGAGCTGGATAAAGAAGAGCATGAATATCTGTATGTCAATTCGTTAATCCTCAACGAGGGCTTTCCCGCATTAGCGGCCTCTCACTCGCTGGCTTTTAATCATCCTGAATTCGAGCAAAATCAGGTGCTGGCCAAAATCTGGATTGGCACCGAGTCGTTGGCAGCCTGCCATTTCGATCAACCCAAAAATCTCGCTTGTTGTGTGCTGGGAAAACGTCGTTTCACCCTGTTTCCACCAGACCAGATTGAAAACTTATATCCCGGTCCACTGCATCCAACACCGGGTGGTCAGGTAGTGACGATTGCTAACCTCGCTGAGCCGGATTTTGAAAAGTTTCCTCGCCTTAAAACGGCGCTGGAAAATGCCTGGATTGCCGATCTCGAGCCTGGTGATGGACTGTATTATCCGAGTATGTGGTGGCACGAGGTGACAGCGTTCGAGCGTTTTAACATTATGGTGAACTTCTGGTGGATGACCACAGAGCGCTATAAAGGCAATCCGATGGATGTTCTGTTAAATGGCATGATGAGTCTACGCGACAAGCCTGAAGACGAAAAGCGTGCATGGAAAGCATTGTTTGATTACTACGTATTCGGTGAAGGTGAAGTGGTGCGTGAGCATCTGCCGCCTGAATGTCAGGGCGCGCTGGGTGAGATGACCGAGATAAACGCCCGCCGTCTGCGCGCCATGTTAATCAGTAACCTAAATCGATAAGGAGCCAGACATGACTTCAGCGACGAAGACGCGTGTTGTTGTCGCCGGTGGTGGTACTGCTGGCTGGTTAAGTGCCTTTAGTTTGGTTACCCGACTGGGAAACTTGCTTGATATTACGCTGGTGGAATCAGAGCAAATCGGTACCGTTGGGGTAGGCGAAGCAACCATTCCAACCATGCGCAATTTCCATCAGTTAATGGGCATCGATGAGCGAGAGTTTATGTCGGCCACACAGGCCACGTTTAAGCTCGGCATTGAGTTTGAAAACTGGGGGCAGAAAAACGAGAGTTACATCCACTCATTTGGCGAAATTGGTCAACGTGCCTGGATGGCTGAATTTCATGCTTTTTGGATGGCTGCCCGCGACAGTGGATTGAACGACAGTTTAGATGATTACTGTCTGGAATTGAAAGCGGCGAAAGCCGGCAAGTTCGCCCTCGCCGCAGGCAAGAAGCCGGTTAATTACGCCTTCCATTTAGATGCCACCGCTTATGCTGCTTGGTTGCGCAAAAAGGCAGAAGCCGCTGGCGTTAAACGGGTAGAAGGTAAAATTAACAATATCGTTGTTGATGAGCAAAGCGGAAACATCCGTAGTCTGGAATTAGACAATGGTGAATGCGTACAGGGTGACGTTTTCATCGACTGTACTGGTTTCCGTGGCTTATTAATCGGCGATGCGCTTGGCGTGGAGTATGAAGACTGGAGCCATTACTTAGCAGCCGACAGCGCCATTGCTGTGCAGACTGAATCACCAGAACCACCGCGGCCTTACACCCGTGCGATTGCCCACGATGCTGGCTGGCAATGGCGTATCCCCTTACAAACCCGCACGGGTAATGGCATCGTTTATTCCAGTCGTTTCCTGAGCGACGAAGATGCTGAAGAAACCTTACTGGCCAATCTGACCGGGAAACCCTTAACAGAACCCCGTCGCATTAAGTTCAAAACCGGCCGCAGAGTAAAAACCTGGCACAAAAACTGTGTTGCCATTGGTTTATCGAGCGGCTTCTTAGAGCCTCTTGAATCTACCAGTATTCACCTAGTGACCACGGCACTGATCCGGCTTATGAAATTATTTCCGTTCTCGGATAATTTCGGAATATTAGCCGAAAGGTTTAACCAGGAATCGGCGGTTGAACTTGAAACTATCCGTGACTTTATTATCCTTCATTATCATCAGACTGCGCGCGATGACAGTCCGTTCTGGGACCATTACCGGACTATGGATATTCCGGATTCTCTCAGACACAGAATGACCATTTTTGCTGAAAATGGTTATGTCTGGCCGGACGACGTGTCGCTGTTCAGAGTGGATTCCTGGATTCAGGTGATGATGGGGCAGGGCTTACAGCCAAAGCAATACCATCATGCAGGCAAGATGCTGGCACCCGAAGGATTAAAAAAACAGTTAGCCGCTTTGAAGCAACAAATTGAAAACCAGGTGGCACAGTTGCCACCTCATGAGCAATTTATTCAAAAATATTGCCCGGCAGGGAAGGTGGGTTAATTTTTTCAGGAGCCTGAAAAATGACTAACCGTGTTGTGATTGTAGGTGGTGGAGCCGCGGGTTGGCTTACTGCTGGTATCCTTGCTGCAAAAAATGGCATCCATTCCGGGTGTACCAATCCTGTTCATATTGAGCTGGTTGAATCACCCAATGTAAAAAACCTCATGGTGGGTGAGGGAACCTGGCCTACCATGCGCGACACGCTTCGACAAATCGGCTTATCTGAACAAGATTTCATGCGATTTTGTAACGCGGGCTTCAAGCAAGCTTCAAAGTTCGTTAATTGGCAGTATGGTAATGGCGAGCATTATTATCATCCTTTCACAGCGCCAGCTGGCTATGGTGCCGTCAACTTATCCAGTCATTTTGTAAAGAACCGTCCCGGTGCAGATTTCGAGTCCATGGTATGTGCTCAAGGCGCAGTATGCGAACAGAATTTGGCGCCGAAAACTCTGGTCATGCCTGAATACGCCTTTGCGATGAATTACGGTTATCACCTGAATGCCGGTAAATTCACCGAAATGTTGCGTTTACACTGTACGCAGAAACTGGGTGTGGTACACACGCTGGGTCATGTGGAAAACGTTAATGGCGCAGCGAATGGTGATATTGCCTCTCTGACGCTAGATGATGGACGTCAGATCGACGGCGATCTGTTTATCGATTGCAGTGGTTTTAAAGCATTGCTACTCAACGGCTTTTACAACATTCCCCTGGTAAGTAAACGGGATCAACTTTTCAACGATGCCGCATTGGCATTGCAAGTGCCTTACAAAGATGACACCGCCCCCATTGCTTCTGCAACCGTTGCAACGGCACAGCAACATGGCTGGATTTGGGATATCGCCCTGTCTAGCCGTCGCGGGATCGGGCACGTTTTCTCCCGTCAGCATTGTTCTGAAGAACAAGCTCGGGAAGCGCTAATGAACTATGTCAAAAGCGATCCGCATCTTGATGCCAACGGCGCAGAGCCGCGTTTGATCACGTTTGAACCCGGCCATCGCTCAACGTTCTGGCACCGTAACTGTGTGGGTATTGGGGTGTCTGCTGGTTTTGTTGAACCTCTGGAAGCCACCGCGTTGGTGCTGGTTGAGAAGTCCGTCGAGTGGATCAGCCACCAGTTCCCTCGTTGCCGCAATGCAATGACAGTATTAGCGAAGCGTTACAATGAGATGACTCACAAACGGTGGGAAGAGATCATCGATTTCATCAAGCTACATTACGTGTTGTCTTCTCGTGACGACAGCGAATACTGGCGTGCTCACCGGGAAGGCGCGTCTATTCCGGAGAGCCTGAAAGAGTCACTACTCTTGTGGCAAACTCAGCCACCTTGGTTGTACGAAACCGATCGCCGATTAGAATTGTTTTCTTCTGCCAGTAAGCAGTATATTTTGATGGGTATGCAGGCAACCTGCAGCGATGCTTGTGTAGGACTGAGCCAACATGAAATGCGAGTGGCAGATAAAGCGCTAGGCGGTGTACAGCGCGCCACAGCAGAATTGCTGGGGTCGTTACCCTCCAACCGGGATTATCTCACCCGGCTGGCTGGTAAAGTGCAGGAAAATGCCCGCGCTAGCGCATAGCTTTACCTAACTATTCTCGCACCGTCGCGCACGCGGATGGCCCGACTGGACAACACCAGCTCCCGCCGAACGGGAAAGCTGATGTTTCTTGCAAATGAAAACATAAAACCCTCCCTTTTCTTCGCTAATGTTTAGCAACTGTTAGTGACAGCTACTTTGTGCACCGCCAGCCGGTGCAATCTTTGCTTTCGCCGCCTGCCATAGATTACGTACTATCAGACCGCCTAGCACGACCGCACACAAGGCGTAAATTGCACTTACACCTTCACCGTGAATATGGGCACCTTCACCGGTCGGGATTAGCGTTTGTAAGTTGAAGGCATCCACAGCGAAATTAAGTAAATAACCAAGACCGATACTGGCGGTAAGGATACAGAATAGATAAATGACCAGTGAGCTTCTGCCCAGTTCACGGCCAATCATGCCCATGGTAGAAATGTTGGTGGCCGGGCCGGCTAACAGGAACACCAGGATGGCACCAGGTGAGAGGCCCGCTGACAAGAAGCCAACCGCCAATGGTGTAGAGGCTGTGGCACAGATATACATGGGCACACCAATTAGCGCCATCACCAGCATAGCGAGGAACCCGTCTCCCCATTGCGTTAAAAATGAAGTGGGAACCCAGGTCTGAATAGCGGCAGCAAGGCCTAAACCCAATAGTAACCACAGGGTGATATCTTCGAGCAGCTTGCCCGTGGAGAATTTCCACACCTGCACCAGTTTGCTTTCTTGTTGAGCGGCCTGCGTAGACGTGCCACAACAACTGGATTCGGCTTTCACCGTTTTTGTTTGCTCAGTGCGACAACAGGATGATGCCGCAGGTTCCGGCGTTGGCGTTTTCGAACTACAACAACTTGTCACTTCCGGTTTGGCCGCTTTTTCACTGCTGCAGCAAGATGCAGTCGCCTGTTTTACCGGCGCTTTTTCTGACGAGCAGCACGACGATGTCTGCGCTTTCTCAGCAGGCTTTTCGCTGCTGCAACATGACTCAACGGGCATTGCCTTTGTGGAATCATCGACAGCTTTCTGTGTGATAGTGTCTTCCTTCACAAACCATTTCACCATCATACCGGTGTAAATGGCGCTGAAGATGGCGGCGAAGGGGCGTACGATGGCGAATACCGGGCCGAGAAGGGCGTAGGATACAGAAATTGAATCTACCCCCGTTTCTGGCGTCGATACCAGAAAGGACGCGGTTGCCGGTTTAGATGCACCACTACGGCGTAAACCCAGTGCAGCTGGAATAACGCCGCAGGAACATAGGGGTAAAGGCGCACCAATTAAAGCCGACTTTACCACCGCCCCGGTGCTATTTTTGCCCATGTGTTTTTGCAACAGGCTAACAGGTACCAATTCGTGCATGATACCGGCGACCAGTAGGCCCATTAATAACCATGGGGCTGACTCCATGAACAGGCCAAAGAAGTTGGTAAGTAAAAGCGTAATGTCATTCATAACGGTTTTTCAGAGTCCAGAAGTTGTAAAATGGTACAGTGTTGGGTGCTTTTTGGGCCGCCATCACACAAATCGTTCATTTGCAGGAGCGACTGACGAATACGCTCCAGTTCATTAATTTTAGCTGTGACTTGCCGCAACTTTTGTTCGGTGACTTTCTTTACCTCGCCACAGGTGTGCGTATCCGGGTGCAGTTTCAGCTCCATGAGTTCGCTGATTTCATTCAGTGTGAACCCCACCGTTTTGGTACGTTGAATAAACAAAAGCTTTTCCACATCATCTGCAGAATACAGCCGGTAACCTGCATCAGAACGTTCGGAAGGGGTGAGTAAGCCTTTGCTTTCGTAAAAGCGAATGGTGTCGTTACTCAGGTCAGTCAGGCGCGCCAATTCGCCTATTTTCAGCAAGTCTGATTTTCTCATATTGCCTACTATAAACCCTGGAGTTAACTCCAGAGTCAAGGGTTTGCGATAAAATCAGTGAAAAAGGCCGATGAATTAACTAATTTGGGTGTACTGCTTCTTTAGCTTATCCGGCAGATAAGCCAGGGTGGTGTTGTAACCAATCTCGAAAAGAGCTTCTTTATCGATATCGTTAGCATCAAAGTCTACGGCAGAGACCTCGCCGGTATCCACTAGAATCGTGTGGTGCCAATGTTCAGCGTGCACGTATTCCCGTGACAAAGCAGACATGAAGGTTCTGATGAGCAGCATGACATAGGTGGGCAGAGCAAACCGCGCTTTCTTGTTTAACGGCTCTTTTTTCTGTCGACTTTGCAGGCGGAAACACACAGAGGGCGTACCATCCTGCTGCCAGTCGCGGAACAGGGCATCTTCCGAAAGGACGGCACCATCTACCAATAGTTTGTCGCCAAATTGCTTGAAAGAGAAAATCAGTGGAATGGACATGGAAGCTCGCACAGCAGCAGACACGTGCACATCGGGGGTAGTTTCTTTATTGAATAAAGCCGGGCCGCCGCCGTTTACGTCGGTGGCGAGAATATGCAAGGGGTATTTGAGCGACGCAAAGGTGGCACCGTCCAGCTGTTCATCGAGCCATTTTTCGAATACGTCGCCAGAGGCCAGCCCGCCCTCGCGCAGCAAACGCCACAGAGAAAAATCGGCAAACTGCCGGAAGTCGGTATTCAGCGCCAGGTGCTTCATTTCTGCAACAGAAAAGCCTTTGGCGTACATGGCGGCAATAATGGAGCCACCGGATACACCCACAATGGTTTCATGTTTTACGTTGAGATCGTCGAGGGCTTGCAGAATACCAATGTGAGCGGGTAGCCGAGTACCGCCGCCAGAGAGGATTGGAACGATTTGTTTAGGATAAATTCTGGATACTGACATACACCATCACCTTTTATGCCTCACTGTTAAACATAGTCCAGTAAGTCAAAAGGTGATAGTGTTAGTCGTCGAAAAGGTATTTAGAAAAATACTAAGCGCCAGCGCTGTGTGCCAGAAACTCTTCGTAAGTGCCTTCGAAATGATTGATTTTCTGATCTTTAATTTCAATGATCTGGGTGGCCAGTGACGAGACAAATTCGCGGTCGTGGCTGACAAAAATAACCGTGCCGTCGTAGTGGAGCAGGGCGTTATTCAATGCTTCGATAGATTCCATATCAAGGTGGTTGGTCGGTTCATCCATCACCAGCACATTGATATCCTGTAGCATCAGCTTACCGAACAACAGGCGGTTTTTCTCACCACCAGAACACACGCTGACCTTTTTATTAAAGTCGTCAGAGCCAAACAGCAGACGTCCCAGCATGGCTTTAACCTGCAGATCATCGTGCTTTGGTCCGCGCCACTGACTCATCCACTCGAACAAAGTGAGATCGTTGGCGAAGTCACGGTTACTGTCCTGTGGAACATAGCCCACGGCGGCATTCTCTGCCCACTTCACCACACCTTCGTTGGCGTCCAGTTCATTGATAAGACATTTCAGCAGGGTGGTTTTACCGGCACCGTTCTCACCGATAATTGCCAAACGTGCGCCAGCTTCCAGCAACAGGTTGCCGCCACTGAACAAGGGTAATTCTGGGAAGCCATGACCAAGCTCTTCTAGCGTGATTGCCAGTCGGTGTAGCTTTTTATGTTGTTTGAAGATGATGTAAGGCTTGCGGCGGCTGGACGCTTTAATCTCATTAAGCTCAATTTTTTCCAGACGCTTAGCCCGGGAGGTTGCCTGCTTAGCTTTAGACGCGTTAGCCGAGAAGCGAGCAACGAAGCTTTGCAGCTCTTCAATTTCTGCTTTCTTCTTATCATTTTCATGATGAAGTTGCTCAAGCGCTGCCGCAGCGGCTTCAGAGAAGTCGTCATAGTTGCCCGGATAAATACGTAACTCGCCGTAGTCAATGTCAGCCATGTGAGTACATACTGAGTTCAGGAAGTGGCGATCGTGGGAGATGATAATCATGGTGGACTTACGCTTGTTCAGCTCTTCCGCCAGCCAGTTGATGGTGTAAATGTCCAAGTTGTTGGTAGGTTCGTCTAGAAGCAGAATATCCGGCTCCGCGAACAGTGCCTGAGCTAACAGCACACGCACCTTTTTGCCCGGGGCGACTTCTTTCATCAGACCAAAGTGATAGTCTTCTTCAATGCCTGCAGAAATCAGTATGTCGCCGGCACGGGCTTCGGCGGTGTAGCCATCCATTTCAGCAAACTGTACTTCCAGATCGGCCACGCGCATGCCGTCTTCTTCGCTCATGTCTGGGTTGCTATAAATCTCGTCGCGCTCACGCTTTACTTCCCACAATTCGCGGTCGCCCATGATCACAGCGTCAACCACCGACATTTCTTCAAAAGCAAACTGATCCTGACTCAAGATCCCAAGCTTCGTACCTGGCGCCATCGACACATTGCCCGCTGTCGGCGTGAGTTTACCACTCAGGATTTTCATGAAGGTGGATTTACCACAGCCGTTGGCACCAATCAGGCCGTATCGGTTGCCATTACCAAATTTGGCGGAAATGTTTTCAAAAAGCGGCGCGGAGCCAAACTGCATGGTGATATTGGCGGTGGTAATCAAAATTCTTTCCCAGAAGCTGAACAGATAAATGAAACACGGTGTGCGTGCAGGGCCGCGCAATATAAAGAATCGCGCCCGTTATGTCGAGGGTAAATTGGTTAAATGTCGCGCAGATTACAGCGCTGGCGGAAAACAACCCTTCCATCGGTTTTTAATGAAATGAATTGTTAATGCAATGAAAATATTGTTGATCTTTATTTTACCCTCAATTAATGTAATGAAAGCGCTTTCATTCAGGGGTGCTTTCTTTTTATTTGAATTTGTAAGCGCTTACAAAAATGCGGTTCGACGCCTCCACTCGGCGGAACACAACTTATAATTAATCGATCAGGGCTGAAAATAATGACTAAGAAAATCACGCAACTCTCGCGGTTAGCGGCCGCGATATCGGTCACGACCCTTGTTGGGTGCGGTGGGGGCGCCACAACAGACACCGATATCAACATCGTTGATACCACGCAACCAGTGACAGATTGGGAACTGGTATGGAGCGATGACTTCGACGGAACAAGCATCGACGATAGCAAGTGGACCCATGAGGTTAACTGCGCTGGCGGCGGTAATAATGAATCGCAATGTTACACCGACAGTGATGCCAACTCTTATGTTGCGGATGGTGCGCTGCACATTGTTGCACTGCCAGCCGAAGAGGGGGCGGAAAAGCCTTATACTTCAGCCCGACTCGTTACGCAGTACAAAGCAGATTTTAAATACGGCCGTTTTGAAATGCGCGCAAAGCTGCCCTCTGGTCAGGGAAGCTGGCCGGCATTCTGGATGATGCCCACCGACTCTGTTTATGGTGGCTGGCCCCGCAGTGGTGAAATCGACATCATGGAAGCGGTGAACCTGAAAGCCATGGATGCTGACGGCAACCCAGAAGCAAACATCCACGGTACCCTGCATTACGGCAGCGAGTGGCCGAACAATAAGTACAGTGGCAAGGCGTATAAATTACCAGATGGTTCCAACCCGGCTGATGACTTCCACACTTATGCCGTGGAATGGCAGGAAGGGGAAATTCGCTGGTATATGGATGATTTCCTGTACGCCACACAGCGAAAATCAACGGTGCGCTACAACAGCAAAGGCGAAGCAACAGGCCTGGCGCATCGTGGTTGGTACACCGAATACTTCGATCAGACCAGCGGCGAATTACAGAACTACTATAACAATGCCCCATTCGATCAGGAATTCTTCATGATCCTAAATCTGGCGGTGGGCGGCGACTGGCCATCTAACGTGAATGAATTGGGTATCGATGCGGAAGCCTTCGCCGAAGGGCAAACTTACGAAATCGACTATGTACATGTTTATCAGTGTTCGGCCAACCCGGATACCGGTAAAGGCTGTGAAACTGTACGTCCGGGTTATGCCTCTACGGACGATGCGCTGGTAGAAGGTGAAGCGCCCATTCCTTCACCACCTTCCAGCGGTGTGGCACAGAACCTGACCATCTTTGGTGGTACCGATAATCCAAACTGGCCAGCCTGGGACTGCTGTGGCGGTTCCACTCCTGCCATCGTTGATGATGCCGAAAAAGGCAGCGTTTACGAGTTTTCAATCGGTGCAACGCCAACGGTAATGGGGTTCGTCAGTCGTAGTACCTTTATTACCGATCCAAACGGCCAGGCAACCCCTTTTGACGGTGCGCCTATGGTGGAAACCGGCAGTGTGAAGTTTGATTTAAATGTTACTTCATTACCTTCAGACGCCAGCGCAGCCTGGTTGTTTAAAATTGAAAGTTCAGAAGGGTCTACTGCTGTAGAGCTGCCACTGGCTACCGGTTATGTTGGCCCGAATGAAACGGCTGGTGACACGCCGGAAGAAGGTGTGTGGGAAACTTATGAATTTCCGCTTTCCATGCTCGATGAAGCCGGGCTGGATGTGAGCGCCATTGACGTCATTATGGTGTTCCCTGCCTGGGGCGCGGGTGACGGAGCAACTTACCGCCTGACCAACGTGGAAATCTCAGCACAATCCAGCTACCCGGAACTGGTGATTTTTGAAGATGCTATGAATCCCAACTGGCCAATGTGGGATTGCTGTGGCGGCTCAACGCCCACAGAAGAAATGGATGATGATGCCCACGGCCTGACTGCTGAATTCCGTATTGGTGCCGATCCAACGGTAATGGGCTTCACTACCCGCTCTGCCGACGGTGGTGGTGACACCCCGTTTGATGCCACTGCACTGGCTGATGGTGGCTTACTGCAATTTGATATGCGTGTTGTGAGTTTGCCAAACGATGCCTCTGCCGCCTGGTTGTTTAAAGTGGAATCTAACGGAGCTTCTACGGCCATTGAATTACCCATCACTGAAAGTGTGGAAGGGGAAGCGCCGGTTGAAGGCGAGTGGCAAACTTACACTTTCCCCATAGCTGACCTGCAGGCTGGAGGTCTGGATATCAGCGCCATCGACGTGATCATGGTGTTCCCGGCCTGGGGCGCCGGTGAAGGTGCAGCTTACCGTATCGACAACATGAAGCTCTATCACCCGGATGCCGGTGCGGCTGCAGGTTTAACGCTGTTCGCTGATACTGCAGCGGACATGTGGAGCGCGTGGGATTGCTGTGGCGGTTCAACTCCGACAATCGAAGCCGATGATGATGCCCATGGTGACGTAGCCGAATTCCGCATTGGCGGTACACCAACGGTAATGGGTTTCCTAGCAGACGAAGATGTGTCATTTGATGCCTCAGCACTGCTTACCACAGGGGCTGTTCGCTTTGAAATGAAAGTGACTTCTATGCCTGCTGACAGCACAGCCCCCTGGCTGTTTAAAATTGAATCTACCGGTGCTGCCACTGCCGTTGAGTTGCCGCTGTCGGAAAGCCTTGAAGGCCTCGATCCGGTAGCCGGCGAATGGCAAACCTATACCTTCCCACTGCAAACGCTGTCTGATCTTGGTCTCGATGTTTCAGACATTAACGTAGTAATGGTGTTCCCAGCATGGGGACAGGGTGACGGCGCGGTTTACCGCATCGATAACGCAGAAATTGCAGCACAATAACAAAGCCTCCGGCGAAGCCAGGCTGGCTCGCCGGAACAATTGATTATGATGAGTAGGTCAACTATGAAAAACAATACATTTAAAAAGACCCGGGTCGCCACATCAATGGCTTTGTTACTGGGTACAACAAGCATGTTCAGCGTGCAGGCACAGGAAGCCGAAGTCGTTGCTGACGAAAGCATGGAAGTCATTCAGGTTAAGGGGATTCGCGGCTCACTGATGCGTTCTCAGGATCTGAAGCGTAATTCAAGCGGTGTCGTCGATGCCATTTCCGCTGAAGAACTGGGTAAATTTCCAGATACCAACCTGGCAGAAGCGTTACAGCGTATCACCGGTGTGACCATTAGCCGTGCAAACGGTGAAGGTAGCCAGATCACAGTGCGTGGTTTTGGCCCTGAATTTAACCTTATCACCCTGAATGGTCGTCAGATGCCTGGCACCGGCTTCACCCGTTCTTACGACTTACAGAACTTGTCTTCGGAAGGGGTAAAAACCCTGGAACTGCAGAAAACTGCACGGGCTGAAAACCTCAGTGGTGGTCTTGGCGCAACGGTGAATATTCTGACTATGCGCCCCATGGACAACCCAGGCCAGCAATTCTCGGTATCGGCCAAAGGCATTATGGACACCTCTAATGAGGAAGGCAGCGACATTACGCCGGAAGTGGCAGGTGTGTTCACTAACACGTTTGCCGACGATATGTTCGGCATTGGGCTGTCGGTTTCTCACCAGGAACGGGATTTCCGTCAACAGTCCGCCAGTATTCAAGGGTGGGTACAAGTGCCTGATGCAGATCTGCCCGAGCTTGACCCGTCAATGGTGGTAGATAATCGTTCTGTTATCACCGATGCGGCATTCTTTCCTAAAGATCTGAACTTTGGCTTTGCCGATGTTCAGCGTGAACGTACCAACGCACAGGTCACGTTCCAGTTCCGTCCTACCGATAATTTCACGGCAACCGTGGATTACACCGCATCAGACGCCGTCACCGGCACCAACAGCTTTGGCTGGGGGATCTGGAATAACTTCGGGCCGAATATCAATGCTTATGAACTGGACGAAAATGGTACCGCATTGTATGCGGATATTGCCGGTGACGACGGTTCTGCTACAGCCAGCCGTAACACCACCGAAGTGAATGCCCGCTCTCTGGGTGTGAACCTTGAGTGGCAAATTACCGATGACTGGGAAGTGTCAGTGGATTATCACGACTCCTACAATCAGATTGATAACGGTAAGGACAAAGGGTTGGGCGGCAGTGGCCAGGTCATTCTTGGTTCCGATCAGTTGATCTCCAAGGTGTATGACTATCGGGAAGGTGATATTCCGAGTTATTACATCAACTGGAATAACGGCACCAACGAGCTGATGCCCAGTGAAATAGATTCTAACTTCAGTCAATTTACCCGTAATCAGGGCCGTTCGGACATTGAACAGCTACAAATCGACAGTACCTGGTACAACTCGGTTTTCGACAGTATTCCACTGGTGAAAGTCGACTTTGGTTATGCCCGTACCGAACAGTCGTTGGGTGCAACTGATGCCTGGGGTGGTTTGCGAGGTGGACCTGGCTTCAGCCCGTCTTATACTGAAATTTTCCCGGACAGCATGTTTACCCGCCATGACACTGCTGATTTCCTTGATGCATTCAGTGGTGGTGGTGATGCGCTTAATCCGAATTACTTTTACACCTACAGCTTTGATGAAGCGATCACCCGACAGTTGGCTTACCTTACGGCGGACGTGACCGGTGACAGTAACGTTTACTCCATCGATCCTTTCTTTAATGCGCCAACGGTGAATTTCGTCGAAGAGATCACCGATTCCGTTTACGTACAAACAGAGTGGGATTTTGATATTGGTGATTTCTATGTGCAGGTGAATGCCGGTGTGCGCTACGAAGAAACTGAAGTGCCCAGTTCCGCGCAGGTAAGGGTGCCTACGCAGGTGAACTGGGTAGCCCCTTCAGAGTGGATCACTGAATATCAGTCGGAACTTATCCTGCAGGATTTCACCGGTGAATATAACATTTTGCTGCCCATGTTTGACATTAAAGTGGATGTGACCGAAGACGTGGTGGCCCGTTTCTCATGGGGTAAATCGATAACCCGTGCGCCTATTGGCTTGCTGCAAGGGGGTCGTTCGTTCAGTGGTAGCCCGAAAATTGGTGCTCGCACAGCGTCTGAGGGCAACACCAGCCTGAAGCCTTACGAGTCGCAAAACCTCGACTTGTCACTGGAATGGTACTACAGCGAAGATAGCTATGCCTCTGTGGGCCTGTTCCGTAAGAAAGTGAGTGAGTATATCGAAACCACGGGGGGCGATCAGACCTTCGAAGGATTACAAGATATTTATCAAGGACCGCGCTGGAACGAAGCGGTAGCGGCCCTGCAAGCTGATGGTGTACAGGCCACAGACAGTGCCATCTTCCAGTATTTCCAGGATAACGGCTATGCCAATGCGGAGGGTGTGATTGAGCCAAATGCGGATGATCCACTCATCACATGGCGTGTGACTAAACCGCGTAATTTGCCGGATACCCGCACGGTGGATGGTATTGAACTGGCCGTTCAACATACCTTTGGCGAAACCGGTTTTGGTGTGGGCGTAAACGGTACATTAGTCGACGGCGATGTGACTTACGATCCGTACATTCTCGAAAGTGGTCAGAACCCGCTGGTGGGTATTGGTGATTCTGCCAACTTCCAGGTGTTCTACGAAAAAGAAGCGTTGTCGGTAAAAGTCACTTACGCCTGGCGTGCAGGTTATCTGCAAGGCATGGGGCAGGCACAGGGTTCCGCCGATGTACCACCCACACAGGCTGATTCATTTGGCCAGTGGGATTTCAGCATTAACTACGATTTCAACGAGCAGTTTACCGTGTTTGTTGAAGGCGTGAATGTAAACAACGAAACCGAACGAGGCTACGGGCGCTTTGAGGAGCAATTCCTTTACGCACGCCAATATGGACCGCGTTATACACTGGGTGCTCGCTATACCTTCTGATAGCTGATAACACTAATAACAAGAGCAACCTGACGACTTGGGGCTGCATGGGAAACCATCGCAGCCCTTTTTTATTGTGAATTTTTCTTAGGCGTTTTTGTGTATTAAGGCCCGACCACTTGATGGTAGACTGACGCCGAATTTTGCAGGAATGATAGATATGATGAAAAGTGGTGTCTCGAAAGCTGGGCTGGTGATAGTTTTGGCTTTAATTGTGGGGTTGGCGAGCTGTAAATGGATGCCAGAAGAAGCCCCTTTACTGGCTGATTCCACAAACACATTGACCGCCAAACCGCTACCTCCGGAATTCTTTGTTCAGCATGTTGAGCCTGTACTCACCCACCGCTGTGTAGTTTGTCATGCCTGTTACGATGCCCCTTGTCAATTGAAAATGTCCTCCGCTGAAGGACTTGCCCGAGGTGCCAATAAAGAGAAAGTGTATCAGGGCACAAGGCTAACGGCGGCCACGCCAAACCGGTTGTTCATCGACGCGCAGAATGTGGATGAATGGCGCAAGCGGAATTTTTTCACCGTGTTGCCCGAAACGGTGGAAACCGAAGATTCGCCGCCTACGCAAACCTCAGTGCTGGCGCAAATGCTGCTGTTGAAGCAAGCACATCCGTTACCTGAAACTACTCACTTAGGTGAAGGTTTTGATATTAGTCTGAACCGACCACAGCAGTGCCCCACATTGGATGAAATGGGGAGTTACATTGCCGAACAACCGTTAGGCGGCATGCCTTATGCGCTACCAGGACTGACCAACGAAGAGCAACAAACGTTGATGCGCTGGCTACACAATGGCGCACCTTTACCCGAAGCTCAACCTTTGCCTGTTGCACTGTTGAAGCGTGCCGATAAATTCGAAGCCTGGCTGAATGGCAACTCGAACAAAGCGCAGCTTTCAGCCCGGTATATTTACGAGCACCTGTTTACGTCGCACCTTTACTTTGAAGAGCTCTCTGAAGAAGGCGTGACGCCGCAGTTTTTCAATCTGGTACGTTCGCTAACACCGCCCGGTGAGCCGCTGGATGTGGTGGCAACCCGCCGTCCCTTCGATCATCCTGGCACGGACAGAGTGTGGTATCGCCTGCAGCCTGTAACGTCAACCATCGTGAGTAAAACGCACCAGCCTTACGCAATCAATGACGACTTGATGGCGAAATGGAACGCATGGTTTGTCGAGGCCGAATTTGACGTGCCGGAGCTTCCTTCTTATAAACCCGAAGTGGCCGCGAACCCGCTTACCGCCTTTACCTTAATGCCGGTAAACACCCGCTACCGTTTTATGCTGGAGCGCGCGCAAAATACCATTATGGGTTACATCAAAGGGCCAGTGTGTCGTGGTCAGGTGGCACTTAACGTGATTAATGACCGCTTCTGGGTATTCTTTGTTGATCCCGAAGTAGCAACGTCTGAAAAGTTGAATCGCTTCTATGCGTCGCAAAAAGAAAACTTACACCTGCCAGCAGAGCAGGAGTCAACCGCACTGGCCGTAAGCTGGGTCAAATACGCTGAGCATCAAGGCGATTATCTTCGCGCCCGCACTGACTTTATGAATGATACCTTCCAGCAGGGACAACATTTAAGTCTTAAGAGTATCTGGGACGGGGATGGCAATAACACCAATGCCACCCTAACCGTATTCCGACATTTCGACAACGCCACGGTGGCGAAAGGGCTGGTGGGCGAGCCCACCAAGACGGCATGGGTTATTGATTATGCCTTGCTAGAGCGAATTCATTACCTGCTGGTGGCCGGTTTTGATGTGTATGGAAACTACGGTCATCAGCTGATGACCCGGTTGTATATGGACTTTCTCCGTATGGAAGGTGAGTCGAACTTTCTGGCGTTGTTACCACCACAAACCCGTCATCAACAACTGTCGGAATGGTACCAGCAGGCGGGGCCGGAGTTGACTGATTTCATCGAAGGCGACATCAATAGCTTTGAACAGGATACCGGTATCGAGTATTCCACCGATACCCCCAAAGCCGAGCTTTATAGCATGCTTAAACAAGCCCTTGAAAACGTACAGCCCAAAAGCAGTAGCCTGCGCAGTAACTGGCTGTCAGACGACCAACTGGCGCTTTTAGGTAGTCTGGATACGTTGTCACCGGAGCAGGCTACCATCCTGCCAGAAATTACCATGCTCATGGTTCGACCGGACAACGGCGAAGGTGAACCTGAAATGTTCACCCTTTTGCGAAATAGTGCGCATTACAATGTCAGTAGTTTGTTTGAAGAAGACGAAAACCGTAACTACGGTCAGGATTCGGTTACCTTGGTACAAGGTTTATTAGGTAGCTATCCTGATGTGTTCTTGCAGATAAATGCGTCAGAGGTGCAGAACATGGTAGCGAAAGTAAAACGGATTAAATCGGAGTCGGATTACGAAGCGTTTATCACCGACTATGGCGTAAGACGAACTAATCCGGCGTTCTGGCAATTTAGCGATGAAGTGATTCAGTGGGCGCTAAGCCGTTACCCCATTGAAGGTGGACTGCTGGATTATAACCGGCTGGAAGATCGCTAAGATTCAGAAACAAAAATGGGGCGTGTTACAGACACGCCCCATTTTTTGTTAATTGCAATTAACCGTATCAACGGTTTCTGTTGGCGGTAGCAAACGGATATCAGCCAGGCTAACCGCGCCTTTTCCTGAGGTGCTAACGGTAAGTCCCGTTGTGATTGCAGATATTTCTAACGTATTGGAAACGCAGGAAAGTGGGATGCTGATAGTTTCCCAGTCTGTGACTTCTGAGGCTTTAAGCGCAAAACGTGTATCACAGCTCTCAAACGAGTCACATGCAACTGAAACATAAGCGGGCTGGGTAAACGCTTCTGTGACAGCGTAGCTAACGTTCAGTGCATAGCCGCTGAGAGACGCTGCAGCATTATTGGGCGCGCTGTTATCATCCCGTTGAAAAGCAACGGCCGCAGGCGCACTACCATCAAAAGTCACATTGATGGCATCTTCCTGAACTACCTTATCTACCGTTCGATAGCTTACCGAACCCAATGATTGGGCTGCAGCGGATACCCGTTGTGACTGATCGCCGGAATGTAGAGAAAGTGACCATGGCGCGGATACACCACCAACCAGAATGTCGATAGTTGAGTTTTCATTACTTGAATCTGTAGAGAAATTTTCATCTAAATTATCTGGAAGCACATTTGCATCTTTGTATCGCAAACCAAAACCATATGGCAGCAGAGGCGTGTAGTCTTCATCGCCCATATTCACAATTTGCGAGCCGGAAGCAGGCCACGAAAAGGGCAGGGTGCCGTTAAAATCCTGCTGGCCGAATAACACATCCGCCACCGCCGCGCCTTCAGAGCCCGGTAACCAGGCGGCGACAAACGCATCGGAGGCATTAAGTTCTGGGTTGACCCACATGGGACGGCCACTAATAAAGACTGAAACCACCGGAATGCCGTCACTTTGCAGTTGCTTTAACAACGCTAAATCTGTTTTACCTTCGGGCTGGTAAACCAGTGTGTCGCGATCGCCAACACCTTCGGCATAAGGTTCCTCGCCAAATACGACAATAGCCACATCCGGTTTTTCGGTGTAACTGCCATCGACTGACAGCCTTACTTTACCGCCTGCGGCGTCGACCTGAGTAGCGATACCGTCATAAATGGAGCTACCGCCGGGGAAATCGTCGTTGGTATTGTTGGTGCCTTGCCAGGTAATGGTCCAGCCGCCGGATTGTTTGCCGATATTGTCTGCACCGTCACCGGCAACCAGGATCTTACTGCTCGCGTTTAGTGGTAGTAAGTTGTGCTTATTCTTCAGCAACACCAGTGATTCACGCACGGCCTGACGCGCTACTTCCCGGTGTGTTTCGCTGCCAATCAGTGACTTGTTACCTGAAAGCGGTCGTGCCGCCGGGCTTGGTTTATCAAATAAGCCCGCACGAACTTTAACCCGCAGGATTCGGCGCACGGCATCGTCTAAACGAGCGGCATTAACGGTGCCATCTTTTACCTGTGCCAGGGTGTTTTCATACAGGGCTTTCCAATCTGAAGGCACCATGTAAATATCGAGCCCAGCGTTAATCGCCTGGGCACAATTGTCATTAGTGCATCCTGCAATCTGACCGTGACCGTTCCAGTCGCCTACCACAAAGCCGTCGAAACCCATGCGATTTTTAAGCACATCGGTGAGCAGGTACTGGTGGCCATGAAGCTTTTTGCCGTGCCAGCTGTTAAACGATGCCATCACCGATTGCGCGCCAATGGTAAGGCCACCCACGTAGCCCTGAGCGTGAATATCAAATAGGGCTTGTTCAGTAGCGATGTTGTCGCCCTGGTCGTCGCCCTTTACTGTACCGCCATCGCCAACGAAGTGTTTTACGGTACTGATCACTCGCTCGTCACCCAGGAAATCATCGGCATCAGCATGGCCTTGCAGCCCTTTTACCACCGCCGCCGCGTAAGCCTTAACGATGTCAGGATTTTCTGAGTAACTCTCATAGGTTCGGCCCCAGCGATCGTCACGGACTACGGCGACGGTTGGCGCAAATACCCAATCGATGCCCGTGGCCATGACTTCCTGCGCGGTGATATTCGCTATTTTTTCCATTAACGCCGGGTTGTTTGCTGCACCCAAACCAATGTTGTGGGGAAACAGCGTGGCACCGACCACATTATTGTGGCCGTGCACCGCATCTGTTCCCCACATGGTTGGAATCGTTGAGCCATCCAGGCTGTCATCAACAGACGCCTGATACATGGCTTCTGCTAAATTAATCCATTCTTCTGGCGTGGCATGTTTGTTATCGCCGGGGAAGGAACCACCGCCATTGAGGTAAGAACCGAAACCATAACGGCGCATGTCCTCTACCGTAACACTGCGGATTTCTGGCTGAATAATTTGCGCTACTTTTTGTTCAACGGTCATCGAAGCCAAAATGCTGGCAACTCGCTTTTCTACAGCAGGGTCCTGCTTCACTGCAATATCCAGCTTTGGCCATATCGTTGTGGTTTCTGATTGTTGAGCAGTGGTTGTTTCGGGTAATTTCGCGCAACCTGATAACAGCGCGCTGGCAATCAGAGCGGAAAGTAGTTTTTTACGCATGGGTGTCCTTCCAATTAAAATTTGAAAGCGCTTACATTTCGGTTTACTTTTGTTTTGAAAGTGCTTACATTTTTTAACATGATAATTACATGAAGTGTGAGCGAGTTCAATAGTCTTTGTTTTAGCAGCCGCAAATGGACGATGGACAGATAGTGATTAACTGATCATTCCGCTCTCATTGCGGTGGAGTGTGAAACACTGGTTCGAAAAGGCTTTTCTAGGTACATTACTGTTAAAATATAACCAGCAAAATAAAACCACTTACTTAAGAAGCAATTATGGCTACCATCTACGAAGTCTCTGAGGCGGCTGGCGTGTCGCTGGCAACGGTTTCCCGGGTAATGAACGGGAATGCCAGGGTGAGTGAGCGTACACGTCAGAAGGTGCTGGATGCCATGGATGCGTTGGGATATCGACCAAACGCTATTGCGCAGTCTCTGGCCTCCAATCGCACGAACAGTATTGGTTTATTGGTTTCGGAGCTGCATGGCTCTTACTTTGGTGAGCTGATGAGCACCATTGAGTTCATCCTTAAAAAGCACGGTAAACACGTGATCATTACGGCTGGACATGTGGAAGAGCACAGAGAAACAGAAGCGATAGACTTCCTGACCAGTCGTCGTTGTGATGCCCTTATTCTGCACGCAGAAGCAGTTTCGGATGATTATCTTACCAAACTCGGTAAGAGTGGGGTGCCGGTAGCGGTTGTAAACCGTAAAGTGGAAGGCATGGAAGATCAGTGCTTTGTTGCCGACAACGAAAATGGCGGCTACTTGGCCACCAAAGCAGCTATCGACAACGGGCACAAAAGAATCGGATACATCAGCGGCCCGTTGTTTAAGCAAGATGCCACCGAACGCTTAAATGGTCATTTGCGGGCGCTGAACGATGCGGGTATCGACAACGAGCCCACGTTGCTTTTTGAGGGCGACTATCATGAATCCTCTGGACAAGACGGTTTCGCCAAGTTGTTTAGCGACAATGCAGACCTTTCTGTGCTGGTATGCGCAAACGATGAAATGGCATCGGGTGCCATGACAGCTGCCAGGGAAGCGGGCCTGACTATTCCTGACGATCTCTCCGTCATTGGCTTTGATAATGTGCTGTTTTCACGTTATTTGCACCCTAAGCTCACCACCATCAACAACCCGGTACATTCCATGGGGGAGATGGCGGCTGCTTGGATCCTGGAAAATGTTTACGACATTAAATCTTCCGAGCCCATTGTTCATGTATTCGAACCTGAACTTATAGAGCGGGACTCGCTTGGGCCGCTTTAGTCCGTTTAGTCGGGTCTCTCCCACGCTGCGACATACGCTGATTGTTGCCATTGGTGGATTCATTTTTGGTTTCGACGCCAGCGTTATCTCCGGAGCTATTGGTTTTATCGATACTGAGTTCGGTTTGACTGAATGGCAGCAGGGTTTCGTGGTGAGTTCACCTACCTTGGGAGCGTTGTTCGCCATGTGCTGCGCTGGTGCGGTGAGTGATGTGATAGGGCGGCGAAAAATGCTCATATTCATTGCCGCACTCTATTTCATGTCGTCGTTAACGTCTGCCATGTCGGTAAACTACACCATGCTGGTTTGCGCCCGCTTTGTCGGCGGTATGGCGTTCTGTTGCTTACTCATCGCGCCCATGTACATTGCTGAAATCAGCGCGCCGTTCCATCGTGGGCGAATGATCTCGGTGAATCAGCTCAATATTGTGCTTGGTTTCGCCGTGTCTTACTTCAGCAATTTCATGTTTTTACAAGTCAGTAGTAGTGAGGCTCAGTGGGTTCAGCAGTTAGGCATTAATGACCACGCGTGGCGTTTTATGGTGGGCATGGAGGTGATACCAGCGGCGCTGTGGTTTACGCTATTGTTCACGGTACCACGAAGCCCTCGTTGGCTGATGCTGAATAATCGTCATGAAGAAGCTCGCCAGGTCGCTCATTCGCTGTTCGACAGCGAACAGGCTGAAAAGCAGCTCGCCGCCATCGGCGATTCATTGGAGCAGAAGAGTTGGCAATGGCGGGAACGGCTGGGGTTCCTACTGACACCGAAAATGCGCTTTCCTTTACGTATCGGGCTTATTCTAGGCGTTGCGCAGCAAATTACCGGAATCAATGTCATTTTCTTCTATGCGCCAACCATATTTGAACATAGCGGTGTCGGTACCGATGCAGCCTTTATGCAGGCCATTTTTATTGGTCTGGTGAACATCGTTTTTACCGTAGTCGCCATGGTGACCATTGATCGCTGGGGTCGAAAACCGCTGCTGATCACTGGCTTGTGCGGCGTGCTCTTGAGTATGTCGGTGTGCGCGTATGGCTTCAAACAGGCAACATACAAGCTGGACAGTGTGGAGGTAGCTGAAATTTCCCTTGGCTCAGCTGAACTGCAGTCGGCGCTGACACCACTGGAAGGTATTGCATTTGATTCTGATGTTGAATTCAAGCATGCACTGCGCAGCGCGCTAGGGGATGAGTTGTATCACCACTATCAGCGTACGCTTTTGAGTAAAGGCATCGACATGAATGCCCCGCTGGTATTATTTGGCATTATTGCCTTTGTCGCCTCGTATGCCATGTCACTGGGGCCGGTGATGTGGGCCATGCTCGCTGAAATATTTCCCAACCAGAGCCGAGCACTCGCTATCTCATTGGTCGGCGTAGTGAACTCCCTTTCAAGCTTTATGGTGCAGCTTCTGTTCCCCTGGGAGTTGATGTATTTGGGAGCGGCCCTGACATTCACTTTGTATGGCGCTTTTGCGTTTATTAGCCTGGTGTTGGTTATCAAAATATTCCCTGAAACCCGGGGGCGGACACTAGAGCAAATAGGGCAGGGTTTGTAACCTTTTCCACTCTCAAGCCAGACGCAAGGCCCCTGTAAACTCTACAAAAATCATGCGAATTTTTCTGACCACCTGGTTGATATAAAACTGCGATTTTTATGTAAGTGACTGAATATTATAGAAGGTATTGGCCTTGCATGAGCTTTCAGCGTTCTCGAAAGACATATCAATCTGGAGGTCATTATGATGAACATGAATAAAACACTTGCTGCGGTAATGGTTACATCAACACTGGCGACAGTATCTGGCGCCGCTGCAGCAAAGCAAATTAATTCACAAGCTGAAGCAATGCAGCACTCCGCAACCGAGATGAAACAAGATGAAATGTCATACGTGGATGAGCGTATGAAGAAAGCTAAGATGCAAGCTCAAGATTCCACTACGATGACGCAAGTGAGCACCGAGCCTCGCACCTGGATAACCCTTACTGGTGAAGTGGTTGACGTAGATTCCAAATTCTTCACCCTTGATTATGGTGAGGGCACCATCTTTGTAGAGCTGAATAATACCGATCTTGATGCACAAGCGTATGAGCAACTCGAAGGCAAAGATGTGATGGTGACGGCTCAACTTGATGACAGCCTGTTTTCCGACGAGCGGATCAAAGCACAAAGTGTTTTTGTTGATGAGATGGAAACCACATACCTTGCCGATGATGTAGATCAACACGCGGCCGATATGTACCTGAGTGCTGCAAGTGCGTTAGACGTGGACGATGAAGAAATGGTACTCGTCGGTACCGTAAAGTCTATTGGTAAAAAGGCACTGCAGTTAGAAGTGGGTGATTCAACGCTCACAGTTGAGCTAGACGACCTGGACGAACTACCACCGGTGGATGATGACGGTAAACTCTCACTGATGAAAGGTGAGCGTGTACGCGTGACCGGCGAGATGGAAGAGGAGTTTTTCAATACCTTCACTGTGGAAGCTGAAGGTTTGATGAAAATGAAAAGCTAATTTTTTGATCCATATTTTGGCCCTCTCATGAGGGCTTTTTTCTGAGGAACCTATTATGTCATCACAAAGCAGTCAAAGTGCCGAATCCCGTTCTATTGCCAATATGGAAGGGCTTCAATCGGCCATTGCGAATAACGAAGTGGATCGGGTTAAGCAACTTCTTGCCGGGCAAACATTGGATGAACTGCAGAAAAGTTATCTCATCGACATCGCCGAACTTAATGGAGACCCAAAGATGCTGAGTATTCTCAAAGATGCACCGTCCAAGCCATGACCTAGCCTGACAATTGAGCGAGCATAGAGTCTTAAAAACAAAAGCCAGCACCTGATATCAGTGCTGGCTTTTTCTTTGTGGTTTATCGCATCTATGTTTGCTAATGCGGCTACGTCTCTGTCTGAATAAATGCTGCCAAAGCCAGGCATGAATTCATGCTGCTCACCAATGCTGATAGACGAACCATTCAGAATTACTTGAGTGAATACCCGCACAATCGCCCTCAAACAACATTTTACGCCGTTGTTGTGATGATGGTGAATTAGGCAATACAGCAGTGGCATTTTTTAGCGAATCAGGACTTATATTCACCTCCTTTTCACTGCCACCCTGGCTGGGATCGACGGCGCGCAGATAAGCCACAATCCTGTGAAATTCTTGCCTGAAACTCCGAGAGTTGAGAGCCGAAAGGAAAAGAGCTTGTCGTGAAAAATACTGCTGGTTGCGTGAAAAAGATTAATGAACTTCGCTCATAACAGCATTGCACTACAACGGGAAAACTTCGCCATCCATTTCACGTAACCTCTAATACACGTTTTCTCAAATACGTTTAAATGGAAGGTAACTGAAAACATGCGATTTACCGTAAAATTACTTAGCGCAACATTATTTCTCTCTGCATGTGGCTTCGCCACAGCGCAATCCATTGAGATCACAAAAAACGGCACTCAGAAAGCTATCACCGGCGCCGAAAAACTCTTCACCGGCACCAGCATCGTAAACCCGTATTTCAGCAGCAAGGACAACGGTGTATCCGCAGCCAGTGTTACCTTTGCACCAGCCTCGCGCTCGAACTGGCACACCCATCCCAAAGGCCAGTATCTGGTGGTGACCGCGGGTAGCGGTTACGTACAGGAGTGGGGCAAGTCCAAGCAGACAATCAAACCCGGTGATGTAATCTGGACGCCACCAGGCGTGAAGCACTGGCACGGCGCGACTGAAAGCACCATGTTGACCCACCTGGCGGTACAAATGTTCGAAGACGGCAAGAACGTCGAATGGATGGAAAAAGTCACTGACGAACAGTACGAAAAATAAGGAGCGGAATATGACGCTTTCTGGTTTGAACAAGGTTCGTAAGCCGGCAGCGCTGACCGCGCTGGCGACGTTATTTTCACTTTCATTTTATGCAACAGGACAAACTACAGTGACACAGTCTAATTATGCAGAAATCGTTGCGCCTCAGGTGCAGCGAAACCTTGATAACGTTATCGGCAATGATCTCTGGAAGCGCAAGGCGCTGTCCTCCCGTGACCGCAGCATCGTGACCCTTTCCGGTCTGATTGCCCGTGGCCAGCTAGACGCTATGCCTGAGATTGTAGGCAAAGCGCTGGACAGCGATGTTTCGCCTGAAGAAATTGCTGAAATTATAAATCACCTCGCGTTTTATACCGGGTTTGCTAACGCCAAGGCGGCCATTGCAGCTATCGGGCCGGTTTATGCTGAGCGCAAAATCAAAGCGAAGCAATTGCCATCGTCCGAATTAGACCTCTTGCCCATCAACTGGGAGCAGGAAAAGCAACGGGCCAATATGGTGGAAGATAACTACGGTGATGTCTCGCCAGGCACCGTGCAGTTCACTACCGACGCGCTGTTCCGTGACTTATGGTTACTCCCTGGTCTTGATCCCCGCGACCGCAGCCTGGCAACAGTGTCTGCACTGGTTGCTACCGGCCAGGTTGAGCAGGTTAATTTCCACCTGAACAAAGCCATGGACAATGGCCTGACCCAGGAAGAAGCCGGTGAAGTGCTGACTCAGCTGGCATTCTACAGCGGCTGGCCAAAGGCGTTTTCAGCGTTATCGGTTTTCAAAGACATCTTTGAAAAACGTAACGAGAAATAATTTATCAATTCGCCGGGCAGCAACGATGCCCGTCGAATCTGCAGCATCAAGGGGACACGATTTATGAGCGAAGATTTAATAAATCAGGATATGATAATTATCCGTGCCAGCGAATTCAAAGCGATTGATGGCGGCAATGAGAACTTTACCGGTAAAGTACATATTTCCGGCCTGTTCAGTGCGCCTGAGCCTTCCCGGGTCGGTGTCGGCATCATTAATTTCTCGGTCGGTGCGCGCACCAACTGGCACACCCATCCACTGGGCCAGACGCTGGTTGTCACCCACGGCGTAGGCTGGCATCAGTGTGAAGGTGGACCGAAGCGGGAAATCCGCGAGGGCGATATTATCTGGTGTAACTGCGGTCGTCGCCACTGGCACGGAGCCACCGACAAAACGTCGATGCAGCACGTGGCCGTGAATGAAGCAAAAGACGGCAGTCCGGTAGACTGGATGGAACCCGTTACTGACGAACAGTTTCTGGAAACTCCGGTAACTAACGACTAAGCTTTAAAAGTATGATTCAGCGCGTGTGGTTTCCTGTGACAAGTAAAAGCTTACACGCATATACTGACAAGTAAGCGAAAGCCCGGCCCGCTGTGAAGCGAGACCGGGCTTTTTTATTTGCCAGGCTCAGGGCTTACACCTGCGCCCAGGGCTTATCTCAGCGCTCAAGGCTGTTGCGTCGGGCTGGCTGAATTGTCCTGACTGGCAGTCAGCGGAAGAGCTTTCCAACCGCCGCCTAATGCCTTGAATAGGGTGACTCGTTGTGCCACCTGTTGCTGTCTGGCATTCAGAAAGGCTTGCCTCGCCAGCAGCCAGTCCCGCTGAGTTTCCAGCACATCCCGGTATGAACTGGCACCAGCGATTTTACTCAGGTTAGTGAGCTTGTAAGCCAGTTCGGCGTGTTCAGCCGCCTGTTCCAGCGCATCCACGCGCTGGTCGAATGAAGTCACCCGTGTCAGTGACGTTTCCACTTCCTGCAGCGCTTTGATAATGCTGCCTTCAAATGCGGCAACCGAAGCCTCCACCGTGGCCTGTGCCTGACGCACCCGGGCGCGTCCTGCCTGCTGGTTCGGGAACTGCCAGGATATCAGCGGACCCACTGAAAACGACCAGTTGTCCGACACCGCGGACTGATGGCTATCGAAGTAATTCACGCTGCCGCCCAGCGAAATGCTGGGATAAAGCTCAGCGACTGCTAGGCTGTTCAATGCCGTGGCGCTGCGAAGTTGCTGTTCGGCTTCGCGCAGATCCGGCCGGCGTCTGAGCATATCAGCCACATTCCCCACCGGTGTGATACCAGCAATTTGCGGTGACGCCGTGCAATCATCCACGCTATCCGGTAACTTGCTGCGGATCGTGCCAAGCAGTGCTGCCAGACGGAACAGCTGAGCCTGACGCCCTGCGTCCAGTGCCGGGATCTCAGCTTCCGCTACCATCACGGCCGCTCTGGCGCTTTCCGTCTCTGCCCGCGTTGCCGCACCGGCCTGCTGAATTTTTTCAGCGAGCTCTAGCTGGGAGCGGGTAACGTCACGTGAATTTTCAGCCACCTTCTTACTTTCCGCCAGTGTGCAGGCGAGCAGATAAGCTTCAACCGTTTCTGAGGCAACCTGTAATGCGACGCCGTCTCGCAGAGCCTGTTGTACAGCGATGTCTGCCTCGGCGGCTTCAATAGCATGAGAGACCCGGCCAAACAGATCGGTTTCCCAGCTAACACTGAAACTGCCGGTATCAGACCATTGTCGGGTGCCCGTGGGCATGCCCGTCATTGGAATGCTGTCACCATAAGCCAGCGAGGCATCCACCGATGTGGACGGTAAACGGCGACTGTCAGATTCCTCAAATATCGCCCGGGCACGTTTCAGGTTGGCGCTGGCGACGCGCAAATCACGGTTGGCGGCAACAGCCTGTTCAACCAGTTGATTCAGGGTGTCGTCTTCATACAGTGTCCACCATTTTACTGGTGTGGCAGCATTGCTGAAGGCGCTGTCGGTGGTTTCAAATGTGGCCGGAGCCGGCGCACTGACTTCGGGTGTTTCCACCCGGGTCATACTGCTGCAACCGGTAAGGCTCAATGCGATGGCAAGCGCGGTAAGCGATTTAGTCATGGGCCAGCTCCTTGTGTGCAGGGGAGGTATCATCCTGCGGTTTCTCGCGGTGGTCTCCGGCAATGAGCACGTAAAGTGTTGGCAGCACGAACAGGGTGAAGAAGGTGCCTACCAGCATGCCCATCACCACCACAATGCCCAGCGCGAAGCGGCTGGAAGCGCCGGCTCCGGCAGCAAACAGCAGCGGAATAAGGCCTGCCACCATGGCGGCAGTGGTCATCAGTACCGGACGCATCCGCACAGCCGCTGAATGGCGGATCGCCTCGAGCTTGCTGACACCGTCGTGCTGTTGCATATCGTTAGCAAAACTCACCATCAGGATCCCGTGTTTTGAGATCAGCCCTATCAGGGTGACCAGACCAATCTGGGTGTAGATGTTCAGCGTGGTAAAGCTCAGATACAGCGGGGCCAGTGCGCCGCAAATTGCCAGTGGTACGGTGATCAGAATAACCAGCGGATCGCGGAAGCTGTTGAACTGCGCGGCCAGTACCAGAAAGATAACAATCAGTGCAAAGATGAAAGAGACGGTCAGCCTGTTCCCTTCCTGCACGAACTGGCGGCTGTTCGACAGCCAGTCGATGGTGACATTATCCGGCAGCGGTTGCTGACGCATAAAGTCCACCGCCTGTCCCATGGTCACGCCGGGCAGGAGTACACCTGAAACCGTGGCAGAATTCATCTGATTAAACTGGGGCAGCTGATTCGCCTGTGAACGCATATCCACGTCGATGAACGTCGAAAGGGCAATCAGGCGGCCAGTGTTAGCACGCACATATATTTCGCCGAGATCTTCTGCGGTCAGGCGATCTTCCTGATTGGCCTGCACGATGACATCGTAGGAGCGATCAAACCAGTTGAAGCGATTGACGTAGTTTTCACCTACCAGCACCGCAAGCGCATTCGCAATTTCAGTCATGCTGACGCCCAGCTGTCCGGCTTTGTCTTTATCCACGGTAATATGTGCCTGCGGGCTGTCGAACGCCAGATCGCTATCCACAAAGGCAAACAAACCGCTGCCCCATGCCGCGCCTTTCAGGCCCTGTAAGGTCTGGAACAGACTGCTAAAGTCGTCCGGCGAACGCACAACCATCTGGAATGGCAGTCCGCCTGTGCTGGCGGGCAGCGGACTGTCCTGGAACACGGAGGAATACACCCCGGTGATACCTGCAGTACGGCCCATCAGTTCGCCCTGAATGTCGTCGGCGGTGCGGGTACGCTCACTCCATTCATTGAGGATTATCCCGCCAAAGCCCACATTCTCGGTTTCCAGACCGACTGCGAAAAAGCTGTTCTCAAATTCCGGCAGCTCCGTGAACTGCGAGGCCACCGCGGCACTGTACTTCTCGGTGTAATCCACGCTCACATGCTGGGGCGCCTTGGTCTGCACGAACACATAACCCATGTCTTCCTGGGGCGCGAGTTCCCGTTTAGCACTCATGAAGAACACCACGATGGTGGCCAGAATGGCCACGCCAACCAGCAGTACAGCCGGGCGGTTCACCAGTGTACTGTCGAGCAGGCGGGTGTAGTCGTTAGTTAGGCTTTCCATGGTGTGTTCAACACGCTGGGCCATTTTCGATTCAGTCAGTTTGGAGTCCAGTAACTGGCTGCTCATCATGGGCGACAGGGTCAGGGCGATAACGCCGGAGACCACCACCGATGCTGCCAGCGTGAAGGCAAACTCTTTGAACAGTGCGCCGGTGAGGCCGCCCATCATGCCAATGGGGGCGTAAACGGCTGCCAGCGTAATCGTCATGGCAATGACCGGGCCGATAATTTCACGGGTACCGATGAGCGCGGCCTGAAACGGCGAATGTCCTTCCTCAATATGGCGGTGAATGTTTTCTACCACCACGATGGCATCGTCCACTACCAGACCAATGGCCAGTACCATTGCCAGCAGGGTGAGCAGGTTCAGGGAGAAGCCGAACATGACCATCAGCGCTGCCGTTCCCAGCAGCGACAGCGGTATGGTCACTACCGGAATAATGACCGCACGGAAGGTGCCCAGGAACAGAAATATCACGACGATGACAATTGCGATAGCTTCAATCAGGGTGTGCTGAACTTCTTCGATAGAGGCATCAACAAAGTGCGCCACATCAAACTGGTTGGTGATGACCATGCCCGGTGGGGCGACTTTCTGTATGTCTTCAATCAACGCCTTCACGCTAGCCACGATTTCCAGCGGGTTGCCGTCCGGGGTCGGGGAGATGGTCATAAATACAGAACGTTTGCCTGAACTCAGCGCGACGCTGTTGGTATTCTGCCCGCCGATTTCCACGGTTGCGATGTCTTTCAGACGCACCACATCGTTACCCGATTCGCGGATAATCATGTTGCGGAATGCCTCTACGCTGGTGAGGTCGGTATTGGCGGTAATATTGACCGTGGTACCACCGCCTTTCAGCTGGCCCGGTGCCGCCTGCACATTGTTTTGCTGCAGCGCGGTGGCGATATCAGACGGGCTGAGGTTTCTGCCTGCCAGCTTCACCGGGTCAACCCAGATACGCATAGCCAGCGGCGCGCCGCCGGCAATAGCCGCAGACGCCACACCAGGCACCGCCGTAACGAGGGGCTGTGCTACCCGGGTCGCAAAATCCGCAATTTCCGACGCTGACTGCTGGTCGCTGGTAAACGCCACGTACTGGATAGCGGATGCGCCATCAGTAATTTTGTTGATCACCGGGTCGGTGACCCCTTCCGGCAGCTTGTATTTAACGGTTTGTACCTTGGCAAGGATCTCAGTCATTGAGCGGTCAGCATCGGCATTCAGTACCAGCTTGGCTGAAATGTGGCTGCTGCCCTGACGGGACGTTGACGACAGATATTCAATTCCACTGGCGGTGGCGATTGCTTGTGCAATGGGTTGGGTTACGAAACCCTGCATCATTTCCTGGGTCGCACCGGGTAAGGACGTGTCGATGGTGATGGTCGCACTCTCCATTTTCGGATACTGGCGGATTTGCAGATTATAGAACGCGCTGACCCCGATCAGCAGGATCAGTAAACTGATCACAATTGCCAGCGTAGGGCGCTTAATGAATACATCAGTGAAGGCCATAATCAGTGCTCCTGAGCCGGAACCACGGTGACCGGAGCCTGTGGCTGCAGCCGGTTCTGTCCGGCGGTCACCACTACGTCGCCTGCCGTTAAGCCGGATTCAATAATCACCTCATTACCAATGCGGCGGCCTGCTTTTACGCCGACAAATTCGATATTACCGTTTTGCGTGGCGTTATCGCCTCTGACCACCGCAACGCTGTTCCCCTGAGCGGTGTACATTACCGCTGTTACGGGCAGTACGATGGCATCAGATTCAGCACCGGCATCAATGCTGGCTTCCACGTACATGGAGGGGCGCAGTAATTTTTCATCGTTACTCAGCGTGGCGCGTACCTTCACATTCCGGGTTTGTGGGTCTAACTGCGGATCGATGGTGTCGAGAGTGGCTGTGAAGGTGTTATCCGCGTAGGCATCAGCAGAGACCTTTACCGTTGCACCGGCTTTAAGCAGCGCAAGCTGTTGCTGGGGAACCGCAAAATCCACATACAGGGTGGACAAATCGGTGAGGCTGACGATCTCGTCGCCGGGGTTCAGGTACTGGCCTTCGTTGATTTGACGGATCCCCAGGCTACCGGCAAACGGTGCGTTAACCGACTTCAGCTTCAGACGTACCTGAGCCTGTTCCACACTCGCACTGGCCTGTTCGAACTCTGCCACGCGCTGGTTAAGCAATTCTTTTGACTCAGCGCCCAGCGGTGCCAGTTCGCGGGTGCGCTGTAACTGGGTTTCAGCAAGTTGCAGGCTGGCTTGGGCGGCTTGCAGGGCGGCTTTTTCTTCACCGCTGAACAGGTTCACCAGTGTTGTGCCGGCCTCTATTTCATCGCCTGAGCTGAAATTAATGGCGGTGACACGACCAGCCACTTCAGGCGCCAGCATCACTTCGTGAATGGCGCGAAGTTCACCCACCACGCTGATGGTATCGGTAAGCTGACGTGGCTGAACGGTAATGGCTTCTACCGGCACGGCCTGTTGTTGCCAGCCGCCGCCCTGTGGTTGCGCAGCCTGTCGCCAGAAGTAGAGTCCGCCGAGCAGTAATGCCAGCACCACTGCAGTAATGACAAGTCCCTTAATTTTAGAAGCCATATCGTGTCTCCCTGACAATGGTAAGTGAAATAATGACGTTACTGCTCATGTCTGTTCCTCGAGTGTGTTAAAACTATTTTTTTCTTTGCTTAACAGCGTTGGCGGCTATACTAAGACCTCAAGTAATGTTGAGGTCAACAGGTTTTTGCGGGATAAACATGAATAAAAATTTAACTGTGGGCGAGGTGGCAAAGCGTGCCGGTGTAGCCGTGTCGACACTGCATTTTTACGAACAGCAGGGGCTTATTAAAAGCTGGCGTACCGCCGGTAATCAGCGCCGCTATGACCGCAGCGTGTTGCGTAGGGTGGCGATGATCAATATTGCCAAACGCACCGGTATCCCGTTGAAGCAGATTAAGGCGCACCTGGACAAATTACCCAATGGCCCGGTCAGCGTGACCGAATGGGAAGTGCTCAGTGCCGAGTGGCATGCGCTGCTGAATGAGCGGATCCACCGGCTGGAGCAACTGAGGGATGAAATGGCCGGTTGTATTGGTTGCGGGTGTCTGTCACTGAAAGATTGCCCGTTACGAAACCCAGATGATGTGCTCGGGAAACAGGGGACGGGTGCACAGCTGCTGGAAGACTAAGCTCAGCCAGTCTTCAGCATATCCAGTGCCCTGAGCAGCGGCACCGGTTTATTTTCATGGCTGCTCACTCTGGCGTCGGCGGCCCGCCAGTCAAAATTGGCGTAGTACACTTTGCGGTATTCCGTGGGGGTGTGACCGATATGTTTTTTAAACGCCGCAATCATGGATTTGTGTTCGGCAAAGCCGCATTCTAACGCGATATCGGTAATCGGCTTGTGCATGTTCTTCAGCAGCGACTTCGCCTTGTTTACACGTACCATCATCAGATAATCAGAGGGCGTATAACCGCTTATTTTCTTAAACAACCGGGAATAGTGAAAGTAGCTGAGATGCGCCTGTTCTGCGAGATCAGCAATGCTCAGTGATTCCTCAAAATGATTATTGATATAGCTGATACTGTCACGGATCACGACTTGTTGCTTACCGGCAGCGGTATTCGTCGCTTCAACCGGTGCGTCGATGAACGTATCAAGCATGCCCAGCAGATTAAATAGCCCGGCCTGCTGATGAAACGGCGACGTGGCAGGTTCGGTGAGCAAGGCCAGATGCGCTTCCGACACATCACGCAAAACGTTCCGCTGTTTGTGACTGGCTGCAAAATGGGCAAACCGCTGATGCAGCAACGCGCTGCTGGCGAATAAATCAGGCTGAAACTGCCAGGTCAGCACGGTACTCCCGGGCTGTCTGAATTCCAGTGAGTGGATAGTATCAGCGCCGACAAACAGGAAGTCGCCCTTGTTCAGGATAATCTCCTGTTCGTTAACAATAAGACAGAAGCCCCCTTTCAGCACGTAGAGTAATTCCGGTGCCGGGTGCCAGTGAGGCGGACAATAGTTCACCTCGGCAGCGAATACATTCAGAAACGCTGAGTCGAAGGTAACCAGTTCACAGACAGTGGGAAGGTTACCGGTGGAAGTGAAATCCTGCGATATCGAATTAAAAGGCTGCATAATCTTGTCACTCTATGTCGCAGGGGGCAGGAACGTATGCCGGGCCCGGAGTTATTTCCCCGGGTCTGCCTGTCCGGCACTGAACATCAGGAATTATTATCCGGAATGAGCGCGGCACGCAATTCCTGCCTGCTCACATTTACCCCCAGAAATTCTGTTAGTGCAATGAACACACCACAGAATAATTCCGGCGCAATTTTTGTTAGTCGTGTTTTGATTATAGCGGCATCGAGCTCACTTTTCTCTGCAACTAACGAGACGATTTTTTCAAACGCGATTTCATTTTCAATGATCTGCACCAGCGAGCTGTCCTCCTGCAGGGGGGGCGTATAGTTCTGCGTTTTCACGGTAACCGTTTCTGTTAGTGACAGATCACGGGAATGACCGCCTGCATGAATAATGTACTCGCCGGCTGACAGGATCCACTGCTGAAGAGCCGGATGCCAGGCCAGCAGGTCATCGGCGTGGAAAGGAATAATCACAGTGCCGGTTTCACCGGGCTGCAGTGATATTTTTGCAAAGCCCTTGAGGGCCAGCGGCGGATGTTGCAGGTCGTGCTGTGGCAGCGTTACATACAGCTGAACAATTTCTTTGCCGGCCAGTCTGCCGGAATTCGTCAGTGTGACGCTAACTTTTATCACGCCTCCTGACTCCAGCTCCTGTTTGTCCAGACTTACACTGTCGTAACGGAAGCGGGTGTAGCTAAGACCATAGCCGAAAGGAAACAGCGGCTGCATGTTACGTTTATCGTAATAGCGGTAGCCCACATAAATACCTTCAGCATAGTGATGGCGCAGACCATCGCCAGGGTAGGTCAGATAAGCCGGTGTTTCTTCCAGAGTATTGGGCAGTGTGGTGGTCAGTTTGCCGGAAGGGTTGGCTTCACCGAATAATAGCCTGGCCACGGCACGACCAAACCCCTGACCAGCGAAGAAAGTTTCCAGCAGGCCCTTACAGTTATCCAGCCAAGGCATAACGACAGCATCGGAGTTCGACAGCACTACCACAATGTGAGAGTTTACTGCGTTCAGCGCTGTCAGCAGTGTGATGTGAGATTCGATGACCGATAAATCTTTGCGATCGCCATTTTCGCCGTCCTCACCGACCACCGTGTTCATAAACAGCACCACCAGATCGGCGTTGCGGGCGGCATCTACCGCTTTTTGCTGTTCCTGCTCGCACAACTCGCCGCTTTCAGCAGTGCCGCGGGCGTAACTGACATCAAACTTGTCGCCGGCCAGCTCGATAATTTCATCCAGTGGCGTATCCAGCATGCTGGGGACGGTGGTAGCACAGCCAGAACCCTGAATCACCGGACGCTGTGCGCCGTCACCAATGACAGCGATGGATTTAACCCAGCTCTGACAAACGGGCAGAATATCATCGTCATTTTTGAGTAATACGACGGATTCTTCCGCGATCTGCTGGGCTAGCTGGTGGTGAGTTTGCACGTCAATGCTTTCACGTTTCACCGGATTAGAGACCCGCAGCAGGAACCGCAGCATCCGTTCACAGGCGTTGTCTACCAAAGACATGGGAACACGGCCATTAATGATAGCGTTTTTCAGTTCCTGCTTGTCCCGCTGAACTTCCGGCATGGCCAAATCATTACCCGCCAGCAGAGAGGCCGGTCGGTCTTTCACGCCGTACCAGTCGGATATCACCAGTCCGTCGTAGCCCCATTGTTCACGTAGAACTTCTGTTAGCAGCCAGTGATGCTGGGAGGTTTGCTCACCATTAAGGCGATTGTAAGAGGACATCACCGTCCACGGGTTAGCTTTGTCGATGGCCCGTTTGAACCCGGACAGGTAGATTTCGTGCAGCGCTCGCTCATCGACAATGGAGTCCATTTCAGTGCGGCGATATTCTGAGTTATTGCAGGCAAAATGTTTCAGACTGGCTGCGACACCTTCATTTTGCAGCCCGTTAATCACTGCGGCCGCCAGATCGCCGGACAACAGCGGATCCTCTGAATAGTATTCATAGCCACGACCTGATAGCGGTGTGCGGCGAATATTAATACCCGGCCCCAACAGCATGCTGATGCCAAGGGCCTGACATTCGTGGGCCAGCGCCTGCCCCATTTTCTCTGCCAGTTCCACATCCCAGCTACAGGCCAGCGAGGAGCCGTTAGGAAAACAGGTGGCGGGGAGGGTACGACCGAACAGGGCCTCGCTCCCCTTTTTATCGCTTTGCTGATCGGCAGACTGATTCACCACGCCGAGGAAGTCGGCGATGCTCCAGTTGCCGTCATTATCAATCTGGTCCGGGCTGTAGCGCACACCGTAGGTGCCGTCGGTCATCTTGATGCTGTCGATGCCGTGGTGTGGCAGCGAAGCGGTTTTCCACAAGCCGTTACCGGTCAGCAGAGCGACTTTATCATCGATGGTCATGGTAGAGAAAAACGCCTGATATTCTGATGACATAATCATTCTCCTTGCAGTGAACGCTGGCGGATGTTGGCGAGTAAATCGCGGTAGGCGGTTTCATTCAGTTTATAGCGGGTGACAACCACAATGCATAAACCGAACAGAATGGCCGGAAACAGGGTTACGGCGAAATTAATCCCTTCCAGAGCGGTCTCTGATACCGCGTCAGAAGAGTAGTCAAACATGTCGAGCAGCAGTCCGGCACAGCCACCGCCAAGCGCCATCGCAATCTTGGTAACAAAATTATAGAACCCGTAGATAACGCCTTCTGCCCGGGACTCATGATGCCACTCTGCATATTCCACGGTATCCGGCACCATCGACCACATGGTCACGAAGCCTGCGCCCAGGGTCAGGCTGAAACTGCATACACCAATCATGATGATGATCAGGTTACCGTCGGCGAAGAAATACTGCAGCAGCAGGCCGCACATGCCGAAAGACAGTGCAATCTGCGTGGCGGCCTTCTTACCTAATTTCGCAATCAGCGGGGCGGAGAGGATAACCCCGGACGTGTATGCCGCGGTCTGAATCATGAAAAACGCGGTGCTGAAACCCGCATCACCAATGACATATCGGATGAAGTACACGGCAATTGCCATCCACACCGTGTAAGCAATGTAAAACAGCGCCGTATACAATGACACGTTGAGCAGCGGCCCGTTGCGGAAAATAACCCGCAGCACCTGACGCCAGCCCATGCTGGTAGTAGAGGCGGCAGAATTCACCCGTTCCCAGGTCATGCAGAAACACATCAGAAAGGCGACCGCTGCCAGTATCGAATAAAACACTACTGCCGCGGTATAGCCGGTTTGCGGACTGTCGAACAGTTCAACCACAGGGCCGGCAGTGGTAGACACCACCAGATAGCCAATACTGGCCAGCGCGAACCGGTACACCGACAGCGATGCACGGGACTTTTCATTCTGAGTGAGCGTATTAGTAAGGGCTGAGTAGGGGGTATTCACCGTAGTATAAGCCAGGCAATACAGGGTGTAAGTTAATAACGCAAAGCCGAACCTGAACGACCCGGCCATCGTGACAAAACAGAGTACAGTGAGTGCACCCAGAGGGACGGCGCCGAATAGCAGGTACGGACGCATTTTGCCCCAGCGTGTGTGGGTTTTGTCCACCACCACACCTACGGCAAGATTGAATATGGCATCAATTACCCGGGCAATCACAAAAATCAGGCTGGCTTCAGCCGCTGTGATGCCATACACGTCGGTATAGAAGAACAGCAGGAACAAGGATACGAAACCAAACGACAGGTTCGAAGCAAAGTCGCCCAGCCCGTAGCCGAACTTCTCTTTAACAGAGAGTGATACGTAGGTGTGGGATGTAGGCATAGTATGAAACCCTTTTATCGTTAACCCGATTAGATTAGCAAGTTAACAAAATGTTGCTTCCTGATATTTGCCTGAACCCTTGGCGCATTTTGCGCATTTGCTAACCATGAGTCATTTCACCGGAAATTCGTAGTATCAGGCAATAAAATCACATCTCTGTGTAATTAATCATCGCCCTGACTGCGGGATAATAGCAATCTAAGCCAAGTTTCTTATCAACGCTAAGGAGTTAATTATGTGCCAGGAATCAAGACGTCATTTTGTTAAGTTATCAAGTGCAGTGGGTGTCGGTGCTGCCATGGCGGGTTCATCAAGCGTATTTGCGGCTGCAGGTGAAGAAAACAAAAACGTACCGGCGAAAGGTTATGCGGCATTTGACGAAAGTGGCAAACTGAAGCCATGGAAGTTTGAGCGTCGTCCGGTGGGTGATAACGATGTCTTAATTGACATTAAATATGCCAGTATTTGTCATTCTGACATTCACCAGGAAAAAGGCCACTGGGGCAAACAGCAATATCCTCAGGTACCGGGTCACGAAATCGTTGGTGTGGTGACAGCGGTTGGTAAAAACGTGACCAAATTCAAGCCGGGCGACCGAGCGGGTGTAGGTTGCATGGTTAGTAATCATTACAAGGAAACTGAAGGCAAAGAAGAGCAATACCTGCCGGGTACCATTTTTACCTATGGTTATCCGGACGAACGTTCACCGACCGGAATCTCCCAGGGAGGTTACTCAAATCGTATCGTTGTTGAAGAAAACTTCGTGATGACGGTACCAGAAGACGTCAGTTTTGAAGAAGCGGCGCCACTGATGTGTGCCGGTATCACCACCTATTCTCCGCTGATGAAATTCGATCTTAAGCCGGGTACCAAAGTCGGCATCGCAGGTATTGGCGGTCTCGGTCATCTGGCAATAAAAATTGCCGTATCGAAGGGCGCAGAGGTTTACGAAGCGTGGGAAAACGTAGTGAACAAAGATGCACGTTATCGCTATGTGATTGATGCGGCTACCTTTTAATCTTATGTGAAGCAAACGGTATAAACCGGGCGGTTGCACTCTGCCCGGGCAGTACCTGCGTCCTGACCTCAAATGCCTCCGCTGAAAGCGGAGGCTTTTTGTCTTTTTAATTTCCTGCCTGCCGGAGTTTGCTGCGTTGAAAGTCTCGAACAACACTGCCTTTTTCACTGCCTCACTGATGTATATCCTCACCTTTGCCACTGCCGGGGCCCCCATTTCTGTATTCAATATTTACCGCGAGGACTATGGGGTTACGCACGCCGATCTTGGCACGGTTTCACTGGCTTATTTTCTCGCAGCTGCAACGGCCTTGCTGGTGTTCGGACGTGTTTCAAATCACGTGGGGAGGAAACCGATGATTATCCTTACCGGGCTATGTGCAATGATATCCTGCACCAGCCTGATTAATATTGAAGGCACGCCGCTGTTATTTATTGCGCGGATGTTTCAGGGCTTTGCCTGTGGCATTGCTTCAAGCAGCATTGCTACCTACGTGGTAGACACCGGGGAGAAGCAACCCCGCTGGCTGGTGGCGTCAGTAACCAGCACCTCTCCGATGATGGGGATCCCGCTTGGTGCCATTTCCAGTGGCGCACTGGCAACCTGGGGGCCGGCTCCGAAAACCCTGATCTTCGAAATTATCTTCGCGCTGATGCTGATTTGTTCGCTTATCCTGGCGTTTGGTCCGGAAACCCGCCAGCGTCAGCCTGGTGTGCTGGGTTCGCTGAAACCCAAACTGTTTGTCCCGGAAGGCCGTGGCTGGGGCATGACTACCGCTGTGGGCGTGCTGGTGGCTACCTGGTCAATTGGTGGCTTTTATCAGGCATTTGGCCCATCGATTGTGGCCGAGGAACTGGGTACCACCAGCGCCATTGTATCGGCTCTGGCGTTCTCGTCGGTGATGTGTCTGACGCCTCTCGGCGGCCCTCTGGGTGGAAAAATATCGCCACGGGTTGCAGTTAAAGTCGGTATGGTGATTTATGTGATTGCGGTCTTGTCGATCATTGCTGCACTCACCAGTTCGAACCTCATCGTGTTTCTGGTCTCAAGCCTGTTTGTGGGGATTGCGCAGGGCATTGCTACTACCGCATGTGTTAAAGCGCTGCTGAGCGGCATCGCTAAAGATCACCGGGCCACCTTGCTGGCGACGATCTTTGTAATTTCCTATTCAGGCGCTGTATTTCCCGCCATGGCTGCAAGCTGGGCCGCGATCCACTATTCGGTGTTTCAGATTTGTGTAGGCTATGTGGCACTGGGACTGGTATTTGCCACCATCGCGTTCTTTGCCTCAGGCAAAATGAAAGTGGAAGAGCCTGCGCAGACGGATCAATGAATCTGATTCACAACAGCATTCAATTATTCAGGTAATCGCTTTTCCGTCGGGTCTCCGTAACGAAGATGACTATGCAGCGCGACCACGAACCTGGGTTCCGGCGTGCTGCAGGAATGCTAATCTATTGAATGGAGAACCGTTATGACAACATCTGATCAAACAATTCCTGACGACGCCAATAATTTCTATCGCAGCGACAGTGTGGAAATGAAAGGTGTGCGTTTCACCAATCAATATAAAATGGCGGTTGCAGGCAACCTGTGTGTACCGAAAAATGCCAAGCCGGGCACCACGTACCCGGCCATTGTTATTGGTCACCCTATGGGCGCGGTAAAAGAGCAGAGCGCCACATTGTATGCTAACAAGCTGGCAGAGCAGGGCTTCATTACCCTGGCGGTGGATATGGCCTACTGGGGTCAGAGCGGTGGTGAGCCACGTAACGCGGTGAGCGGCGATATGTACGCTGAAACCTTCAGTGCCGGCGTCGATTACCTGAGTTCCCTTGAGCTGGTGGACAGCGACCGCATCGGCGGCGTGGGTATCTGCGGTAGCGGTGGCTTTCTGATTGCGGCAGCAAAAATCGACTCGCGCATCAAAGCGGTAGCAACGGTGAGTATGTATGACATGGGTGCGGCCACCCGAACAGGTATCGGTAATTCGGTTAGTCTGGAGGACCGCAAAGAGTCGGTTAAACAGGCGTCTTCCCAGCGCACTGCCGAATTTAACGGTGAAGAACTGCAATATACCGGCGGTTGCCCCCATGAAATTGACAGTGATACTCCGGCAGCAGGTAAAGAGTTTTATAACTTCTACCGCACAGAGCGTGGTCAGTACACGCCTACCGGCGTGTCTGAAGCAACCACCACGCATCCGACGCTGTCGAGTAACGTGAAGTTCCTGAACTTCTATCCGTTCAATGACATCGATACCATTTCTCCGCGTCCGATGCTGTTCATTGCCGGTGAAGATGCACACTCCCTGGAGTTCACTGAAGACGCTTACGAGCTCGCGGCTGAGCCCAAAGAGAAGCTGCTGATCCCGGATGCCGGACACGTGGATTTATACGATCGCACGAATAAAATTCCGTTCGACAAACTCATGTCCTTCTTCGGTGATGCACTGAAATAAGCGCCATGTCAATTAGGCTAAATGTCAGTTGTATGCTGACATTCTGCCTGCCACAATCGCTCCTCTTCGCGCAGATTATTATCTGAAGTGCGCTGAGGAGCGATTTTTTGCTAGTTTGCTAATTCGGACTATCAGGCAATAAAACAAGACTTTCTATGTAACGGGGAGCCGCCGGTGTCTGCGAAAATACAGGCATCAGATGAGCGCAGGGCTGGACGAAGCAATGTCATGCCGGTATCCGTTATGGATGCGCTTTTAAGCCGATAATCAGAAATTGGAATCGAAGATGCAACTATCGCAAGAATGGGACAAAATTTTCCCGCAAAGTAACAACGTTAATCACCAGAAAGTGACTTTCAAAAATCGCTATGGCATTACCCTGGCAGCGGATTTGTATGTCCCTGAAAATGCTGCTGTAAGCGGTCTGTCAGCCATTGCTGTCAGCGGTCCGTACGGTGCGGTAAAAGAACAGGCCTCGGGCCTGTATGCGCAGACGCTGGCAGAACGCGGCTATATCACGCTGGCATTCGACCCGTCTTATACCGGTGAGAGCGGTGGCGAGCCCCGCAATGTGTCTTCCCCTGAAATCAATACAGAGGATTTCAGTGCTGCGGTGGATTACCTTGGTTTACTCGAGCAGGTCGATCGCAACCGAATCGGTGTGGTGGGCATTTGCGGATTTGGTGGAATGGCGCTGAATGCAGCCGCTGTTGATAAACGCATCAAGGCCACCGTAACAACCAGTATGTATGACATGTCCCGGGTGATGTCGAAAGGCTACTTCGACTCCATGAAACCGGAAGAGCGCGATGCCGCACTGGCGCAAATGAGCGAACAGCGTTGGGAAGATGCGAAAAACGGTACCCCGACACTGGCGCCGCAGGGTCTGCCTTCATCGCTGAATGGTGATGAGCCGGAATTTGTAGCCAGCTATTTTGATTTTTATAAAACTGACCGTGGCTTCCATCCGCGTTCGATTAACTCAAACGGACAGTGGACGGCTACTACCGCATTGTCGTTTATGAATATGCCGTTGATGACATACATCAACGAAATTGCACCGCGACCGGTACTGTTAATTGCCGGAGAAAAAGCTCACTCGCGCTACTTCACCGACGATGCCTACAAAGCGGCTGCTGAACCTAAAGAGAAGCTGATCCTCGATGGCCTGGTCCACTGCGACCTGTACGATCAACACGATAAAATTCCGTTTGATCGCATCGACAGCTTCTTTGCTGAAAATCTCAAATAATTCCCCCGCGCCTGAGGCCACCCGCTGAAAGGCGCTTTTTTTCTTTACGGAGTGACTGTGAAAAAAGTTTCTTATACAGCGCACTGGCGCTGGCTGGTATAGCGGCTGCGCCCGCCATGGCTGATGAGTGTTCGGTACTGACTGAGCTGAAGCTGCATAACGTTGATATTACTTCTGCGACGTTACAGGAGGCACAAACTCTGCCGCCGGATCCGATGAGCGCGATGACGGGCAGTTCGCCACAGGCTGTTGATGTGGGAGAGCACTGTCTGGTCGAAGGTAAAATTGAAGACCGTGAAGGTGTAGACGGGCGTTATGGGATTAACTTTCAGATGCGACTGCCGAAAGACTGGAACGGCAAATTCCTGTTTCAGGGCGGTGGTGGTGTAGATGGGTTCATCGCCCCTGCTATCGGCACTATTCCGAGTACGGGCAGCACAGCCACACCTGCTATCAAACGCGGCTACGCGGTAGTGAGTATGGATGGCGGCCATAACGGACGTAGTCTGGACTTTACTCACGACCAGCAGGCCCGTCTCGATCTTGGCTATGCCTCGATTGGTAAGGTAACGACAACGGCGAAAACGATTCTGCGTAATTACTACGATGCGTCACCTAAGGTGTCGTATTTTATGGGGTGCTCCAATGGTGGTCGCGAAGCGATGATGGCTGCACAGCGCTTTCCGCTGGAATTTGATGGCGTGGTGGCGGGGAATCCCGGCTTTCATCTGACACATGCCGCCGTGGGCGCGACCTGGGAAGTGCCGAAGTTTGAGGCAATCGCGCCGGGTGGCGAATTGTCAAAAGCATTGACTCAGGCTGATCTCGATAAGGTATCGAAGGAAATCCTGAAGCAGTGTGATGCCATCGATGGCCTGAAGGACGGCGTGGTTGCCGCTTATTCTGCCTGCGATTTCGATCCTGAGGCATTACGCGGTAAGCTGTCCGACACCAAACTGGATACACTTAAAACCGTGATGAACGGTGCCATCGACGAGAACGGTAACCGCCTCTACACCGGCTGGCCGTGGGATCCGGGTATCAACGCTGATGGCTGGCGTGCATGGAAACTGGGTAGTGATAAGCGCCCTGCGATGCATAAAACACTGAGTGTGCCCTCCACCGGGGCTGTGTTTATGACACCGCCTCAGCAGACGCCTGAGAAACCTGATTTTGCCAGCATGGCGCAGAATATCGAAGAAGTTGGCGGGTATTTTGATGCCAATGACACTTTCCTGAGCACGTTTACCCAGCGTGGCGGCAAAAATGGTGATTTTTCAGGGCGTAGCCGATCCTATCTTCTCTGCTGAAGATATTGCGCAGTGGTATCAGCAGGCACAGCAGGATACCGGCACAGACTTCGCCAAACTCTTCATGGTGCCGGGTATGACCCACTGTGGTGGCGGGCCTGCTTTTGAGGATTTTGACCCGCTGACTGTGTTGGAAAACTGGAAGGAAAAAGGCCAGGAGCCTGCATTCATGCCTGCCACGGCACCGACCATGCCGGGCAGGGAAATGCCGCTTTGTGATTATCCTGCGTACGCGAAATATAACGGTGGTGACAAAAACGCTATCGACAGCTACAGCTGTGTAGCGCCAGAGTAAAACCAGACTCAAGCAGCAGCCAACTGGCTGTTGCTTTACATCCTGCCGAACTGCTCCCGATACACACTGGGAGACACCGACACATACTTCTTAAAATTAATCCGCAGGGTGGTGCTGTTTTCATAGCCTGCCTGGCGGGCAATCTGCTCTATGTTCAGGTTCGAGTTTTCAAGCAACTGCTGGGCAATTTCCAGTTTGCGCCGGGTTAGCCACATTTGTGGTGTTTCATTAAAGTGCTTTCTGAAGTGGCGGTCAAAGGTGCGTCGGGTCATGTTTGCCCGTCTGGCAATATCGTCCACCGAAAGCGTGTGAGTCAGGTTTTTAAGTGCCCATTCCAGACTTTTTGATAAACCCGATGACCCCACAGAAAACGGCTTCTCTACAAACTGTGACTGGCCGCCACTACGGTGAGCCGGTAAAACCAGCCTGCGGGCGACCACATTCGCCGCCGCATGACCAAAATCCTGCCTGATCACTTCTATGCCCAAATCGATGCCTGCCGCACTGCCCGCGGAACAGCCCACCTGGCCGTCATAGTGATAAAGAATATCGTCACGAAAAGTAATCTCAGGAAATCGCTGTCTGAACGCGTCTGCATAGCGCCAGTGGGTCGTGGCTACACGGCCGTTGAGTAGTCCGGCAGCGGCCAGTAAAAAAGAGCCGGAACAGAAGCTGATGGTGCGTCCGCCCGACGCGTGATGTTGCCTGACGGCCTGAAGCCATGCTTCAGGCACCGGGTCGGTGTTAACCGGAAAGTTAGGAATAATCAGCAAATCACACGCAGGCAGAGCATCAACCTGCCTGCAAGTTAGCTGACTGCCTGCCAGCCCGTCATACCGCGAGGCCGATAATGACACGGTAGTGGTGTGATACCAGCGGGTAAATTCATTCCGGGGCAGCGCAAACAATTCGGTGGCACAGGCATATTCAAACAGCGACAGGTTTTCAGTCAGTAAGATAAGCACCCTGATATCGTTCATGGTGTTTTGTCCGGAAAGTTACGATAAGTGTCTATTTAGACAATAACGTTGATTTTATAAACGCGCAATAATCTTCACTGAACCATCACTCAGAGGAATTATGCATGTATTCAAATGTTGTCAGACCAAAACCGGCTCCCAGTGAAGAAGCGCTGCGTCATTTTCAGGATTTACTGCGATTTGAGACCGACTGCTGGGATGTGCACTATGCGCTGAATAATGACCTGCACGATTTTGTACTGCTGGATGTACGGGCCGTTGAAGTTGCAAAGAAAGGTTACGTGAAAGGCGCGGTATTTATGCCCCATGCCACCATCAACGAAGCCACACTGGCAAACTATCCTGACGATACCTGCTTTGTGGTGTATTGCGCCGGCCCACACTGCAACGCCACGGAAAAGGCCGCTATACGCCTGGCCCGGTTGGGCCGGCCGGTGAAGAAAATGATTGGCGGCGTCACCGGCTGGCTGGATGAAGGGTTTGAGCTGGAGCGTGATGAATAAAGTGGTGAGGGAATATACTGAAGATAGTTTGCTTTTTGCTCTAATTGTCTAATATAGTAAAAAACGCAGATAATTATAGGTAGGGAAGTTCTTGTTATCTGCACATATCTCAAAAATTTTCACGGAGGAAATACAGTGAATTCAAAAACTAAATCTGCTCGCACTCCCTATATTGCTTTGCTCGCAATAGCTGTAACTTTAGGTGGATGTATGTCTACCGGTGAGTCTGGCGATACTGTAGCTAAAGAAGAAGTAAGCGCGGAAGAAAAAGAGAAAGCCGAGCAGGAAATGCTGGCGAGAATGGCCGCAATCCCTAAGACCTCACCATTGTCAAAAATAGAACTTGGAATGAGTGATACACGGGTGCGTAATTTAGCCGGTGACCCTGATGATGCGAATATGTATCAGACTGGAAAAGCCTGGATACCGTTTTACTACGGTACAGATACCCATCGCTCTGACTGGCTGTATGAGAATGAAGGTCGTGTGGTGTTTTCAAGAAACCGCTACTCTGGCCATTTGAAAGTCATCAATGTGACATACGATCCCGAATTGACCAGTTTATAACTTAATCGACTCGTAATGCCTAGGTACTATATTGAGAATAATTCCAGGCAATTTGCAGGTCTGAAAAAAATGCCGGCAGCAGGGCTGACCGGCATTAACATCGGATAGTCTTGATAGGGTGAAGTCGTCAATATACCTTCACCTGCAGGTAGCGGATTACTTCGCTGCCGCTTTGCGGAACAGGTCACAGAATGCGTTCAGGCCTTCTGCCAGCGTGGCATCGTCGATGGTCAGCGGTGGCAGGAAACGGATAACGTTGCCGTAGAATCCACAGGCCAGCAAAATGAGGCCGTGTTCCATAGCGCCGCCGATAATGGCTTTAGTCAGGTCGACGTTGGGCTTGTCTGCATCGCCGTCTTCAACCAATTCAATGGCCATCATGGCTCCTTTACCGCGAATGTCGCCAACAAGCAGTGGGAATTCCGTTGCTAGCTTACCCAAGGTTTCGCGGAACTGACTTTCGATGAACTGCGCTCGTTCAATCAGACTTTCTTCTTCGATAACTTCCAGCACGGCCAGCGCCGCGGCAGTGGCCAGTGGAGAACCGCCGTAGGTGCCGCCTAAGCCACCAACCGGAGAAGCATCCATGATGTGCTGTTTGCCTACTACTGCAGACAGAGGCACACCACCGGCGATACCTTTTGCCATGGTAATGAGGTCCGGTTCGATGCCTGCATATTCGGTACAGAACATTTTGCCGGTACGGGCGAAACCAGACTGAATTTCATCACAAATCATCACGATACCGTGTTCGTCACACAGTTCGCGCAGGGCCTTTAAAAACGCCGGTGACGCTTCATAAAAACCCCCTTCACCCTGAATGGGTTCGATGATTAACGCTGCCACATCGCTGGGCACAATATCCACTTTGAATAGATTCTTGATTGCCTTCAGTGAATCCTGCTCGCTTACGCCGTGCATGGGGATTGGGAACGGCACGTGATAAATTTCACCCGGGAACGGGCCGAATTTATCTTTGTAAGGGGTAACCTTACCGGTAAGGCCCATAGTTAGATTGGTACGACCGTGGAAACCACCGTTAAAGGCAATCACACCGCGACGACCTGTATACGCACGAGCGATTTTGATGGTGTTTTCTACTGCTTCCGCCCCGGTGGTAATAAATGCTAATTTTTTCGGTGAATCGCCAGGCGCTGCCGCATTTAACTTTTCTGCCAGTAAAACGGCAGACTCGTAGGGGTTCACCATCACACAGGTATGGCTAAACTTTTCCATTTGTTCCGTAACTGCTTTCACCAACTTAGGGTGGGCGTGACCGGTGTTACACACGGCAATACCCGCGCCGAAATCGATAAAGCGGTTCCCTTCCACATCCCACAATTCCGCATTTTTTGCGCGTTCGATGTAGGCGGGATAAAGGGTACCCTGGCCATTGGCAATGGCGGCATTTCTTCTTGCGTGCAGCTCAGCATTCACTGACATGATTTAAATTCCTCCTAAGCACCGGTACTGAATAAATGAGTAATCATCCAGCCCGTATTTTGAACCTTCGCGCCCGTAGCCCGATTCCTTCACACCACCAAACGGTGCGGCAGGGTTAGAAATAGCACCTTCATTAATGCCCACCATGCCGAACTGAAGTGCGTCGGAGAACCGATGAATACGACTAATATTTTGTGAATAAAAATAGCTGGCTAAACCAAATGGAGTGTCGTTTGCCAGCTTTGCGGCCTCGTCATCGGTTTTGAATGTCATAATAGTGACTACCGGACCAAATATTTCTTCGTTAACAATGTCCATGTTGGTGCTGACATTATCCAGCAATGTTGGTGGATAAAAGCTGCCTGCTTTCCACTCTCCACCCACTTTCAGGATCGCGCCCTGCTCAGTGGCCGATGTCACCAGGCGGTGTACATTTTCTGCTGCGCCTTCTTTGATCAACGGACCAATCGTTACGCCTTCATCCATGCCGTTGCCGACTTTCAGGTCGGCCATTTTTGCCAGCAGCTTGTCGACAAACGCGTCTTTCACATCTTCGTGAACGATAAATCGGTTCGCACACACGCAGGTTTGTCCGGCGTTACGGAACTTCGAGGCCATCGCGCCACTGGCGGCTGCATCGAGATCGGCGTCATCAAAAACGACAAAGGGCGCGTTACCACCTAATTCCATACTTACCCGTTTCATGGTGCTGGTACAGTCGGCGGTAAGAATTTTTCCGACTTTGGTAGAACCGGTAAAAGAAAACTTCGCCACATCAGGGCTTTGGGTTAGTACCCCCCCCAGGGTTTTAGAATTGGTTCCCGCAACAATATTGATGACGCCATCTGGAATACCGGCTTCTTTTGCCAATGTGCCTAGCGCCAGGGCCGATAATGGCGTTTCGCTGGCTGGTTTCACCACGAAGGTACAGCCTGCTGCCAATGCGGCGGCGGCCTTACGGGTGATCATCGCGTTCGGAAAGTTCCAAGGTGTAACAGCACCCACAACGCCTACCGGCTGACGGCTTACATAAATGCGCTGACTGGCGCTGTTAGCAGGCAATATATCACCATCTAGTCGGCGGGCCTCTTCAGCAAACCACTCAACGTAGCCCGCACCATAGGCGATTTCGCCCTTGGATTCGGCAAGCGGCTTGCCCTGTTCCAGGGTCATTAATTCAGCCAGCTCGTCGCTGCGCTCGGTCATCAGGGTAAACCAGTTTCGCAGTAATTTGCTGCGCTCGATGGCTGGCATGGCAGACCAGCTTTCAAAAGCGGCTTTCGCCGCCTGAACCGCAGTTTGCATTTCTGCTTCACCCGCATCGGCGATGTCGGCCAGTTTCTCGCCGGTGGCTTTGTCATACACGGCAAAGGTGTTGTCTCCGCTAAGCCATTGACCACCTACAAATGAGCCAGATTGAAAAAGTGCAGAAATTTGTTCTTTCATATCATCACCTGATTATTTTTCATGATTCTATTGAAGCAGCAGATTTAAAGAAGTTAAATACCAAACATTAAACCTAAAGTTTGAAAATATTAAACTTATGAAAATTGCTGGGCGTGTTATCACTGAGTACGACATAAAACTGTTAAACGTTTTTAAATCGGTTGTGGAAAATGGTGGTTTTGCTGCTGCAGAAGATGAACTCGGGCTCGCACGCTCGACTATCAGCATTCATATGAATAACCTCGAAACCCGGTTACGCCTGACATTGTGCCAGCGCGGACGAGGTGGTTTCGTGCTTACACCAGATGGTCGTCAGGTGTATCAGGCGTCACTGACTTTGTTTGATGCTTTGAGTGATTTTTCTAATTCGGTATCCCAACTCAGTCAGCAGGTGAGCGGTAGTCTGGTGATCCTGCATTCGGATATTCTAGACCAGACCCGCAGTCGGTTATTGGCCGATATTGTGGCGCAAATCAGTGAGCGCGCACCAGAACTTAAGCTTACCGTTGACGGCGATCGCATAGAAAATATCGAACGGGCACTGATGAAAGACAAGGCCCATGTGGGACTGTTTCCCGATTATCGTCGCATGGCCGGTCTTCGGTACAAGCCGGCTTTTGATGAACAGATATTTCTGTGTTGCAGTCAGCACCATCCATTATTCACTGCCGAAGAGAAAGAGATTACTGATGAAATTTTATTGGATCATCAGGCGGTGGTACCCGGCGTGGAAATCAGTCAGGCGGGCAGGGCACAGGTTAAAAAGCTGATCCCCGGCGCCACGGCCTATCAGTTCGATTCCCGTAAAGCATTGATAGCTTCAGGGCGTTACATCGGCTATTTACCACACAGTCATATTGAAGATGATATACAGGAGGGGAGGTTCAAAGTGCTATCTGCCAGTCGCTATGTGTATCACTTCTCGCAATCGGTGGTGCACAAAGAAGTACCCGCAGAGCCCAAGAAGATAAAGCTGTTTTTGGAATTACTCGAACAGTGTGTGCAGGATTATCCGGAGATTAGGGATAAGAGTGCGGGTGAGGAATGAGTTTCAAATCTGAAAATATCTGTTCTTATGGACAGTCGGAATACGTTCCATTGGAGGATAAGCTGAAAGCATAACTTTACTGTAATGCAATTGCATTACCTGTGGCCGCGGGCTATTATTTGCTCAGTCAAAATTGCAGAAGCAAAGCTAACAGGTGAACAATGAGCAAGCTATCAATTGAGTCTCAATCAACTATGACTGATCGTTACCAGACCACAGTGCCAACACCTGTCAGAAAGGCACTTAACCTGACAAAAAGAGATAAAATTAAATACACGATCCTTGGCGATGGCAATGTCGTGATTTCGAAAGTCGAAAACCATAACGACGATCCTGTACTTGATAAGTTCTTGTCCTTTCTAGAAAGTGATATGGCGAATCGTCCAGAGCACCTAGTCTCGTTGAGTGAGGATCTGCAAAAGCAGGCTCTGACGTTGACTGCTGGTATACCGGTCGATTTAGATTCTGCACTGCAAGAAGAGGACAACTGAACTTGGCCGAGTCTTCCACCTGCAACGTGAATGGATGGAAGTTGTGTATGCATCCACTATTTGAAGAACAATACCGATCGCTGATTACTGAAGTTACCCGCCTAAAACAAATAAATCCTGACGAATATCAAAACAAACATGCAACGAAGCGGCTTGCGGGGATTAATAAATTAATTTACGACATCATTCCATCTAACCCAGCGAACCCCGAGTTTAGGCAGGGTAAAACCCTGGGTGAAAAAAATAAGCACTGGTTTAGGGCTAAGTTTTTTCAGCAGTATCGACTGTTCTTTCGTTATCACCGTCGCGCTCGAATTATTGTCTACGTCTGGGTTAACGACGAAAAAAGTAAACGTGCTTATGAGAGCAAAAGCGATGCTTATCGGGTTTTTGCTCACATGCTGGCTTCCGGAAATCCGCCGGACGATTGGGATGCCCTGCTAGAAGCCTCTAACTCACTCCGATAGCGCCGTTAGCCGACTCAGAAACAGCGAAAACAATTCGGAGTTGGAGCGCAGATTCAGCTTGGCGTATACCTTGGCGCGGTGAACTCGCTCAGTGCCTGGTGATATATTCAGTTTGTCGGCGGCGGCTTGTGAGGAATAGCCGGAAATGATCAAGCGGGCAATGTCCCGCTCTCTTTCAGTAAGAATGTTCTCGCCAAAGCCGTTTAATACTTCTTTTACGCGCTGGGTAACGTGTATTGATAACGACCTGGAGTCGTGTGGAACCTGCTCGCCATTCAGTCGCCAATGCTTGTTCACTAATTCCAGTACCAACGTTTCCAGATCATAGAGATTCGTAATGTCGTTTTCACTGAATGGGGGATTGGGATGATGGCGACCTAATCCTAGCTGGATATGCAAGCCTGGAGCGGGTGTACAGAACACGTAAGCGAGATCTGCAATCTGACTAGCCTGATAATAAGATTTATATAAATCGGATTCGCGGAAATCGTCCGGCATCAGTTCCGGCCACAGGTATACACCGGCGGTGAAATTTTCCAATACTCCCCGGTACGACGGGCTGGCAATGTAGGTACCATCCATAAAGCGGGCGAAAAAAATATCCCGCTCACGTTCAGTCAATACTGCAAATAGCAGCACCGGTGGCTGATTCTCTGAATAGGCGATCACCGATACGCTATCTACGGGAATAAATCGGCACAGCCAGTCATTTAATGCAGACCAGAAAGCGGTTGTGCCCAATTCACGAATAACGGCAGGCAAGTGGCGATGTAATTCCTGTGGGGCTAAGGCAGTAGGCAACGGGCTCATTAACGATCGTCTTTGTGGGTTAATAACCATTTACGAAATTGGCGGATGGCGTAGTCTTCCTTACGCTCTTCCGGGTACAGCAGATAGAAGGACTCCTCCGGCTCGAAGGTTTCGTAACAAGCCAGAATAAGTTCACCGGAAGCCAAGCTATCTTTCACCAGATATTCAGGAAACACAGATACCCCGAGGTGACTTTTCACGGCTTGCAGTAAATACATAAAATACTCAAAGCTTTGTCCACCCATTTGCGAAATTTCCTGGTCGGTTAATCCTGCTTTCTTAAGCCACTCATGGCTGGTGGAGGGCGTGCTACTTTGGTGAATAAAATTGAACTGGGTGACATCCCGCATGGTTCTGGCCGGTTGACGGCCTTTCATGTAACGCGGCGTACTGACTGCCAGGTACGTATCTTTCCGATAGGGCTCAGACGCATAAGGCGGCCATTCACCATGCCCCCATAAAATCGCAAAATCACATTTGCGGGTATTTCGAGTAACTGTTTCATAGTCTGTACCCAGTGTAATTTCGATATCTGGGTAGTTCAGATAAAACTCGGTAAGCCGGGGCATCAGCCAGGCAATGGCAAACGTGGGCTCGGTAACCACTTTTAACTCAACCGCTTTTTTCGATACGTTGTTCAAAGAGATTTTCTGGGTCGCGGCATCCAGGTGTTTCAGGATCTTATGCACTTCTTCGGCGTATTGTTCGCCCACCGGCGTCAAGCTCAGCTGGTTGTCCTGGCGATAAAAGAGTGGTCTGCCAACGAAGGCTTCGAGGTTTTTTATCTGCCGACTCACCGCACTTTGCGTAAGGTGCAATGTGTCGCCTGCATAAGTCATATTCAGGTGCCTTGCCACTTCATCAAAGCACTGCAAAGAAGTAATGCTGGGGAGTTTTCTTGCCATCGAGACAACACCTTATCTTCTTTTAAAACTGCGCCGTCGCGAGGGGAATGGGGCAGTTCGATACCTGTTTGATGGCCAATAGCATATCACGAAGTTTTACTCGCTCATTGCTTTTTGCAGGCTGAGCGCGCTTCACCTGGTGTAGTCAACACTCCCAAAAGCCTATGACGCGTCAATATGACAGGGGTATTACATTTTGGAATGGCAGCAAAACTTTTCATCGTTTGATGGTGAAAATCAGCGGCCCTAGTATGAATTTCATAAGAGCAATAAATAAAAAAATGAATTTATAAACTTAAGAGTGTAATGGGAAACAACAATGTTGAAGTTGAGTAAAGTGAATGTCGCCATCGGTTGTGCCTTGCTAGGATTACCTTTGTGTTCTCTGGCCCAGACAGCTGCTGATGATGCGAAACAGGAAGCAAAAGAGAAAAGTAACCTGGAAGTGATCAGTGTAACGGCAACCCGTCGTGAAACGACTATTCAGGAAGTGCCGTACAGCATTTCCGCTTACGGCGGTGAATCACTGGAAGAAAATGGCATTACAGACTTCTCCACTCTCGCCCGCAACATTCCGGGCCTCACATTAAACGATGTAGGTCGCGGTAAAAACGGTATTTCCAACGGCATTTTTATTCGCGGTATTAACGCAAACGCGTCGGGGTTTGAAAACTTCGGTTCTAAAACTGACCCTGCAGTATCGGTATACCTGGGTGAAACGCCCATGTCAGCTAACCTGGAAATCCGCGATATTAATCGTGTGGAAGTACTACGCGGCCCGCAGTCTACACTCTACGGTTCAGGCTCGCTGAGTGGTACCTTACGTTACATTCCAAACAAGCCTGAATTTGACAAATTTAGCGGCAAAGTCAGCGGCAAAGTGGCACAAAACGCAGAATCAGACAGTACTGATTTCGACGGCGATATTGTACTGAACGTGCCACTGTCTGACGAATTTGCAGTACGCGGTGTGTTCGCCAAAATCCATGAAGCCGGCTACATCGACGCTGACTATTTGGAAGGCCTCGATGAAAACCGCCAGCCTACCGGCGAAGTGTACTCGCGTGATGATATCAACGAAGTTGACGTGACCATGGCGCGAGTCGCTGCGCGCTGGGCGCCATCAGCCGAGACCGACGTTACATTAACGTACGCCTATCAGAAAGACGAAGTAAAAGGGTCAACAGCTGCGTCAGAAGGTTTAGGCGGTTACAACACCGGCGAGAAAATGATTGGTGAGTTTGAGCGTGAAGTAGATATCACATCACTGGTCATTGAACACGAATTGGGCGATGCCATGCTCACATCGGCGACGTCGTTTACGTCTAATGAAGCAAACAACATGCACGACCAAAGCTATGGCTACTCATATCAAGGCTTCTGGCAGTTCTATGCCGGTATTCCCCGAGAAGTGGTGCAGGGTGTAAAGCAATATAAAACCAATACTTTCACCCAAGAAGTACGGTTGGCGGGTTCCACTGACACCATCGATTGGCTGGTTGGCGGGTATTACGCCGACCAGGATTACGATGAAACCGCCGATGATTTTATTTTTGGTGTTGATACTTTCTACGCCATGGTAAACCCCATCGCCTCAGATCTTGGTTATCGTAATGTGCAGGCCACCGAATTTGAAGATCGTGCCGTTTTCGGTGAGCTCACATACCATATTTCAGAAGATTGGCAGGTGACTGGTGGCTTACGTTATTTCGATCAAACGTTCTGGGCATTCCAGTCAGTTCAGCTTCCGCCCTGCGGCGTTTATTGTGGTGAAGGCCCAACCGGTTACAGTTCTGGTGAAGGTGAGCGTGACTTCGATGATGTGCTATATCGCCTGAATACGTCCTACGATCTGAATTTAGACACCAAGGTGTATTTCAACATCGCCCAGGGTTTCCGACATGGTGGGGCAAACGGCGCGCCGGTTGATGATCTCTCTACAGACACCGTAGAAGGCGGCGTTTACGCTGAACACCCGGATTACCTGTACTTCGATCCGGATAAAACCACCAACTACGAGATTGGTGCCAAGGGCATGCTGCTCGACGGTCAGGTGAACTACTCAGTGGCGTTGTTCTACATCGCCTGGGAAAACCCAATCCTGAACTTCAAAACCCCGAACGGTGGTTTCCCGGTGATGTTTAATGCAGACGAAGCCGAATCGAAAGGTTTTGAAATGGAGATTAACGCAGCGTTAACCGATTCGCTGAAACTGAACTTCGGCTGGAGCTACACCCAGGCAGAGTTGACCAAAGACTTCTACCGTCCAAACGTTGCCGATGGTGTGGAATCAGAATTACTGGTGGCAAGTGCTGGTGAAACCATGCCGGGCGTGCCTGAAAATACCTTCACTGCAAGCCTGGTGCACAGTACCGAAGTGTTCGATGGTATAGCAATGGTTAGCCGTTTAGGTGTGTCCTACAAAGGGTCATTCATCACCGGCTACGACGAGCAAACCATCGATACCATCGACAGCTCTACGCTACTTAATGCCGCCATTGCCTTCAGTAAAGACGACTGGACGCTGCGCGTTTACGCCGACAACCTGACTAACGCTGATGACATGACCAGCAGTGGCAATGACGAACTGTACTCCAGTCCGAAATATGGTTTGCAGTATGCCGATCAGCTGGCCGACCCGGCATACCGCGTGCGCCCGCGTACCATCGGTATTTCAGCTAGTTATTCTTTCTGATTCAATAAAGAGCACGGCTGACCGGTTGCGGTCAGCCAGCCCTCTCATTTTGTTAAGTTGAATACAGTCGGAGTAAAACATGAACCAGTCTGAAACCCACGCCAGAATTGAGCAATATATTGCACAGCGTAATTTCGATGCGGCTGCGGCGGACTGTATTCAACTTGTCAAAAACTATGCAAACGATGCCCGTGGCTGGCAACTGCTGTCTGAAGTAAGCCTGCACCTCAAACAAAATCGCATGGCAGTAAACGCGGCATTGAAAGCCGTGGATATTGCGCCTGAAAATCCTGCCTATCTGCTTCATCTGGCGCAAGTGTACGCCGGATTCAGCGCATGGAATGCCACCCGTAAAGTGCTGAGCCGGCTTGATGCTCTGACATCGACCATGACTGTGTCTGATTTAGCCGCACTGGCACTGCTGTACTTTCAGGGGCTGGATTACGCGAAAGCGGAAAATGTCTACAGGCAACTCCTCACCATCGACGGTGACAATGCTGAAGCGAAATATAATCTCGCTGCCATTTTGCGCTATACCGGTAAGCTGGACGAAGCGGCTGCGCTGCTGCGTGCTGTCCTAGACAACAATCCCGCCGATGCGGAAGCTTGCAGTGCGCTGGCGCACGTGAAAAAACACGGCGTGTACGATGACACGCTGGCCCGCATTGACGCATGCCTGAGTGCAAATACGTCTACTTCCGGGCCTGATGAACCTGCACTGGCTGCTCTGTATTACGCTCGTGGCAAAGTGCTGGAAGAGCAGGGGGATTTTACTGCCGCCTTTGATGCATTCAGTCAAGGCGCGTCAGCAAAAAAAGCGATGCAGACTTTCACCACTGAACTAGAAATTGCTCGCATCCGGGCCATGCAGTCGTTGGTGGCGAACAATACTTTTCCTGCTCAGGCGCAGTGTGATGAGCCCGGCCCGGTATTTATTGTTGGTATGCCGCGCACGGGTACTACCTTGGTTGAGCGTATTCTCTCAACCCATTCTTCTGTGACCAGTGGCGGCGAGCTGAACTTTATGCCCATGACGCTACTGGAAGCCAGCGGCAAAAGCTGGTTTGAAGGGCCGGAAGGCGTGACGGCTGAAGCGCTTGAAAAAATCGCCGGCGTCAATTTTAACGCCATCGGCGAACGCTATATGGCACTGAGCCGCGACTTGCTGGACTGCACCGGGATATTTACCGACAAGCTGCCGCTGAATGCGCTGTTTGTGCCGGTTATTCTGGCCGCTATTCCCAATGCCAGAATCATTCAGGTGACCCGTAACGCCATGGATACCGCGTTCAGCAATTTCAAAATGCTTTTTTCCCGCGGCTACGACTATTCCTATTCGCTGAATGATATTGCTGCCTACATGTCGGTATATCAGCAGATGATGAATCAATGGCAGCAAACCTACGGCGAGCGCATGCTCACGGTGAATTACGAAACCCTCGTTGCGCAGCCTGAAAACACCGTTTGCAGCATGCTGGATTTCTGCAATCTCAGCTGGGAACCAGCCTGCCTTGCATTTTATAACCAGGTTGGCGCCACGCAAACTGCCAGCGCCAGTCAAATAAAAGAACCACTGCATAGCCGCTATGTAGGGCAGTGGAAACACTACGAAGACGCGCTTTCATCATTAAAAAAACAACTGGAAAAAGAGGGTATGACTCCCTTAACTGAAGAGGACATAAAATGGTAGCACTGGATGTATTTCAGTCCATGTGGGCGATGGAGTTCAAGCGGCCTGATGGGTTCGAATGGACCCTTCGGGAAAAGATAGAAAAAATCGCCGGTGCGGGATTCAAAGGTGTGAGTTTTGACCTCGGTTATCACACGGAAGAAATTGTTGAAGAAGCCATGCCGCTGCTACAGGAATTTGGACTAGACCTTTGCTACAACGCCTTCGTGCAAAGCATTCCTCATTATAAAGAAATTGTTAGCTTTGTTGCCCGCCAGCCGGTGCAACCCCGTTTTATCGCCATTGTTGGTCAGATTGAACCCTGGTGCGTTGAAGACGTTGCAGCGACAACGAAAGCATGGCTACGAATTGGCGAAGAAGGTGGGGTGAAAACCCACGTGGAAATTCACCGCAACTGCATGACCAACGATCTGCTGTTCACCCTGCAGCTGATGGAGCAGGTGCCTGAGCTTCTGATGGTGGCTGACTTATCTCATACGCTGGTGAATCAGGAATGGTATTTGCCACTTCACGAAAATGCGCATAAACGTATGTCTCAGTTTCTTACCCGCGCCGAAGCCTTTCATGGCCGGGTTGCCACCCGTGAGCAAATTCAGGTGCCAATTTTATTCCCTCAACACAAACCCTGGTTTGAGCTATTTCAAAGCTGGTGGCAGGAAGGTTTCGAACAGTACATTGCCCGCCACGGCAAAGACAGCGATGCACGCTGTGTGTTCTTAAGCGAACTTGGTCCTCCAGTTTATGCCATGACTGGTGCCGATGGCTACGAGCTCAGTGACCGCTGGGAAGAAGCCCTGCTGTTGAAAGAAACCGCAGAAACCTTGTGGGATAAGGCCGTTAGATCCGCGTGACTTCGCCAGGCGGGACGGAGTGGATTGACCAATGTGACCCAATGTGGGGCGTGTGCACCACAGTTGGGTGTCGAGTGCGCCAAAGAGGTGCAGTGTAAAAGTGTAAACCGTCCTGGCTCTTTGCTCAGCGTCATCAGGTTCAGCGGAACGCCTCTGAACAGAACATTTTGGCCGATTTACACACAATTTTTAGCCATTGATGACGCAAATCTGACCAAACAGTCATTGGCGGGATAAGCAGGCTATAAGGCGAAGACTGGCATGGTTCAAGCAACACATTAACGATATTAATGTGCAAAATATTGTCAAGCTATCAAGTGAGCGGGAAGCAATTTGAAAACGCGGTTGGATCGGACCTGAGGCCGACAGCACGTGTTACGGAGATACAAAAATGAGTGATAACGAGCAGGCATTAGACATGCGGGATTCAAGCAGTTTAGTAACATGGTCAAAGCTTCTTGGCTGTTCCCTTTTCGGGGTTTTATTTTTCCTGACCCCGCTTTATGTGGATGGGTCCTGGACCATTGCGCTGGGCATTTTAACGGGCAAGATTTCAGACTGGCTTGGCGAGAGCATGGGTATTTTCACCGCTGGCTGTTTTGTGCTGGCCGCAGTGGTTTCAGTAATCTACAACGTAACGCCGAAACACGTGGCGCAGAAGCTGCCAATGTCAGACCGGCTCATTGCCTCACATTGGGTGTGGGTAGTAGTGAACGTTAGTGCCGCCATTTTTGCCGTGATGACGGTGATGCAGGTGGGGCCGCAGTGGCTGATTTCTGACCAAACTGGTGTGACGGCCTACGTTGATGTTGCTGGAGCGGTATTTCTGCTGGTGGGTTTAGGCTGTTTACTGCTGCCGTTCCTCACCGATTACGGTCTGCTGGAATTCGTCGGTACCATGCTACAGCGTCCTTTCCAGAAACTGTTTAACCTGCCGGGTCGCGCCACCATCGACACCATTGCCTCCTGGGTGGGTTCATCGTCTATTGCCGTGGTACTCACCAATGCGCAGTACGAAAGAGGGTACTACAGTGCGCGCGAATCTTCGGTTATCGCGACGAATTTCTCAGTGGTCTCGGTTCCCTTTGTGCTGCTCACCGCCAGTGTAGCGGGTATCGGCGATTACTTTCTGCAACTGTATGGCACCATGTTTCTAATTTGTACCTTGTGTGCAGTGATCACGCCTCGGTTACCGCCGCTGAGCTGGATCAAAGACGAGTATTATCCTGCCCATGGTAAAACACTGAATGAAGACGTGGATGACGGTGAATCTCGCATTAAACACGCCATTGCCCGCGCAGTGGGCGTGGCTGAAAAAGCGCCGTCACCAAAGCAGTCCCTGGCTCGCGGCTGGCACTCGATGATGGATATTTATCTGATGATGATGCCGGCAGCGATGACCATCGAACTGTTCACGCTGGCACTGTATTACAACACTGAAGTGTTCCAAACGCTAACATATCCAATCAGTATGCTGTTGGATGTCATGAATATTCCTGAAGCCTCGGCAGCGGCTCCGGGCGTAGTACTGGGGCTTTTCGATCAGTTTGTTCCCACCATTATTGCGGGTGAACTGACATCGCCAATCACTAAGTTCGTACTGGCTGGTCTGTCCGTCACTCAGCTTATCTTCTTCGCAGAAAGTGCCATTCTGATCATGCGTTCCAGCATTCCACTGTCAGTGAAACATCTGGTACTGATTTTCATCATCAGGACCATCATTGCACTGCCCATTCTCACCGTGATGGCGCACTTGTTGTTCTGATGCGGATAAGCCCTTCTGGCCCGGGGACGGTGTTGCCTTCGTGAACACGGCGTGAACCCATCCCTGGGGCCTCGGCTGCCGCATCCCTGCGGCAGACGGTTCACTCAGGCAACACCGTCTCCGGTCCGCGGGCTTATCATTCCGGCAGGCATTCTCTTCGTGAACACTGCGTGACTCATCCATTGGCCTTTGAGTGCCACGTCTTTACGGCTCGATGGTGCACGAACTTAATGCCCTCCCCGGGCCAGAAGGGTTTAGAACGGTGTTCGTTCAGGTTGCTGGACGCCTCTTCTGCAGAGGCTTGGACCGCAGCTTACTCAGCAAAACATAACATTCTTCGTATACCAGACCGATCGTGAATATGGTCTGATCCACAAAGAGAACAAAGATAAAACAGACTCAACAGGCGAGTGAATTAAATGCGCATTACCCAAGTAGAAAACATCGATAGCGAGGCGGTTTCAAAACACGGTTTGCCGGGTTTTGTTTTTGCAGACCAAACCCTCTACGAACGAGAGAAAGACAACGTTTTTGCCAGCGGCTGGGCTAGCATTGGCTGCGCGCAACAACTGAAAAAGCCCGGCGATATTATGCCGGTACGTATCGCCGGTGTGTCGCTTATTGCAATTCGCAATAAAGACGGCGGCATTGGGGTATTTCACAACGTATGCCGTCACAAGAGTGCGCCGCTGGTGGACGAACCCTGCAACAAGCGCACACTGGTGTGCCCCTATCACAAATGGTCGTTCAAACTCGATGGCGAACTCATGGGCGCGCCCCGTTTCTATGGGAACGAAAACAAGCCCATCTCAGCAGAGGATAAAGCCGATAAAGGCCTTACCCCAGTGCGCTTTGCAATTTGGTGGGACATTATTTTTGTGAACGTGTCTGGCGATGCTCAACCGTTTGAAGAATTTATTAAGCCGCTGGACGAGCTGCTGGCAGAGTATCCGCATCAGGATATGCGTCATGTGAGTTCCACCGACTATTTCGGTGAGGTGAACTGGAAGCTGGCGGTGGACAACTTCCTCGATGGTTATCACGTGCCGTTTGTGCATTCTCAGGCGTGCTCGATTGAATCTGCATTGGGGCAGGATGATTTGTTTCTGTCTAACGATATTGTTGGCCTGCGTTTGCCTCACGGTGCCAGTAATAAGCCGGCGAAAACCGCGAAACAACTACCACACTGGAACGGTTTGCTCGTAGAAAAACAAGGCACGCAACAGTGGTTTTGCATTTTCCCGAATACGTTGTTTTTCGTTGATCCTTGTTGGGTACAAACTATTGTGGTGAAACCAAATGGCTCAGCGAAAACCGATGAAACACTGACGATTTACGTTACCAGTGATGAAGCGGCCAGTGACGAGTTCGTAGAAGAACGCACTCGCTTAAGCGAGGTGTTAAACGAGGTAAATCAGCAGGACATCGAACTGTTAGATAAGCTGCAGCATACCCGTACATCAGCCGTGGCGGATCAAGGCCATCTGGTACAAGCCTGGGATCAGGTGGGCATGGCATTCCACAAAATGTGGCTGACTAAGATGCAGGCTAAATAAGCGCTCAACAGCCTTCTTTTATTGCTGCGGCGTAGTCAGTTACCACTGCTGCATCGCACGTTCAACCGTTTATATCAGGCGAAGAAAAAGCCCTGTTGGAGTAACACAATGCCAAATATTACATTTATCCTGCCAGACGAAAGCATTAAAGTTGTTGATGCTTTCGAGGGCGATTCAATCATGCAGACAGCGGTGGATGCGGGAATTGAGGAAATCACTGCAGATTGCGGCGGTAACAGCTCTTGTGCTACCTGCCACTGCATCATTGATGATGCCTGGATTGACAAAATTGGTACCGCTGACGAGGTAGAATTGTCGGTGATGGAAAGCGCAATAGAGCCACAGCCAAACAGCCGTCTGTCGTGCCAGATCAAAGTGACCGACATTCTCGACGGTGCCATTATTCACGTGCCTGAAGCCGAGTGGTAAGTCGTTTATCAAAGCAAAAAGGGCGCTGATGCGCCCTTTTTATGTATGTTTAATTTAGGAAACTGAAATCCTGCTTATTCCGCACTATTCGCCACTTTCAGCATGGCCCCAAGTAACACATTACAGCCTGCTTCGATATCTTCGGGCGTGGCATTCTCGGCTTCATTGTGGCTGATGCCTTTCTCACATGGGATGAAAATCATTGATGTGGGAATAACCCGCGACGTGTACACCGAATCATGGCCGGCACCCGAGAACATTTCCTCGAAGGCATAGCCTTTTTCTTGCACTGACTCACGTACGGCGTCGACACAGGTTTTATCAAACTCCACAGCGGGAGAGTTCCATTCATCTTTGATTTCAAAGTCGAGGTTGAATTTTTCGCAGACATTTTTTGCAATTTCACGGAACTTAGTGTCCATTTCATCGAGGATAGCCTGATCGGGATGGCGTAAATCAACGGCCATGGTAATGCGAGCAGGAACCGTGTTGCGTGAACCTGGTTCGGCTTTAATATCACCAAACGTGGCGCGCGCTAAGGGCGAATATTCGGCTGCCAATGCATACAATTCCGTTACGATAGCAGACTGTGCCATGAACGGATCACGGCGCTGCTCCATGGGAGTCGGGCCCGCGTGAACCGGCTGACCATTGAAAATTAAGTCATACCAGCGCATACCCTGTACGCCTTTCACCACGCCGATGGGCTTTTTCAGTGACTCCAGAATCGGGCCCTGTTCAATGTGAAGCTCAAACGCTGCTTTTACCGGGAAGGGTTTGCATGGCTCGTTGCCCAGGAAACCGATTTGCTCAAGCGCCTGTTTAATCGACACGCCTTGTTTGTCGGTGCGGCTCAATCCGTATTCCAGATCAAACTCGCCACACCAAACGCCAGAACCAACCATGGCCGGGGAGAAGCGTGCACCTTCTTCGTTGGTCCATACGGCAACTTCGATGGGGCGCAACGGAGTAATGCTTGCGTCATGAAGGGTGCGCAGTACTTCTAAACCAGCGAGTACGCCATAAACACCATCGAACTTACCGCCGGTAGGCTGGGTGTCGAGGTGACTGCCAGTAATCACCGGAGCCAAAGAGTTATCCTGACCGGCCATACGCAAAAACATATTGCCCATTTTATCAACGCGCAGCGTGCAACCTATATCCTTACACCAGCCAATAAACAATTCACGGCCAATTTTATCTTCGTCGGTTAATGCCTGGCGATTACAGCCCCCTTTTGCGGTGCCACCAATTTCTGCCATCTCCATGAGGGTAGACCACAGACGTTCACCATTTATGGCTAGTACTGACATCCTTTATCTCCTATGCGTCTTTACGGCTTAGTGGCTGACACATGCAGTGAACACCGCCACCGCCTGATGTGAACTGAGACATATCCGGGCTGAATACTTCCAGACCGTGTGCCCTGGCTTTTTCAACCAGCTCGGTGCTGCCTGCTGGCACCAGTACGCGATCGTTACCCAGCGCTACTACATTTACACCCAGTTCCAGTACAGAGCGGTAAGACAGATCGATGATCTCGATACCCCGGGATTTAAACCAGTCTAGCTGTTCCTGCTCAACAGCCTGTGTACAAACTGCCGCGAGTTTCTCTGACAGCATGGCCACTTTTACATCGAGATGCAGGAAGTAAGGGTCGAACTGATAAGCGCGAAATTCCCAGCCTTCTTTTTCCAGCCAGCCTCGCACCTGGTCAAGACCTTCCTGACTGGTACGCTCGCCGGTGTAACCACACAGGATCACACCCGGCTCAAGCACCATGAAATCGCCGCCTTCAAAAGTACCGGCGGTCACCACGTCGTATAGGGGAATGTCGGCTTGCTGATAAAATTTCACGACGTCAAGCCATTCGCCACGACGCCAGGGGCTGTACATTTGAGTAACGATTGGGCCCCACGGCGTCATCACCGATGAGTCACGGGCATAAATTTGATACGGCAGGTTTGAATCTGGTTTGAGGAAATGGGTTTTCACGCCGCAGTGCTCGTAAATATCGACCATTTCCTGATATTGCTGTTTGGCGACTTCTTTGTCGAAGCTGCGACCCAGGCGCATAGAGCGGCGTGACATGGCATTACCCGTCTGCCAGGTGTAGTGGTCCATGGGACCAATCAGCACGTCCTGCAGAACGCCGTATTCAGAATTCATGCCCCAATGAGGCATTCTCTCAGTGCCACCGTTCTCAACACGGCGACGGAAAAAACTGGTATCAGTCATCGACTTTTTGCTCCATAAGCATTGATGTTTTTTCCAGTTTATGGTGTTAATTGGTGTAGGCAAGTAACGAAAATTTACCACCTTGGTGACAAAATGAGACCAGAGCAATCTCCTTATCTGGATTTACGACAAATACCGCTAACAGCATTGCGGGCGTTCGAGGCGGCAGGCAGGCATAGTCATGTGCGCCGGGCCGCCGAAGAGCTGCATGTTTCCCATTCGGCTCTGAGCCGGCATATCCGACAGCTGGAAGAGCGGTTGGGTATTAACCTGTTTCACCGCGAGGCTAACGGTATCCAGTTAACGCCAGCCGGAAGCCGCTTGCTGGAGTCGGTGCAGACGGCGTTCCAGGAACTGAATCGCGGGTTGCACTATATGAACCCCACACAGATCGAGGGCGAACTGACAATCGCCTGTACAGCGACTATCTCAATGAACTGGCTGTTGCCGGTACTTACCAACGTGCAGAAACAATATCCGGAAATTACCCTGCGGATCAAAACGCTGGAGCCACTGCAGGAATCGCTGAGTCAGGAATTTGATATTGCCCTGACGCTGGGAGCGCCTGTTGATAAAAGCCGGGTTATTCGCAAGCTCTATGATGAATACTATGTGCCAGTGTGCAGCCCTAAGCTGGTTAACGGTCAGCGTCAGGCATCACCGGCAGCGCTGCTGGCTCATCCGCTTCTGCACGACAGATTGAATCAGTGGCAGCAATGGATGGCGTCTCATGGTCTCGACAGTCGCGATGCTGCCGGACACACGTATTTTGATTACGCGTATCAGGCCATTGAAGCGGCACGTCTGGGGATGGGAATGGCATTGGCTGACGTGATGGAAGTGCGGGAGGACATTCAGCAGGGCAGGCTGATGAAAATCATTGAAACCGGCCACCAGATTGGCGAATCCGTCTACCTCGTCACCGAGCCAAGAGAACGGATGAACCAGCGCACATTGCTGGTGCTGAAAACCATCATCAGCAGCTTGGAAAAAGGCGGCGCGCGCCTGAATCGCGCCGTCTACGAAGCTATCGAGGGGGTCTGAGGCTGCTGCAGAGAGCGGTGCCGCGGACGGGATAAGATATGGTGAAATTGAACCGTCTGCCGCAGGGATGCGGCAGCCGAGCCCACATGGATGTGTTCACGGCGTGTTCAATTTCACCATATCGATTCCGGCCATCAGGCACCGCATCGCCGGTTCGCTTTAGCAACGCCTCGTCTCTCCGCTGGCCCCAGAGGTAGATTACGGCGTGTTCAAAATCACCCTATCAATTCTGGCCATCAGGCACCGCTCCGCAAATGCCATTACAAAAACGCATAGCACCATTAAAAAACGCCGTTAGAAACCGCGGTTTTTAGCTGGTTAAACTGTACGCAGATTAATCGGAGTAGTAACAATGAACAGACATGTAGCGATATTTGGCTGTGGGAATGTCGGCTCATCACTGGCACACGTTTTGGTAACCAGAGGAATGGTTTCAGAACTCACATTGATGGATGCAGACAACGGCAAGGCAGAAGGTCATGCCCTTGATCTCCAGGATGCTAACATCGCGTTTGACGGTAATGTGACTATCCGCGCAAACGACACGTCTGCCATGCTTCGCGCCGATATTATCGTCGTGGCCATCGGTCCGAAGGTGATTACGTCGATTGATCGTCTGGACGAGTTCTATGAGAACAGCGCCGGTATACTTGAGCTTGCCAACAAGCTTAAGACGGTTGGGTTTGCCGGCATCGTCGTGAATATCACGAACCCATGTGACGTCATCTCACAGGTGTTGCAGGAAGCGTCCGGATTACCGAAAAGTCGTGTTTTCGGTACTGGCACCTCGTTAGATACCCTGCGCCTGCAACGCCTGCTGGGTAACTTACTGAAGGTAAGTCCCAGCGATGTGCACGGTTTCATGGGCGGTGAGCATGGCGATTCACAATTTGTGGTGTGGTCGTCGGTGCATGTGGCAAATCGTCACATTAACAGCTGGGACATTCCGCAGGGGGCGAAAGATGAGTTGGAACGTCAGGTCGCCCATGCCGCTACGGCCATTTATAACGGCAAGCACTGCACTGAATATGGTATTGCTGGTATCACGAGCAAAATTTGTGAAGCGATTTTTGACGACAGCGAAAAGGTGTTTTCGGTGTCGGTGTTTGATGAAGCGGCGGGTTGTTATATCAGCCATCCCACGCAGATTATGCGTAGCGGGCTAGGGATGCGTTTTACCCTTGGTTTAAATGAACAGGAACAAATTAAGTTCGAAGGTTCGGCGGCGATAATCCGCAAATTTGTTAGTCAATAGATTTTCTGAGTGTTCGCGAAAGGCCAGATTTCCGGTTTTTTCGCTCTCCGTTGGGCCCGCCTTGTTGCGGGTCTTTTTTTCAGTTCACTTAGTTGTTCTACAAAAAAACGGTGAGGAATAATTCGCTCACCGCTTCAGTTATCCGCTCAATCCCAGGTTCGGTTAATCGCGATAGCTGGTGTCGATGCGGTCCAGCTTACGCAGCATAGCCTTCCAGATAAGGTCGATACTTTGTGCGTTGTAGCGTGGATTGGCCATTTGCTCCGCCACATGTTCACACACATCAGGCTCAGGCAGCAGCAGTTTTCCACCGGTCTTCATTGCTTCTACCTGAATTTCACAGGCTTTGTTCAGGTAATACATGCGATAGAAGGCTTCTTCCACACTCCGGCCAACGGTCAGTAGACCGTGATTACGCAGAATCATGCTGTTCTTATCGCCCATAGCGGCCACAATAGCTTCACGCTCGTCACATTCCAGTGGCACGCCCTGATAGTCGTAGTAGGCCACGCGGTTGTAGAATTCCATGTTGGTCTGGTTCACTGGCAACAAACCTTCTTCCAGCGCAGACACGGCCATGCCCGCCATGGTATGGGTGTGCATGACGCAGTGTGCATCTTCACGGGCAAGGTGCAGGGCGCTGTGAATGGTAAAGCCCGCCGGGTTAACCGACTCAGGGCTGATGTTAGCGTTTTCACCTTTAACATCCACTTCTATGAGGTTTGAAGCGCACACCTCTTCTGGCAGCAAGCCATAGGCGTTTAGCAGGAAGCGGTCTTCTGAACCTGGTACCCGGGCAGACAGATGGGTAAAGATCATGTCGCTCCAGTTATTTAGATCCAATAATCGGTATGCCGCGGCGAGGTCGATCCTCAACTGCTTTTCGTCCTGGTCACTCACTGCCATTCGTTTATTCCTAAGTCATTAAATGGTTTGCCGTAAACGGTAATAATTCTTTAGCTCTGTCACAACTAATTTATTTTTCTGATGCTATGCATAAAGTTCATGGCAACGGGTATCAGGTCAAAGGATCTAGCAAGGTTTGCTGGTATGGTTGAGTCGTTTTGGGAGACTGTTTATCAGCAAAGCATTTAGGGACGAAGATCAATACATGCTGACTTAATATTTGGGAGTATGGACAGTGAAGTCATCATTGTAGCCCTGACCAATGATACAGTACTTGTAAATCACTGCGATTCGGCGCGCCTGCCTACTATTTATTCCGGAGCCTGACATGGATACGTTAATCGCTATACTTCCCGTGATATTTCTCGTTTGGAGTATGACTAAGCAGCATCCCCTGGCTGCCCATGTGGCCTTGCCACTTACTGCGCTTTTCGCGGGTTTGCTACAGGTTTTCTATTTTCACGCAGACAAGCTCACCTTATTGGCTAATGCAGTGGCGGGTGGGCTGTCTGTGCTTACGCCTATTTCTATCGTTGCCGGTGCCATTCTACTTAATCGTGTGCTGGTAATATCCGGTGCCGAAAATACCTTAAAGCAATGGCTGGAGAACATCAGCCATAATCAGGTGGCTCAGCTTATGATCATAGGCTGGGCATTTGCGTTTATGCTTGAGGGGGCGTCTGGTTTTGGTACCCCGGCAGCGATTGCGGCACCAATTTTAGTGGGGCTGGGGTTCAATCCTATGCGGGTTGCACTGCTTACATTGGTGATGAACAGCGTGCCGGTGTCGTTCGGTGCGGTGGGAACGCCGGCCTGGTTCGGCTTTGAGGCGTTGGCGTTGAGCGAGGGGCAGTTGCTGGAAACGTCCGCATGGACGGCGTTAATTCATCTGGTGGCCAGTCTTTTTATTCCGGTTCTGGCACTGCGTTTTCTGGTTAGCTGGCAGGCGATTCGCACTAATCTGATTTTTATTCTCATCAGCGCACTGAGCTGTACGGTACCTTTCTTTCTGCTGGCGCAGGTTAATTATGAATTTCCATCACTGATTGGCGGCGCGGTCGGGCTCTGTGGTTCTATTCTGGCTGCGAAGTTTCATATTGGTCTGGCAAAGCAAAGTAATGAACACGTCTCGCAAGGCGTAGCGTTACATCCTGCTGAGGTCTTAAAAGCGCTGTCGCCTTTTTTGTTACTGATCGTGATTCTTATCGTTACCCGGATAAAGCAGTGGCCGGTAAAAGGCTGGCTGAACGATACCACGCTACTATTTTCCTTTGGTGATTTCGGCATCAGCCGGGCGCTTATTTTGTCCTGGCACACTATCTTCGATACCGCAGTCGGATGGACGTATAAAACCCTTTATGTACCCGCCATGATTCCGTTTGTGGTAACGGTTCTGATACTCATTCCAGTACTTTCGCTTTCACGGAGTCAGTTACAGCAAGCCACGACCGATACCTGGCAACGCATAAAGCTTCCCGTCATTGCGTTAATCGGGGCGTTGATGATGGTGAACTTTATGATGCAGGGGGAGGATAATGCGCCCATTTTCATCATTGCCAATACGCTGGCAGACACCCTGGGGGCGAACTGGTCTTATGTAGCATCATTGCTGGGGGCGCTTGGTTCGTTCTTCTCCGGTTCCGCTACGGTATCTAACCTGACCTTTGGCGGCATCCAGTACAGTATTGCTCAGCAGACCGGCTTGCCGGTGAGCGTAGTGCTGGCGCTGCAGTCAGTTGGCGCTTCCATGGGCAACATGATTTGCCTGAATAATATTATTGCCGTGTGTTCTATTCTGGGAATAAAAAATCAGGAGGGGGCGATGATAAAAAGAACCATTCTGCCCATGCTGGTTTATGCGCTGGTTGCCGCGCTTATGGGGCAGGTCATTCTGCGCGTGCTTTTATAAAAGCGCCAAAGAGTGTGTGAAGCTCCGGTGCGGTAAAAGTGAGTTGGCAAAGCCGGGCTGGCGCCCGGCTGACAGCATGATAACGAATCTGGTTATTCAATTGTTTCGTAAGGCATGCCCACATATTGTCGGGCAATTACTTTTTGGCCTTCTTCGTAATTGAGGTAAAAATCCAGTTCAGACTGCATAAAGCGGTCGAAGGTGGCTTTATCCATACCTGATGCGTTTGTTTCATCAAAATCATGCAGCATATTACTCATCCACCATGAGAAGCGTTCTCCATGCCACACCCGGCGTAATGCAATTTCTGAGTAACGGATAGGCGCATTTTCATCGCCATCTTTGTAGAACTTCTGCAGCAATTTATACAGAGTGGAAACATCTGAGGCAGCCAGATTCAGTCCCTTTGCGCCGGTAGGCGGTACAATGTGAGCGGCATCGCCTACCAGGAACAGTTTGCCCCATTGCATGGGTTCGCATACGAAACTGCGCAGCGGCGCGATAGATTTTTCAATACTCGGGCCGGTTACCAAACGGTTGGCGGCATCTTCTGGCAAACGCTTCTTCAGCTCTTCCCAAAATAGCTCATCACTCCAGCTTTCCACTTTATCGGTAAGGGGCACTTGCAGGTAATAGCGTGAGCGGGTTTCTGAACGCATACTGGCCAAAGCAAAGCCGCGGGCCGTTTTACAATAAATCAGTTCATCGCTAACCGGTGGCGTATCACTGAGTACGCCTAACCAGCCAAACGGGTAAACGCGTTCATGTTCTTTGCGCTTTTCCTCGGGAATGGTTTTACGGGAAACGCCGTGGAAGCCATCGCAACCGGCAATAAAATCACACTGCACGGTGATCTTTTCGCCATTCTGCGTAAAGGTTACATGAGGTGCATCTTTAACGTCGTGTAACTCAACGTCTGACGACTCATAATAAGTTGTGAGGCCACTGCTTTCACGCGCTTCCATCAGATCGCGTGTGATCTCTGTCTGGCCATAACACATTACGGTGCTACCACCGGTGAGTTTGTTTAAATCAATGCGGAAGCGCTTGCCGTAGTAGGCAATATCAAAACCGTCGTGAACATGGCCTTCAGCGTCCATTCGCGCATTCACACCGGCCTCGCGAACTAAATCGACAAACCCTTGTTCTAAAATACCAGCGCGGATCCGACCGAGAATGTACTCACCCGATACCCTTTCAATAATCACATTGTCGATACCGGCTTTTGCCAGTAACTGACCCAGAAGCAGCCCTGAAGGACCGGCACCAATAATGGCGACTTGCGTTTTAATGGTTTGCATAATCTTTCCTGACACAGGGGAATATGCTTCATAGTGCGTAAAAAAGTTGCAAAGAATAATTCAAATTCGATGCATTCTATTGTACTTTTTATTCAAGTTAACGGTTTGTAATTAATGTAAATGGTTTCTAAGTCTGCGGATATCCCGTTTTACGATTTATATGGTGAATCTTTTCTCAAGCTCAGTGCCGATTTCGTGCATCTGGAAGATATTCGTGCCCGCAGCGCGGGATTGGAATGGGAAATTTCGCTTCACCGGCACGCCAAACTGTTACAAATTCTTTGTGTGTTCGACAACAACTGGACAGTGCAGTTAGACGACGAAACGCTGCAACTCTCGGGAGACTGGCTGGTGACCATTCCGCCTGGCGTGGTACATGGGTTTAATTTTGCCCCTTACACCCATGGCTATGTGTTATCGGTGAATACCGATGTGATCAATGAAATCAATTCTGGCGGTGACATCGCTGAATTTACCCAGGCAGTGTGGACACCAAGAGCCATTGAATTTAATGGGAAGGAGCAGGCGCAGCGCTTCTCCAACTACTTGAAATTACTGGCCGAAGAAATGCAAAACCCTGGTGTAGGGGCGGCGCTCAGTATTAACATGATTATCAAATTGTTGTTCATTTCTATTGCCCGCCAGGTCAAAGAAGGCAGTTCTCACGCCAGCATTTCTGGCCGTGATTCGAAAGTTTTGCTGGGATTTCGGGAGCTTATCGATAAGCATTTTACCGAGCATCTTACTGTGGCGGATTACGCATCCAGATTGTATATTTCGGTATCTACGTTAAGTCGTATTTGTCAGCATCACCTGCATACCACACCCAAAAAACTGATCCATCAGAAACTCATTAACGAAACCAAAAGGCGGCTTATTTATACCCGGCAGTCACTGGAAGAAATTGCGACAACGTTAGGTTTCAAGGATACCGGCTATTTTTGCCGCTTCTTCAAACAGTCTGAAGGTGTTACCGCAGGTGACTTCCGGCGCAACAGCGACCTTTAACATCAACGGGGCGCATCGTCTGTGTCTTAAAACTGAATATCAGATTTATTTATTACAGCGAGAACCGCACAACATATGGTGTCGTGAAGGATTGTTGTGGCTATTTTAAGGTTTAGTTATAGAAAAAAATAATGTCTGTTTACGAATTTCTAAAGAGCAGCATGCACCCCAATTAGGCATACTGGTGATATGTGAATATGTTCACGGTATTTCGCGCCTGAACTATCGGCCAGTTACCGCGAACAGCGTCTTTCTTAATGTACTGATTGTACAATTTAATCTGCAAGCCAAGGATTACCGAATGGGTAAATTTACTGTTGATGCTGACTGGTTGCACTGGCATCAGTCGCCGTCAAAACCAGAATTTGTAGTGCCGGAAGGTGCGGTCGACGCGCACTGTCATGTATTTGGTCCTGGCGATCAGTTCCCTTTTGCACCCGAAAGAAAATACACCCCTTGCGATGCCTCTAAAGATCAGCTTTGGGCATTGAGAGATTACCTTGGCTTCAGTCGCAATGTCATTGTGCAGGCTACCTGTCATGGTGCTGACAATCGTGCGCTAGTGGATGCGCTGAATCATTCCAATGGGCTGGCCCGTGGCGTCGCTACGGTAAAAGCCGACATTACCGACGAAGAGCTGCAAGCGCTACATGCCGCTGGCGTTCGTGGGGTTCGCTTCAACTTCGTAAAACGTTTGGTTGATGCATTACCCTTCGACTCACTGGGCATCATTGCAGAAAAGATTAAGCCGCTGGGCTGGCATATTGTGATTTACTTCGAATCGCAGGAGTTACCGGAGCTGTATGATTTCTTTACCAGCTTGCCTACTACGGTTGTGGTCGATCACATGGGCCGTCCTGATATTTCCAAACCGGTTGATGGCCCTGAGTTTGCGCTGTTCCTTAAATTAATGGAAGAGAACAAGAACTTCTGGTCGAAGGTGAGCTGTCCGGAACGGTTATCGTTGGTGGGTCCTGAAGGCCGTTATGACGATGTGGTGCCGTTTGCCCGCGAAGTGGTAACCCGCTTTGAAGATCGCGTACTGTGGGGCACCGACTGGCCGCACCCAAATATGAAAAACCATATGCCTGATGATGGTCACTTGGTTGACGTGATACCGAAAATAGCGCCTACCGAGGCACTTCAACGAAAATTATTGATTGATAACCCTATGCGCCTTTATTGGGCGGATTAATTTTCAGTAGGGTAGCAAACTTAGATTGCGCTACCCGAGTGAATGCAGAACAGTATTTGGGAGAACAAAATGAAAGTAATCGTGGTAGGTCCCGGCGCGTTCGGGATTAAACATTTGGATGGCCTGAAAAACATCGACGGCGCAGAAGTCGTCGGTCTGGTAGGGCGCAACGCAGAAAAAACCCAAGACGTTGCTAACGAATATGGCATTCCAAACGTTTACACCTCGCTGGAAGACGCGCTGGAATCAGATGCGGATGCCGTTATCCTCTGTACCCCTACGCAACAACACGCGGCCCAGTCAATTCAATGTATGAAGGCGGGCAAACATGTCCAGGTTGAAATTCCACTGGCTGATAGCTGGGAAGATTCTGAAGCGGTAGTAAAAACCCAGCAGGAAACCGGCAAGATTTGTATGGTGGGTCATACTCGCCGTTTCAATCCGTCACACCAGTATGTGCATAACAAAATTACCGCAGGCGAACTGAATATCCAGCAAATGGATGTACAAACTTATTTTTTCCGCCGCAAGAACATTAACGCCAAAGGGGAGCCCCGTTCGTGGACCGATCACCTGCTGTGGCACCATGCTGCGCATACCGTCGACCTGTTCGAATACCAAGCCGGTTCACCCATTGTGAAAGCGAACGCGATCCAAGGACCGATTCACCCAGAACTGGGCATTGCACTGGATATGTCTATTCAGCTACAGGCAGAAAATGGGGCAATTTGTACGTTGTCGCTGTCGTTCAATAACGATGGTCCTTTAGGTACTTTCTTCCGTTATATCTGTGACAACGGCACTTACATTGCCCGTTACGATGATTTGGTAGATGGTCGCGAAAACGCTATCGATGTCTCTAAAGTAGATGTGTCTATGAACGGTATCGAATTGCAGGATCGCGAGTTCCTGGCAGCCATTAAAGAAGGCCGTGAACCGAACAGCAGCGTACATAAAGTCATTAACTGCTACAAAGTCCTGCACGATCTTGAGCAGCAGTTAAACGCGTAATTCACGACAGACGCAAATAAGGGCAGGTTGCTTCCTCGCTGATGGGAGCGCGGGTAAAGTCAGAAACCTTCTGCAGCATGGATGCTGCAGCAGAGCCTCCAAGGATGGATTCACGGCGTGTTTTGCCTTTACCTGCGCGCACAGAAGAAGAAGCGGCTTTGTCTGAGCTAAGGAGAGAAAAAGTGAGACAACGAGTACTGGCAGGTAAGTCAGTGTCCGAGATCGGTCTCGGCTGTATGAACCTCAACCATGCTTATGGTGATTCCGTTTCTCAACAACAGGCCAGCAGTTTGCTGGCCTCTGCATTTGAGCAGGGTATTACCCATTTCGATACTGCCGCGCTTTATGGTTTTGGCGAGAATGAAAAACTGGTGGGCGAAGCCATCAAAGGTTTCCGCGACGAGATTTTTCTGGCCAGTAAGTGCGGCATGACCGGCGTTAACGGCAAACGTGTTATCGACGGTCGTCCTGAAACCTTGGTGAGAACGTTAGATACCGCATTACAAAATCTGCAGGTAGAGCAAATCGATTTGTATTACCTGCACCGCATCGACAAAGACGTACCCGTGGAAGAAAGCGTAGGCGTGTTAGGCGATATGGTGAAAGCAGGCAAAATTGCCGCCGTTGGCTTGTCTGAGGTGTCCGCAGAATCTTTGCGAAGGGCACATAAAGAATATCCCATTGCAGCATTACAAACCGAATATTCTCTGTGGACGCGTAATGCAGAAATTGCCGTTCTGGCGGCTTGTAACGATTTGGGCATCGACTTTGTGGCATTTAGCCCGTTGGCTCGGGGCTACCTGGCTGGTGGTATTGATGATCCGGCAACTCTGGCTGAGGGCGATATTCGAAAAGGGATGCCGCGATTCCAGGGCGAAAACTGGATTGCCAATAAATCCCTTTACGCAGAATTTGCAGACCTGGCGCAAAACAACGGCGTGACACCGGCGCAGTTGGCGATTGCGTGGGTACTGGCGCAGGGTGAACATATTCATGCGCTGCCTGGTACAAAAAGTGAAGCCCATCTTACTGAAGATATCGGTGCCAGTGACGCTGACATCGCAGATTCTGTACTGGCCCACGCCGACGACATTATTAACCGTCAAAGTGTACAGGGCGCCCGTTATGGTGCGGGTGCTCAAGCAGATATCGATACCGAAGATTTCTAATCACGTTATCGGAAATAAAAAAGGCCTGCCAGTTTTCACTGGCAGGCCTTTTTTATGGGCGAATGTTATAACGAAGAAATAGAAAAGTGCCTTTACTCCGCTTCGTTATCCAGCACTAATACACCTGCTCCCGTGTTTGAAATAGGTGCGTGATAGTGCTTGTGAATGACTTTGGCATCGTCTTTTAGTGCACCGCGCATTACCATCCACATAATGGTTTCAATACCTTCGGTACCGGCAATCCGCATGATGTCGGTATTAGAGAGGTTGGCAAACCATTCTGGATCAGTGGCAATTTTGTCCATACACTCCAAATCGAAATCAGTATCGATAATACCGGCCCGTTCCCCTTGTAACTGATGCGACATACCACCGGTGCCCAGAATCACTACGCGGGTGTCTTCAGGATAGCTTTCCAGCGCCTTACCGAGCGCTTTACCCAGCTTGTAACAGCGGCGAGCCGTAGGCACGGGATGTTGCACGGTATTCACTGCCAGCGGAATGGCCTCTACTGGCCAGATTTCGTGGTCGCCATATAGTGCGCGGATGGGGTTCACAAAGCCGTGATCCACTTTCATCTCCTGACACATGGTGATGTCGAATTCCTGCTCCACCAATGATTCGGCAAGGTGCCAGGAGAGTGGTGCGTTGCCTTTGAACGGTGCAACCGGTTTTAGCCCCCAACCTTCATCAGCGTTGTGGTATTCGTCGGCGCAGCCAAGGGCAAAGGTCGGCACGGTATCTAAAAAGAAGTTAAGACCATGGTCGTTATACACCACGATAACAACATCTGGACGCGCGTTTTTCAGCCATTCTTTCGCTGGGCCGTAGCCATCGAAAAAGCGCTTCCAATAGGGTTCCTGTTGCAGGTTATTGCTGATGGCATTGCCAACCGCAGGAATGTGGGAGCTGGTGATTCCGCCAATAATTTTAGCCATTCCAGTAGTCTCCTCTTGATTTAATCTTGTCAGACAGGCCTTCCGCACGTTTTTGCAGATTGGCGATAAACTCTTCGGTGGTAATACCCTGAAATGCTGCCCCTGCATCCTGAACAGAGGTGCCCCGTGGAATTGCCATTTTAGCCATGAAGTAAATATTGGCGCCCATCCGAAGCATGCCGAGGAAGTCTTCTTCCAGAACGGCTTTTTTAAATTCGCCTTTTACACCGAGTTTGTCGCAGTATGCTTCCGGGTCTGCAGCAAACTCCAAACGACAGTGCTCCTCGTTGAGGGTATACAGTAATTTATTTAGCGCATACGCTGGGTTAGCACGCTTGCCGTCGAACACATACGTGCCTGGAATGCTGTCATAATCTCGTTCCTGCCATCCCATGATGCTCTCCTATTAACAAAGATTGTTGTATTTTAGGTAGATTTTTTAACTAAAGAATGCCTATATTTAGCTATTACTTGTCAATTTAGTGTATTTATTAATTTAATGTTAACTCCCATGGACTATGTGGATTTCTATGGAGATCCACAAACCAGTCACAAAGAGTTCTTTTACAGCGAGCCACTTTATTCCCGCAGTGCCCGGCATGACTGGTTAATCAGTCCCCACCGGCATAAAGGCATACATCAACTTTTTCTGGTGTTAAAAGGTGGCGGAGAAGTTGTGCTTGATGGCAAAACCTTATCGGTGAACGCGCCGTGCGTGGTATCGGTGCCAGAGGGGCTCATACACGGTTTTCGCTGGCGGGAAGGATCAGAAGGCACGGTGTTTTCAGTGGCGTCGCCTATTGTCAATGAATTGTGGCTACCTGCTGCGGGCACAGAATTTCTAAGCGAAGGTAAAGTAATTGCGGTACCGCCGGGTGATGAGAAAGATATTGCTGAAGTGGCTTCGCGGCTCGAAACGGAAGATTCCAACTGGCACAGCTATCGTGTTGAAATGATTCAGGTGCTGCTAAAGCAGTTGTTTATATCGCTGGCTCGTATTAAGCGATCGATGCCCGAACAATCTGGTCGCATATCGAAGCCGGAGCAAAAATTTACCCAGTTCAGGCAGCTCATTCAACAGCATGGCGCAAGTCGCCACAATGTTGCATGGTACGCACAGCAAATTGGTGTAACCGCCGCGCATCTTAATCAAATTTGTTTAACCGCCACTAACGCAAATGCGCTGGCACTCATTCATCAGTTTTTGTTAACAGAGGCCAAACGCTATCTGGTGTTCGCTGATATGAGTATTGCTACTATTTCGGACCGCCTCGGTTTTAACGAGCCCTCACATTTTTCTCGTTTTTTTCGCAAGCACGAAAAGGTGTCGCCAAAAGGGTTTCGAGAACAGTCACGAAACCATGATCGCGAAGGGAAAGCTTGACGGCCTTCGTTCCCTCGCGGGTTTCGTGCTGGTGCGATATTCTATTTAAATGGAGATTATCGACCCTGTAGCGCATTCGGCGTGCAGTACGGAAATAAACATATTTTGCAATTTGGTGGGTACCCAGTCTTTACGAATGGTGTAGCCAATGGCCCGCGGCGGATCTTTTAATTTCATATCACAAATCGCCAGTAAGCCCGCACGAACATCCACCTCTACTTGTCTGGCTGGTAGCATGGCAACCCGATCGCTCTTCATCAGCAGGCCGCGAATGGCTGTGAGAGAGTTACATTCAATCACATCATGGGGCACCGGAAGTTGACGCGACACAATAAATTCGTCGAAGATAAGCCGGGCAGGGGTTTCTTTTTTCGGCACAATCCACTGAACCTGTTGCCAGTCGCCACTTTCCATGGTGTCGGCATGTAAAATGGGGTGGTTGGCGCGAGCGACCAAAGACAACCTGTCTTCAAACAAGGGCACCTGTTCCAGAAGGTCTTCCATATCCGGTGGGCGTAGCGCACCAATCAACACATCAATGTCACCATGCAGTAAGGCATGTAGCTGTTCCTCGTACGGACCATCGACAATACTCACGTCTGACTGCGGTACTGCGTCCATGACTTTAAGCACCGTTGCGGGCACCAGTTCAGTGAGTGCCAGTGGCAAGCTGCCGATTTTGAGAGTACCAAAGTGTTTACCGTCGAGGGCTTTTACCTCATCAAAGCCTTGCTGCAATTCAGCAAAATACAAGCCTGCCACACGGGCAAGACGCCGGGCTCTCCACGTGGGTTCCGCGCCGGAAGGTGAACGATTGAACAAGGTGACACTGCAAAGTGCTTCTAAATCACGTATGGTTCGATGCAGGGTGGGCTGAGCAATATCAAGCACACGTGCGGCATGGGTATAATTTTGTAGCTCTACCATTTTTATAATGGCTGAAAGCTGGCGGGAATTAATGCCACGCAAAAAGGTAATACGGGCCGTGCGATCGGTGGTGAATTGCCCGTTGGCATATTGCTCAAGTAGCGCAAAAGCCCGCTCAAAACGCTTAAGGAACACGTCACCTTCTTCACTGACATACATACCGGTAGTGCCCCGTGAAAACAGCCGGAAACCAATCTTATCTTCCAGCTTCTTAATGCTTTGGGTGAGGGCAGACTGGGTAAGGTGAACCTGTCTTGCCGCTTCGGAAAGGTTGGAAAACTTCCGTATCTCAAGGGCGCAGTAAAGATGGCGGATATTCAGTAGCTGCACAGTTATCTCGCATTTTAAATTCGATATAGCAAATACTAATGGATTCTTACATCTTTCTAAACGGATTTGTTACGTCCGCAGGCGCATACTTTTGTCATCAGAACAAAGAAGGTTATTAACATGGCAATTTGTGTGACTGGCTGCCCACGTCCGGGCGACGAAACTATTGCAAACTATCAGGGAGCCGAAACGGCCACCGTGCATGAAGCGCAAGGCCGTAAAGGCTTGTTAGCCGACTATATGCGTCCGATTTATCGACCCGCTGCCATTGCAGGTCCTGCGGTGACCTGTCAGGTAGCGCCGGGTGACAACTGGATGATTCACGTTGCGGTTGAACAGTGTCAGCCCGGTGATGTGCTGGTGGTTACGCCAACCAGTCCGTGTATCGATGGGTTCTTTGGCGACTTGCTGGCGACGTCGTTGAAAGCCCGTGGTGTGAAGGGCCTGATCATTGACGGCGGCGTGCGCGATACGGCGACGCTGAAAGAAATGGAATTCCCGGTATGGTCAAAAGCGATTTTTGCACAGGGCACAGTTAAAGAAACCATTGCAAGCGTTAACGTGCCGGTGGTGTGTGCAGGTGCGCTGATTAATCCCGGCGACATGATTGTGGCGGATGATGACGGTGTGGTGGCAGTTGCTCGCAACGAAGCCGATGCCGTGCACGAGAAAGTATTGAAGCGTGTTGAAAACGAAGCCTCTAAGCGTGACCGGTTAGCTGCTGGCGAGTTAGGCCTAGATATTTACAACATGCGTGGCCGTCTGGCTGAGAAAGGTCTCAAATATGTGACCTACGAAGAACACAGCAAAGGAGAATAGGGCAGTGCGCGCCATTCCCTGTAGTCTAATGCGCGGTGGAACATCTAAAGGCCTGTATTTTATGGCCAGCGATTTACCCGCCGATGCTGAAACCCGTAAAGCGGTGCTACTTGCCGCCATGGGTTCTCCCGATCCCCGACAAATTGATGGTGTTGGCGGTGCCCATCCGCTCACCAGCAAGGTGGCGGTGGTCAGTCCGTCAACCCGTGACGATGCCGACGTTGACTACCTGTTTCTACAGGTGGTTGTTGATAAAGCCGTGGTGAGTGACGCGCAGAACTGCGGCAATATCCTCGCAGGTGTGGGCCCGTTCGCCATTGAACATGGCCTGGTTGAGGTGCAAAACGGCGTAACCAACGTGCGTATCCACATGGTAAATACGGGTGCGCTGGCAACGGCTCAGGTAGAAGTGCGTGATGGCAAGCCGGTATATGAAGGTGATACCGCCATCGACGGCGTGCCAGGAACCGCAGCAGCGGTGCTGATCGACTTTGAAAATGTGGCCGGTTCGAGCTGCGGCGCACTGTTCCCTACCGGTAACGTGAAAGACGAATTCGCGGGTGTAGAAGTCACCTGCATCGATAACGGTATGCCAGTAGTCATCATCGATGCCGCTGCTTTAGGGGTTACCGGTGACGAAAGTCCGGAAACGCTCGAAGCCAACTCTGCGCTGAAAGAAAAAGTTGAAGCTATTCGTCTGGAAGCAGGTAAGGCAATGAACCTGGGCGACGTTACCAGCAAAACGGTGCCTAAGATGACGCTGGTCTCGTCGGCACAGAACGGCGGGCAAATAAATACCCGCTCCTTTATTCCACACCGGGTTCACGATGCAATTGGTGTTCTCGGTTCAGTTAGTGTTGCAACAGCCTGCGTGGTAGACGGTTCCATCGCCTACGGATACTGCAAAGGCTGGGGCAACCTGTCATCCATTCAGGTTGAACATCCCACCGGTCAGTTTACTGTTGCTATGCAGGTTAGCGGTGCTGATTCGCTGGATACGCTCACCGTTGAAAAAGCAGCATTGGTGCGAACTGCCCGGCTACTAATGTGCGGTGAAGTGATGATCCCTGAAAGCGCGTTTTTATCGCGCTGAACCTGAATTCAAGTAGGTAGGAAGCATTATGATTATTGATTGCCACGGCCATTACACCACGGCACCGGAACCGCTTCAGTTGTTCCGCGAAGCGCAGATTGAAGCGTACAAGACCGGTAAAGCGTTACCGGAAGTCCCTCATATCAGCGACGATCAAATCCGCGAAAGTATCGAGAAGAATCAGCTAAGACTATTGAACGAGCGTGGTCTGGACATGACGATATTCTCCCCCCGGGCGTCTGCCATGGCACATCACGTGGGCGACGAAGCGGTATCAAAACAGTGGACCAGAGCATGTAACGATCTGATAAAGCGCGTGGTGGATCTTTACCCTGAACGGTTCATTGGCGTTTGTCAGCTGCCTCAGTCACCCGGCGTGCCAATTCAAAACTCGGTGGAAGAACTGGAGCGCTGTGTAACAGAGCTGGGATTTGTGGGTTGTAACCTCAACCCTGATCCATCAGGCGGACACTGGACATCAAAGCCTCTCACCGACGAAAGCTGGTATCCGTTCTACGAGAAAATGGTCGAGCTGGATGTGCCTGCCATGGTACACGTATCGGGTTCCTGTAATGCCAACTTCCACGCCACTGGCGCACACTACATGAATGCAGATACCACGGCGTTCATGCAGTTTCTGCAAGGCAACCTGTTTAAAGATTTTCCTGAGTTACGCTTCGTAATTCCTCACGGCGGTGGTGCGGTGCCTTATCACTGGGGGCGCTATCGTGGTTTGGCAGACATGCTGGGTCAACCGCCACTGCGTGAGCATGTAATGAAGAACGTATTTTTCGATACCTGCGTGTATCACCAGCCGGGTATCGACCTGTTGTTCGATGTAATCGACATTGACAACATTCTGTTTGGCTCAGAAATGGTGGGTGCAGTGCGGGGTATCGATCCGGAAACCGGTAACTATTTTGACGATACAAAGCGGTATGTGGATTCGCTGGATTTAAGCGAAGCGCACCGCGAGCAGGTTTACTCAGGCAACGCACGACGGGTTTACCCGCGTCTCGACACTAAGCTCAAATCTATGGGCATGTAACGCCTGACAGGGAAGGTTGTCCCATTCTGCTTTCTCTTGAGAGTGTTGCCCCAAAACTCAATAAAAAAACGGTTGGTTACTGATGTAACCAACCGTTTTTATTTTTGCTGCTATACACTGAACTGGGTTGGCGGAACGATAATGCTTACCGGCCCGCCGTTAGTTACACGTTGCAAGGTGAATTACATGGTGTAGTTAACACCTAAGAACAGGGTACGACCACGTGGGCCAACAGGCCATGCTGTTTGCGTAGCGAACGGTTCTTCATCAGCCAGGTTGTTGATACCACCAAATACTGCCAGACCTTCTTCAAGCTGGTAGCTTACGTTGATATCGTGAATTAGTGTGCTGCCAAAGAAGCCGCCACCAGCGCCGAACAGTTGTTGATAACCGTTAGTACCCAGCGCTTCTTCCACTTCGCGATAAGCCTGACGGCTCTGATACGTAGTTTGGAATGACATGCTCAGGTCGCCACGAGTCCAGCTAAGTTCGATGTTTCCTGTTGTTTCCGGCGTACGGATTTCTTCGAGGTCAACATCAACGTCAGACATATCAAGCGGGTTAACATAACGGTTCAGTTTTTCCTGACGGGTTCCCACTAAACTTACACCGAAGTCGTTAGCACCAATACTGAAGAGGTAGTTGACAGACAAGTCATAACCTTCAGCTTCAATTGAAGCGAAGTTTTGTGAGAAGGTTGTCAGGCTGTTCAGGCCACCATCGGCACGACGAGTAAACTGGTTACAGTAATCCAGGCCCGGGTAGTTCGCTGAATCGTAACAACCTCGCAGAATATCTGCCGAGCCAACCGCGGCGATAGCATCTTCGATTTCTACACTCCAGTAATCCAGCGTTACGCTGAAACCTTCAAGGTAGCTTGGGCGATATACGGTACCGATAGTCACGGTTTCAGCAGTTTCCACGTCGAGATCCGGGTTACCGCCTGAAGTGCCTGAGAAACGGGCTGTCAGCGGGTTAAGCCAGATGTAGTTACCATCGGCGTCGACGATATCTTCGGTAGGCACGCCAGCGGCTTCAAGGCCAGCAACACAGTTTGCAACCCGTGATGAGGTGCCGGCTTCTATGTTGTTTGGATCACACGGGTCCAGGTTCAGGTTAACCGTCATAGGAATTTGCGGGTCGTACAGCTCTGAAATATTGGGTGCTCGCACCGCTTCAGAGTAGGTACCACGCAGGTTCAGGTCTTCAATGGGGCTGTAAGAGAAACCGACTTTCCAGGTGGTTGCATTACCCAGTGTGGAGTAGTCAGCCATACGAATGGCGCCATCCAACGTAAATTCGTAGGCAAACTTACGGTCCATAAAGATTGGCAGGCGCACTTCTAAGAATGCATCAATCACGTCATATTCACCCGACGTGTTGAATTGCTGAACGTTATCGATACCGGTAAGGAAGTACAACCACGGCGATACCTCGTTAACCGACTGGCCAGCTGTATAAGGTGTGCCTTCTGGCAGGATGCCTCGGGCAAGTGGGTCCAGTATGCTTTCACTCGACTCTTCACGGTATTCAAGACCCGCGGCATAACCCAGTGGGCCGTCCAATACGCTTTCCATCACTTCAAACTGACCAACACCGGTAAGGCTAACCACGGTTTGCTCAAGCGTTGTTTTGTCGTGCATACGGGCAGTAATGAAGTCTTGTGCTGCCTGACTTGCGGCAAAAGTACCGAAAGGATTCAGCGGCGCACACTGGCCATCGCCAGGCGTGAAGGTGTAATAGTTGCTGCTGGAATAAGCACCATTGGCATAGTTGTTACCCGCTACGAAATAATCGATTTCGTATGCCGCAGTAGGGTCTATGTCGGAACGGCAAACAATGTTTCCATTCGCATCGGTAGTGGCGTCCATTGCCGCGAATACGCGGTCGGTGATTTGTTCAGAGTATTCGTCTTCACGGGTAAAACGGCCATAGTTAACAGCAAATTCTAACGAGTGGTCGTAAGAATAATCCCAGGTGAACCCCCCTACAAAGCGCTGAGTTTCACGGGTGTATGTGGTTTCATCGTCATCCCAGCCGATGGCATCCTGGGTAATCAACAAATAGCCGGTTTCATCCATTACAGGTTGTAATTGTTGCGGGACAAACGGGTTATCTGGCAGGATAGCCAGAGTGTCGTAGTATGAGTCGTATTCTGCGTAAGACGTGGTATCCGCCTTCACATATTTTGCTTCAAAAAACGCATTTAACTCATCGTTAATCTGATAGTTACCATTTAAGTTAACGATTACCTTATCGGTATTTGGCATCAGTGTGTCGTTATCGAACGTTGCTTTCGCGCCATCGCCACCGCTACTTAACAGGCCGTCATAAATCGGGCCATCGCTGTTCACACGAATGCTGCCATCTGGGTTGGTGAGCCAGCAGCCTGCCAGATAGCCAGTTTGACCACCTAAAGACTCCTGACAGTCAGCAATACCATTGCTGTTGATATCAAGGTAAGTGACATCACGACCACCAAAACCAGGCGCTACAGACCCTTCGTTTGAGGTGAGCCAATAACGAACGTCATCAGCTAACTGTAGTTGAGTGTCACCGCCTGGGTTAGCAACAATGCGAGAAATGCCGTTGTTTCGAGACCAGGAACGATCGCCGTGCAGCAGTTCCTGTTCTTTTTCGTAAGACAAGGTAAGCACAATGTTACCCTTGTCATCGTCGAAGTTCTTACCGAACGCGCCGTCTAACGCATAGGAGTCACCGCCCGATTCTTCTGGCAGCGCGCCTGTCGCATTAATTTGAACACCCTCAAAGTCATCTTTCAGGATGAAGTTAACCACACCAGTTACCGCATCGGCACCGTAAATTGCAGAAGCACCACCAGTGGTCACTTCAACACGTTCAACCAGGGCACGAGGAATGGTACCGATATCAACCGCAGAGGTACCACGGAAACCTGCAACGTGACGTCGACCGTTAACCAGAGTCAGGGTTCTTTCACCACCCATACCACGCAGGTTCAGAGAGTTGGCGCCAGTAGAAGAGTTCTCTGCGGTAGACGAGGAAATCAGTGCAGGAATGTCGGCCACTACGTCAGCCAGGTTAAGCTCACCGGACATTGAGATATCTTTGCTGTTCAGCGACTGAACGGGTACAGAAGAAATCACATTAGGATCGGTAGGAATGCGTGAACCGGTGATATTCACCACCTCAACGTCTTGCAGGTTTTCTTCGGCTTCCTGAGCGAAGGCATATCCTGAGCTTAACGCCGCAGCAATACATAAAGAGACCGCAGAACGTTTTCTGCCAAGTTGATGTGTGTGTTCTTTCATAGTGGTTTCCTGTGAAACGGATTTTTATTTATGTATGTTTTTGTAATTTTTATGACACGGTAAGACTAAGTAATGTAATGAGCACACTTCATACCAAGTTTGATGAAGCTGGATGGTGCGGTCAGTGAGCACGGAAAGAGCAAAAAAATGGGGCGATAAACCAATTTGGTGCGACAGTTTGCACTTTTAAGGTGCGCTTACAGCAGTCTGTGTTTTTTCGGCGGGAATTTATCGTTGAATGGATAACTAATCAAGTTGAATAGATATATCATTTGGCTGAATAACTATTTTTGCACCATTTTAAGTGAATTCAGCCGCTTTTTCAGATCATCAAGCTCGTTTGCAACCGGCTTCCATCTATCAATACCATTAAAATTGATAGGTTGGCGCACCTGTTCGCTGCTTGCAGTGTGAACGGCTCGCCCGGAATGTTGAAAGTTGAGGCATGCTTGTTCAAAGGGCAAACCAATATAGTGCAAAATACGCGTCAACTCGTCTTCCGGCGCTGCCACCAAATTCTCATATTGCACCTTTAGCACTTTTCCAGGCAGCACATCATCCCAATGATGCATTAGCGCCTCATAGGCATTGAACGCATCGGCAATATGGGCAAGGTCATAACTGAAATAAACACCGTGGGGGAAGTACTGCTTATATAGGCTGTACCCACAATCCATGGGATTGCGTCTGACATCGATGATCTTCGCTTGCGGCAGAATTTTATGAATTAGCCCCACCAAACGGTAATTGAAGGGCTGTTTATCGGTAAAAAACTGACGTTCGCCTGTACGGAATAATCTGCCATTATCGAGATAGGCTTGCCCAAGTGAGGCAAGTTCATCCGATTTGAGCTGGTACAGCGCGTCCGACAAGTTGCAGCCATATTGCTTCGCTGCCAGCCGTTCTGCCTGGCGTTCAATGGCGGGCAGCGTGGGCTGTTCAATTGTGCCTTCAATTTGTGTGTGACTTGCCAGCATTTGCTCGATTAACGTGGAGCCGGAGCGGGGCAGGCCCACAATGAATATGGGCACCGATTGCTGGTGGTCTATTGTGGCTTGAGAAGCGAGCGATGAACGACGATACATATGAATGCGATTTTCACATTCTTTCTGCATTGCCATCGGGGTAAAACCTGCCGTGTCTTGTAATGTATTGGCTTGTTTGTATAGCGCAAACGATTCTGCGGGACGGTTGTCAGCTTCGCTTAATTTGGCATAAGCAAAGGTGGCCGGGCAACGAATGTGCGAAGGAAGGCTACTTTTAACTAAGCTGCTCAATTTTGCTTTGTCGTCGTCACTGAAATGGTAATTTTTAAAGTCTGCCAGCGCCCACCAGGCTTCGGCATTATTAGCATTGGCGTTAAGACTGGCCTGTAAGCAACGAATACTCTGCTCACGTTTACCCAAAATGCGGTACGCCTGACCGCGAATAACATTGAGTTTGCTAAGCGCTTGGGAATTGCTGGCAAGGTATTTCTCTGCCTCGTCACAACGAGCCAGTAGTGCTGGGTATTGACCATACTTGAGTAGCAAATTGATGAGCATCCACAATGGATCTAGCCCATCTTCGAGTGATACTAACCTTGTGGTCTCTTTTATTGCATCCTCAAAGCGCCCGGCCTTATCGTAGCTGGTAGACAACAAATGACATAGGGTTGCATTAGCAGGGTGCACCCTTGTTGCTGGCTCCAGGCAGGCAATGCTTTCATCGGGTTGATTTTGCGTTAACGCGATACTCGCCAGGGTAAAACACGCTTTAGGGTGATTTGCAGTGTGTGAGAGCATTTGCCTCGCTTTCTGCTCTGCCTCAGCGAGCGCCTGGCGTTGCATACACTGCTGAATATATTGAAAGTCGGATTGTAGCGGATCTAACTGTTCAGCGTGTTGGACAATTTGCACGGCCTCCTTGATATGCCCCACCTCGTATAAGCCGCGACTGAATAACAACCACGCCTCATAAAATTCAGGGAATTGCTTAACGCCTATGTACAGCACCTTCACCGCTTCGTCCCATTGTTGCGCATCAATGAAGTGATTAGCCTGGTCTAGCAGTTGCTGTTTAGATGCGTGAGACATGGGTAAACAAAAAGCCCTGAGTAATGGTTGTTGTAATAAGACCGATGGTGGCATGCAGCGGAAATTTCACCGAAAAGGCTAACAGCAATTATTTATCGCTGCAGCAATTATTTAATGCGGAAGTGTGGTTGGCGAGAACCGAACATGCTGATTTGCAGGCAATTTGTGTAGATGGATAAAACTCAAAAGGTATTCACAGCTATACGTGGGTAGTGTTAGTGATACCCGGTTTAATGTTTGAAGTCTTCAAATTTTAAGCGTTGTGCATATAGTAACCACTTGTCTTCAGAGGTCTTCCTTATGCAAATTAATACTAATCTTTCTTCTAAGGATTATATCCGGGGCTACAAGGAAATGTGCCGCTTTATCGGCAATGCACCCATTGTGTCGGGTGCGCTACTGCTATTAGCTTTTGCGGTTACGGCAATTCCTTTTTCTCTGTTCCCACTCAAAATGGGTGCCTACGGACTACTGGTTACATTGGTAGTGTGTTGTGTAAGTATTCACTATCGTTTTGGAACACTGACTGGATTATTTGACGAACTGAAACACCAGCAACGCTTATTCTTGCCAGCCGTTGTGGCGATGACGGCACTGAGTTGGCTGGGTTATGTTGTGGCGACGTCTGTAGCCGGGATGATGCTTTCTGGTGGAGGGGAGCAGGCGATGACGTGGGACGGTTTTTCGGTGATGGGAATTGTGGTCGCAGGCGCGTCAGTTTGTGTTGCCCAACTAATGCCATACGTGATTGCCCATTTCTGTAACGGCCTGAACCTTTCCCGTCAGCAGGGTGAGCATATCTGGCTGACGTTGATGCTACGTTGGAAAACCTTTCTGGCCTTCGTGCCGGTAGCCCTGTTTGTGCCGCTGGCAATGCTGATACAACAGGATCTCAGTGCGTTTATTTTGCTTGTCGCGACTGTATATTGCACCTTTCTGATGTTTATTGTGTTCAATGTGTCGCCAACGCCCAGAACACAAACAGTCTCTTCTTCTTTGTTTACAGCACAGGGCGCGTAACGCGCCCCTTACTGTTATCGGGCTGATGCCTGTAATTCAGATTCGGTTTGTAAAGCACCGGAAAACGCCCGGTATACCCCGACCAGCCGCTGAAAGTGCGCCACTTCTACCACCGCGAGTTGATCCCGGCTATCTAGCAATTCCCGCTCACTGTCGAGTAACTGCAGGAAGTCTGTAGTACCCGAGCGATAGCGCGCCCGGGCAATTTTGGCCGCCCGTTCACTGGCTTCGAACTGACTCTGTGCACTTACCAGTTGTTCCCGGGTGAGGCCATAGGTGTCGAAAGACAGTTGCATGTCGTTGGCCGCTTCAACAACCGTTTGCTCAAACTGAGAAAGCGCGATGGCTGTATCGGCTTCTGCCATATCTATGCGGGTATTCACTGCGGCCAGGTTGAGTGGTAACAGTCTAATTGACGGTGTGACATTCCAGCTCTGACTGGCGCTGTTCAGCGCAAGTGACGGCGAAGATAAAAAGCCAAGAAAACCGCTCACTGAAACGTCTGGGTAAAGCTCGGCAGTCGCCATACCCTGCTGGGCGGTCATGGCAGCCAGATTCCGTTCGGCAGAGGCCACGTCAGGACGATATTGCAGGTAATTGATGCTGTCATCAATTTTTACCGGGGTTTGCAGGGCGGGAATACCCGCGCCACCGCCGATGGTCAGTGATTCAGCCGTTTGGCCCAGTAATGCCGCCAGTGTGTTATGCGCGGTTTTCTGTGTTACCCGAATGGCGGGGATCTGCGTTTCTACCTGGCGCATCTGAACTTCAAGCTGGGCTTTTTCAAATTCGGTAGCGCTGCCCGCTTCAATCTGTGCCTGGATCACGTCCATGCTTTGTTGCAGAAAATTGCGGTTCATCTCGGCGTAAAACAGGCGGCGCTGGGCTCCGCGATAGTCGCCATAGCTGGCAGCTACCTGGCTGATAATTTGCAATTTCGCGTCTTGCCATAGCATGGTTGCCTGTTGCGCCTGGGCTGAAGCGGCTTCCTGCGCACGCTTCAGGCCACCGGCGAGGTCAGCATTCCAGCTTAACGACAGGCCGTTGGTGTAACTGCGGTTAATGACGTTATCGTCGGCGGCAAACAAGGTGGCATTTTCACTCACCTGATACGATGACGACAGGTCACCGTCGGGCCAACGATTCGCGCCAGCCTGACGAAAAGCTGCATTCGCTTTTGCCACATTGGCCGCCGCTTGTTGTAAATCGCGGTTTTGCTTGATTGCGATAGCAATCAGCGCAGACAGAGCGGGATCTTCAAACTCAGTCCACCAGGTTTGTAACGCCGGGGCAGCCACGTAATCAGCAAGTGCTACGTTGGCAACCTGTTGCGGCTTTTCATAGTCTGGGCCGACCGTGCAGCCCGCCAGGGTGGCAACCGCCACTGCGGTTGCCAGGAAAGTAACAGCACTACGCATTGTCCTGTTCTCCTTGTAATGTTTTCTGCGTCGGCGTTTCACGCGTGAGCAGATAGTAAAACAGTGGGGTAAGTAACAAGCCGAACAAGGTAACGCCAATCATGCCTGAGAATACGGCAACACCCATGGCCTGACGCATTTCTGCACCCGCACCGGTAGAAAATACCAGCGGTGCCACGCCCATAATGAAAGCGATGGAGGTCATGAGGATGGGGCGAAGACGCAAGCGTCCAGCTTCTAAAATGGCATCCATACGGCTTAACCCTTGTTCCTGCAATTCTTTGGCAAATTCCACAATTAGGATGGCGTTTTTGGTGGCAAGGCCTACCAATACGATGAGTCCGATTTGCGTGAGAATGTTGTTGTCTCCGTGATACAGCATTACGCCGCTTAGCGCCGACAACAGCGTCATTGGAATAATCAACACAATGGCCAGTGGCAAACGCAGACTTTCATATTGTGCAGCCAGCACCATGAACACCAGTACGATGACCAGTGGGAACACAAGCATATTGGCGTCCCCGGTGAGGATTTGCTGATAGGTCAGCTCGGTCCACTCGTAAGTCATACCGTTTGGTAGAGTTTCATCGAGAATGCGCTCAATAGCAGCCTGCGCCTCACCAGAACTATAGCCCGGTGCAGCACCGCCGTTAATCTCTGCGGTAGTAAAGCCGTTGTAGTGCATTACCCGGTCTGGCGCAGCGGTGTCGTTCACGCGGATAAACGAGTCCAGCGAGACCATTTCTCCCTGCGCATTGCTTACCTTCAGTTGTCCAACCTGCTGGGCCGAGGCACGGAACTGCTGATCAGCCTGCATGTTCACCTGGTAGGTGCGACCAAACAAGTTGAAGTCATTGACATAAGTCGAACTCATATAGCCCTGTAATGTGCTGAACAGCGTGTTTAAATCGATGCCTTGTTGCTTGGTTTTTTCGCGATCTACATCGATATCGATTTGCGGCACGTTCACCTGATATCCCGAGAACACACCGGCCAGTTCTGGCGTCGTGGCAGCTTTTTGCATGATCTCCATGGTCACCCGGTTCAGTTCCTCAAAGCCGTAACCGGCCCGGTCTTCCAGTTGCAGGCGGAAGCCACCAATGGTGCCCAGACCCATCACCGGTGGCGGCGGGAATATAGCAACGAAGGCATCTTTTAAGGTGCTGTACTTCCCATTGAGCTGTGCCGCGATGGCATTGGCAGAAAGCGACGGATCTTTACGGTCGTCAAAATCATCCAGGGTCACAAACACAATCCCGCTATTAGTGGCATTGGTGAAGCCATTAATGCTAAGACCAGGGAACGCAATGGTATTGGCAACACCTGGATGCTCCAGCGCCATGGCCGACATCTGTTCAATTACCTTATCGGTGCGATCCAACGAGGCTGCATTTGGCAGTTGTGCAAATGCAATCAGGTACTGTTTGTCCTGTGCCGGGATATAACCGGTTGACGTAGATTGAAACTGAACGCCAGTAAGCGCTACCAGTCCTGCATACACCACCAGAACCAGTGCACCAGCCCGGATGATGCGTTTAACCACAAAACCGTAGCCGCCAGAAAGCTTGCTGAAGAACCGGTTAAAGGGCGCAAACAACCAGCGTCCAAACAGGGTGTCGATACCTTTTGACAGCCAGTCTTTGGGGGCGTCATGACCTTTCAACAGCACGGCAGACAGGGCAGGGCTTAAGGTCAGTGAGTTAATCGCTGAAATAAACGTAGAGATGGTAATAGTGAGCGCGAACTGCTTGTAAAACTGGCCTGTGAGTCCGGTCATAAAAGCGGTTGGAATGAATACCGACGCCAACACCAAAGTAGTGGCGACAATAGGGCCGGTCACTTCTTTCATTGCCTTGATGGTGGCTTCCACCGGTGCCAGACCTTCACTGATATTACGTTCAACGTTTTCCACTACCACGATGGCGTCGTCTACCACGATACCAATCGCCAGTACCAGTCCGAACAGCGACAGGGCGTTAAGCGAGAAACCCATCACTTGCATGAAAGCAAAGGTACCAATTAACGATACCGGCACGGCTACCAGAGGGATAATTGAGGCGCGCCAGGTTTGCAAAAACAGCACAACCACAATCACCACTAGCACGATGGCTTCGAGTAGTGTTTTTACCACCGCCTGAATGGAGCCGCGAACGAACACGGTAGGATCGTAGGCAATTTCATAGCTCACGCCTTCCGGGAAGGTTTGCGACAAATTGTCCATGGTGGCGCGTACGTTTTCGGAAATCTGAATGGCGTTAGAGCCTGCCATCTGAAACACGCCCATGCCTACGGCCGGGTTGTTATCAATAGTAGAACGCAGGGCGTAGGAGTCGGCACCCAGCTCAACCCGTGCCACATCTTTTAATCGGCTGATTTCACCGTTCTCGCCCACTTTGATGATGATGTCTTCAAACTCATCCGCTGAAGCGAGACGGCCTTTTACATTCATCAGAATGTTGAAATCGGCATTTTCAACAGGCTGCGCCCCCAGACTACCGGCAACCACCTGCTGGTTTTGTTCCTGAATGGCATTGGAGATATCTACCGGGGTTAACCCTAGAGCGGCAACCCGCGAAGGATCAAGCCAAACGCGCATACTGAATTCACCCGCTCCGAACTGACGCACTTGTCCCACGCCGCTAATTTTAGCGAGTTCATCACGCACGTTCAGGGTCGCGAAGTTAGACAAATACAGCATGTCGTAACGTTCATCCGGCGAGTACAAATGCACTACCAGCGTAAGATTTGGCGATGACTTCTCAGCCACCACACCCAGACGTTGCACCTCCTGTGGCAGTCGGGGTACAGCACGGTCGACCCGGGCTTGAACCTGAGACTGCGCCAGGTCGGCATTGGTGCCGATGGCGAAAGTGACGGTAAGTGTCATGGTGCCGTCTGCTGTAGATTGCGACGACATGTAGAGCATATTCTCAACGCCGTTGATTTCCTGCTCCAGTGGCGATGCCACCGTTTCAGCAATGATCTGCGGGTTGGCTCCGGGATAGCTGGCAGTCACCACCACCGTGGGCGGTACTACTTCCGGATATTCTGTAATGGGCAATTGCCAGACCGCAATGCCACCGGTGATCACAAACAGCAGTGACAGCACAGTGGCAAAGATAGGCCGGTGGATAAAAAATCGTGAAAACATAGGTGTGCTTGTTCCTGTTATTATTCTACAACTACGCCATTAACCGACACATTCAATGCCAGGCTTTCTGGTTCAAGTTGCTGCTGACTAGTGCGAATGTCGGCCAGGGTGGATTCATCGGCCATATCTACGGTTGCCGGGGTGATTTGCATGCCGGGCATAACACGTTGCAGACCATTAACGATTATACTCTCGCCTTCGCTCAGGCCGTTCTCAACAATGCGTAAATCACCCAGCGATTCGCCAAGGTCGATTTTCCGGTAGGTCACGGTGTTATTGCTGTCGACAACCAGTACGAATTTATTGTTAAGGTCGGTGCCGATGGCTTTTTCATCAATCAGAATGCCGTCGTGAACGTCACTGCCAGCAAGCCGGATTTTCGAGTACATGCCCGGCATCAGCGAGCCATCTTCGTTACGGAAAGTGGCACGAATACGAATGGAACCGGTTTGTGCATCGATGCGGTTATCAACGAACTCAATCGCTCCGTGATAACGAAAATCGTCGTCACCAGATAGACCCATCGATACGGTTTGCGCTGCCGTTTTCGGGTTGTTGATCAGGCCGTTGCGGGCGTATTGCAAGTAGGTTTGCTCATCCACGCTGAACCAGGCGTACATCTTTTCTGTAGACACAATGCGAGTGAGTTCACTGCTACCCGCAGACACGTAGTTACCTTTAGTGATGGTGGCGTTTGACACTCGTCCGCTCACGGGAGCAACCACTTCGGTGTAGGATAACGAAAGCTCAGCCTGCTTTAGCTCAGCGCGAATGGCCGCGGTTTGTGCTTTTGCTTCAAGCCATTCCGCACGGCGATTATCAAGGGCTTCCTGTGATATGGCATTTTTACTGACTAATGACTCCCCCCGCTGAAATAAAGATTCAGTGAGGTTCATATGGCTTTCAGCGCTATCTAACTGCGCTTGTAAGCGCTCCACATCCACTTCAAAAGGGCGAGGGTCAATTTTAACCAGCACGTCACCGGCCTTTACCAGCGCACCTTCTTCAAACAGGATTTGTTCAACATAACCTGAAATGCGTGGGATCAGGGTAACGGATTCTGGTGCCTGCAAACGACCGCTGAATTCATCCCATTCACTGAGGCGCATTGAAACAACATTGGCCACATTCACTTCCGGGGCTGTGGCTGCCTGCATAGCGGGATCTTTGGCATCACTGCAACCGCCAAGTACCGCGCTGGCCAAAATTGCACTTGTAACGAGTGTGGGGGTGAAAAATCTGGACATGGGTTACTCCCTTAAATTTTGAGAAAACGATCCCGCCCCGTTTTCACTGATAAATAAAACAGGCTGATCGCAGAAATTTGATGGAAGCTATTTTAGTGTTTCTAAACAGTTTGTTTAATACACGATACTTGTTGATGATTGCACGATTCTGTTTTGCTTGTAGGATTGTGCAATGATTGAAAAGAATTGTACAAGTGAGGGTAAAAATGGCTTAAAGCGGTCGTTTTAGTGTTATTTTTATTTAAATCAATATCTTGGGTTTAAGATTTGAGCGTGGTTAACAATTTTTACTTTATAGATAACTTTAGGTCAGCAAATTGTGTAATTGCATAATTCTTTATTGTTGCGCTATCTTATCATCATACTGACGCATGAACGCAATACCGGAACCGCCAAAATGAATGAAAAAATCCAATTTTATCAGCAAGAGCTTATTGATATTACGTCGCGAATTAACGATGGCGATGGTGTCAGGCAAACTAACGTTCCGGGGTTAAAAACGGTTCGCACCTGTCACACAAGTTGCACGCACCCCACCATATACGAGCCCATGTTCTGCCTTCTGTTGCAGGGGGGGAAAAAGCTACGAATGGGCGAAAAAGAAATCAATTTTAAAGAGATGTCTTATCTCATGGTACCGGTGATGTTGCCGGTTATCGGCGAAATAGTGAATGCCTGTAACGAAAAACCCTATGTGGGTGTAAGTATCGATCTGGATATGCGCATTTTGTCGGAATTGGTCAGTGATATCGGTGAAGGCTTTTATGCAAACGGGCCGAATGGCTGTTGCATGAATAATTACGACGTGGATGAAGGCATTCTTTCAGTATTTCAACGGCTGCTACAGTTACATGAAACCCCAAAAGACATTCCGGTGCTGCTGCCCATGTTGAAACGGGAGTTGATGTACCGCGTGCTGAATGGCCCTGGCGGCGTGCAGTTGCGCCAGTTTTTGATGCACGACAGCAACGCGAGCAGAATGAGCAAGGTGATTGAAATGATCCGCGACAATTTTGATGAGCCTTTGAAAGTTAAGCATTTGGCAAACGCAGTAAACATGAGTGAGTCAGCGCTTTACAACAGTTTTAAGTTGGTCACCAGCATGTCGCCGCTGCAATATCAAAAGCAGTTACGCTTAAATGAAGCGCGACGAATTATGATTCATGAAGGGTTGGAAGCCGCCACGGCAGGTTATAAAGTAGGTTATGGCAGCCCGTCTCAGTTTAGCCGGGAGTACAGCCGACTGTTTGGTGCGCCGCCTGCGGCGGATATCAACCGCGTGCGCAATAGTGTAGGTGCCTGAGTCACGGAAAAAGTGAGTTAAGCGCGTAAGCGGTTTATTAAAAAGAGCATGGTATAATCCATGCTCTTTTTATTTGTAATGCCTCACCATTATGCTTTATCACTTGCTGGGATTACTCAGTTCTGCCATTTTCATTTTTACTTGGGTGGGCTTGTTTGCACAGATTCGTCGTATCAGCCGTCAGCAACAAAACGTAAGCGATGACAACCACAGTCTGTCGCTGAATCAGTTTGGCTCCAGCTTCTTCGCCTTTTACGCCATGTTCATTTTTGGCATTGCGGTTGAGCCGTTTAATCATTATCTAGTGTGGACACGCTGTGGCGCCTGTTTGCTGACATTGGTCATTCTTGTGCGTATTTGGCGATTAAGGCGCACGAGAACGGCCGCTGGGGTGTCGTTGTTGGCGTCTGCCGCGCTGGTGGGCGGATTCATTTCTATGGGGTTCCGGCCGTTTCCAGCCTTGGCGCAACTCGGGGCCAACACGCTGATGTTGCTGGTAACGGTGATCCTCATTCAAGGTACGCTGCATCAGTGGTTGTTGTTGCGTCGTCGTCAGCACATAGGTTCACTCTCATTCGGATTGTTTTACGGCATCTTAGCAAAAGATATCAGTACTTTATTGTTTGGATTGACGATGCCTTTTGCGCAAGCCTGGCCGTTACTCGTACTCAATGGGGCAAGCGTAATTACCCGCGGTGCCGTGCTGTTGCAGATGAAGCATTTGCAGAAAAAGCAGCTTCAGCATGAATCGGGCTGTTCACCGAGCAAATAAAAAAGGGCCTGCTGGCCCTTTTACCTAGTGTCCTAAAAAATCCGGCGCTGCAGTAGGCGCGCAGCGCCGGCACCTTAATCAGAGCTGAGGTTCGACTAAGGATTTGGTTGGTAGAAACCACGAATCATCCGTGGCAAAAATTCCCTGGGGAGAGGGTCTTAATTAGTTTTTTGCCAGCAAATTTTGCTGGGCGATAAATTCGGCATTTTTCTGAATCACGCGGTTATAACGGCCAAGCGCTTGCGCTTTTTCCATGTCTTCCACACACGCCTTTGAATCTTTTTGCAGGTAGTTAAAGATGGCGCGGTTATTAAACGCCAGCGCGTTACGGCTTCCGGCATTAACGGCTTCATTGCAGGCTACTTCTGCTTCTTCACTCTGACCAAGTGCAATATGAGCAACGCAAAGGTTATTCAGCAGTGGAGCACGAAGCGCTGGCACAGTCGTTTTTTCCAACGCTGCTAATGTACGGGTAATACCGTGCTGATAGTTACCGGTTTCGATTTCACGAACACCGTTAACATCCTGAACGCTCGTCTTAAGCTGCAGGTTATCAATCGAAGGTGACTGACTGGCATTGGCGCTGAACGCCGCTGATAAACATACGGTGGCAATAGCTGCTTTCTTAAACATAGCTTTCATCAGAATCATGATATTCACCTCAACACGTTATATTTTGCAGAGTTTTACCAGGCATCGGCAGTTCTTTTGCTGTAGCTGGGTGACTCCGTTTATACTGTCCCGGATGCGTTGTCCGAAATCGAAATAAATTTGTAACAGTCGGGTTAAAAAACTACCTGATGAACACAAAATAAAAACCTAATGATTTGCTAATGATGGTGAATTGTTTTTATTAAACAATTGCTTGATGTTCTACAAAAGATGGGTGGGAAAGTTTGCAAGCCGGTAAAATTAAGCCAGAGTACAGCTTTTGTATTAACGAGTTTCGAATCGATCCCGGTGAAAATACTGTTAGCCAGGGCGACGAAAAGCGTCAGATTGAACCCCGGGCGATGCAGGTTTTAGTGGTATTGTCAGGCCTTGCTGGTGAAACTGTAACGCGCTCTACGCTGCTTACCGAAGTGTGGGGAGACCGAGTTGTAGTGGAAGAAGCCCTGACCCGGATTATTTCTCAGCTTCGGGTTGCTTTTAATGACAGCAAAAACCGTAAGCTTATTCAGACTGTTCCGAAAAAAGGCTACCGGCTGAATGCTAAGGTAACGCAATCATTGCCTGGCAGTGCGAAGCCTGCTGACGATGAGAAGGAAGCTTCCTCTCTGGCTGAAGCCCAGACTGAAACGGCTAAGGCTGCTGAGCAATCAGACATTGCTATCAGCTCGGAAACTGCAACGGATGCTCGCGTGTCCCCGCAAAGCGAATTGGGAGCATCCGATTTCAGTCATGGTAAGTTGAAAGGTGAAAATCCCCGGACTGTAAAGCCGGTCAGCAAGTCACGATACTGGGCGGGCATGCTTATAATTACGCTGGTGACGTCAGTTCTGCTGTATCTGAATTCAGGCGAATCATCATGGGGGGATACTTCTGTTAGCAGAAATTCACCGGTAGGTGGTTCTGTAACTGATACGCAGCCATTGAGCATAGCAGTTTTACCCCTTGAGCAACTAAGCGCAGATCAGGACACTCTTTACCTGGCGGAAGGCTTACCGGAAGAATTACTGAATGAACTGGCGCGGGTGCCTGAACTGAAGGTGCCATCACGTTATTCTGCATTTGCATTATCGCAGCGTGAAAATCAGGAAGGTAAACTTGCCGAAGCACTGAATGTGCGATATTTGCTTGAGGGCAGTGTAAGACGCACAGGCACAGATTATAAAGTCGTGATGAGACTGGTGGATACCGCTGAAGACCGGGTTATGTGGTCTGAAGGGTTTGAGGACAGCGCCTCACGGTTGTATGAAATTCCGGGAGAAATTGCGGTTCGGGTGCAACAGACGTTGCTACCAGACAAAGCAGTGCGTCCTGCATCAGAACGGCAGTCTGGCGTCGACAACGTAGAAGCTTATCAGCATTATCTGCAGGGCATTTACTGGTTGATGAACGGAAAAACCAGCGAGTGGTTTTACCGCGCAGAATCATCTTTCAGAAAGGCGGTTGAAGCCGATCCCGGGTATGCGCAGGCATATGGTTCGCTGGCTTACGTTTATGCCCGATACAATTATCATGACACGTTCATGGACGCCGGGGAAGCGCAGTCCAAAGCCAAGCGCGCCATTGATAAAGCCCTTTCTTTAGAAGCGGATGAGCCTAACGCGCTGTTCGCCAGTGCTATTCTGAACACCTCAGCATCTGACTTTGAAGGCGCAGACGCCGCACTAAGAAAAGTGCTTAGATTTTTGCCGGAAAATACCACCGCGTTATATTTGTACTCTGAGCTGGAACTGGCGAGGAACGACTTTGAAAAAGCGCTGGATTACGCCCTCAGAGCAAAGCAGAAAGACGGTTTATCGCCATGGGTCAATGTGAACCTGGCGATTGTGCATTTCTGGCGTGGGGAACTGAAAGAGGCGCTGAGCGCAGCAGAAGATGCTATTCGCGTAGATAACGATTACACGTGGGCATATGTGTGGAAGGCTAAAATTCTGCAGCATATGGGACACACGGCCAGAGCCATAAAGACGATGGAACGGTGCAACGCCCTTGATGATTCGTCACCGACCAACAATGCTTATTTAGGGCTGCTTTATCTTGAGCTAAGCCTTGTCGGGGAGGCCAGGAAATGGTTCGACAGGACTGCAGTGCTTTATGGCAATACCGATGACGCCCGCTTCTGGCAGCAGTTTGAACGTTTCGCGTATTGGCGTGAGGACCGTGATATTGGCTTTGCCTTGTTGAGTAAACTGACGCTTGTGGACAACCGTATATTCAGCTTGCTTCCCGTATTGTTCCATATGCAGCAGCAAACCGCAGAGCACCCCGATGACGACGTTTTTCGTGTCTTTGCTGATGACTGGCTGAAACAGCGCGGCGCGGTAAATTATCTTAACCAGCACCGTTGGTTTGGTGCTGCTGAGCTGGGCTTGTTACCTGAACAGGAAAGTGCCGGAAGCGATTTCAGCAAAATGGTCTCATATCCTCAGGATCAGCGCTATTTTTATGAGTCTAATTATACGTATGGTGAGGTTTATCCTTGGCTGTGGATGATGCCGGAGGCGTCACTGCCAGCTGATGTTCGTGCAAAGTTGGGAAACTGGCGACAGGAGCAGACGGAAATCTACCATGCGCAGACATTGGATTAGTTAAAATTATAAATGTTAATAATTATCATTTGCAAATGTTCGCTCGCCGGCGTATTGTAGTTCAGGACCCATCCAAAACGTAAATCGTGTAGTTCTCTGCCCAGTTGGGCAGAGTTTTTTTGGTTAAATCACGTTGATTATTAGATACTGGGAGGCAATGAAATGGAATCGATATTGTTTTTGCTGTTATCTGCGGGTACCGCGCTGGCCTTTGGTGGACTGGTAAAGTTACTGGCCAATTCAGAGAATCATTAGCACGTTATCGTTAGCAGGAACGCTGCAGTTAGGCTATAAACGCCTGCCAACTTGCCAGCAGGTGCTTAAGTTCCACTAAGCCGCAGCCCGCGACCGGGCCATCAAGTTGTTCATCTTCAAATTGGCTGTCGGCAATATCATTGTTATTGAGAAACAAATCGACTTCTTCATCGGCAATAGTAAGGTGATAAATTTTGCCAACAAATTCGTAGTCGGAGATTTGTCTTTCTAATAAACGGTCGAGATTATGCAGTATTGACGTGATCAGCGCTTTGTCGCTGCCAATGTCATGACTTAGCCAATCGCCAAAATATTCACTTTCCATGTCGCATCGCGCAAGAGGTTGCCCGGTGACATCGGTTAGAAACTCAAAATCCATACTTCTTTCACTACTGTTTTTTTATTGAAATTAAAACACGGTGCCATTGGCATCCATTTCGGTGAGATACACCCGAACATCGAATTCAATCTGATGGTAGTCGGGCAGCATGTGCTGACACAGCTTATAGAATGCTTTGTTATGATCTTTTTCTTTTAAGTGCGCCAGCTCGTGAACCACTATCATATTTAAAAATGGTTCTGGGGTGCGTTTAAAAAGGTCGCTGACACGCAATTCATTTTTACTTTTTAATTTGCCACCCTGTACGCGTGACACATATGAGTGCAGGCCGAGGGCGTGGTTAACCACATGAATTTTGCTGTCGTATATCACCTTACTTAATGGCTGGGTTTTCTTCATGTAGTGATTCTTAATGTCCAGCGCATAATCACGTAAATCCTTGTCATTGTTAATGTTATGAACACTGGTATAGCGGGAACGCAGCCAGTCGCCCAACTGATTTTTGTTTATCAGTTGTTGAATCTGATCTTGTAAATGCTGCGGATAGTGGGAAAGGTAGGTCAACGACTGCGACATATCTGACGGTTTCTCTGTAACGCTTGAACGCAGCAATTATACCTTACCTTCAGTATAACCTTAGTACTTTATCGACAGTATAAAATAATATCCGTGAATGGGTTTCGAACCGCCGATTGCCGATACTGCAGGTTGATATTCACTCTGTTTATCACACTGAAAAAACACATAATTTCATTTTTCTGGTCGGATCTTACGGTATCAAAATGAGTTATATCACACATAAAAATCAATACTATTCAGATGCTATTTTTCGGGGTAGTGTGGCGCGGTTTTAAGATTGTAAATAGGAATTAGACCGTTGTTTATGGTGCGCTTAAACACCTTCACTAGAAAGGTGAGCAAGACAGATGCACAATTCGCTTTGTGTTGGGCAGTCAAAGCATGTTGACGTTATTTGCCTCTCACAGCCCATGCTCTATGGTAGTTACCGTCGCGCTTGAAAAAGCGAGGGTAGAGTACAAATTAAATAGCATTGATATTGATAAATTGGAGAATGAAAGCCCAGAGTATTTAAAAGTTAATCCTAAGGGAAGAGTGCCGTCTTTGCTTACGCCAGATGGTACCATTACCGAAGCGTTAGGTATTATTTTCTACCTGCATAAGAAATATCCTGTGGCGCAGATTTTACCCCGGTCGTTAACGTTCATCGAGTCGACCTGCTTCCTCTCCTGGATAACTAGCCACATTCAGCCCCACTGTATGCAGTATTGCAACTACGCCAGTGGGCTCTCCTTCGATGCGTTAGTGTTAAAAAATCAGGCTGAAGAGCAATTGAAATCTGCTTTCGAGGTTATTCAGAAGCGCCTGAGAAATTCCATGTTCTGGTGCGAAGAAGACTGGAGTGTGCTCGATGTTTACTTGTTCTGCATGGTTAGGCAACTAAAAGAAGCTGGTTTTGATTTTTCTGCGTTCGGCAGAATCACCGAACACTATGAAAGGTTGGCCCGCATTCCGGTAATTTACCGTGCGCAATCAAAAGACAGCTTGTATTAGCGATAGGTAAAATGACTCGCGTGATCAATGAATGCCTGGGCAAAAGAGCTCATTTGTCGCTCTGCCAGCCATAGTAGGCCAACCTTTCGGTTGGCAGTTACATTGGCGATATTGATCGCGCGCAGTAAGCCGTGCTCCAGTTCTGTTTTCACTAATTCTGTGGGCAGTAACGCAATATAATCGGTATTGATGAGTATCTGCTTAGTGGCAAGCACCGAATCTGTTACCACAATATTTTTCGGGAGGCTGGCATAATGCCCCAAAAACAGTGCATTCAACTGGTGTCTGAAACCGCCTACCTTATTTGGCATTAACCAACGCATGGTACTCAGTGATTCAAGCTTTACCTCATTAGGTAAATGGCTATTGGCCTGGCCGACAACCAGTGAGAAGGCGTCTGAATATAAGGTTTCCTCACAAAATTCTTCCGGCGGACTGGCCATGCCAGTCGTCAGAATGGCGATGTCTAACTTATAGGTTCGTAGCAGGTGGTGTGCATTGTCTTCGTCGCATTCTGTCAGTTGCAGATTGAACGTGGGGTACATTTCGCAAAAGCTGCTCATTACCTGGCCCATCACGGATGAAAGTGCGCCTGGCGTACCGCCAATATGAAGGGGCCCATTAATCTGTTCTGCTAATAAACGTATTTCGTGTTGTGCAGTTTGCAGTAAGTTTTCCACGCTCATGGCTTTCAGCTTCAGGGCTTTGCCGGCAGAAGTTAACATCATGCCTTTTGACGAGCGTTGAAACAGCTTTACCTCTAATACCCGCTCCAATTGGTTCATGGCCATAGAGATAGAAGGTTGAGAAACATGTTCAGCTTTGGCGGCGCCGCTTATCGTTCCTTCGCGGCAGACGGCCAAAAACTGCCTGAGCATGCGAGGGTCGAGTCGCATTCTGCCTCCTTACTTACTTTTTCTTAAATTATTTTTAATTTTGTATGCAAACTTACGAAAAATGGTTTTTCCCGACAATCAAATAAATATAAAACTTCATCAAATGTTGATATTTGAATATTTTGGGGTTTGAAATAATGCTTTTTTTGTATTGACTGGATCTTGGTTGGAGGTTCGGGAAGGAAGAGCCACAGATGTGGCTCCCGTTTTAAGAGCTTAAGAGGTAAACTCAAATCGCCCTGTGAATGTTTCACCAGTTTCTTTTATGGTAAACGTGAGCTCGATAAGCGCGGTTTGCCCATTCGTGTTTGCAGGAGAAAACACATAGATAGAAACGAAGTCATCTTTGTCTACTACGATGTCTGAGGAATAGTCTTCGCTAACTTGTTCATCCGCAGGCAATGCAAAATTAAAGTCTATGATATCCATATCCGGCGTGATGACACCATTCAGATCAGTCAACTGAATATTAGTCATTGTCAGGTCTGCATTGTCGGCGTAAAGCATAAATGAACCAACAATTTGAACACCATCTCCCGCTGTTGAAGAGAGGGGTTCTACCACGTCGGTTTCTTCATAGGGTAGGGAAGCATCATTCCAAGTCAGATTTACCAATTTCTGTAATCTGGCACTTGCAGGTGCAGCGCCGACTTCGATGAGTATTTCGTCACTGGAAGGCTCGTTAACACCATCTGAAACGGTTAGACGAACAACTAGTTGGCCTGTGTAATCTCCATCAAGGGCGAGTGTAGGTTGCACTGAGGTGTTGTCATCAAATTCAGGCAAACGCGCCGGTGAACCTTCAGCGCCAACCACTAGCCACTCGTACGACAGCGTATCATCTGTATCGCTGCTTGCTGAGCCGTCGAGAGTTAGCGATTCACCTGCTTGTGCAGTTAGATCGCTTCCTGCATTTGCAACCGGTGGTGCATTCTCAACGCCACGTACGACAAAATGTTCAACATCATACAGCTCGCCATTTCTTAACAATCTAAGTTGAAATACAAACTTACCCCGAGCATCAACAACAAACGAAGGTGTCAGACTTGATGAATCGCTAATTGTTTCTGCTGAGTTGTAAGGAGCGGCTAGCAAATCCCAGCTAACTTCATCCGTTTCTTCTAACGAACCATAAATGCTGCCGGGTAATTCAATAGTATTTCCAGCTAGTACTTGAATCTCACCCATGTCTTCAAGGCCAAGCCCTTCAAAGGAATCATAGACAATGATCGCATTGGTAGTGTAAGAAGAAATCGGTGACGTGTTGTCGGTAGGTTCACTTCGGACGTAATAAAGACCAGGTACATTAATATTGGTAATTTCAGTCTTTGCTTTTGAGAGCGATGCAATTCGGGCTTCTGAAAAACTTGGCTTGATGTAAAACTGCCAGGAGTAAGACAGAAGATCATTTTCAGGATCTGCGGCTGAACTAGCATCGATATCTATATCTTCGCCGAAAGCGACACGGTTTGGTACATCAACGTTTAATTCCGGAGGCATGTTGTAACTGCTACTACGAAGTCTAATCGTAACGTCTTTCGAAACGCTTTCGCCTTCTTCGTTGGTTGCCGTGATATTCACAACGTAAGTGCCTGTAGCGTTGGCTTCAAACTCTGTCTCTGCACTATCGATGATAGAGGTGGTAAGAGTTGGTCTGCTTCCTGAAGGACCACTGCGAACACTTTTCGTATAGGTTAGCTCTGAGCCAGTCGGAGAGACTGAGCTCGCAAAATCAATCAGGATTGGCTCATTAATTTTTCCATAATATAGACTTTGCGCTCCCACCCTGAGGCTGGGGTTGCCGCGCTCAACGATAGTCATTGTCTGTATTTCAGCCTCGACAACATTTGCTTCATCGGAAACCGTTAATGCAATTTCATAGTCGCCCGCCACATCCGGTACATAGGCTAAATATGGTCTGGTAAAAGTAAAACCTGCCAGGCTACTGCCTTCCGGCACTGAGACAAAAGACCATTCATAAGATAAATTGTCGCTGTCCGTATCTGTTGCCTGAGAATAAGCATAAACTTCGGTACCAACGACATAGTCATGGTCGATAGCGGTTACTACTGTAGGTGCATCATTTTCGGTAATTTCAACTTCTACGGTAGAAGATGAAACTGCATTGGTGGCGTCACTGACCTCAAGAATAACAACATAGATACCTGGCACATCCGCCTCGAAAGAGGTTTGTGCTTCATTTGGTGCACTGAATGATGGGTTTGCACCCTCTGGTCCACTTTGAAGCGCCCAAGTGTAAGTGAGATCTGCACCGGTTCTTTCATCAAAAGTACTGTCACTGCCACTTAAGGATACGGATACGCCCTGCTTTTGGGCGCCTGATGTGGAGATTACAGCTGTTGGTTCTTTAAAAGCTTCCTCAACGTTAATGGTAATTTCAACTACAGCGCTGTCGGCAGTTCCATCGTTTACCGCTAAGGCCAACGTATAATCACCGGCAACGTCCGGTGTAAATTCGATTTCTTCTGATGTTTCGTTGGTTAATGATAATGATGAATCAGACGGCTGACTTGCCAATTCCCAGCGGTATGTGAGGCTGTCACCCTCTGCGTCACTGCTACCTTGTGCCGATAACGTGAGGCTCTGGCCAACCATCGTCGATGCTTCACCGGTGATTTCTGCAGTCGGTGCTGTATTTGTTGGTTGGGTAGTTCCTGTTGAAGGTTGAGGAGAGGCGCTATCGCTACTACCGCCTCCACATGCAGTTAATGCTGACGACACGAACAGGCTGACAAGCAACCGCTTTGATACTGCTTTCATGAGACTTCCTTTGGTTTTCAAAATAATGCATTTCCACTTTGCAACTCTTTATTTCTTAGAATAAATAAGTGCACGTACTTCCTGTCGGCAATTCATTCTGTGATGAATTTTCAAAAACATCTTTGTAGCGGAAGCCAATATACAGCTAGTCAAATTATGCAGAAGATTTTTAATGTTCTTAAGCGTGAAACTTTGTTACTTATTCGGTAACATAAATAAAAAATCTACTAAAATTAGTAATCTGGGAAAGTAGTCGTGGTAAATGGAATTTCTAAGATTGTAATTAATGGTATGTGCTTTTCGATCGTCGACGAGAAGCTTGTATCAAAGGAAGTTGAGCTTACTAAGCTAGAACAAAAGGCACTCGTTGTACTTATCAGCGAGCGCGGAGCGATAATTTCAAAGAAAGATTTCACTGAGCGTGTTTGGGGACATATCCATGTTTCGGATAGCTCACTTCGAAAGTTGATTTCTGTTCTTCGTCAAAAAATAAATGATAAGGAAGGCGAAGTATTAATCACCGAGCGAGGGGCAGGATATCGATTGTCTTTTGAGATCGACAACCGCAGCGATTTAGCTCAAGTTTCCAAGGTATCAGGCTTTATCCGTCGACGTACTATTATTGCTGCTTCATTTCTATTACTGTCTGTGATGCTTATGATCTCGTGGAATCTATCTGACGATGTCACGGTGATTGAGACTCCTGACTACACGACTATTGGAAGTTTCTCTTCAGGAATAATGAGGCATCAGATTTACAATAACGCCCACTACTTTTTACCAGAGACCTCAAGTAGAAAAGTCGCTTACATCAAGAAAGTTGAATATGGAATTGCTGAAGAGGTATTCCGCATAGAAGAGCCTTCAGCTTATTTACAGGATTTTAGTATCTCACCAGGTGGGAAATCATTAATAAGAGTAAGTCATCCCGATCACTGTGAAATCACTTTCTTTAATGGAATGTTCAACGATGTTCATTCCATATTGCCATGTTATAAACTGATGCAACATAGTAATTATGTTTGGCTTGACGATAACCGGGTGCTATTTACCCATAAAGTCGATAGTGCAAAACCGGTGCGGCCGTATATATATAACCTGTCTACTAAAACCGTTGAAAAGCTCGATTATAAAGACATTGGATATAACGAAAGTACTGACGAAAACGATCTTCTTGTTCGCCCTTATAAAGATGGCATTTTTGTGGCCAGAATCACAAAAAGTTATATTGATGATATAGAAATTTATTATTTCTCTAACACTACAAGTAAGTTAGTGACCAGGCAGGTAGGATTTGACTTCGACGTCTCTGATGACGGTTTTCTTGTCAACATCAATTCTTATAACGAAGTTCAAGTTGCCAACATTCAAGATGTTGAAGAAGATAATTTTGAATTTTCTTACAGGACAATCATTAGTGGCGCGCCAAATATTTCATACCAACCCTTGCTTTCAGATGGGCAACTGTACTTTCTCAACGGGACTCAATACAACACAGCTATATTTTGTAGCGGAACAAATGCGTTATTTCTCTCTGAAGACGGTGTGATATCTGCTACTCCCGAAGAACTAATGTTGCTTCGCAAGGAGCAAGCGGGAGTTAATCTTTTGCAGATATCAAGTGACCGAAGACAAGAAACCTTTATCAAGACTGACTTGAATTTTACTCTCGCCAATAAATTTGACGACAGCATTTATTTGGCCGGAAAAAGCGGGCTTTATCAATATACAAAAGGAAAGCTTGTGCTGATTTTTGATAAACCCGTTACCCGAATGGTCGGTGGAAGAGTAATAGTGGTGCAGTCCGAGGGCAATATATTCGAATATGATGGCAAAAATGTAGTGATGAAGGTTGCAGGCGCTTCGCAATTATCACGAATGGATACGGGTTATATTTATCGGGTGAACCTTACTGGGGAGGTTCGGAATCAAAATGGAATGACAATGGGTTTTAGCTCGTCCCGAGAGTATATATTTTCGGCCTATGGAAAAGTTATTGTGCCAGAAAGAAGTATTGAGGGTAAAATTGAGTTCTACGAGTTAGGAACACGTAATCTTGTGATTACACTCGAGCACCCGTTTCTTAATTTTCAGTTTGCTCACTGGAAAGGAGACATTTATTACGAGTCCTTTGGTGAAAGCTTTAATTCCATTGTGAAAGTGGAAGGGAATCTGATTAAAGAGGTACTGAAGTCCAAATTCAGGTAGAGTTATTACGTGTAAAAAACGCGAACTGGATAAAGGAGTAACCGGGTTTGCTGCGCTTTTTTTCTTATTATTTGCTCATCGGGCTGGTAACCGCCTCGGTTACCCTTGGGTTTCATATTTACTATCGTAAAACACTCGAACGGCCGTATTCTAAAAAGTCGTTGGCATTCTTTTTTCCTTTCGAAGTGCTGTTCTGGCCGTTATTCTTTATTGCAGCGTTAAGTCGAGGTTCTTTTAAGCCGGTTCTCGAAGAATCGAAAGCTTTTAGATTGCCAAAACCCATGCCTATTGACCCTGAAGAAGAGAGAAAAAGAATCGCTTTTCGTCAGGGCGTTTACAAAAATCCGCCTTTCTGCGGTAAATATATTTATGAATATGGCAGTGGGTTCAGAGGATTCGATAAAGACGACAGCGGAATCTTTATTTTCGAAGCCAAGGATGTGGCGGCGTTTTTGGCTGACGGGCGTCATGGTTCGCCTTATGAAATTGAGAATAGCGAGACACTAACTATTAATTTACAGGAAGACGATCCTGATGAGGTAAGCGATACGCAGCTTATCCAGCGCTGGGCCGAGTGTGCAGACAGTAGTATCGAGTTTTACAGCGAAATCGCCGGTTGTCGTGGGGAATTTCGCTATATCATCAGAAATATGGTGGCGGCAGGGGTTGGTGAAAGTTACTGCGTAACCTGTAAGAAGCATTATCCTAATAGCGCGATGAGCGTGACCCATCCGCCGCTAGAAAATGGGCGAGGCTGGATCATCGATTTCATTCAATGTCCAAAAGAGCACACCCTAATGGACATTGAGATAATGCACTTTTTCTAGGTTGTCTCTAGGCCTGAATTAGTCTTTTTCTATCGAATTACCGCCTGTTACTGCAATGCGCATGGCGGTTTCTACATCAATATCCAGCGGTGTGATTTTGTCCCGGGAAAGGTAAAGAGTATAACCGCCAATCTGGTAACTCATGGGCAGATAAACGGCAACTTTATCTTCGCCCGGAAATAGCTTGTTGGCCACTTTGTCGTTGGTCATGAACCCAATTAGCTTAATGCCGTTGTCCATATCTACGGCGACGGCTTTTTTAGTCTCTTCGCCCTTTTTAACTTCAAACAGCTCTACCGCATCTTTTACCGCGCCAAACAGGGTTTTTATAACCGGCAGACGGGCAAAAATACGCTCACCTAGCGAAATCACCCAGTTAAACAGATAAGCATTAATCAGAATACCGACACCAGTAAGGGTGATGATGACGGTAACGACGCCTAACCCGGGAAAATAATATTCGGCCGGAATAAAGGGCGAGAGCAGGGCTTCGGTGGTGCTTACCAGCCACACCAGAAAATAAATGGTAATGGCGAAGGGCAGAATGGTGACTAAGCCCTTAACGGGCAACAACAGCAATTTATTAAACATGGTAAACCTGAAAGGAAGCGAGTGTGGCATTGTAGACTAGTCGGTAAGTACTTCTCCAGCGAAAGGTAGAGCAGCGTTGAAGTAATGCAGTGGAAAGCTGCTGTCATATCATCGACAACCTGTCATGATAAGGTGTTAAGTATCAGCCATGCCAAATAAGGATATTCATCGTGATCACCCAAGAACAAATTCATCAGTTAGCGGAAATCTGTTTGCAAGCGGCAGAAGTGGAAATTATGCCGCGATTCAGGCAATTACAAAGCGGACAAATTGAAGAGAAGCTCAATCATCACGATTTAGTCACGGTGGCAGATAAAGCGGCTGAGGACTTCATACTCTCCAAGTTAGTGGCGTTGTACCCCGATGCATTGTTGATTGGTGAGGAAAGCGTGTACGACGATCCTACATCGCTGGATAAATTTGCTGAAGCAGCGCTTTCCTTCGTGCTTGACCCCATCGATGGCACCTGGCACTACGCGAATGGGTCGGTAAATTTTGGTGTAATGCTTGCCATTGCCACGCGAGGAACAGTGATTGGCGGCATTATTCTTGAACCAGTAACGGGTGATTACCTGTGGGCGATAAAAGGGCAGGGTGCTTTTCAGCGCATTAATGGTGTTGACCAACCATTAACCGCGGGTCGTCATAACGCACTGCCACTTACCGATACCATGTGTTGCTATTCCTTCGGGGTGACTAAAGACGCCGAGCGTCAGCAAGCTATTGAAGTGGCCAACAAAATGGGCCGAATCATGGATTACCGCTGTGCTGCTGCCGAATACCGTCTGCTGAATACCGGTGCGGTGTCGTTTGTGATTTTCCAGAATAAGCTGAATATTTGGGACCATGGTGCGGGTTTGCTCATTACCCAGGAGGCTGGGGCTGTGGCACGAATGATTGATGGAAGCGAATATTCACCTCAGATCACCGGTAAATTACTGGTGGCAGAGAGCGAAACACGCTGGCAGGAAGTGGCAGCCTTATTTGTTGAATAACGACTTGTTGAAAAACGACTTATCGAATAACGATAAATACAGCTTTCAGTTTTAATGAAATGCGATGAGAAATCATTAGCAACGTTTCGTGTAAATACTTCTTTTTATTTTGACTTGGAATCGTGAATTCGCGGTTGCTGTTTGTTGTGATGCTGCGCGTTCTCGTGATAATACATTACAACGTATTGGTGAGTGATGCTGTACACCTGATGATGGAACATTAGGAGTGATCGTGAAAAGTAACGACGATAGCACCAGTAATAAGCAAGTGAGTAACCCTAGTGCTAGCAATCCCAGCAACGATAACAAAAGCAACGATAACAAAAGCAACGACAACAGAAGCAACGAAAACAGAAGCGCCGACACGTCTGCGCCAGATGCTTCTGCCAGTCGGGAACGCGGCGTTATTGCGTCGCAGATTAAGCTTAATCAGGCCATGGCCCAAGCCGGAATTCGGTCTAAAACCGAACTTGCCCGCAAAATTCAGGAAATTGAGGGATTAGATAAACTCCCGCGTTCGCTGGTAAGCAGGGTGTTCAGCCAGCCAGTCGATCTGAAAAGTCTGGAACGGGTGGCCGCTGCGCTGTCATGCCCCACGTGGTCGTTATATTCAAATGCAGACGACGTAACGGGTGCCTCAACATCTCCCTCTCCACAAGCTGCCACTTCAGATGCACTTGACTCGCCAGTCACTGCGTCTGATCCGCACGCCGAATCAGTACAGCAGCATCCGGGTCGATGGAAATGGTTAGTGGCCTCTGTTGCTGTAGTGATTGCCGTTGCTTTCGGTATCGTGAATCAGATGCCAGAAGACATTGCACCACAAAAATCAGACATTGTGTCTTCAGAACAAGGGCTTTTTCACCGCAATGTGGTTGCCGTGATGCCCATAGAGGGCGACGATGAACAACTCACCTACACACAAATGTTAGAAGAGGCCGTAGCCAGTGTGAGTACATTTGTGCCGGGCTCTGGCTTTCGCTATGGGGCTGCGCTGAGTCCACCCTCTATTATTTCAGATGAGAAGGCGGAATTGGTTGTTACTGGTGAACTGCTCAAAATAGGCAAGCATGTGTTACTGCGGCTATCGCTTTATGATGAAGAGGGGATGTCACATTTTTGGGCTGGTCACTTTATCGCGTCGGCGTCGTCAACCTATGTCCGTGAATCAATCTCTTCCGCCATTGAGCATGCCGATAAAGGTGAGGCAACTCCTGATACGCCAGACTGGGAAAACTACAAGCGCTATGTCGATGGGTTAACCTTGTTAGAGGGTGAACGTAACGAAGCCGTGTTGCTCAAATTATCTGATGTCCTCCACCGGGTACTACGTCAAAGCCCGGATTTTGCTGATGCACACGGCACCCTGTGTAATGTTCTGGTGCAACAACATATTTTCAGTGGCGAGAAAAGTTATCTTGCAGAGGCTGAGTCTGAGTGCGAGCGAGCTCGCGCGTTAAATACAGAGTCGCCAACGGTGCTGTTGGCCAGTTCAGCGCTTGCCCGCAAGGCGGGAGACGCGAACTTGGCTGCACAATACTTGCAACAGTTGTTTGCACGCGACCCAGACAATACAACGGCGTTGCAATTGTTTGCTGAAGTCGAGGTACAGCGCTTTCGTCAATCGGGAGAAGAGCAATACATCAAGTCTGCTGAGCAGGCGTTAATCAAAGCGATTGCACTTGAACCAGAGCAATGGAAACTGCCTTTCACACTAGCGAGGGTTTACTTTTTTACCGGTCAAGTGGAGAAAGCGATTTCCTGGTCTCAGGAAGCGGTGCAGGATTGGGAGGGATTAGAAACCCTTACGAATCTTGGCACTTATCAGTTTTGTCACGGCGATTTAGCCGATGCCCGTAACACCTATCAACACGCATTGCTCGTATCGCCAGAACATCCGGTCATCACGTCAAACCTTGCGACGCTGTATTATTATCTTGAGCAGTACGACGACGCGCTGAGCGTGTACCAAAAACTGGAAAGTGAGGAATCTAATCAAACTGAGCTGTTCCAGTATTGGGTGAATTTGGCTGATACTTATTATCACCTGGGACAAATTGATGACGCGCGGGCGTTGTATCTTAAGAGTCTGGACTATCTCGATGCCATTTTAACCAAAGGCGAGGCCAGCGACATGCAAAAGGCCGTGCGTATTAGTGTGTATGTTCGATTGATGAAAATTGATAAAGCGCTGGCATCGGAAGCGCTGCTCGACACCTTGAAAAAAGAGGCCCTAGTCCTTGAAGAAAACAAGGACATGCTGACACGATTTCACCTGAGTCTGAGTTGGTTGTATATGGGTGATAAAGAGCGGGCAATCCGCCTCAAAAAATCCATAGAGGGGAGTTGCCCGGGATTTGTTGCGTCGCCAGACTTTACGATTTAAACAGGCGTTTTCGCAGTGGTAATATGAGCAGACTGAACAGCATCAGGCCTGCCGCTGGTGGCGCAGGAACCGGTGTTGGTGGTACTTGCACGCTCATTACATTGATATCTGCGATAAAGCTGTCGGCCAGGCTCAGTGGAGAACCAAAATCGTCAGATAGCAGCACATCGGTAAACATCATTTGTCCTAATCCTGCACTTACCGCAGAAAATGTCAGTGATGCGATTTGGAAAGCAGATGGTTGGCCGCTGAGATCCCAATCCAGACTGACAGCTGAAAGCGTTACCTCACCATAGGAATCTACGCTGTCATAAATGAATGTGCCAACGCTGTCGAGGGAGAAATCGACGCTGACAAGATCGGTGACGGGTTCATCGAAGGTAAACGTCACATCGAAGCCACCCACGTTTTCGGGATTTAACCCAGAAATCCAAACCGGGATCTCTAAGCTATCGCCCTCATAAGCGCTATAAAGATAATCCTGTTCCAGCTCACCAAAAGATAACACCGGCGCAGCACTCGCTGTTGCAGAACCGAGCATTAACATAACCGAAGATACAATACATAAGTGTTTCATAGTCAATCCTTGTCTGATATTCGGGGGCTCAGGTGAGCCCCGTTAAAACATTATTGTGGTTGTTGAACAGCACAGTTCGTATAGGTGCACTGTAATACGCAGCCCCTTGCATCCAGTACGTTGATCACACCATCACCATTGAAATCAGCAGGGTCGTCAGGCCCCGTCGCTGGCGAATAACGGCTAGCGAAGATAGCCATGATGTCGGTGTTATCGACTACATTATCACCGTTTACGTCACAACGCAGAGGTTCTTCTTCGGCTTCTATGCTGATGACAATTTCGTCAATGTCACTGGCGACACTGTCACTCACTGTGAGACTTAATACGTAGTCTCCCGGCAGCATTGCAAAGAAGCCAGAAACTGCAGCGTTGGGTGTAGATAAGGCAACATTGCTGCCTGCTGGCTGACTGACGACCTGCCATAGATACGTGAGCGGCGATGGCCCGTTATCCGGATCGTAACTGGCTGAACCGTCTAACGTGATAGTGCTTTGTACTTCCTGCGTTTGATCTTCCCCCGCTATCGCTACGGGCGATTCATTCGCTTCAACGGAAATCGTCACGTTGTCTGCTGAAATCGTTTCACCGCTTTCGAGCATGAGTCTGAGAACAAATGTACCGTCTATATCAGGCATGAACGACGCTTCACTTGCGTTGCGGTTGGCAATGTCGTCATTATCCAGCACGCTGCCGTTGGGCACTGAGACAAACTGCCAGGAGAACGCCACATCAGTACACGCATCCGTGAACGATGAGTTTGAGCCATCCAGCGACACCACATCGCCCAGATCTACCGTTACGTTGGAACCGGCCTCAGCATTAAGGGAGCAGACTGGCAATGCACCAATGTACGTGGTTGCCGACACACTGTTGCTAAGTTCGCCATCACCGACGGTAAGCCACACAGTGAAGTTACCGTCTACGTCTGGGACAAAGCTCGCCGTATCAGTAGTGTTGTCGGCAATGTCTGCGTTGGTTAAACCGCTATCCGCCGGAATGCTGCCAAAGTGCCATTCATAGCTGAGCGGGGATGGGCCGTTATCCGGATCGTAACTGTCAGTGCCGAAAAGCATCACGGTATCACCCACCAATGCTTCCAGAGGCACTGAAGAAAGCGCAACCGGAGCCACATTTTCATCAATTACGGTTACGGTTACTGTATCTGCAACGCTATTCGCTTCGCCATCGTTCACAACCAGGGCTACCACATATACCCCTTGAATATCGGCTTCGAAGCTGGTGATAACCGCTGCTGGCTCATCGATGTCAGCCGAACTACCGGCAGGCACGTCAACAAGGCTCCAACTGTATGTTAGGGTGTCACCTTCCGGGTCGTAGGAATCGCTACCGTCGAGGCTTACCACACCACCGGTGGCCATTTCACGATCTTCACCGGCAATGGCTACCGGCGCGCGATTCATCACGGTTACCGTTACTTCAGTGGCATCGGTGAACAAGCCATCATCAACCGTTAACGAGAAGACATATTCACCGCTCACGTCGGGAACGATTGTCGCTGAATCAGCTTCCACATCATCAAGTGCATACGGGTCTAGTTCGCTACCTGCGGGCAGTGAAACAATGGTCCAGTCGAAGGTTAACGGTAATGGCGCGGCATCAGGATCGGTTGAACCAGAGCCATCCAGGGTGATGGTGTCGAAGCGATAAACACTGCCTTGCGTATAAATTGACGCCGACGGTGGTACCGGTTCAGGTTCGCCTGGCTCAAGGTTGAAGCCAATGCGGTAGGGGCCTGTGTCATCATACTCCCCAGAACCTGAAATATCTGCATCTTGCACTACTAAGGTGTAAGTACCATTTTTGAGCAGCGGGTATTCGCTTAGTGAGGCAATGTTGTGATCTATAAATCTGGTCAGGAAGAGTCCGTCCGGATCGTATAGCTGTCCAAACGGCGCGAATGGGCCTAAGTCAATGTCGAATATTTCTATGCTGATAGTGTCGCCATTAGCTGCGTCAAAATGCCAGGTATCGAGATCGCCGAAATCAATGACTTGCTCGACATATCCATCACTTACGAGCGCACCATGTTCGCTTACAGGTGGTTTAACATAGTAGATACGGTAGGTGCCAGTTTGATGATGACCACCCGAGCCGGAAATATCCGCGTCCTGAACCACCACGGTGTAATTGCCTGACTCGGGGAGCTCTAGACGGTTAACGCGTGCGACCCCGTGGGCATAAGTACTTTGTAGAAATGCACCAGAAGGAGTATAGATACGAACCAGCGGCGCCAGCCCTGCTAAGTCTTCATCAGTAATCTGCATGGAGATAATGTCGCCTGCATCTCCATCAAATTGCCAAGTATCGATATCGCCTAATTCGATGGTTTCCTCCACGTAACCACCATTTATTAAGGAGCCATGCTCATTGACTGGCGGCTTAACAAAGTAGATCCGATAGTCACCGGTTTGGTGATGACCACTGGAGCCCGAAATGTTTGCATCCTGCATGACCACGGTGTAGCTACCAGATTCGGGAAGTTCTAGACGGTCGAAGCGAGCAACATTGTGATCGTAGGCGCTTTGCAGAAATGCACCTGAAGGAGTATAAATCCGAACTAGCGGTGCCAGCCCTGCTAAGTCTTCATCAGTAATCTGCATGGAGATAATGTCGCCTGCGTCACCATCAAACTGCCAGGTATCAATATCACCTAATTCGATGGTTTCCTCCACATAGCCGCCGTTAATCAGGGAACCATGTTCATTGACTGGCGGCTTAACGAAGTAGATGCGATAGTCACCGGTTTGATGATAACCACTGGAACCCGAAATGTTTGCATCCTGCATGACCACGGTATAGCTGCCAGATTCGGGGAGTTCGAGACGGTCGAAGCGAGCAACATTGTGATCGTAGGCGCTTTGCAGAAATGCACCTGAAGGAGTATAAATCCGAACCAGCGGCGCCAGCCCTGCTAAGTCTTCATCAGTAATCTGCATCGAGATAATGTCGCCTGCGTCACCATCAAACTGCCAGGTATCAATATCACCTAATTCGATGGTTTCCTCCACATAGCCGCCATTAATCAGGGAGCCATGTTCATTGATTGGGGGCTTAACAAAGTAGATGCGATAGTCACCGGTCTGGTAATGACCACTCGAGCCGGAAATGTTTGCATCTTGCATGACCACGGTGTAGCTGCCAGATTCGGGGAGTTCGAGACGGTCGAATCGAGCAACATTATGATCGTAGGCACTCTGTAAAAATGCACCTGAAGGAGTATAAATTCGAACCAGCGGCGCCAGCCCTGCTAAGTCTTCATCAGTAATCTGCATGGAGATAATATCGCCTACGTCACCGTCAAATTGCCAGGTATCGATATCGCCTAATTCGATGGTTTCCTCTACATAACTGCCGTTAATCAGAAAGCCGTGTTCATTAATTGGGGGCTTAACAAAGTAGATGCGATAGTCACCGGTTTGATGATAACCACTCGAACCTGATATATCTGCATCTTGCACGACCACGGTGTAGCTGCCTGATTCGGGGAGTTCGAGACGGTCGAAGCGGGCAACATTGTGATCGAAGGTGCTCTGCAGAAATGCGCCAGAAGGGGTATAGATCCTAACCAGCGGAGCCAGCCCTGCTAAATCTTCATCAGTAATCTGCATGGAGATAATGTCGCCTGTATCGCCATCAAACTGCCAAGTATCGATATCGCCCAATTCGATGGTTTCTTCTACGTAGCTGCCGTTCAGTAAAGCGCCATGCTCGCTAACAGGTGGTTTTACGAAATAGATGCGATAAGCGCCAGTGTCATCATCGCCGCTGGAACCACTAATATCTGCGTCCTGGGCGGTCACGGTATAACTGCCAGACTCAGGGAGTTCCAACCGATCAATACGCGGCACGTTGTGAGCATAGGCACTACTGAGAAGTGTGCCTGATGGTGAATAAACACGAAGTAGAGGGGCAAATTCGACTTGGTTTTCGTCAGTCATCTGGAGCGATACAAACTCCCCCTCATCCCCCTCAAACGTCCAAGTATCAACTTCTTGGGCAACCGCAATTTCGCCCTCAACGAAGCCCCCATTACTGAGTTCATCAGCGGTAGCGGGGAAGGTGATAGCTGAGACCGCGAAAACGGCCCACAGTAGATTTAATGATTTACCGACAGAGACAAACCGCCGGGCGCATGTTTCTTTTAGTGTCGCATACAGGTATCTGTAAAAGAGTGTAGATCGCATTATCAACAGTCCTTTCTTCAATCAGAGTTTATAGTGCGACCGGGGCTGGTACGTCGTTCGTAGGGAAGTAAAACCCTAGAACATCCATCGCGGTCTCGAGGCCGGAAATGGCTTTTTCTACTATGAAAAAAGAAAGGACATTTTATAACCGGAGAAAAACGCTAACTGGAATTTCCCATGGTTAAGTGAGACTAAGTGAAACACTTTTTGCGCTAAATGCGTGAATAATTCAGTCTGAATTGTTTGCTGTACACTCGTAGGTAGGAGGGTTTGTAGTAAATTCAGAACGTGCTTAAGTCGAGACTGTTGGTGCATTTGTCAGCCCTCGCTTTTTTCACAGGTATAACTTTTCATATCATCGTTGTATTGCAGTGATTTTAAAATGAAATCCAGGTAATTAGACTTAAGTCTAATATTTATGGCTGATGTTTTGTCACTGTCTATACTTCCTGTCTTTTAAAAAATTGGAAGGAAATGGCATGCACAGTTGCTAACGAAAGGGCAAAGAAATGGAAGCACAGTATCATATTGGACTCGTGGCGTTATCGCTGGGGGTTGCGTTTATCGCTTCACTCACCGCATTGGATATGGCGGGGCGCCTTAGAGCAACGAAAGGTTTGGCATCAAAGTTGTGGCTTGGAGGTGGTGCTTTTTCAATGGGCGTCGGGATCTGGGCCATGCATTTCGTGGGCATGCTAGCCATGGACATGTCTTCAGGCGTTGCTTACAACATTCCTCTCACCGTTATCTCCTTTGGCGCTGCTGTGCTGTCTTCCGCACTGGCACTAACGGTGGTGAAAACCGGCAAGTTAACTGCGACTCGTTTATGTTCCGGGGCTGCTCTCATGGGAGCGGGTGTTTGCCTGATGCACTACATCGGGATGGCGGCAATGCAAATTCACGGTGAAATCAGTTATCGACCGTTTATCTTCGCGCTTTCCGTGCTAATTGCCGTTACTGCATCTGGCGCCGCGTTGTGGCTGGTTTTCAGACTAAACCCAACTTCAAAGCAGCGTCCATCGTTGTGGTATCGCACAGGCGCAGGGCTGGTCATGGCGCTGGGTATTACCGGTATGCACTATACCGGCATGGCTGCGACCATTTATCCTGAACATGCAATGATGAACAATGCCGATGGCTTATCGCCCGCGCTGCTTGCGATTTATGTGGCAACGGTTTCTGTCATCATCATGCTTGGTGCATTGCTGCTTTCTATTTACGATACACACCTCACTTCGGCCAATGCACAATTGGCGGCGTCGTTAAGTGAAGCCAATACCGAGCTTAAAGGTATGGTGTATCGAGACCCGCTAACAAAATTACCTAACCGGTTATTCTTTGAAGAGAAGATTACCGAATTGCTCAGCGAGGGCTGCGATTCCTTTAGTGTTTTCTTTGTCGACCTTGATCACTTCAAGAAAATAAACGATTCGCTCGGTCATCATGTTGGCGACATTCTCATCAAACAATCTGCGGCGCGATTGAGTGCAGCGGTGCGTGATACCGACCTTGTCGCCCGAGTGGGTGGTGATGAATTTATGGTTCTCATTCAGGGAAATCCATCCAAAAAGACCGCTGAAAGTCTGGCATTCCGTATTGTCGAAACCTTGCAGCAGCCGTTTCAAATTGAAGATGTGATGGTAAATGTGTCGAGCAGTGTTGGCGTGAGCATGTATCCTGAACACGCAGAGCACATGCACGAACTGATGGTTTATGCCGATGCAGCCATGTATGCAGCGAAAAAATCGGGGCGCAACAGTTATGTGTTTTATCAACAAGATATGACTAGCGGCACTGAGCGCAGAGCAAAAATGGATGAACGCTTGCGTCTGGCTTTAGCTAACGACAGCCTTCACCTGGCATACCAGCCTAAAGTGGATGTATTAACCGGTTTGGTCACAGGTGTTGAGGCGCTTATCCGCTGGCAAGACGAAGAGCTTGGTGTGGTAACGCCCGACGAACTTATTCCATTCGCTGAAGACTCTAACCTGATTTTACCGCTTGGTGAATGGGTGTTGAAAACGGCATGTCAATTTTCCGCGAAATGGGAGCAGGATAATGGTAAGCCGTTGCCGATAGCCGTAAATATTTCCGCTATGCAATTAAGCCATCGCGGTTTCATTGAAAGCGTTCGTCAGGTACTTGAAGATACAGGACTAAATCCCCGCAGGCTGGAACTTGAATTAACTGAAAGTACGCTGGTTAAAGACCCTAAATATGCCCAGGAAGTGATGTCTCAGCTTCGTGATATTGGTGTATCGATATCCATTGATGATTTTGGTACGGGTTACTCAAACCTGGCGCAACTGCGACGTTTCCCTATCGACAGACTTAAAATTGATAAGAGCTTTATGTCTGAGGCGGTGGTGAACGAGCAGGATGCAGCTATCGTGAAGTCGGTTATTGCATTGGCGCAGATCCTGAATCTTCAGGTTACAACAGAGGGCATTGAAACCGAAGAGCAACTCGAATTTGTACGCTCGTTGAAAGGTCAGGAATATCAGGGGTACTACTATAGCAAGGCACTTCCGGCTGATGAGCTTAAACATTTACTGATTAAAAAACTGCAAAACATCGAGCTGTCTGCCTGATGAGGCTCTCTTTTAAACTTCATGTCGGGGGGGAGCGGCGGCCAGACCGTGTGACGGGAGAAAGGGCTCCGTGTTTGGCCTGAGGGTTAATGGTTCAAAAATGCGGATACGTTATCAGCGCACAGTTGCGGATCCTCCAGCTACGGCAAATGTCCTGCACCTTTAAAAACCTTCATGTGCCCGTCAGCGAACTGATTAAAAAAGGTGCTTGCATTGGGCACTGACAGGAAGTTATCGCTATTACCCAGAATTAACAGTGTTCTCGAAGCAACCTGCCGGCAAAATGCCTCATCGATAGCATCAGGCATATTCTGTATCAGCGAAATAGTAGATATCTCGGCGTTAGGCAGATAATGAAAGCAGAAGTAACAGCGGCGAAATAGTGGAGACACCTGGTTGAGAGTTTGCTGACTATGACCCATTTGCAACAAGATGCGTAAGCCCTGTTCTTCGCTGGCAGACCAGATGAAACCCTGCCGATGCCCTTCGAAGATGAAAACGGAACGCCAGTCATAAAAGGGAATCTTGCACACATTGTAGCTAAAACTGTTGATATTCATCCTGCGGGTGACCACAACCTCTTCATTGCCGAGGTGCTTGATATCAGAGAAGGGCAGCAGGAAAGTCCGCTGCTGTTTTTTGGTGGAAAATATCGCTCAATCAATGAAGTAGCGCTGTAAATTTTAGCGCTGAATGCCGCACCGCGTTCGCGGGCGGTATCCTTATCTCAGCTATTTTTGATAAACGCTTCAATTACATCATGGCAAAGCTGGTTACACTCTATCCATGGCAAATGACCCGCAGAAGGAATAGGGTAAAACGTGCCAGCGGGACAGGCTGATATAAGCTGCTCGCCTTGCGCCTGTGTTAAAAAGTTATCCTCTGTACCAAGTAGCAGAGCAACGGGTATATGCAACGTGGAAAGTTGCTGGTACGAAATGTTGTCAGGCATATTCCTGATTAACGACGTCAGCGATACGGTGTAATGAGGTAAACGTCGAAAGTGAAAGGCACACTGGATAAATGCTTCAGGTAACGCCTTCAATACTTCTTCTTTGTGACCCATCTTACTGAGGATCCTTAACCCTTCTGCAGGGTTATGGGGAAAAAGGCGCTTCGTAATCGCTTTGCCAATGCCGGGCATTCCTAATATCTTCAGAAAAAACGGCGGAGCACCCGCGCCTATATTGCCCGGGTTCCCCAGCAACGTGAGAGATTTCACATGCTGCGGATGGGCAAGGGCAAACAGCGTTGCCCAATGCGCCCCCATGGAATGCGCCAATAAATCCGCCCGTTCAATTCCAAAATGTTCCACAACCCGCTCAATAACCTGTGGGGCGAAACGGTTAATATTCACTTCACAGTGATTCATTCCTTCACTCAGGCCACCTCCAGGACGGTTAATGGCAATGATTTGACGACCACTGAACGCGGCGAGTAAGGGAATGAGTGGGTACAGATCTCCTGTATTCCCCGGGACTACGATAAGAGGAGGTCCTTCACCCCAGGTTTGTACACGAAATGAAACGTGGAACCCGGGAACGAGTAACGCCGTAGTTTTTTCATTCAAATGGTAGTGCGCAAATAGTGTTTTCTCCGCTTCAAGAGCGGCTAAAACGTAAGGATCTTCCGGGCGCAAGGTAAGTGTATTGGTTTGCATAAATTTACCTGTTTGGTTAACGGTACTGACTGCTGGCGCGGCGTATCAGATCGCAGAAGTAATCAGCTGCGGGTGTGAGGGGCAGGTTGACTCTGTGCACCAGACATACGTCAGGTCCTGGCAGGTATTCTTTCACTTTAATTTCCTGCAGGATGCCTTTCAGCCAGTCTTGCTCTGCCCATTGATGAGGTAACATCATCAGTAAATCGCTGCTCGCAACGGCCATCATCATTCCCAGGGCAGAGCGCACCTTCATCATGATTTTAGGGGGTGGTAAATCGTACATATCGAAAACAGGGCTAAGTTCCAGTTCCGCTTTTACTGTGGTAGAGGTAGTCAGCCATTCACAGTCGGCGAGTTCGCCTAAAGAAGTGGCGTGTGCTTTCGGATGGTCAACACGCCCTAAAATGACGCGATGATTAGAGAACAGGGTTTCGTAAGCTAGCTCACTGGAAAGGGGGGCTTCAGGAAGCGGGCCAACGTAAAAGTCTAGGCTACTGTCTCGCAGTAATGGTTCCGCAGAAGGAAACAGGCTCTCAGTTAAATCAAGCCTGACATCGGGAAACCGTTGTTTGAAAGCCGACAACGTATCGGGCAGCAGGGCGAGCTGAGGCGCGGTAGATAAACAAGCAGTTACACTGCCGCCCTGGGTACCTTTCAATAAGGCTATTTCTTCTCTGGCTCGGGACAGTTCATTCTGTGCAGCCTTCGCGCGCTGAATAAATACCTTACCCATTTCAGTGGGCACAACCCCTTTAGTTTGCCGCTCAAATAACGCCACCCCGAGGTCGCGCTCCAGTTCGCGAATACTGCGGGTAATGGCGGGCTGAGCAATACCAAGCACCCGGGCTGCTGCGCGCAGCGACCCGTGTTCTGCAACCGCCAGTAAATCTCTGAGTTGATTACTCTTCATTAATACTACCTAATGAATAATTCCTGTTATGTTGTTTGCTTATTATCCTTAACAGGCAATGTTTCGAGTATAGATTATCGTGTTGGTTGAACGAGTTTTTTCACCGCCTCAGCAGAAAGCCATTGCTGCTGATAGTACAAGCCGTTGATTTGTTTCAGGGCATGCAGGTTTTCCAGTGGGTTCGCGGCCAGTAGCAGCACATTGGCACGTTTACCTTTTACAATTTCACCCACATCATCATGATGTGTCAGCTGTGCGCTGTTCAGCGTGGCCATTTTTATAATAGTAGCATTGCTCAGGCCGGCTTCGGCTAATAGTGCCAGCTCCTGATGCATACTTACTCCGGGAATAACCCATTGGCCGCCGACGTCAGAACCCGCCGCCATTTGCACACCGGCCTCGGCAAAAATACGCGTTACCTGTTGTTGTAATTTAAAAAATTCACGCAAGGTCTGCTTTTGTTCAGGCGTGATTTTGTCGGCAAACTGCTTGCCTAATTCCTGCCAGCGCGCAACCATGGGCGGCGGCATTGCGGCGAGTGCCGGCTGTTCGGTGAACTGCGGATCGTCGGCAAGTTGCATGGTTTTCAATCGAATCAGTGTTGGTATCTGCCACATGCCTTCTGCGGCCAGATATTCTGCAGTTTGACTACATTTTTGCGGGTCGAAACTGGCAATGATTTTCGCCATCGCCGTGATCTCTTTTTCATCTGAGAACAGGATCGGGCTATAAATGATGTCTCGCAGCATCGCCGGCGAAGGCGGGCCTGCGGGCTTTTGCGTGGAGGGTTGATTGAGATAGGCGCGGATTGCCTGTTCATCGGCCGAGCAACTTAATAGTACTGAGCTACGCGGCCCAAGATGCTCAATGGCATCCATACCCAGGTTGGCTGCTTCCTTAACAGAAATGGTGGAGGGCAGGTGGCCGGCAACATCAATGTGAGCTGCTTCAGCCGTATCTAGCATGGCGCGGTACACATCCGGCGCTAAATCAACTACCTTAATCAGGTCGGCGCCTTTGCTTTGCTGATCTTTTACCACAGCAGCGGCTTGCTCGGGTGTGCGCACCCAGCCACCGTTCAGAATCGACCCCGGCAAGGCCATTATCTCTGGCGCCATGTCAACAGGCAAGGCATGTTCGGCTTTAAGTTTCAGTAGCGCATCGCTACCGTTCATTTGCCGATAACCGGTGACACCGTTTGCCAGCATCACACCCCGGGCAGGCATCTGTCCGTTATCGGTCAATAAATGCGCGTGGGCATCAATCAGGCCGGGCATGAGATATTGGCCGGCGCCGTCGATTACCGTGCCTTCCACTGAAGCAAGGTCGTCATTGTGAGAGGTGATACTGTCGATAATGCCGTCGTTGATAGTAACGTCCCTGTGAGCGAGCACAGTGCCGCTTTTTACATCAATCACGTTAACATCGGCAAAAACGAGCTTGTCAGCCCAGGCCGGTGCACAAATCACCAGGCCAACAACACTGCTGACGGCTGCCAGCTTATGGAATACTTTCATAGTTAACTCTTTTAACGCGTGTAGGAAAAATAAAACAACGTGTGGCTATCAGAAATGATAGCCCACGGTAATGCCAAACATGCGCGGATTCATAAATGTTGCTGCACGCATGTGGCCGATGGCACTGGATGTCACGTTGATGTGACTATAGATAAACTCGTCGGTAAGGTTGCGCGCCCAGACATTCACTTTCCATTTGTCGTCTGGTGACGTAAACGACACATTGGCATTGAAGACGGTGGTGGCGTCCTGATAAGAAATGCCTTCCTGGAATTCATTAAACCAACGCTCACTAGTGTACACACCCTGCACATAACTGCTCACCATCCAGTCACCTAAAGAAGTGTCGTACCTTACGCCTAAATCAAGCTGTACTTCCGGCGTGTTTGGCAGGCGATTGCCTTTAAGGTTAATTTCTTCTTCCGGTGCGAAGGTGGTGTTGGCGGTAACAAAGTCGGTAAACTCGCCATCAACCAACGCCATGTTCAGGTTGACACTGATACTGTCTGACACAAACGCGATGGTTTCTAACTCCAGCCCCTGAGTGGTGGCCTCGGCGGCATTTACCGTGATCAGGTTGCCGTCAACCGGACGCTGTACTTGCAGGTCAGAAATTTCAGCGTGAAAAACCGTGGCATTAAACTGTACCTGATTATCTAACCAGCGGCTTTTCATGCCCCCTTCGTAGTTCCAGATATATTCCGGGTTAACAACCGGGCCGACACTGCCAATGTTCATCACCCCGGCTTTGTAGCCCCGCGATGCTGTGGCATAGAAAAAGAGGTCGCGGCGCGCTTCATACTCAGCTGTCAGGGTAGGCGTCCAGGCGCTCCAGTCAGCATCGCGATCGATATCTAGCTGGTTGCCCGGTGGTAACAGGGTGAATCCAACATCGTCTTTTTCATCTTTGCTGTAACGTAGGCCGGTGGTCACCGACCAGGCATCTGACAGTTCCCAGGTGGTATTCCAGAAAATTGCCTGTGATTGACTGCTTTGCTCACCGTAAAACTCAATGAACGGGCGCATCAGCATTTCAGAATAAGCAGGCGGACCATAAATATAGGTATCGGCAACAATATCCTCATCAAAGTAGTACAGGCCAATCAGAGTAGAGTGATGTGCACCTGTCCAGTTAAACTGAAACTCCTGGCTTTTTTGCTTCGACGTTTCACTGATGTCATTGCGGAAAAATGGCACCGGTGTGCCGTTTAAATCAGTTTGTGCATTGCGTTCAAAATCGAACAGGTTGGTAACGGATTTAAGCGATACATCGCTGGAAATGTCCCAACTGATTTCCAGCGTGGTGGACTGATAGTTTTTAGGCGTATACAGCGGCACATCAGAATTATTGTCCCGCGGATTATCGGCAATGGTGCCGCCCATGGCAATTTCAGGTGGAATTACTGCAGGGTTTGCCGCGCCAAGCATGTGGTAGTCATTGGTACTCTTGTCATCGAAGTCAGTATAGGTAAGGAATACCTCCACATCATCAATACCCAGATAACTCAGGCTGGCGCGAACACTGGTGTTGTCAGCATTATCCAGTTCACGGCCGTCCGTGAGGTTGCGGCCAAATCCGTCACGTTTTTCAGTTTTAAAGGCAATGCGCCCCAGTAAGTCATCACCGATGAGGGGCAGGTTAATAGCACCTTCCAGTTCCCGTTGCTGATAGTTGCCTAGTGTGGCGTTAATATAGCCTTCGAAGTAGTTAGCAGGACGATTAGTGTAAACGTTCACTGAACCGCCCGTGGCGTTACGCCCATAAAGACTACCCTGCGGACCACGCAATACTTCTATACGAGCGATGTCAAAATAGCTGGAAATCTGTGCTGAGGGGCGGGAAATTACGGCATTGTCGACATGGTAGGCTACGCTGGCCTCACCGCCATTAGCAAAGTTTGTCAGGCCAATACCGCGAATGAAGATCCGCGCAGTTCCTGCTGCAGTGGAAACCTGCATACCCGGCGCCAGGGATTGTAAATCAAGCACGTTTTCAATACCCGCATCCTGAAGTTTGCCACCATACATCGCTGTTACTGCAACGGGGGTTTCCTGAATGCTTTCGGTTTTCTTGCGGGCGTTAACAACTATCTGTTCAATTTCACGCGGGGTGGCGTCGTCGGTTTGTGCATTTACCAGCGGCGCAAAACACGTCATAGCAACACAGAGCGCTGACAGTTTATAAGGTAAGGCAGAGGAATAATTTCGCTTCAACATCGGGTGGTGACTCCTGATTTTATATGGATATGCAATCCGCGTTGGTTTGTATGATTCTCGCTGCGCAGTGTAAATAGGTGGTTGTCAGTTAATAAGATGTGAATTAAATGTAACTGATGCCTATTTGGTATCACTTTGGTAAAGATGTATAGCCGGAAGCTTAATTGCTTATAAGAAAAGTTTACGATCGATACTTAAACGGTATCAGTGTGAATATATTGATATCTTTTTACATTAGCTTTACATAATTATTATCAGTCCCAATTCAGCTTGCGAGGGTGAGGGCAAACGCCGCCATCGCAGATTTTGGGAGATGTTGATGACAGACTTTCTTGAAACACCGGTAGTGATTATTGGTGGTGGCCCTGCGGGTTTAACCACTGCTATCGAGTTAGGCAGACGAGGTGTGAGTGCCGTACTTATTGAATTGGCAACAACTCCGCCATCTTTTCCAAAGGCTAATGCCACCACGTCGCGCTCTATGGAGCATTACCGTCGCCTGGGTTTTGCAAACAAGGTACGGCGCCTGGCATTACCGGCTGGGTATCCTGACGATATCACTTACCTGACACGCTACAGCGGCACAGAGTTGACTCGCCTGAGCGGTAAAAAACTAAAAAACGACGATTGGCGTAACGCCCATTTGCATCGCTGGCCTACGGCAGAGCCGCTGGCGCGGGTTCAGCAAATGGATGTGGAAAGCGTGATGCGGGAACAGCTAGCGAAGTATCCCTCAGTAACCACACTATGGGGCTGGGAGGCCATTCAGGTCAATCTCAACAGTAAAATCTCAACCGTGGTCGTGCAACACGCCGACACAACAGAGCGCCGTGAAATTCAGGCTACCTACGTTGTGGGTGCTGATGGTCCTCGCAGCTTGGTAAGGGAAGCCATGGGCTTTGGCTATGAGGGGCAGAGCGATCTCAATCGTGCGTTTTTCGGCGGCAAGATGATGGCGACCTATTTTACCTCTGATGATTTCTATACCAAAACGGCGCAGCCATCCTGGCAGTACTGGGCTATAAATACAGAGCAACGAGCACTGTTATGCGCACTGCGCGAACGCAATCATTTTGTTCAGCACACGCAGTTAAAGGGCGATGAAGTACCCAGCGAAGCTCTTGCAACAAAAGCACTGAAGGCTGCCATGGGCGACGATTTCCTGTTTTCTATTATCGGTGTGAAGGCATGGACAGCCGGTTTTGCACTGGTGGCAGAAGCAATGGCGAACAGTCAGCAGCGGCCGAACGCGTTTTTAGTTGGTGATGCCGCCCACCTGTTCACGCCTACCGGCGGGCAGGGCTATAACACCTCGGTAGACGACGCGGTGAACCTGGGCTGGAAACTTGCTGCGGTGTGCCAGGGCTGGGGAGGTGAAAACCTGCTTGCCAGTTATGCACAAGAAAGGCGGCCTATTGCCAAGCGCAATACCCGGTTCGCCCGTGCCATGGCCGAAAGTATTGGCAATTTACCTGTGCCTGAGAACATTGAAGAAGACAGCCCGGCGGGACAGCAATCACGGGATGCACTGCAAGCTGCCCTGGCCGAACATGTGTCGAAAGAATTTGATATTCCGGGCATTACCTATGGCGTCAGCTATTTTGAGTCGGATATTGTCGTTTCTGCGGGCGAGACTAAGCCTCAGGATAGCTGGAATGAGTACACGCCATCAGCAGTGCCGGGCAGTCGTAGTCCGCACCTGTGGCTGAATGAGCATTTAGCACTGCAGGACTGCTTTGGCGATACCTTTACCCTGATCAAAACCGGCCAGGATGAATTAACGTCCGTAGAATCTGATTTCATTAACAGTGTATCGGTACCGCTGGATGTGTTGCGGATAAAAGATGAGCGTGTTCAGGCTTTGTATGGCAAGCGTTTTGTGCTTATTCGTCCTGATCACCATGTGGCGTGGCGAAGCGACCACATTGACGATAGCTTTATTCAGGTGATGGCAACCGTAACCGGTGCGTCAGTGAACAATGTGCTGCGCGAGGAGGCGGTATGAGCGTCACGCATTTACGCTATGTGGCGCTGTCGGTGCCACCGGCAGATACAGACAGCGCGTTGGCGTTCTATCATGCCTTTGGTTTGCAGTCTAACAAGCTGGATGGCGTGATCAATCTCACCTGCGCAGACACTAACGAAACTGCACTAAAACTAATCAGCGGTGGCGACAAAAAGCGTTTGCAGTATGTGGCACTGGGAACTACAGAATCGGGATTAGAAGCTGTAAAGGCACGCCTGCAGGCGATGGACGTGCCCTTAGAAAGTGCCGGTTGCTGTGAAATTGAACACGGGATCTGGTTTCGCGACCCGTGCGGTATTCAGTACAACGTGAGTATATGTGCACGGCCACAGCCGCTTACCCCGCTGCCTGCCGTGCAAATGAACACACCGGGGAATACAGTCCGAACGAATGAAGGTGTACTGCCACCTAAATCGCAAATCGGGCCGGTGAAGCCGCTGCGTCTTGGTCATTGCCTGTTGTTTAGTCCGGATGTGACCCAGTCCGTTGCCTTTGTGGAAAACGTGCTGGGAATGCACCTTTCTGATCGTGCCGAGGATGTGGTGGCCTTTACCCACTGTGATGGGGGCAGTGATCACCATGTGATCGCGTTTGCTAAGTCTGCCGGCATTGGCTTTCATCACGCCAGTTTTGAAGTGGCAACGCCTGACGATGTGGGCCTGGGCGGCAGTAAAATGGCGCTGCAAGGCTACGAGCAGGGCTGGGGATTTGGTCGTCATTCCATTGGCTCTAACTTTTTCTACTATGTACGCGACCCGTGGGGCAGCTACTTAGAATATTACTGCGACATGGATTACATTGCAGACAGCGCGGCATGGCAGCCCACCAACTGGCCGCTGGAAGATTCCCTGCACTCGTGGGGACCAAATCCACCCGCTGATTTTGTACACAACTACGAAGTTTGATCACCAGTGAGGGCGTATCAATGATAGTTAATCCATCTGATCCCCGCGAGGTCTTGCTGGCCTCGCCACTCAGCCGGTTTCAGAAAACCGCCATTTTCATTAGCATATTGCTGTATGCCCTGGATGGTTTTGACGTACTGGCAGTAACCTATGCAGCGCCGGGCTTTCTGGCTGAGTGGCAGTTAAGCCGTTCCGAACTGGGGCTGGCATTGTCCGCCGGGCTGGCGGGAATGGCTATTGGCTCCCTTGTACTGGCGCCCATAGCCGATGCCTACGGGCGTCGACCGATGATCTTCACCTGTTTGCTGGTGATGGCCGGTGGTATGGTAGCCAGTGCTTTCAGTGCGTCGCTCACCGAGCTGGCGCTGTACCGGTTACTCACGGGATTGGGGATTGGCGGCATGATCAGCATTGTCAATCCGTTGGGGGCTGAGTATGCCAACCGCAAGAACCGCGATTTGGTGATTGGCCTTATGGCGGTAGGCTTTCCCATTGGCGGCACACTTGGCGGCGTGATCGCCAGTTATCTGCTGGCGCACTATGACTGGCGCACCATTTTCCTGTTTGGTGGCGCCTGTTCCTTGCTGATGTTACCGGTGGTGTATATCTGGTTGTTAGAACCTGTCGCGCTGCTGATTAACAAGCCCACCACACGTAGCCTTAACAAGGTCAACCAATTCATGACCCGCTGTGGCTTTGCCACAGTGAACGCACTTCCTGCGCCGCCTGCACGGGTAAGTGCAATTCCGCTAGTCGACCTGTTTCGTCCGGCTCAGTTATCAGTAACGTTACACATTACATTGCTGTACTCCCTCTACATGATGACTGTGTACTTCTTTCTGAGCTGGACTCCTCAATTAATTGTTGATCTTGGTTTCGCCCAGGATGCCGCAGCACAAACCACTGTCTCCCGGGATTTAGCCGGTGTGTTTGGCGGTATCGTGCTGGGCTATTTATCCCGCCGCTTAACGGTTAAAACACTGACGTTAGTGGCGTTGCCATTATTTGCACTGTCAGTGGTGACCTTCAGCTTCGCCAACCAGATGGTGCTATTGCACGCCGCTGCAGCATTTGCAGGATTTACCCTGTATGCCGGCATGGTGGGATTAAACGCCATTGTCGTGCGCACTTTCCCGGTACAAATGCGGGCTTCTGGCACGGGGTTCGTGATTGGCTCCGGGCGGGTAGCGAGTGCGTTTGCGCCGTTACTAGGCGGCGCACTGTTCGCCATGCAGTTCAGTCGTACTGAAGTGTGTGTGCTGATGGCCTCACTGGCAATACTGAGTACGCTGGCATTAACCCGATTTTACGTTAAAAACCAATGACGCCGCCTGCGTAAAGGCGCGCATTGTTCCTGAGGATATATAAATGAAACTAATTCGATTTGAAAAAGACGGGCAGGTAATGCCTGGCGTAGTACATGGCGAAGCCGTGTTTGCAATACCGGCATTCCTGCCACAGTTTGCCACCATGCTGGACATTATCAACGGCGGTGCTGCGGCATTGGACCTATTGCGTACCATGGTAGAAACCGGGAAAACTGACCTCAAGCTGGATGAGGTAAAGCTTTTAGCACCCGTGGAACGTCCTGGTAAATATCTCGCGGTGGGCATGAATTTCAAAAAGCATGAAGAGGAAGCGGACAAACTGGGCGTTGAACGCCGGGTTTATCAAACCTGGTTTAATAAGCAGACCACGTGTATTTCCGGCCCATATGATGACATCGAAACTGGTGTGACAGAGAAGCTGGATTATGAAGTGGAGCTGGGTCTGGTGATCGGCAAAAATGCTAAGGGTGTCAATGAAGACGATGCGCTGGATTACGTATTTGGTTATCTGGTGGCGAATGACGTGTCAGCCCGTGACTGGCAGTTCCACACGCCTACCTTCACTATGGGTAAGTCCTTCGATACACATGGGCCGATAGGGCCGTGGATTGTCACGGCAGATGAAATTGATGACCCACAAAACCTGAATTTAGCCTGTTACGTTAATGATGAGTTGCGTCAGTCGAATAATACGGCGCAGATGATTCATTCGGTGGCCGCTCAAATTTCTTACCTGTCACAGGCATTCACCCTTGAAGCCGGTGATTTGATTGCTACTGGTACGCCAGAAGGGGTCGGCGTGGCAATGGACCCGCCTATTTTCCTGCAACCTGGTGATGTGGTGCGATGCGAGGTTGAGAAAATTGGTGCGATTGTAAACCGGGTCAGTGCTGATAAGTAGGAATGGCCAGGGCAGCGTTTTGCCAGAAATTTGTTTGGCTACGATGTAGTAAGCACAATAACAACCTTAAAATAAATCTGTTTAGCCAGGGAGATACTTTAGAAAAAGTGACGTGGGCACGTCAAAATGCGTGTCCAGACACATCTCAAGTAACAAACTAGTTTCTGTGGTCGGGTTTGATAATATTTCCTTCAGCGCCGTTTATAGGCCCTTATTAACAACCATTTCCATTCCGTTGGCAGAAATCGCGAAGAATGCAATGGAAATGCTTTTTGGCAGAATCAACAATGGCAGTGCTGCCCGGTGTCGCAGCATTGTTAACGTTTCCCTTATTAAGCGACAATCCTCCGGTCTGCCGCGCTAAACAGATTGGTGTAACCTGTCCGATTGGCGAAATTTTTCTGGTGATTTGTTCTCCAGTTTCTGGAACGCGCGAAAGAAATTCTGTGGGTGAGTGTAGCCCAGTGAAAAGGCGATTTCCTGAATGGACAAGTCACTGCTGAGAAGATAACGCTTAGCAAGATCATGCCTTATCTGCATCAGAATAGTACGGTATGACTGACCTTCCTCCGCGAGTCTTTTACGAAGTGTGCGCTCAGCCATGTGAAAATGCGCGCTTATCTGCGAAATGGAAGGCAACTGATTGAAATTCGCTGACAATAAAATGTGTTTAACGCGACCGGTATAGCTGATGTCTTCGGCATAGTCACCTAACAACGCTTCGAATCGCTCCGTACACATTGAGGCAATGTAAGGCGCCCCTGACGTTAAGGGGAGATCCATCCACGAGGCCGGCACACACAATTGCATCAGCGGTTTGTCATAGCAAATGACTCCGCCAAATAACTCATTAAATTTACGGTAATGAGCGGGCTTACTATAATTGCAATGTACAAGGCAATCCTGCCAGGAAAGGTGGCGAGGCAGCTGCGATTGCATTAACGAAATGCCGCACATAACCACCTGTTCCATTATAGCCACATAGCCTGGACCACGGATCGCATTGTCAGGCAAATAACTGATATACAAATAGTTGTCGACCACTTTGTGGGCAATAGCTATGTGTTCATATATCGCATAGAAAATGCGGTCTGCGACAGCGGTGAACTGGCTGTAAGTCGATGTTGATAGCAGGGCATAACCATATACACCGAAATTCAGTACGGATTTCATTTTACCCAGTAGTAAGCCAATTCCGGGGTACATATTCTCACTTTCAATATCAGCAAGTATTTTAAAATAGGCATTGAATGTCAGCTGACTGGCCGACACATGAAAGCCTGTTGTTGCCACGCCGTGCCGTGTAAACCAGGCATTAGCCTGTTGCAGCCCAAGCTTTTCAACCATTACGTCCAGTAAATCCTGAAAATAGCTCTGCAGAACTTTTTGCTTCTCAACTGCATATTCGTCCTGAAGCGTGGCAGGTAACATCATTAAAACCTCGGAATGCTTAGCGTGAGAGCGGTGGTACCACAGTATTTTCAATGGCGCCGATACCTTCTATTTCGCAACGCACAACATCGCCGGCTTGCAGAAATACCGGAGGCTCCATCGCAACACCCACACCCTCCGGGGTACCTGTCGCAATAATATCGCCGGGTTCCAGTGAAAAAGCCTGAGTAAGATACACTAGCTGATCAACAATATTGTGCACCATCTCGCTGGTATTGGTTTGTTGTCGACGCTCACCGTTTACAAAACATTGTAACTGAAGAATTTGCGGGGATGGAAGCTCGTCACTGGTAACTATCCACGGGCCGATTGGGCCATGTGTATCAAAAGATTTACCCATGGTGAATGTGGGGGTGTGAGCCTGCCAGTCCCGGGCTGACACATCGTTCATTACCATGTAGCCAAAGATTGCATCCATGGCATTTTCACGTGTGAGGTATTTTGAATGACTGCCAATGACCAGCGCCAACTCAGCTTCGTAGTCGAGCTTCTCAGTGACGCCGGGATCAATATCATCAAACGGCCCGGTGATGCAGGTAATTTGCTTGTTAAACCAGGTTTGATGACTACGACGCTCTATGCCCAGTTTGGCTGCTTCTGCCTCGTGCTTTTTATAATTCATACCAATGGCGAGTATTTTGCCGGGTCGGGTGATCGGTGCCAGTAGCCTGATATTTTCCAGGCTGTCCGTGTTGGGCTTGTCGGCTATATAATCACGGATCCGTGAAAGAGCTGGTTCACCGCCATTGATTATGGATTGCATGGTAGGAAAGATGTTTTTCAGGCCATCTAAAGAGATAACACCATTGTCCCGCACTACTGCGAGATAATCGGAATTCTGTTTCTGAACTCGGGCTAATTTCATAATCTTCTCTGAAAAAGTGTATTGTTAAGCAATTTGATGTTGCGTGGTAAATGCAACGATGAAGAGAAGCCTGCACATTATGCGTGAGGCGCTCTCTTCTTTTTAATCAGTTTGTTCTGCTGGCAAAGGATTTTCTGTATTTTCGATAAAGTTCACCGGCAGTTCCGGTCCCCACAGGTACAATGACTCTTCAGGTGCATAATCCCCGCTTGGCCAGGTAAGTCCAGCCGGCACATAATCTATATCAACGTTGTACTCCCACCAGAATCCGTCAGCATCCTGAATGTAATTGAAGTAGTTGGAGCCCAGAACATGGCGACCCAGGCCCCACTGATTGGGATAGCCGTTGTGACGCATATGTTCGGCACCCACGCCGATATCATTAATGTTTGCCACATCCCAGGAAGAATGATGTAAGCCTGTCCCCGTGCTTTTAGCGAGTGCGATCAGATGGTGATCGCAGCCAAAACGGGCATACATGAATGCAACCCCATCACCAGAGCGATCGGCCACTAACAGGCCCAGTGCTTTTTCGAAAAACGTTACAGACGCATTTACGCTGGGCGTAAAAAGCAGCAGATGGGCGAGCCGAATTGGTTTTACCCGCGTTACTGTTTCACGGGTAGGAGCATTCGCTAAACCGGGCTCAGATGGCACGATAACCGGATGAGACTTGCTGTCCGGCATGGTTTTATTACCGGCTTGTAAATGGAACAACTGTCCATGTGGATCGGTAAACCAGAACCCATTCTGTGGGCCGGTTTCACAGGGAGACTGGGCTGTACCACCATTGTTGAGGATTTGGGCCTGCAACCCGGCGAAATCCTGCGGATAGCAATTCAGGCTTACATACAATGTCTTCTTGCATTGGCCTACAGTGAGGCGGGCCCACTCATGTGAATCGCTGGCTGACAAAGTCCAGTAGTGGCCTTGCTGAGTAAGCGTCAAACCAAAATTTTCAGTAAAATGCTTTACGGTACTGATGTCGGGAACCGCTAGGGCAAAGTGATTAATTGAATGAATGCCGTATTCTGACCAGGTTCTGTTCATGTTATCGCTCCTCATCAGGCTACTGCTGCGGGAACTTGCAACGATTGCTCCAGCGCTTCAAAACAGTGCGCAATCAGATAGTTCAGATCAGCGCTTGCCTGGGCACCACCATAAACATAATGGTCAGGCCGAACGAGCAGGGCATTTACACCATTATTTTGCATGAAACTGAGCAGTTGGCCCTGGGTATCAGCAAACCCGTCATCGGAAGCGGTGTGCTTATCTTCAACCTGCACAATATTCACCGCCAGGTGTTGCAACATCTGAAGGCTTTGCTCACTTAGCACTGATGCGGTAAGTCCATTCCCCAGTAGTAAAGTAAACTGCTGTGCTGGTACAAAATTGTCGAGCCTTTGGGTGCGTCGCTGGTGGCGAACCGTTCCATGTGGCGATAATAAACCTGCACAGCGCATAGGAGTCCCCTGCTTATCTAAGGCCAGCAGACCATCAGTTAACTGTGGAAAAGGTGCCATTTGCGGCGGGGTAACTGATAAAAATTCGGCGTCACGTTTCGCTGCATCCTGCTCATCTGGCATGCAGATAATAGATCCCAGGAACATTGAGAGTTTTACCACTTCAGTAACATGGGGCTTGCGTTCCAGTTCATAGGAGTCGAGCAGTGCATCGCTTGCTGCACCACGCAGGACCTTGTCGAGTTTCCAGCTCAGGTTCCAGACATCCCGTAATCCCGCGCACATCCCCTGACCCATAAACGGTGGCATCAGATGCGCGGCATCACCAGCAAGAATAATGCGGTTATCGCGCCACTTGTCCGTGATCAGCGAGCGAAATGTATAAAGGGCGTGGCGAACCAACTCGCCCTGCTCAGGTTTGATCCAGTCTCCCAGCAATTGCTGTACCTTCGCTTCCTGTACCATTTCTTCCCGGGTTTCGTGAGGCAGGCGCATAAACTCCCAGCGACGTAGTTCACGGCCATTTTCAGCACCACCTGGTACAATGGTGGTAGGACGCTTAGGGTTGCAATACTGCCCACATTCGATGAGGCCTAAGTCTTTAGCGGTTAATCCTTCAGACAGTATATAATCGACCACTAACCAATCTGCTTCAAAGCCCAGATCAGTTCGGGAAATACCCAGACTTTCGCGTACAAAGCTGTTAGCGCCATCAATGCCCAGAACATACTTTGCTGACACGCTGCGGGATTCACCGGAAACCGTATCGAGTACATCTACCACTGCTCGGTCAGCATGCTGGCTAACGCCTGTGCATTCGTGTTCGAAATGCAGATAAATATTGCTGCGACGTTTGATTTCTTTATCCAGTTCACGCTCGAATGAGGGCTGATGCACGAAGTTTACTTCTGCCCCCCCTGAAACAGATCCATTTGGCCAGTTCAGGCAAAGCAGTTCCTGCCAGTCGGCGTTGTACCATCGGTAGAGCGGGGCAGGGCGAGTCACTTTATCAACAAGCGGACCTAATCCTGCTGCGTGCATCATCCGGTAGATTTCATGGTCTATACAAACTGCACGGGGCAGCGGGTACACTTCTCCCCACCGCTCGAAAATGCCGACTTTCCACCCAAGGCGCTCTAACAGGAGCGCAGAAACTTTACTTACCGGGCCATAGCCAATCTGAATGATGTCGTAATCAAAACTCGGTTGTTGTTGCATGAATATCACCTTACTTGTTTAGTTCAGGTAGCCACTGATTAGTCGAGTGGCTGTAAATCGTTAGCAACAAAAATTTAACTTGATTTACGTTAAATTAAACTCTCATTTTCGGCACAATCACTCTCATTTTCGGCATGCCGCTGGTTTGCGAGAGTCGTATAGATAATTGACGGGGTATGGAGTTAACTGGATTCATGAAGCCAGGCTAAACCTGACTGCTTTATCTCTTGTTCCTGTTTGCTTCCTCGCGTGGCAAATTCGCGGCTTAACGGAAAACCACTCTCTGCGAGTAAATAAGCTAAAGACGCATACTCGCGAGGATGGCGGCCTAATTTATGTTCATCAAGCTCCTTCATGCCTGCGGGGAAAGTAAACCAACTCATGTCGTAAATGCTTTGTCTTTTAACAATGCCCCATACGCCGTTACGTTTCTCAACACGGTCTATGAAACGATTATGCGTATTACTGCCGAGGTTTAGTTCGATGTTATCTGCTGAAATCATGGCTTTTGTTTCTACCAGGGCACGATTGCCATTACTGGTGATGATCGGTGATGCGACCAGATGATTCGTTTTCAGCGCTGAACCGCCCATCTTTTTCGAACCCTCGATAAAGCCAGTGTAATTGCCTTCATACCAGGTTATTTCAATTTCGCCGTCTGAATGAAATAGGGCTGCCAGAGCCTGCCAGTCAGCGATATCTCGGTAAATCCATCCGGTCATTAAATTCGCTATTTCAAGCTGGTCAGCTGGCTGTAATGTTTGATTCATTTTTACTCTCCGATTTAAAAACATTCTTTCGGGGTTACAGTCAGGTAACGCCACCAGACGAGCATCGCACTTTTTATTGATTCAAAAAAATATATTAATATGATGGATTAATCATAAATACTGATAATACGGCTTATGGAACTACGTCATTTACGTTATTTTATCGCGGTGGCTGAAGAGGGGCATTTCGGGCGCGCAGCCACGAGGCTGCACATTGTTCAGCCGGCGTTAAGTATGCAGATCAAGGCGCTTGAAAATGAAATTGGCGGCCCGCTTTTTACCCGTACGAGTCGCAGGGTTACCCTAACGGAAGCGGGGCGACTATTTCTTCCGGAGGCCTACCGGACGCTTAAGCAGGCTGACCATACTTTAAAAACGGTGCGCCGGTCCGTTAAAGGAGAAACCGGTACTGTGCGTATTGGATTTGCCGGGTATGGAGCAATGACCGGGCAGTTAATGAATAATCTGACCGCATTTCATCAGCAAGTTCCCGATGTTGAAGTCAGGTTAAGAGAAATGCCACCTCAACAGCAATCTGCTGCCATTCTGGCAGATGAACTGGACGTGGGTTACTGGCCGAGCCTAGCTCATAGTCTTGACGAACGCCTCATAGCAGATGCTATTGGTGAATGGCCAATGCTGTTGAGCAGGAAAAACGAAACCAGTGGCGCCGTAAAGTCTTTTACTACATTGGTTCGCCAGTCGGTTGTTTCCGCTGCATTTTGCCTGGCATGATAACACCGTGAACAGGGAATTGATTTAGCGCGATTGTAGTGTTGCGTTCTCTGCTTACGCTTTCTGTTGCGACAGGTCAACAATATAGCGGGTTAGCTTTTCAAGAAGCGCGCGACGGGTTGGGGTTAATTCATACGAAGCGTTCACTCTGAAGCAATGAGAAAATGTATCACTCAGACTAAACAGTTTACCCGGCGCAATTGTAATATGTAGCTGCAATGCCTTATTGTAAATCGCCATTGCATCAATATGAGGCTGACATTCAATCCACAGAAAGTAGCCGCCTTTATCAGCATGAATGGTGGCAACGCCCTGAAGTCGTTCATTCAGATAAGCGGTCATTGCCTTCTTTCTAATGATCAGCGCTTTCCTTAACTGTTTTAAGTGTAACTCATAGTTCTTTGTCGACAGGTAATCAACCAGCGCAAATTGCACCGGGACGCTGGTGGCCAGGGTACTCATCAGCTGTTGTTTCTGAATATTCAAACACGCCTTACCCGCTGCCACCCAGCCTATTCGGTAACCAGCAACTAACGATTTTGAAAATGATGAACAGAGCATGGCGGTTCCAGTATCCACGAAATGCTTTATTGGCAAAGGCGGGTGGGGATCAGCATAAAGCTCTGCATAAACGTCGTCTTCAATTAAAGCTACATCGTAGTGTTGCAAAAGGCGTGCAACATGCTTTTTTTGATCGTCGGTTAGTGAATAGCCCACCGGATTCTGAAAGCTGCTCATTAACCAGCAGGCTTTTACCGGGTGATTCTGAAGAGCGCGTTCCAACGCTGCAATATCTAACCCGCTCTGGGGGGATACGGTAACGGTTATTGCTTTTAAGCCCAGACGCTCCAGTGCCTGCATCGCCCCATAAAAAGCCGGTGATTCAATGACAACCCAGTCACCTGGCCGGGTACAGGATTGAAGGCTAAGACTAAGGGCCTCTAATGCGCCTGCTGTAATGACTACTTCGTCGGGTGATATATTCATGCCTCTGGCAGCATACCGTTTGGCGATAATTTTTCTTAACTCTTCGTTACCCGGCGGAAAGTTATCCATGGCACTGGTACGTGATATTTGCTGCGCGGCAGCGGCGATGGATTTGTTAAGTTGCTGCCTGGGGTACAGCGTGGGATCGGGATAGGCAAATCCGAGGCTGAACATGTGTGGATCTCGGGAAGCCTGGAGTACCTCATACACAAAGTCATTAATACTTACTGCGTCAGCCGCTTGCACGTTGTTCATCGAAGAAGGGCGCGTGGGGGCGGTAACGATAAAACCGGAGCGTTCCCGGGAACTGATAAGGCCCTGGCTCTCAAGAAGCTGATAAGCATGCAGCACTGTCATCAAGCTATAGCCACTGATTTGCGCTTGCTTGCGTAAGGATGGCAGTTTCTCATTCTCCTGCCAGATCCCATGTTCAATTTGCTGCTTAATTTGACTCGCTAAGGTTTCGTACTTTGCCACCTATCACCCCTCATGCAGATGCGAATTAAACTATAACAGCTGTGATTATTATCTGTTATATAAAAGTGCCTTTGGTTTGTATCTGTTTGAAAGCATGTAATCGGGATATTGTGAATACCGTCAACTACCAAGCCTTCCATCTGTAAAAAGGAAGCGCGTGGAAACAAACATGGGGTGTCGCATGAAACTGTATCTACTTATTTTAACCTTATTAGTGGCAGCACCTGCCCAAGCAAGCGGTGGCACGGTGTTAGGAATGATATTTACGGTAGTATTCGTAGTAGTGATGTTAGTGCTGTACTGGATGGTTGTCGCTGAAGTGGGGGATAAAGATAAGCGTTGAAGAAGCGGAAGATATGCTCGAAAAATTGGTTAACAAGCATATCTGACCGCCTCGTGAATTAAACTGCTATTTGGCAACCTGCTTGCAGTTTAATTTTGTTTCCTCAACTGCAAATCAATATCCAATACAACTTCGAAAGCGACGCTGTCGTTGGTAGCCCAGCTGCCGCTGCCTATTTCGAATTCACGTCTGTCTATTGTCGCTGAGCCAACAAATTGCGCAGTGCTGTTATCTTCCTGCCAGTCGAAAGTGACTGCGATTGGTTTAGTAATACCTTTTAGCGTGAGTTCGCCGTTAGCCACAAACTTGCCGTCTTCAGCGCGAATATCACGGCTAATATAATGCGCTTGAGGGAAAGCGTCAGTAGAGAACCATTGGCCGCCTTTGATGGTGCCGTCCCAGTCTTTATTATTGGTGGTAATACTCTGCGTATTAATGGTCACGTCGATAATGCCATCTGCAGGGTTAGCCGGGTCGAAGTAAATCTCAGGTGTAAACTCGCGGATAGCACCGACAAATGGCTGGCCTGCGTAGCTGTTGGTGAATGCGAAATTATCCGGACTGGCGACCAGTTGCCAAAGGGGGCTACCGGTCTCGATCGCGCTCTGAGTCGCATCAGCTTCTGCTTCAGAATCAGCAGGTAATTGTGCAGCCGCTTGCGGTGAATCGGTGAATTCCGGCGTGGCTTTTTCCGCCTTGTAGAAGGTAAAGCCAAGTAATAACGCCAGCGTGATCGTCAGTTGGCTTGCGCCAACAAATACCTTGCCAGGGAGCATGCGCGGCAGCAGATTAACGCCATCAAAAAGCTTATGAACCACCAACATCGCGACATGGCCCGCCACCATTAATGCGATTCCGTAGAACAGGTAAACATGCAGTGACGAATATAGATCCCGGCTTTCGCCTTCCAACCCGGGAATATGGGGAATTGAAATTAAATTGAACCAGGCAAACGGATAACCCGCGGTAGAATTTAATAGCCAGCCACTAAGCGGCACGGCCAGCATCAAGAGGTACAAGCCCCAGTGTCCGGCTGCTGCCATTTTTTCTTGCAGAGGAGGGAGCCCTAGCGGCGCTGGTGGATGCATCAAGCGCCAGAACAGGCGAATAACCGCCAGTACCAGAACGGTAAAGCCCGCAGATTTGTGCAGTACAAATAACTCAATTTTATCCGGTGAGTTCGGCATATCTTCGGCAATCAAGCCGAGACCGATTGCCCAGAAGATTAATATTGCGATTGTCCAGTGCAGAATGCGGGCAACCAGATTGTATGGTGTTGTTGTCATTAGTGTTTCTAAAATCAGTTTGAACCTGCAGTTAGATTACCTTCGTTGCTCATGAACTGCGAATCTGGGGCATGTTTATTTTGAGAACAATTTATACTGATTTTTAGAATGTGAATGTTGATGCTGGGTTACAAAAGAGTGGGGGTCATCAATCAATTCAAACCGATTTTGTCTTCCGGTGGTTGCCTTTATGTCCATCTGTATGGAACAAATGAATCTAATGATCTGTACAGCGGTTGTATTTAAGAGAAATGTAGCGAGGAAATGGTGGCCCCACCTGGACTCGAACCAGGGACCTAACGATTATGAGTCGTGTGCTCTAACCAACTGAGCTATAGGGCCTTCCGAACTGGCCTGCCGGGCGGCAAGCTAAGATTGCCGCGTAGTATATGCATCTTCTTCGCCAAAGTCATCCCTGAATTCATACATCACCGTTCAATCGGCGAGTAAATAAACAGCATTTCTTTATGCCGTTACCACTAGCGCTCTTCTTAAGACTCTTCCGCTATTAATGAAATTCTCGCATTAGCCAGCAGATTAATCTGTTTTTCTAATAAGTCTATGCAGGTTATAGCCTCTAATCATTAGTGCACCCCGGTGATAAATTAAACTTCATTATTCACAAATAAGATAAATCTATGCTCGCGCTCGTCCGCATCGCTTTGAGTAAGCCCTACACGTTTGTTGTGCTGGCATTGCTCATTCTTATTCTCGGCCCGTTGTCTGCTATGCGCACGCCAACGGATATTTTCCCTAACGTTGATATACCTGTTATTGCCGTTGCATGGCAGTGGCGTGGGCTGCCGCCTGATGAAATGGCGGTGCGGATTACAGCATGATTCTCCAAGTAACTGATTCTTTGCCCCGTTAGTCTAGGCTGTATTGACTGTAACCTGTCACGCGCCTCACACTTACTTTAGTTTTTTACCCAGTTGAATTTGATACCTATGAACTTGAAATGGTGTTGCTTTGTTCCGGCTATCGCGTTGCTTTCTGGCTGCGGCTTTTTTGGCAATGATCGTGCTCCCGGCGATATCCCTGTTACATTTACCGACTTAACCCGAGGTGAAGATTGTGCCTATGAGGTAACAGTTGATAAAACATCCTGGAAAGTAAACTATCTGGCGTTCTATTTGAGTAATCCGGAAGTGAAAGTCGAAGGGCGTTGGATCCCGTTGGATTTTAAAGTGAATGACTGGCAATCGAAAGATGTGGCTTTTATGCATTTTCAGAACGCCTGTGACGATAAGCAAAACCGCGATCACATCATGCTGGATATCAATGAGGCGTTACTCGACCGGGTAACTGAGTTACGTCTGACTTTGGGTTTAGATTTCGGTGAAAATCATACTGCGCAAGCTGATCAGGTAGCGCCTCTTGATAAGCCAACTATGTTTCAGTCAGTTAATATCGGGCACAATTTTTTCAGAGTTGAACTGCAAAATACCCGGGAACCATCATCAATTTGGTCTTTTCTTCTGGCAAGTGGCGGCTGCAACGGCAGTACCCCAGAAACCACACCATCTGCGTGTGCAAAACCTAATCGCGTTACCGTTACCTTACCTATGGCGCAGAATGTTTCTGACTTAAATTTGCTGGCCAAGCTACAACAAATTTTATTTAGAGTAGACTTAGATAAAGTCGCAGAATGCAATATGGCGAAAGCCCCTGACGAGAGCTGTAAAAAAGTGATGAAAAATCTTACAGGTAGGGATTGGCTTAAGTGGGATGCACCAGATAAGGTATATCTGAAATCCTGACCGTATGAACAAAACCCTGCGAATAATAAGGGTGTTGTAGTGCAAGCATCTGTTTTGTTTGCTATCTTTCTTTTAGTTTAAATTATCCTGCCAGCACGGAGACAATAATGACTGAGAAGCCTTACCTGGTAAGCGGTCGTAATACGCTGATACATAAAGTTAGAAAATTTGACCTGCTTGTCGTGAACGGCGACGACAATCCACCGGTGATTGTCACTCACAAAGGTATTAAGCGCTATGAGGGAAAAATCCCTGATAACAAGCGCGAAGCTAAAATGATGGATATGGAATTGGTTGATCTTACTTCCGGTGATATCTTTGGCGATGAAAAAACATTGGTGTTTATTCAAACGTTGAACGGCAAAGAATACAAAATCGATTACAGCAAAGCTGAAACGCAGATGTTTATTAAAGTCCACCAGGACAGCGCTTTCTAATTAGCGAATAAGCTCATCAACGGGCTCATCATCTTCGGTGAGCCATTGCCCCCAGTTATCGGGCAAATACGAATTAAACCTTCGTATTTCTTTTTCTTCCCCTTTCAACTGCACGTACCCATGCTGGAAAATTTTAAATCTACACAAGTCAACCGGTGTGGTTTCCGCTGCACATACCTGCTTTATTACGCCAGTACGATTGTACAGTTCGGCAATTAGTTCTGAGCAGAACCACTCATGCTCACATTTGAGATTGCGAGTTAATCGCCAAAGCCAGGGGTGGTTGTCAAAGAAATCTACAGTAGAGGCGAAAAGTTGCCATATATCGTAATTTCTGCCGCTTTCAGAATCGATGAAATCTTGCATGGCGTGTAAAGCGTTTAAAAAGCGCGAACGAGGTGAACGGTGGAGCGGTAGCCACCAAATGTCACCTTCATACTCATCCAGTCTTTTATGAAGAGGGGTGACCATCACTCCCCGTTTTTTGTTTCTCACTGTGGCTTCGAAAACATCATGATGCAAGAGGCTATTGGTATTTGGGCATGTGTGACAGTGTGTGATAGCCCCAACGTGAGTTACATTGGAGCGTGTCGTGAGCTTAGCCCATTTGGAGAACAGGCTATTGCCGCCAAAAGCGATGAGATCGCCCGGGCGTATACTGTCCTTAATATCGTTATAAAACGCTGCAGTCCGCATAACTTCCCTGTTATTACGTTGAGTGATGATAAATATATCAGAAATAGCAGCTTTTGGTATGCACTTATAAGACCATGGTCGGTTGAGCCCCAAGCCTGCTCTCAGATACACTGGGCTCTCTATTTCGTTCTTGGGCTCACATGTCTCTTCTCTTTCGTTTTTTGATGGGTTTCAGCCTTATCTGCGTTTTCTATTTCTCTGGAGAAATACTGGTTCGCGTGGCCTCAATTCCGCTACCGGGCACATTGATGGGCTTACTGATGTTGTTAGCATGGCAATTTTTTCGTCGTAAGACCCCTATGTTGTTGCTTGCTGGAGGTAAGCCTATTCTCAAGCACATGGCAATGCTGTTTGTGCCGGCAGTTTTGGGTGTGGGTGTGTATTGGCAAGAGATCAGTGAAAATATCACCGGTATTGCGCTAGCTATCATTGTCAGTACGGCAGTTAGTCTTGGAATTGCGGCTTGGATTGCACAAAAAATCTTGCAATCTGTTGTGGTAAGGGATGATTCGTGACGATTACAGAAGCCTTTGATGACTGGGCAAAATCCATTGTAAGCCTGACGGAGTTATCGTTTTCCTGGCAGGGAGGATTATGGATATCACTTACGGTAATCGCTTATCTGCTAGCGTTAAATATTGGACGTCGAACGAAAGGTAATCCTCTCGCAAACCCGGTTTTGGTAACAGCCGTTCTCGTGGGCGCGATGTTAATGGTGTCTGGAACCAGTGCGAGGGGGTATCAGCAATTCGCCGGACTAGTACATTGGCTGCTTGGACCGGCAACCGTCGCGCTGGCTATCCCGATGTATGCGCAGTGGGAAAAAATACGTGAACTTGGTTGGCGGTTAGTTGCCTCTGTTTTTATTGCCGGTGTTATTGCTCCGCTTACCGCTTGGTTCACTGTATGGTACTTCGATGCGCCTACTGCATTGCAAATGACTATGCTGGCAAAATCGATAACCACACCACTCGCTATGGAAGCGACCGCGCATATTGGCGGCATTCCAGCACTCGCTGCGGTTTTCGTCATTGCTACCGGTATCGTTGGTGCGGTAATCGCGCCAGTTATGTATAAGCTGTTAAATGTTACTTTGCCACAGGCTCAGGGGATGGCGCTCGGAGCGGTTTGCCACGCAGTAGGAACGGCGAAAGCGCTGCAAATGAGCGAGCGAACCGGTGCACTGGCTACATTAGGATTGTGTTTGAACGGTATAATGACGGCGATTATTTTACCATTACTGTTTTCCTCGATTTCCTGAATTATCCTGGTTCGTTTAAGGGCGAAAGTTCTGCAGATTTAAACATAAGTGCAATGGCTTTTTTCTGGAATCCTGCTATTAGTTAATAGGTTAACGGACACCGTATATTCATTAGATTACTGCGTATTTTTGCAGCGTTTTGTGTTTATTTTAAGCGGCATTCATCTCTGTAACGGCTATAGGAAGGTTACCTTTTCACATGATATCGGTATTGGTTTGTGACGACTCAATGGTTGCACGAAAGCAGGTTGCCAAGTGTTTGCCACCAGACTGGGAAGTGGCGATTCACTTTGCCAAACACGGCAAAGAAGCCGTAGAACTTTTACGGCAAGGCAAAGGGCAACTGCTTCTACTCGACCTTAACATGCCAGTGATGGATGGCTACGAAACCTTACAGGCCATTCGCGATGAAAATTTGCAGACTAAGGTGGTCGTTATTTCAGGGGATGTACAGCCTGAAGCTCACGAGCGCGTAACCAAGCTCGGTGCCGTTGAATTTATTCGCAAACCCGTTGATCCTACTACTCTTGAACAAGTGCTGATTAAACATCAGTTGATGGAAAGTGAAGCGCCCGTTGAAGAGACGGTTGAATTAGATCCCGACATCCGCGATTGTTATCAGGAAATCACCAACATTGCCATGGGACGTGCGGGTGATCACCTGGCCCGTACCATGAATGTTTTTGTTCACCTGCCTATACCCAATGTGAATCTGATAGAAGCCTCTGAGATGCGCATGATGTTGTCTGATATCGATTCCCAAGAGCAAGTAACAGCGGTATGCCAAGGTTTTATTGGCTCTGGGATCCGCGGAGAAGTACTTTGTATTCTTAGCGATTCTAGCTTTGGTGACGTTGCGAAAATTCTCGATGTACAGGAAGAAGTGGACGATCAACTGCAACTGGAATTACTCATGGACGCGGCCAGTATTCTTATAGGTACCTGCCTCACCGGATTAGCACAACAGATGGACGTGACTTTTGCACAGGGCCAACCCATTGTTCTGGGTCAGCACAGGGCCATCAGTGAAATCATAAAAACGAACCAGGTCAAGTGGAAACGTACCTTGGCAATCGAGCTAAGCTACGGTCTAGAAGGATACAACGTGCGATGTGACTTGCTAATCCTGTTTACTGAAGACTCCATGCAGACTATGAATGCCAAACTGGCGCATTTACTAGAGGACATGTAATGCAGGATACCGAATTAGAGCAAATGCAGTCGTTCCACTGGATGATGGATATGCTCCAGAGTGTAGATGTGGGCATTGTGGTGCTTGATAAGCATTTCCGCATACAGGTTTGGAACGGTTTTATGGAAAGTCACAGCGGCCTGCTTCCCAGTGAGGTGCGTGATAAAACCCTTTTTAGCATTTTTCCTAACGTTGAAGAGAAGTGGTTTACTAAAAAGTGCAAACCCGTGTTCGAACTCAATACGCGGGCGTTCATGACCTGGGAGCAACGCCCCTATTTATTCAAGTTTCACAACTATCGGCCGATTACAGGCAATGAGCTTTATATGTATCAAAACGTAACTTTAGCGCCATTGACCTCTGCTAACGGAAAAACGGATTTTATCAGTGTCATGGTATATGACATGACGGATATCGCTTCTGGAAAAAAGCAACTCGAAGCCTTACAGGTCAGTACGGAAGAAAGAGCCTAGCAAAAAAGCGTTTACCTGATACGTCGTTATAAAGTTGGCGAATTTGAATGCCTTCGTTTGGAGCATGTAATGGTGAGAATTCAGTTTTTTGCGGTAAAAGTTCTTCTGATGTTAAGTGCATCATTTCTGCTGTTCGGCTGCGGTGGCGGAGGAGGCGGCGATGATGGTGACACTGGCGGCAATGCGTCCCCTAATGCCTTGTATGTTAATGCCGGTGCAGATATTGAAATGCTTGAAGGTGCTACGTCTACGCTTTCAGGCAGTGTTACAGGCAATACTGACGGTGCAACCTGGCGTTGGAGTGCATCGCCTGCTGCCACTATAACCCAGGCAGACAATTCTACCTCAGAAGCCGAGTTCACCGCGCCTGCAGTGACCACAGATACGGCATTTGTCATCACTGTGGTGGTCACCAATTCCAGCGGAAATAGTGATACTGATACCCTCAATATTCTCGTGCGGCCACAGAACATTGCACCTGTTGCCGTTATTGAAGCTGAGCAGGAAGAGGGGCAGCCTGCCAATACTTATTCTGCGGGGCGCAGTGTGACGCTGAATGGTAGAGCCAGTATTGACGACGATGCCCCCGATCCCGACAACCCCATTGCTGCCTGGGAGTGGCAACAGACCGCCGGCAACAGTGTGTTGAACGATGTCACCACAGATGCTTCAACACTCACTATTACCATGCCGGTTGAAGCTGAAGCACAAACGCTCACATTCACCCTCACCGTAACCGATGCGGAAGGTACCACTGATACCGCTACACTTTCGTTAAATACGTTGTCAGAAAGTCAGACCTTACCTCTGGTAGAAGCGGGGGCTGATCAAGCCGTGTTTAGCGGTGAACGCGTGGTGTTGAATGGCACTGCCACCACCACGGTCGCTTCCGGGCTACCGCTCATTAGCGAGTGGGATGGCACGTTGGATGGTGTGGTAAGCCCATCTTCACTCTCTACCTATGCCGTTGCACCTCAGGTACAAAACGAAACCGTGTTTACTTATATGCTCAGCGTAACCGATGCCTACGGGCATGTTGTTACCGATGAGGTAGACATTACGGTGCGTCCTTATCCGGTACCGCTGATCAACGATACTGGAGTTACGGTACAGGCCAACAATACAGCCTATGCGAATACACAACAAAACGCATTTCCAGGGCAAGATGGTCAACGAGGCAGTGATGTGATTCATGCTGCCAATTTATTGGAAAAAGCAGGCCGTGGTAAGGCTGGCTTTGACTTTACCAAATTAAATGCCAACGGTGACGAAGAAGACGATACCGCTCAAGCTTGGGACTGCGTGCGTGATAATGTTACTGGGCTGGTATGGGAAAAGAAAACCACAGACGGAGGCGTGCGCGATGCCAACCATACCTACACCTGGTTCTTCTTCGATGAAAACGGCGGATATCAGGGCGTTCAGTCAGGTACTGATGCAAGCTGCACTCTCACAAGCTGTAACACCACTGCGTATGTGAGTGCCGTCAACGCGGTGGGATTGTGCGGATTTTATGACTGGCGAATGCCGACTTACGAAGAAATGATGTCGCTGATACATTTTGGTCTTGCCAGCGGTGTAAGGATTGATGATGACTATTTCCCTAACTCGGGTACGGTAGACGGTGATGGTCGGCTTTGGTACTGGACTCGAATCCCTAGTGCTGATGGTGTTGCCGAAGATGCGGCTCAGAATGCATGGGCGCTGGATTTTGCTTCTGGCCTGGATAACTTTTTGAACAAAGCCACGCCAGGCAGCGTGCGCTTGGTCAGAGCGGGGAGGTAAAAGATGAAAGTATTGGTCGTTTTCTTTTTGTGGTTTTTAACCGCATCCGTGGCGGCGCAAACTTGTCTGGGTTCAGGCATTAAAACGGCAGGTGACGATGAATTTGAAGATTTGGGTGACGGCGAGGTACTTCACACGCCAAGTAACCTAATTTGGCAGCGTTGTGCACTTGGTCAAACCTGGAATGGCACAACGTGCACTGGCACGGCGGTAAAATACAATTGGCAGGAAGCACTTATCGCTGCGCAAGAGGCCGATGCTACTTTGCTAGCGGGGTGGCGTTTACCCAATATCAAAGAGCTGACTACTATCACTGAACGTGAGTGTGTACGTCCTGCTATCAACGAAACGGTGTTTCCCAACACGCCACCAGATGATTTCTGGACTTCAACGCCGTCTTTGCAAGACCCACTTCGCTCCTGGGTTGTGGCGTTTTTCAATGCGAGTCATTCAATCAAAGAAAAAGATCGATTTATTTACGTAAGACTTGTGCGAACGAGTGTCGATTAGCGTCTATCTGCTTCTTTCAAGTCGCGATATATTCAACCTGAATTTTAGTCTGTTGAGCTTGTCGCGACTTTTTATTTGCCCCTAAGCCGTCCACAATGCAACGCATGAAAATGCGAAATCTCATCAATGTAGTCAGAAATACGCTTGTCTTTTTAGCGACGATCCCATTTTTCGCATCTGCGGGAAATTCGTGCGATATCGACTTTGCGTATGGTTTGGTGGTGAATGAACATCAACTCCGAATCCTCGACAATAACCGAACTGTCATTCAGATCAACGATCAGGAGCAGCTATTCGTTAAAGGGCGCTGGCAGGATCTTTCTGTGCAACAGCGTCGTTGGTTACGAGAATATTCCCGTGGCCTGCATTATGTTGTGCCGAAAATGATTATTCTGGCCACCGAAGGCGTTGATCTGGCCGCGGATACCGTTGACAACGTGTATCAAGGGCTGGTGGGCGCAGACCATGACAGCTACGACAAGCTGCAAAGTGCCATGAAGCGAGTACGTAATCGTGTGAAGGATAAATTTCGCCATGCCAGCGACCACTATTTTATCGGGCCGGGATCATTAGAGAGTGTGGACAATTTTGTCGATAGCGGAATAGAGGCGGAGCTGGAAGAAGCCATTTCAATGTCAATTGGCGGTATCTTGTCTGCAATTGCGGGCATGGACGAATCTCGAGTAGAGCTGAGTGATGAGCGGGTAGAGGCGATTACCCGACAGCTCGAAGCGGTAGGGGAGCATCTCGACCTGGAAGCCAGCCCTGCGTCGCTTAACAACAAAGCGCAATGGTTCTGTGACAAGCTCCAACGACTAAACGTGTTGGAAGATAAACTTCGCAAGCACGTTGTTGCATTAAAGCCTTTCGACGTAATCGTGTCTGGCTAAAATCTACAGTTAATAAAACAGCCCGCATTAGCGGGCTGTTTTATTTACACCTCTTCAAACAAACGCAGAAAGCAGTGAATTTAGATAGCGCCTACCTTTAGGCGTAACCTGCCAATGACTCGTTGTTTCGGTCAGCAGGCCTTGCGTAATGGCCTTATCTAACTCCTGTCGCTCAAACGCAGACAATACCTGGCCGGTAAAATCAATAAAATCCTGTTTTGGGCAAGGTTCGACTAAGCGAAAACGATTCATAAAAAACTCGAAAGCGAGATCGTCTTTTTCAACCGTTGACTCTGTGTCGAGATAGGGGCGCGCAATATCCATATAACCCCTTGGATGCTTGACTTTCACGGTACGGTGAATGTTGCCGGTGCGGATATCGGTAATTTTGCCGTGTGCGCCACAGCCGATCCCCAAGTAATCACCATAGCGCCAGTAATTCAAATTGTGCTGACATTGAAAACCGGGTTGGCTGTATCCCGAAATTTCATATTGCTGATAGCCCGCTTGAGCCAGCATTGCATGGCCTTGATCTTGTATTTCCCACAGGATGTCGTCGTCGGGCAGTGCTGGAGGTTTAGAATAAAAGGGGGTGTTGGGCTCGATGGTAAGCTGATACCAGGACAAATGCGCAGGCGACAGCGCGATAGCGGTTGCTAGATCACTTAATGCGTTTTCAATGCTCTGATCAGGTAGGCCATGCATTAAATCAACATTGAAACTATTCAGCGGTGCTGAGCGGGCGAAGTCGATGGCCTTGCGTGCCTGCGTCGTATCATGAATTCTTCCGAGGGCTTTTAAATGTTTATCTTCAAAGCTCTGAATGCCCATAGAAATACGATTGACACCCGCCTGAGCATAGCCGTCGAATCTTGCTGCTTCTACGGTGCCAGGGTTGGCTTCCAGGGTGATTTCAGCGTTATCTGAAAGCGCGATACGTTGTTTTACCCCTGCAAGCAAATTGCCAATGAAAGTAGGCTCAAAAAGGCTGGGTGTACCGCCACCGATGAATATGCTGGTCACTTCCCGGCCAGCAACGCGGGTGGCATCAACGGCTAAATCATCGAGTAAATGGCTGACATATTCTTGTTGGGGGAGATCAGACTTCAACCCGTGAGAGTTGAAGTCACAATAAGGACATTTTTGCACACACCAGGGAATGTGGATGTACAAGCCTAATGGGGGATTACGCAAAAGTTTGTCTCATTTGTTCCAATAGGAACGCCATTGCCTGACCACGATGACTGATTTGATTCTTCACCTGTCTGTCGAGTTCAGCAGCGGTACATTCGTGTGATGGCACATAGAACACCGGATCGTAACCAAACCCACCATGACCAGCCTGGTCGGTGGTAATGGTGCCGTGCCAGTAGCCTTCACTGATCAATGGCACAGGGTCGTCTGCATGTCGCATAAAAACTAACATACAAAAGAAATGCGCTCGGCGGTTTGGGTTGCCATCTAAGGCATGAAGCAATTTTTCAATATTATCGCTGTCGGCAGCACCTTCACCGGCGTACCGGGCTGAATATATACCTGGCGCACCATCAAGGGCATTCACCACCAAACCCGAATCATCGGCAATAGCGGGTAAGCCTGTACATTTTGCAGCGTGGCGGGCTTTAATAATCGCGTTTTCGACAAACGTGGTGCCGGTTTCTGGTACGTCTTTAACGCCTAATTCTTTTTGTGGCACTACAGTTACATTGAGCGGTGCAAACAGTCGGGCGAACTCTTTTACCTTACCGGCATTGCCTGAAGCCAGTACGATTTTTTCTGGAAATGCCATAACAAAATGTCCTTACTTTTTCTTTTTCGCTGTGGCGGCTTTTTTCTTCTTAGCCTTTTTCTTTGCGGTAATTTTCGGTGCTTTATGTTTAGGTCGCAAATCTTTGATGAACCGGGCTTTCAACGGTTCTTCGGTATAACGCTCAACCTTTCCAACCATTTCGAAATCGTGGGCTTCGATAAGTGAAATCGCTGTGCCTTTCGCACCGGCGCGACCAGTCCGACCAATACGGTGAACATAAATGTCTGCCTTGCGGGGCATATCGAAGTTGATGACGTGACTAACATTTGGTACATCGATTCCGCGGGCGGCAACGTCCGTGGCCAGCAGTACAGGCACAGCGCCGGATTTAAACCGTTGCAGTGCGGCGATGCGTTTATCCTGTGGCATTTCACCCTGAAGCCAGCACACTTCAATTTTTTCCGACATGAGGAAATCTTTCAGTGCCTGTAAGCGCTCTCGGGTTTTAACAAACACCACGGCGTTAGTGATATCGTTTTTCAGAATATGCACCAGCATGGCCTGTTTGTGGGCCATATCGTCTGCAAGGTGATACCACTGATGGGTTTTGGCTTTTTCTTTGCGAGAAGGATTGGCTTCTACTTCTACCGGATCATTCAAAATATCTCTTGAGAAGAACTTAACGCCCGGGCCTTCAAGGGTAGCAGAGAACAACATGTTCTGTTTCCGCCAGCGCGCTTCAGAAGCGATTTGCCCCACAATAGCACCAAAGCCCATATCAAGCATGCGGTCGGCTTCATCCAGGATCAGACATTCAATATTGCGGCAGTCAGCTGATTCTTTCTCGATATGTTCGAAAAGACGGCCCGGGGTAGCGACCAGAATATCCAGGTTTTGACTTAGAATTTCTCGGTCAGTACCGTAATTAATACCCCCGGTTATGACACCGCAAACCAGTTCGGTGTATCGAGTAATAGCCTTGGCCTGTTCGTAAACCTGAATAGCCAACTCACGGGTTGGCGTGAGAATGAGTATTCGGCATGAACCTGGTTCCCGACGTGGGAAATCAAGCAGGTACTGACAAGCTGGCAGCAAAAATGCGGCCGTTTTACCGGTCCCGGTAGGGGCGGATGCGAGGATATCTTTGCCGTCCATTGCCGGCGGGATCACGAGAGACTGAATCGAAGTTGGGTTTTTAAAACCCATCTCCGTGACAGCCTGACAGAGGCTGTCATCAAGCTCTAATTCTTCAAAGGTCATGCGGTGTTTTTATGTCGCGAAAGTAAAGGCGTATTGTAGCACCTCACTGCCGCTTTTTGATAACAATTATCCCGATTGTGTGCTTGTTGGTTCATCCATTATGGAATGAGAACACTGCAGCAACACGTGATAGGCGGTCTCTTCATATTTTCCGAACAGCGCTTGCTGACGGGCTTTTATTTTTGTAAACACCGGTTGAGTTAGTCCTGCCATAAAGCGGGTGAGCAAAATAGGAGAAACTTGTGCTTCTGGGAGTTTTTCGTGCAACCACGCAAGTGCTTGTTGCATATTGTTTTTAATCGCGCTGGTGTCGTCGCTGTCGTTCTCGCGACTGAGACTGAGTGAATGCCCGCGGCAAACTGAGCAGTGACCGCAGCGCTCTGGGGCGTGTTGGTCGCCAAAGTACAACGCGAGATTGTGATTCAGACAACGGTCGAGATTGAAAAATCGCAGCATGGTGGCAATGCGGGCTATTTCAGATTGTTCGTTACGGGCGGCATACTGATGCAGATTTTGCGCTAGTTCTGGTGTTAGTAAGTCCGGCGCGATGCGATAAACGTCGGTGGGCTTTTTCGTTTCTAACTCGGCGTAATCGTGTTCTGCAAGTTGCTCTAACAGGCTCAACACAGTGCCGCGTGCAAAACCTTGTTGGTGAAGCCCGTCGAAATTCGGCACGCCCCAAATCTTTTTGAATTTAGTCTGGCCGACAATGGCGTTGAAAAGCGGTTGCTGCTCTGCGGGCAACACTTTTTCAATCTGTTCCGGGGCGACCAGCCATTTCACTTTTACATCTTCATAGTAACTGTATTTAGGCTCAATAGCGCCAGCCAGCTCCATCTGCACCAGCAACGTTTTTAGTGGCAAAGCACGAATATTGGTGGCTTGTGACAGTGAATAAGATTGCGTTTCCCATTCATTAATTTCAGCGCTGCTGGTAATTTCTGTTAAAAGCTTATCGATACCATACGCTTCAGGGGTATCGCCATAGACAAAGTTTTCCAGCACATTTATCCCATCTAAACTTGCCAACAGTACGCAGCGGCTAGGTTGACCATCTCGGCCGGCACGGCCTATTTCCTGACTGTAGTTCTCGATGGATTTGGGCAAGTCGTAATGCACCACAAAGCGGATATCTGATTTATCTATCCCCATGCCAAATGCAATTGTTGCCACGATGATACGGGTTTTACCTGCCATAAAACGGTTCTGAATACTTGCTCGCGCGTCGTTACCTAACCCCGCGTGATAGGAAGCTGCCGAATAGCCTGCTTCCTGAAGTTGAGCCGCGAGTTCATCAGCCGTTTTTTGCTGAGTAACGTAAACAATACCAGCACCGGCCGTTTCATTCAGCACCTGCGTTAGTAAAACTAATTTATTCGTGTGGTGGGCGGGGATCAGGTCTATATCGAGATTCGCGCGATAGAATCCTGTTTGTACAATATGCTGAAAGCCAATGTTGAATTTTTGTGCCATGTCTTTCTGCACACGGCGCATCGCTGTGGCGGTAAGTAACAGTACGAGGGGAATATTCAGTGCTTGCTGATATTGCGGGAGTTTAAGGTAATCAGGGCGAAAATTGTGACCCCATTCTGAAATACAATGGGCTTCATCGACAACCAGCATGGATATAGGGATATTTTCTATAAAACGGCGGAAGCGTTCATTCTTGAATCGCTCCACGGAAATCATCAGTATTTTGAGCTCGCCATCCCGGGCTTGTTGCATCACTTGCTGACTTTCATCTTTGCTGAGGGTGGAATCCAGGCTGGCCGCGGCAATTCCCTTACTGCGCAAAAATGCCAACTGATCGTGCATTAGGGCGATCAGCGGTGAAATCACCAGTGTGAGGTGAGGCAATTGAGTAGCCGTAAACTGATAACATAACGACTTACCAGAGCCGGTTGGAAATACCGCCAGCGATGAATGCCCCGCTAAAAGCTGCTCAATGGTCTGCTGCTGACCTTCACGAAAATCGTCAAAGCCGAAAAGCTGCTGAAGTTGTTGTGTTAGATTTTGCATCGAAAAATTCAGTAATATGTTTTAATTTAGGTTACTCGTTAACCAGATACTTTCCTCCTGGCTAGGAGAACAGATCTAAACGGAAACGCTTTTCAAAAATATCCCTTCGGGCCAGGTTCATCGCCTCGCCAATTTGCGGACCGCGCAATCCTTGCTCGACAAACGCTTTTGCGCTGAGTTTGCTGGCCTCTTTTACGGTTTCATGTAATGACGTTGCCAAAGCGCTGCTGATATCGGCATTGTCATTTATCAACGTACATGCAGTGATAAAGTCTGTGAAGCGTTCTGGCTTGCGCCAGGCATCGCACTGATTGCAGAGCGTCAACCAGTCATCAGCGGTGTTTGAGGGAGTGAATGCCTTGCTGAAACGGCTGACCAGCATAGCGAGTTCAGCGTATTTGTTTGGCGCTTTTACTCTTTTGCACAAGGTTTCTGTACCTTCTGCTGAAGTATTCGCGAAAAGCAGCGCCCAGCGAATATCGTCGCTAGACTTGGCTGATACCGCGCGCTCAAGCCGCGAATCAGTGTTTTTAAGCGATGTAATCAGCTCGGGAAACCAGTCATTCAGTGCCTCAGCACGTGCTAGCACCTGAAAATATACTTCCGGGTTATTTTCACCCAACGCGCGAATCGTTTCTTTCCATACTCGCTCGGCAGTGAGGTGTGCCAATTCACCGCTGTCAGCCATATTGCGCATCAGCGAAAGCGTTTCTTCAGCAACTTTGAACCCAAGGTGCGCGTAGCGAGCAGCAAAACGCGCTACACGAAATACCCTAAGCGGATCTTCACTGAAAGCCTCTGACACATGCCGTAAAATTCGGGAATCTAGGTCTCTCACACCGTGATAAGGGTCAATAAGGTTGCCATCATTGTCTTTGGCAATAGCATTCACGGTGAGATCGCGACGGATTAAATCTTGTTCTAAGGTGACATCTGGTGCAGCGTAACAAACAAAACCGGTGTAACCACTGCCAGACTTTCGCTCGGTGCGGGCGAGAGCGTATTCCTCTTTGGTTTTCGGGTGCAGAAATACCGGGAAATCCTTGCCGACTTGCTCGAAGCCTTTGGCGAGCATCTCTTCTGGAGTCGCACCAACTACCACCCAATCACGTTCGGTAACCCGCCGATTGAGTAATTCGTCGCGCACCGCGCCACCCACTAAATAAACATCCATAAAACCATCGCATTTTGTGTTTTTCGTTATTATGCCTGAACCATTCATTAAATTGGTGTTCGAATCGCTTTGATTTTGACTTATTGCAAGTGGCTAGGTAGTTTAGTCGCGGTGAATTGCTAACTCTGACAAGCATATGTATCTGAATTATTTTGGGCTAACGGACAACCCATTTTCAATTGCTCCAAACCCTGATTACCTGTACATGAGTCCACGCCATAAAGAAGCGTTGGCGCATTTGACATTCGGCCTGAGGGAAAGCGGTGGATTTGTCATGCTTACCGGCGAAGTGGGCACAGGTAAAACAACGGTATCACGAAAATTACTGCAGCAACTGCCTGACAATACGCAGGTTGCGATGATTTTGAACCCAACGCTGTCGGCCCTTGAATTGCTGGCCACGGTGTGTGATGAACTGGGTATCGCTTACGACGCTGATAAGGCCAGTTTGAAGTATTTTACTGACCGCATATTGGCGAAGCTGGCTGACAATCATCAGGCAGGCATGAACACAGTGTTGATGATTGATGAAGCGCAGCATTTAATGCCTGAAGTGTTAGAGCAACTACGATTGCTCACTAACCTGGAAACGAATCGCGAAAAACTGTTGAAGGTTGTCCTCATCGGGCAGCCTGAGCTTCAACAATTACTGAAGCGGAATGAACTGCGTCAGCTCGCACAGCGGATCACCGCGCGATATCATTTATTGCCATTAACAGCACCGGAAGTGTCGTCTTACGTGGCCCACCGTCTTAGCGTCGCGAATGGCGATATCAGTATTTTCAGCCCACAGGCGTTAAAAGCGATTCATCAAATTACCGGTGGTATTCCCCGGGTCATTAATCTTTTATGCGACCGCGCGCTGACCCTGTCTTTTACGAAACAACATGCGGTGGTGAAAAAGCCTATTTTTCTGGCGGCAGCAGAACAAATTCTCGGTGATGATGTGGTTAGTCAGCGTATTCAAAGTCAGCGCAAATGGATGTTAGGTACGGCCTTTGTATTAGCATTGCTGGTGGGCTTTGGCATCGGGAGGTTGTATGTCTGAACTGATGAAAATTGCTGAACTTAAACCGGGTATGGTGATTGTTCGCATTACCGAACAGAACGGCCCGGTAAAAATTCGAAAGTCAGGGTTGGTAACCAGTGATGCTATGGTAACAGGGCTTGCAGAAATGGGCGTGCTGGAAGTGGAGGTTGATCCCGCGCAAACCGTCGAAATTGAAAAGCCTGTACATCATCGAACACAAACCCAAAAATTGATTCGAGGTGACCACGATACCAGCGTGAATAAGCTGGATAACGCTATTTCGGAACAGTTTAACCGTAGTTTGTTTCTGCCTACTGTGCAGGGGCTACCGTCGATGTGGAAGGTGTATTCTCGTCAGGTGATGTCTTTTGCGGGCGTGATAATCGTTGGACTTGCAATTGGCGGTGCTGCGGGGAGCTATCCTGCCTGGTGGCCGCAGACTGAAAATGTGGTGGCAACGGATTCAGATGATGTGATCGATGAGACAAAACCGGGCGTGGTTAATGAACCTGAAAAAGAGAATCGCCCCGCTGAAGTAGATGTGGTTACAGATGCCAACAATTCCGATGACCTAGCAGCATTGGATACAGAAACTGAGGTGGCGCAAAGTACAAACGTTGCCAACGCGGTGCCGTCAGAGTTGCAACCTGGTGCTGTTTCACCTGAACAGGCACCCGCTCAAACACCAGTCCAGCAAAGTGCAACTCAGGCAGAGACTGCCCAGCGCTACGCAGAAAACTCGGTTCAGGCTCAGGTGGATTTAGGCGGTGAAGTGATCAATGCGCCACAGGAAAGTGACGTGGAAGTCTCCCCGGAATTGATGGCACGTTTTAATAGAGCTATCGACGAACTGGACAACCGTGCCACTGAACCAAGAGCTGAAACCAAAGTCACGGTGCGCGATGACATGCCTCGCGTTGACCAACTACCGGTGCGTATGCTCACCCGCTTACCAAGCATGGCATTCAACGCCCACATGTATGCGAGCCGTCCGTCTGACCGCTGGGTAAGAGTGAATGGCACACAGTTAGGCGAGGGTGACTGGATTGAAGACCAAGTACAAATCGTTAAAATTGAGGCGCAACGGGTAATTCTCAGCTTTGAAGGCAAAGAATTTTCCATGGCAGCGCTTACCGACTGGTAGCGCGTGCAACATGCGGTAGATGTCGGGCTGGTAGGTGCACAATCATTCGAAACACGGCGTGCACCCATCCCTGGGGCCTCGACTGCCGCTTCCCTGCGGCAGACGGTTTCGAATGCTTGTACACCCACCGCCCACATACCGTCCGTTCCGCGTTATAAGCCGGGCTGGCAGGTGCATGATTATTCGAAACTTGCAGTAGACAGGATTTATTAATCCGGTACCTGGTTAATAAACACATCTTTGAAAAATTTCGGCAGGTTGATGCCGAAATCGTCGGGGCGCACGCCGGATTCAATTTCATCATCTACCTGAGAAAGGTCCACCCGTTTAATTTCACTGAAATGGCCGCCGGAGATGCTATAGAACGTCATCACCACCGGTGCCAGTAAATCTTCCGGGTGGGGCTTGGCTATAATGCCTAAACGGCCACTTTTCAACTTAACCAGCGAGCCGACAGGGTGAACCCCTACACACTGAACGAATTGTTTGACTAAATGATTGTCGAGGCTGGGGTCTTTCGCCAAACGTTTTAACGCCAGTGTGGGGGTAATACTGTCCTTATGCTTCCGGTTCGATGTCATTGCATCGTAGCTGTCGATAATTGCGGCCATTTTCGATAAAGGGGCAATTTCAGTACTGCCCAATGAATTTGGGTAGCCGGAGCCATCTTCACGCTCGTGGTGTTGTGAAATAATCGATAAAGCAAGGTCAGATATTTGTTCACCTTGCTCTACCAGTTCCAGACTGATCGCTACGTGTTGGCGCAGCACTGACCAGTCTGCTGGCGAGAGTTTATCTGTTTTATGACGAATTTCTTCAGGTACCTGAGACATACCCACATCCATCAACAAAGAACCCATGCAGGCTTCATCAATGGTGTCTCTGTCGTAGCCAAGATGATCAGCAAACATTGCCATCAGAATGGCGCAATTTATAGAGTGCTCAAGCAAATATTGGTCTGAGTTTTTGATCATTGTCAGACACGACATCGCATCCTTATTATCAAATACGCCTTCGATGATGCTAGAGGAGAGTTCAGAGGCTTTCGTTAAATCATTAGGGGCACCGCGTTGCAGCGCGCTGATAAATGATTTCTGTAGCGTAAGGGCTTCGTCGTAAAGCTGGTTGGCAGAAGTCAGGATGTCGCTGTTACTTTTAGGTTTTGGGGAATCTTCAGAAGCTTTGGTTGGTTCTTGCTGGGGCTCTGTTACCTGGCTGCGAGAGTAATCCACTTCGACCAGTGTTATGCCCATCTCCCGAAGTTTCTCAACCGATAAGGTGCTTTTAACAACGCCGCTGGTTCTTACCCGGGTATTGCCCGTTTGTTCCACGACTTGGCTCACAAACATTCCGGGTATGAGGTCGTTTATTGACACGTGTTTAAGCATAATGCCTCGATGCTTTGAAATAAATGCCCTAAACCGGAAGTAGTGCCGGGTTTAAAACCCGTTTAGCCAGCCCGGTTTGCTCCTAACTATCAACCGCTAAATATAAAAAAGGCGATGTATAAACATCGCCTTTTTTTAGTATAGAACAAATCTCAGAAATTAAAGCCAGGCTGGCTGCTTTGCTTCAAATTCTTCAATGGTACTGGTCAGTTCGAGGGTTTGGCCGATGGCATCCAACCCTTTAATCAGGTTGTTTTTATGGTGGGCCAGAATGTCGAAGCTGAAAGTAAGCTCGCCAGCAGTAACGGTTTGCGCGGGTAAATCAACCACGATTTCAAGGTCTGCGTTAGCTTTTACTGCACCAAACAGTGCATCCATCTGCGCTGATGACAGCGCGATAGGCAGCAACTGGTTATTGATGCAGTTGCCGTAGAAAATATCAGCGAATGACGTTGCAATAACAACATCAAAACCAAAATCTGCCAGTGCCCACGGTGCGTGTTCACGACTTGAACCACAACCGAAGTTTTCCCGTGACAGCAGAATGCTGGCGCCAGCGTATTCCGGCTTATTTACCACAAATTCGGGGTTTGGCTCTTGCTCGTGAAGGTCAAGGTAGCGCCAGTCGTGAAACAGGTGCTTGCCGTAACCGGTGCGGGTAACGCCAGTCAGAAACTGCTTTGGAATGATTTGATCGGTGTCGACATTGGCCTGATCCAGAGGACAAGCGCGGCCGGTGTGTACTGTAAAACCCTGACTCATGACTTACTCCTGAAATTCGCGAACGTCAGCAAAACGGCCTTTCAGCGCGGCGGCCGCAGCCATTGCCGGGCTAACCAGGTGGGTGCGCGCACCACGGCCCTGACGGCCTTCGAAGTTACGGTTACTGGTAGAGGCGCAACGGTCTCCTGACTGCAGGATATCGTCGTTCATACCCAGACACATAGAGCAGCCTGGCAGGCGCCATTCAAAGCCAGCATCGGTGAAAATCTTATCCAGGCCTTCTTCCTCTGCCTGACGCTTCACCGCACCAGAGCCTGGCACCACAATGGCGGTTACGGTGTCAGCCACTTTACCTTGCTTGGCGATGAATGCGGCTGCACGCATATCTTCAATACGACCATTGGTACAGGAACCGATGAACACGTGACTTACTGACACTGCATCAAGTTTGTCACCCGCAGACAGCCCCATATAAGCCAGCGCTTTTCTGGCACTTTCTTTTTCAACCGCATCAGAGAAATCTTCAGGAGCCGGTACCGGCGCATCCACACCAATTACCTGACCCGGGTTCGTGCCCCAGGTGATTTGCGGTGCAATGTCAGCAGCATCCAGTTCTACCACGGTGTCGAATGTGGCACCGTCTTCGCTGTGTAATGATTTCCAGTAGGCAACCGCTTCATCCCAATCACTTCCTGTTGGGGCGTATTCGCGACCTTTTACGTATTCGAACGTAGTATCGTCAGGTGCAACCATACCCGCCTTGGCACCCGCTTCGATACTCATATTACAAATTGTCATACGTTCTTCCATAGTCAAAGAACGAATCGCTTCACCCGCGTATTCAATCACGTGGCCAGTGGCTCCGGCGTGACCAATTTTACCAATGATGGCAAGAATGATATCTTTTGCGGTAATGCCAACAGCCAGCTTGCCGTTCACATTGATCAGCATGCTTTTCGCTTTGCTTTGCTTCAGGGTCTGGGTGGCGAGAACGTGTTCAACTTGAGAGGTACCGATACCGAACGCCAATGCGCCGAATGCACCGTGGGTTGCCGTGTGAGAGTCACCGCACACTACGGTCATACCAGGCAGAATCAGGCCCAGTTCCGGACCCATTACGTGCACGATGCCCTGTTTCTGGTGACCTACTGGGAACAGTTTAACACCGTGCTCTTCACAGTTTGTCGCCAGCGTTTTCAGCTGCAGCGCATTCTGCGGGCCACAGGCATCAATAGCCAGTGAACGGGTAGAAATACTGTGGTCCATGGTACCGAAAGTGCGGTCTGGACGACGGACCTTACGGCCTTTTTCGTTCAAACCAGCAAAGGCTTGTGGTGAGGTTACTTCATGGATTAGGTGGCGATCGATATACAGCAAGCTGTCTTCGCCTAATTGGTCAACGACGTGCGCTTCCCAAACTTTATCGTATAAGGTCTTGGCCATGGTGTAGCTTACTCCTGACTCAGAATTTGTTTAACAACTTCGTCGCCAACCTGTGCTGTGGTGGATGCCTGATCACGCTTTTCAGCAGGCAGCAGCTCGCCGGTAAGTACACCGGATTCTAAGGTAGCAACAACCGCTTTTTCGATGGCATCGGCGGCTTCTTGCTGGTTTAACGAGAAGCGGAGCATCATTGCGGCGGAAAGGATTTGTGCAATTGGGTTAGCAATGCCCTGACCAGCAATATCCGGCGCAGAACCACCGGCAGGCTCGTAAAGACCGAAACCGTCTTCATTCATGCTTGCAGATGCAAGCAGGCCCATGGAACCCGTCATCATGGCGCACTCATCCGAGATGATATCGCCGAACAGGTTGGAGCACAGCATGACGTCGAACTGAGCAGGATTTTTCATTACCTGCATTGTCGCGTTATCAATATAAATGTGTTCCAGTTCAACGTCTGGGTAGTCTTTGGCAACTTCTTCTGTTACTTCACGCCATAGACGACTGCACACCAGTACGTTGGCTTTGTCTACCGAGGTAACTTTACCGCGACGCTTCTGCGCTGCTTCAAAGGCAGAAATGGCAATGCGGCGAATTTCACGCTTGGAATAGCGCATGGTATCGAAAGCGTATTCTTCTTCGCCTTCACCGTCGCGGCCTTTTGGCTGACCAAAATAGATACCGCTGGTTAGTTCGCGCACAACCAATACATCAACGCCACTGGCTGCAATGTCAGCACGCAAGGGTGAAAGACCTTCCAGACCAGGATAGATTTTGGCTGGGCGCAGGTTACTGAATAAATCGAAGTGGCTGCGAAGGGTAAGCAGAGCGGCGCGTTCAGGGCGTTGTTCCAGTGGCAGGGAATCCCATTTAGGACCGCCAATTGAGCCGAAAAGAATGGCATCGGCAGTTTCACAGCCTTGCAAAGTCTTTGGCGGCAATGCTTCGCCTTCGGTATCAATGGCGTAGCCACCCACAGGGTAAGCGGTACGGTTAAAAGTCACACCAAATTTGGTTTCAATGGCATCCAATACCTTGTTGGCTTCTTGCATGACTTCCGGGCCGATGCCGTCACCGGCGAGGACGGCAATGTTAAATTCGCTCACTTTATACTCCTGCAACGCGTTCTTGTTGATTCTTTTGCTGATCGATTTGATCAGCGATATAGGTATTATTTAATACGAAAATCAGGCCTTTTACGCCGGCTTCGACAATGTCGGTAGCCAGACCGATGCCGTGGAAACGGCGACCTTTATATTCTGCGATGACACCAACCTGGGCCAGGGCATCAGCCCCTTCTCCTTTGGAGTCGAGTTTGAAGTCTACAACCACCAGATCCTGGTGACCGAGCACTTCCATAATAGCATTAAATGCGGCATCTACCGGACCATTTCCTATGGCGGTTTTGGTCACTTCTTCTTCGCCAACCTGCAGGGTTACTGTTGCACTTGGCACAATTTCACGACCAGAAGTCGCATGCAGATATTTCAGCTGGTAGTGGGCTGAATCGTGTTTTTGTTGATCGAAGAATAATAAGGCTTCTAAATCATAGTCGTACACCTGGCCTTTCTTATCAGCCAGTTCCAAGAATGCAGCGTAAACAGCTTCCAGATCGTAATCTTCCGGTTTGTAACCTAGCTCTTCCAGGCGGTGTTTAATTACGTGGCGACCCGAACGTGATGTCATGTTCAGGTTGTTTTTGTTGATACCCACGCTCTCTGGGGTCATGATTTCGTAAGTGTTCTGCGCCTTCAATACGCCGTCTTGGTGAATACCGGAGGAATGGCTGAATGCATTAGTACCGACGATGGCTTTGTTAGATTGTACCGGCATGTTACACAGCTGGCTTACCAGCTTGGATGTGCGGTGAATTTCGGTAGAGTTGATGTTGGACTTAAGACCAAGCAACGATTCGCGGGTTTGCAAAATCATAGCGATTTCTTCCAACGAGGTGTTACCGGCCCGTTCGCCAATACCGTTCATGGTACATTCCACCTGACGTGCACCTTGCTCAATCGCAGCCAGTGAGTTGGCAACCGCCAAGCCTAAGTCGTTGTGACAGTGCACAGAGATCGTCGCTTTGTCGATATTCGGCACGCGATTCATCAGGTTGGTAACAATATTGCCAAATTCAGTAGGAATGGTGTAACCCACAGTGTCAGGAATATTGATGGTGTTCGCCCCGGCGTTAATTGCCGCTTCTACCACCCGGCACAGGTAATCGATATCGGTACGGCCTGCATCTTCACAGCTGAATTCAACATCATCAGTGTACCGGCGGGCATGCTTAATTGCACTAACGGCCATGTCGATAACCTGATCACGGGTTTTACGCAGTTTGTGCTCAATGTGAATATCAGAGGTGGCCAGGAAAGTGTGGATTCGGAACTGATCGGCTACTTTCAACGCGTTACCACAGGCATCAATGTCGGCCTCAACAGCACGGGCTAAGCCACAAACAATGCTGTTTTTTACTTCACGGGCAATCATCTGAACGGAATTGAAGTCACCTGGAGAAGAAACCGGGAAACCCGCTTCCATGATGTCTACGCCCAGGCGTTCGAGTGCCAGGGCGATCTGTAATTTCTCTTTGGCACTTAAACTGGCCAGCAGTGCCTGCTCGCCGTCGCGCAAGGTGGTATCAAAGATCTTTACCTGATTCGTCATGGCTTAATACTCATGGTTAAAACAATTAAAAAAAAACCCGTGCGATGCACGGGTTTATGGAGATTCCTATAACTGGATGCAATCTACCCGTGCAGTCTTGCTGCCATGAGGAGTAGAAGAGATAGAAAAACAGATTGCATAATAATAGCGTTTATTTGCCTGCCCAGTTGATAGCCGACAATGTAACCATGTAGCGCCTTCAGGTCAACCCTTGATTGTCTTCTGGGTTATAAATAATGGTTATATTCATCCTATTTGCGTTCAATGGTCAGGCCAGAAGGGTGAATTTCTTCCATTTTATGGTGGTAGAAAGCAATAACTCTCTTAATGACACCGTGCGGGGGGCGAGTTTGCCTTTGTGGTTCCAACGGTGCCCACAACACGCTGCTGCCATAATCGCTTTGGTAGGCTTAATCAGTTTAAAGTCTGTTTCAGTGTTGCTTGATTGACTGATGCCATCGAAGGTAAACCAGCCGTATTTATTGGTGTGCAGCATCTCATTGTCAAACTGCACCCGGTCGATGGAGTCCAGTTCAATATGTTCTTCATCAAACCGTTGCAAACGAACCGGTACCGCCAGGCCATAGGCAGCATGTTCGCTATACCATACGCGATTCATTTCCGATTCAACTTTATTGGCTGGACAGCTTCCTGCTTGCTTGTATTGCCAGGTACCGTTATGGCTATCAACAGTGAGCGGGGTTTTATGCAGAGAAAGATAATGGGCGGCACGCTGAATTCGATGGGGAAGGGCGGCTAACCGACTCTGTAGTAGCTTTACCTGATTTCCGGTGGTCTGAGAAAGGACCAGTAACTCGCGCTCGTAGAGGGCGTTACAGATTTCGGTAAAAACGGGTTTTCCGTCAGTAGCGCCAGTGGCCGAGAAGAAATCGGACTGATTAGACGACGAATGAGAACCTGACGACATGGCTACAAAGGTTTATGAAATATATCAATAAAGTAGCATTAAAAAGAACGGGTAGCCAGTGCTACCCGTTTGTTGGTCATTACTGACCTTTGATTGCACTGCGACCCGGGTAAACCGCTTTGTCGCCCAGCGCCTGCTCAATACGCAGTAACTGGTTGTACTTAGCAACACGGTCGGAACGGCACAGAGAACCCGTTTTGATTTGACCTGCCGCTGTACCTACCGCTAAGTCAGCGATAGTGGCATCTTCAGTTTCACCTGAACGGTGAGAGATAACGGCAGTGAAACCTGCGTCTTTCGCCATCTTGATCGCGTTCAGAGTTTCAGTCAGTGAACCAATTTGGTTAAACTTGATAAGGATAGAGTTACCGATACCGTTTTCGATACCGCGAGACAGGATTTTGGTGTTGGTTACGAACAGGTCGTCACCAACCAGCTGTACTTTATTACCAATCTTGTTAGTCAGGCTCGCCCAACCGTCCCAGTCGCTCTCGTCCAGACCGTCTTCGATAGATACGATTGGGTACTGTTCGGCCAGATCAGCCAGGTAATCACCGAAGGTTTCAGAGTCGAAAGACTTGTCTTCGCCAGACAGTACGTATTTGCCTTCTTTATAGAATTCAGATGCCGCGCAGTCCAGAGCCAGCGTGATGTCTTCATTCATTTTGTAGCCAGCATTTTCAACGGCTTCAACGATAACTGCTAATGCTTCAGCGTTAGAGCTCAGGTTAGGCGCAAAACCACCTTCGTCACCCACCGCGGTGTTCAGACCTTTAGCAGACAGTACTTTCTTCAGGTTATGGAAGATTTCTGCACCCATACGCAGCGCTTCTTTGAAGCTTTTCGCGCCAACAGGCTGAACCATGAATTCCTGAATATCTACGTTGTTGTCAGCGTGCTCACCACCGTTGATGATGTTCATCATTGGTACAGGCATAGAGTAAACGCCTGGTGTACCGTTCAGATCAGCGATGTGCTCGTATAGTGCAACGCCTTTCTCAATAGCTGCAGCTTTTGCCACTGCCAGAGAAACAGCAAGGATTGCGTTTGCGCCAAGTTTTTCTTTGTTCTCCGTGCCATCCAGCTCAAGCATTTTGTTATCAACGTCTGTTTGCGCCAGAGGGTCCATGCCCGCCAAAGCAGGCGCAATTACGTCGTTTACTGCTGCAACGGCTTTTTCTACACCTTTGCCCAGGTAGCGGCTTTTATCGCCGTCACGCAGTTCCAGTGCTTCACGTGAACCAGTAGATGCGCCAGAGGGTGCTGCTGCACGACCCATTGCGCCAGAATCAAGATAAACATCCGCTTCAACAGTGGGGTTACCACGTGAATCCAGGATTTCGCGTCCAACAATGCGAGCAATCTTCGCCATTTTTTTTCCTCAACGATTGTGCAAAAGGCCACAAAATGCGGCCTTTTACTTTTTTAGAATCAGTGATTAGCTTTCTGGTATTGACCAGCAGCTTCTACAAAGCCCTTAAATAACGGGTGTCCGTCGCGGGGCGTAGAAGTGAACTCCGGGTGGAACTGGCCTGCCACGAACCACGGGTGGTCCGGGATTTCAATTACTTCCACCAGGCGTTTATCTGTGGACAATCCACTTACTTTTAAACCTGCTGCTTCGATTTGGTCACGAAGATTATTATTCACTTCGTAACGGTGGCGGTGACGTTCATAAATTTCTTCACTGCCATAGGTCTCACATACTTTGCTGCCTGGGATCAGGTGGCAAAGCTGGCTACCTAAACGCATGGTGCCACCTAAATCTGAGGTTGCATCACGCTGTTCTGTAGAGCCATCTGCATCCAGCCATTCTGTGATCAAACCAACTACCGGGTAAGGTGTCTTCGGATCGAATTCGGTGCTGTTTGCGTTTTCCATACCAGCAACATTGCGGGCAAATTCAATTAAAGCAACCTGCATACCCAAACAAATGCCTAAATAAGGCACTTTATTTTCACGGGCATAACGAGCAGCGGCAATTTTACCTTCAATACCGCGCTCGCCGAAGCCGCCCGGAACCAGGATAGCGTCGAGCTGCTCAAGCATCATAGTGCCTTTGCTTTCAATATCCTGAGAATCGATATAATGAATATTCACGGTAAGACGGTTTTTCAGGCCGGCGTGTTTTAGCGCTTCGTTTACCGACTTGTAGGCATCAGGCAGTTCAACATATTTACCTACCATACCAATGTTCACTTCAGCCGTTGGGTTTGATTCTGCGTATAGAACTTGTTCCCACTCGGTTAAGTCAGCTTCTTTGCAGTCCAGACGGAAGCGATCTACAACCAGTTGGTCCATACCCTGTGCTTTCAATGCAGCCGGAATGCGGTAAATGCTGTCTACGTCTTTCAGTGAGATAACCGCTTTGTCTGCTACGTTAGTGAACAGAGCGATTTTAGAGCGTTCAGTGGCTGGCAGTGCGCCAACAGAGCGGCACACCAGAATGTCAGGCTGAATACCGATAGAACGCAGCTCTTTTACAGAATGCTGAGTAGGCTTGGTTTTCACCTCACCAGATGCTGGCATGTAAGGTACTAATGTCAGGTGCATAAACATCGCGCGATCGCGACCCACTTCAGTACCTAATTGACGGATTGCTTCGAGGAACGGTTGTGACTCGATGTCACCTACGGTACCGCCCACTTCCACGATAGCCACATCGTGACCTTCTGCACCGTCGATGACACGACGTTTGATCTCATTAGTGATGTGCGGAATAACCTGAATAGTGGCACCCAGGTAGTCGCCACGTCTTTCACGACGCAATACTTCTTCATACACACGACCTGTGGTGAAGTTATTGCGCTTGGTCATACGGGTGCGGATAAAGCGCTCGTAGTGACCTAAGTCTAAGTCGGTTTCTGCGCCATCATCCGTGACAAACACTTCCCCGTGTTGAATTGGGCTCATTGTGCCTGGATCAACGTTGATATATGGATCCAGTTTTAACATCGTAACGGTGAGACCACGCGCTTCAAGAATGGCTGCTAACGAAGCGGCAGCAATACCTTTACCAAGCGATGATACGACACCACCGGTGACGAAAATATAATTTGTCATGCGAAACCTAAGGCTTTGGATTGTATGGCTAATGTGCTGAGAGTTGGCAAAACGGGATTCAGCACTTGGACGGCGCAATATTATAGCGAAAGAGTAGCAGGCAAACAATCTGTTTGCCTGCAGGTCGAGCGGGTTATTTTTGTGATGGCTGTTTAAGCCTGACTTAACCGCTTGAGGGTATAGATAAGGTCCAGGGCTTCCCGTGGTGATAATTCGTCTGGTGACAACTGCTTAAGTGCATCACGCAGCGGATCCGGCATGTCAGAAAAATGCATTTCCGACTGGCCTTTGCTGGCATTCGGCGTTTCCTGAACCTGCATAGAAACCGCTTCGCCTGGTTCCCGGTTCTCCAGTTCGTGCAGTTTTGCCCGTGCCGCAGTAATTACCGGACGGGGTACCCCGGCCAGTTGTGCTACCTGTAAACCATAACTTTTGCTGGCTGCGCCGGTTTCTACCGTGTGCATAAACCGGATAGTATCTTCATGCTCCACGGCATCTAAGTGCACATTCACCACGCCTTGTTCAGATTCGGCCATCTGAGTAAGCTCAAAGTAATGGGTGGCGAACAGGGTGTAGGCATTAATTTCCCGCGCTAAGAAACTAGCACAGGACCAAGCCAGTGAAAGACCATCATAGGTGCTGGTTCCGCGACCGATTTCGTCCATTAATACCAGTGAGTGTTCTGTGGCATTGTGCAGGATGTTGGCGGTTTCGGTCATTTCCACCATAAAGGTAGATCGGCCAGAAGCCAGATCGTCCGATGCACCTATTCGGGTAAATATACGATCCACACGACCAATACGGGCATTGGTTGCTGGTACATAGCTGCCCAGGTATGCCATCAGCACAATAAGCGCGGTCTGACGCATGTAGGTTGATTTACCGCCCATGTTCGGGCCGGTAATAATTAACATGCGTTGCTCATCATTGAGTGTTACCGGGTTGGCAATAAACGGGTCTTCCATGACCTGCTCAACCACTGGATGGCGACCGGCTTCGTAGGTGATTTCCTGCTCGTCGGTGAGTGCAGGGCAATGTAAATCCAGTGCAATGGCACGCTCTGCGAAACTCTGAATAACGTCCAGCTTGGCCAGCGCTTCTGCGGTATTTATAAGCGCGGTTAAATGTGGCTGGAAATTATCGAATAAATTCTCATACAGTTGCTTTTCCAGTGCCATTGCGCGGCCCTGACTGGTAAGCACTTTGTCTTCGTGTTCTTTTAATTCTGGCGTGATATAGCGCTCAGTATTTTTTAACGTTTGACGACGAATATACTCTGCTGGCGCAGCACCGCTATTGGCACGGCTTAATTCAATAAAGAAACCGTGAACGCGGTTATAGCCTACTTTCAACGTAGATACACCAGTGCGCTCACGTTCCCGTTGTTCCAGCGCATCAAGATAGTCGGTAGCCCCCTGAGAGAGCTTACGTAGTTCGTCGAGTTCTTCGTTGAAGCCTTCCGCAATAACGCCGCCGTCGCGGATCACCACCGGTGGGTTATCGACAATAGCTTTATTTAGTAATTCCTGAAGTTCAGGATAGGTGCCAATGGCCTTACCCAGACTTGAGAGCAGTGGATTACTGAACGTTTCGAGCTGCGCAAGTAAATCAGGAAACTCATTGAAGGCGTTTCGCAAGCGGGAAAAATCCCGGGGACGTGCAGAACGCAGTGCGAGCCTGGCCATGATGCGTTCAATATCACCGATGCGCTTGAGTGTGTCTGCAACCTCTTCGTTACCGTTTTCGATCAGCGAAGCAATGGCCTTCTGACGATGGGTAAGTTCATAGTGATCAGTGATTGGCGCGTGCAGATAGCGCTGCAGCAAACGGCTTCCCATTGGGGTTGCGGTGGCATCAAGCACACTAAAAAGCGTATTTTCCTGGCCACCGGCTAAATTCTGGGTAAGCTCCAAGTTACGGCGAGTAGCGGCATCCAGCTGAATGCGGGTTTCCTGCTGTTCTCGGTGAATACTGCGAATGTGAGGGAGTGCAGTGCGCTGGGTGTCTTTTACATATTGCAGTACACATCCCGCCGCACCAATGGCTTTATCTAACCCTTTCACGCCGAAGCCGTCCAGTGACTGGGTGCCGAATTGCTGATTCAGCTGCTCATTGCCAGTCTGCGCATCAAATTCCCATTCCGGTCGACGGCGTAACCCTTTGCGTCGCTCGATCAGCGGCAGGCTTTCGAAGCCCTCAGGATAAAGCAGCTCGGCAGGGTTAAGGCGCTGAAGCTCAGCGAGAAGTTGCTCGTCGCTTTCGCATTCAATCACCAGAAAACGACCGCTGCTGATATCAAGCGTAGCAATACCGTATTGCATTGAATGACCACAAACCGCTGCCAGCAGGTTGTCACGACGCTCTTCCAGCAATGCTTCGTCGGTAACGGTACCAGGTGTAACGATACGCTGCACCGCCCGCTCAACCGGCCCTTTGCTGGTAGCGGGATCGCCTATCTGTTCACAAATAGCCACCGACTCGCCCATTTTTACCAGTCGAGCAAGATAAGCTTCAACCGCATGATAAGGCACACCCGCCATAGGAATGGGTTCGCCACCGGATTTGCCTCTCGCGGTCAGCGAAATATCCAGCAAATGCGCCGCCTTCTTGGCATCGTCATAGAAGAGTTCATAAAAGTCCCCCATCCGGTAGAACAGTAGAATATTTGGATGTTGTGCTTTTATGGCCAGATACTGGCGCATCATCGGCGTATGTGATTCCAAGAAAACCTCTTTGTTATTTTGATATTGCTTGAGTGAGAAGGCGCTATGGCCGGAGTACGGACCCAGTTGACTGGGAAGGCGCGCGGACGGATTACGAGGACTGCATTTGAAACCGTCTGCCGCAGGGATGCGGCAGCCGAGGCCCCAGGGATGGGTTTACGCCGTGTTTCAAATGCAGTTCCGTCGTCCGTCCAGAAGCGCCTTCTCCTTCTCTATTTAGCCAACTTTCTGTCTTTACCAGCGGCTAAATGTGTAAAATGGTACAACGGAATTAATTCATTGGTGAGTATTATTAGTATGAGTACGGATTTTTCAACTGTTTGTGCGAACAGTCCACTTGAAGAATGCGTTTCTGCACTGGGCAACCTGTTGCGCGAGCGGGGCCTGACGGTTTCTTGTGCAGAATCCTGCACAGGTGGTGGTATCGCTTATGCGTTCACTTCCGTGTCTGGCAGTTCTGACTGGTTTCATCAGTCCTGGGTGACCTATTCCAATGAAGCGAAGCAATCACTGTTGAGCGTGAAAGCTGACACCCTTGAACAGTTTGGCGCTGTTTCAGAGCCAACAGTGTCTGAAATGGTGCAAGGCGTGGTTGCGAACAGCGGTGCCGAAACAGGGATTTCTGTCAGTGGTATTGCCGGTCCTGGCGGTGGTTCTGCTGAAAAGCCAGTGGGAACGGTATGGTTTGGCTTTTTGGTGAACGGTACTGTGTTTACTGAAAAGCAGCTGTTTTCTGGCGACAGAACTTCGGTACGCGAAAAAGCGATTCGCTTTGCGATTACAACTCTGTACCAACGACTGGTTGCTGAATAATCCTGTCTCTGCCAGACTAAACATCAAATTGCACTTGACTGTATGCTTATACAGTATAGAATGCAATCAACATTCGAAATAACGATCCGTGAATGTAAGCACTGAAATGTGCAGGCAGGTCAGTATAAAGACATCGGAATCAAAAATGATTACCGCGCCGCTGGCAGTAACACTGCATCACGGGCATCCATTATCTTGGGGATAATAACGTGGACGACAACAAATCAAAAGCTCTTTCCGCCGCCTTAGGCCAGATTGAAAAGCAATTCGGTAAAGGCGCGATCATGCGTCTGGGCGATAACCAGGCACACGATATTGAAGCCATTTCTACCGGATCGCTGAGCATTGATATTGCGCTCGGTATAGGCGGTCTGCCTTGTGGCCGTGTTGTTGAAATCTACGGGCCGGAATCATCAGGTAAAACCACACTGACCCTGCAGGTTATTGCAGAAGCGCAGAAAAAAGGTAAAACCTGTGCCTTCGTTGATGCTGAGCACGCATTAGACCCTATCTATGCCGGTAAGCTTGGCGTAAACATTGATGATCTGCTGGTATCTCAGCCTGATACCGGTGAACAGGCGCTTGAAATTTGTGACATGCTGGTACGCTCTGGCGCAGTAGATGTGGTGATTGTTGACTCAGTAGCCGCACTAACGCCGAAAGCGGAAATCGAAGGTGAGATGGGTGACTCTCACGTTGGTCTGCAGGCGCGTCTGATGTCTCAGGCACTGCGTAAACTGACTGCCAATATTAAGAAATCCAACACGCTTTGTATCTTCATCAACCAGATCCGTATGAAGATTGGTGTGATGTTCGGTAACCCTGAAACCACTACCGGTGGTAACGCACTGAAATTTTATGCATCAGTTCGTCTGGATATCCGTCGTATCGGTGCGGTGAAAGAAGGCGACGAGGTTGTGGGTAACGAAACCCGGGTGAAGGTTGTGAAGAACAAGGTCGCACCGCCGTTCAAACAGGCTGAGTTCATGATCCGCTACGGCGAAGGGATCAGTAAAGAAGCTGAGCTTATCGATCTGGGCGTGAAGCAGAAGTTTGTAGACAAAGCCGGAGCCTGGTACAGCTACAATGGCGATCGTATCGGTCAGGGTAAAGCGAACGTAATGAATTTCCTGAAAGAGAATCCGGATATCGCCAACGAGATCGAAGCGAAAATCCGTGCTGAATTACTGGCAACGAAGAGCGTTAAGCCAGAAGAAGCTGAAGGCGAGTCAGAAGATACGCTATAAAAATTAACGTTTGGTCATTATTGAGCCAAGCTATCCATGCAGATTATGCGCAGGGAAAAAGACCGACAAAGACCGACGATGATGTCGGTCTTTTTTCTGGTAAGTGAGGGTAATAAGGTTTCTGATCGTGGTTAAGCGCAGAGCACTTACACTGCGTGAATACGCGCTTTAAACACGTTGTGGCAGATGACCGCTGTCCTCCCAACCTGCCGGGATCTTGCCCTGTAATACGTAAGAAAATGCAATTAGCTCGGCAATGACGTAGTACAGTGACTCTGGTATCTCTTGCCCTAAATCCAGTGTTGATAGCATGTCGGTTAAATAAGGATCTTCATGAATAAGCACACCCGCCTCTTCGGCTTGCTGAATAATCGCCTGCGCCAAATCGCCAAACCCTTTTGAAACCACTTTAGGTTTAGCGCCCGCTTCACCGCTATTATATTTAATGCCGATAGCCTTTCGGGTTTTATCGCTCACAAAAGGGCTCCTTCATGCCAGTGCCTCAAACAACTGATAGGGCATATCTTTCATTGTTTTAGGTATTTTCCCTCTTTGGCAACTGTGATGTTCAACGGTAAGGCCTTGACTCTCAAGTCTACGTAACAGGTAGGGCAAGGTATCGATAACCGAGGTGAGTAAAGCATCGGAAGAGGTGTAAATGCGCAATTCGATGGTGTCATTATTGATCTTGGTTTTGGCTAGTAACTCACCGGCGTCACCCACACTGAGTTTCATGGTTAGATGCCAAATACGTTGTTTTCCTCGTTCTGCTGTGTTGTCTCTGCTGTCTCTTTCTTCGGCTCGAATATGCAGCTCAGGCGGTGGCTGGTCTTCATTCGCAACAGGTAAAATATAAAACAGGCTATCCTGCCCCTGAAGCCGCGACTCAGCATTCTGCATTTTATGCTGCTGGTGGTTGGCAAGCAACGCCCGCACCTGTTCGAGCAGGTTTGACCGACTATCAAGTTGGGCAAAATCATTTGCCACTCGCCCAGCTTGCGGCGTAGACGTTGAGCCTCCTGATGCACTGACGGTTTTTCCTGAAACCGAGTCAGCTTTGTCGATGATGCGTGCTAGATCTGGTTGGGCGCGGGCGGCCCTACCAGCGAGGCTGATTTGCAGCAGGCTGACCAGTGCATTGATAAAACCCGATGCTGCAGGTTGACTAAGTAGCGCTGAAGGGGTGCTAGTCAGAGCCGGAGACTGAATCAATTGCCGAACCTGACTCTCGACGGTTTTTCCACTATCGCTGTTGGTCTGTTCAACATTCATTTGTGGTAAGCCAGCCGTGGCAGTTGATTTCGTTTCTGGTTGTAGCGCGAGAAGTTGATTTAGCAGATGCTTCGACACCGCTTTACTTTCAGCATGCATATCAAAACCCGGATTACGCAGCACATTAACAAGCTTTGTTAACGCTTCATTGGTTGAACCGGTTTGCGCCAGGAGTTGACGTGAAAGTTGTCGAACTTTATCCAATACAACAGGCACATCCTCTGCGGATATACCCAAAACAGGTGATAACTTATCCGCCAACTTCACAGAAGGCGACAGCGTATCTGATTTTGCTGATAACAAAGGTGATGGGTGTGTCGCAACGTTTTGCGTTGTCACATTATTTTGTATGGAAGAGAGCTTTCCTGTTTGTCGTGGTATTGAATTTTGGTTTGCAAGCTCGACTAATCTGTCATTACCTACAGGCTGAAGTTTAGGACTGTTTTTCGGCAAGGTAATGTTTAACATGGGTTTTAGCTCAGTGCCGCGGACCTCAAGTTGGTTACCACGAACTTGTACATTTACAATGTGCATAGATACCGGCGTGTTCAATTTCCCATTTGATGGTGATGGGGAAATGTTGAGGTTTTTCTGCAATGCAGTAGAAAGCGGTTGTTCAAGTGTTATCCCCGCGCTTGCGATCACTTTTGCAACGGCAAGTTTAACGCTTGGTGAGGATGACGGGACCGTAAATGATGCTTCTTTTTCTGGTAACGCAGTGGAGCTTAATGTCGCTTTCCATTGCTGCCCGCTGCTATTCTTAACTTGGTTTGCCAAAGAGCTGGGTGCCGACTCTGGTTGCAGTTTCAACGTCACTTTATCGCCTGACTTTAATTGGCTGGCAATACTGTCTGGCACAACGAGTTTTATGCCAGGATTGCCTGGCATCTGCAAATTCAGACTCACTGTACGATTTGCTATATTTTCAACTGTGCCTGTCAGTGAGAAACCAGACTTCGATTGCGACAGTGCTGCCAATGTCATGCCGTCAGCTAAAGCTGTTACCAAACGTTGCATATCAGCTTGGGTAAGGCGAGTAACTTGCTTAATCGGCAACATGTCGAATAACGTAATCTGCTTCTCACCACTTACAACGGTAGCGGCGGAATCAACAGTGACGCTGCTGGTTGGTGTTGATGTTAAAAGCGTTGAAGCAAGTAACTGGGGCGCAGATATCTGCATTTGTGTCTGCGATGTGCGTTGCAACGAAGCTGAACTGAGTTGAGACAGAATTTCAGGTTGTGATTTTACTACATCGGCAGAGAGCGATGCATTGGCAGCGGAAAAAAGTTGAGCTATCTGCAAGTTCATGACAGATTTATCGGCAACTATTTGAAAAATTCAAGCATTTTGTGATTTTCACCGATGTCAATGCTCCTTCAGGTTGAACTAAGTCATAAAAAGGTTTAATACGCCAATGGTTGGGATGTGATCCTTTTTGCCTATGCTAGAATGCTGGGTCGCAAACATCAAAAATAAACAGCGAATTATTTAAAAGAGGTGTTGGTTGTCAGGGTTAGTGGCCAGTGAACTAAGTTGCATTAAACGCGATAGAGTGTTGTTTGATAGATTGTCGTTCTCATTGCAGTCTGGTCAACTGGTGTATCTTCGTGGGCCCAACGGCACCGGTAAAACCAGTCTATTACGAATTCTCTGCGGGTTAAGTCAACCTGAAAGTGGCACTATTACTTGGCAGTCGCAGCCGTTAGGTGAGCTTTGGTTCAAGGATTTAATCTATGTTGGCCACAAGCCTGGCGTGAATGGTGCACTCTCCGCGATAGAAAATCTCGCTTTCTGGTGTCGTCAGCATCATGTTCCTGCTTCTCTTGACCACCTTTACCATGTGTTAGGCGAACTGGGGCTGGTAGGCATGGAAGATGTGCCGTGTAGAACATTATCAGCAGGGCAACAGCGACGAGTGGCATTGTCCCGCTTATGGCTCAAGCCTGGGAAAGTCTGGATCCTCGACGAACCCTTTACTGCCTTAGATGTGAAAGGCGTCGCGCAACTCGAAGATAAAATGAAATCACATGTAGACGCCGGTGGCGCAGTACTTACCACATCCCATCAGGCACTCAGTGAGCGAGCGGGCTCAGTGCGTTCCTTTGATTTGGAGTACCGGTTTTGAATAGCTTGATGGGTGGTGTATTTAAGCGAGATTTAGCGTTGGCTTTCAGGCAGAAGGCCGAGCTAGTGCAGCCCCTTATGTTTTTACTGATGGTGGTGACACTCTTCCCCCTTGGGGTTGGCCCCGGGCCTGATACCTTACAGCTAATTGGCCCGGGTGTTATTTGGATTGCAGCTATTCTTTCCTCCTTAATGGGAATGGAGAGATTATTCCGAGACGATTTTGCCGATGGTTCCCTAGAACAATTACAACTGTCTGGGCTGCCTCTCTATGCTGTTGCGGCAATGAAAGTGCTCTGTCACTGGCTGGTTACGTTTATTCCACTGCTTGTTTTATCGCCGCTATTGGCCATGTTCCTCAACCTCACAATGGATATGTATATCGCATTAGTGATTACACTTTTGTTAGGAACACCGCTTTTATCTTTGGTTGGCGCCATCGCCGTTGGGTTGACTGTAGGCATTCAACGGGGCGGTGTGCTGCTGGCTCTGTTGCTTATTCCGGTATTTATTCCTCTATTAATTTTTGCTACCTCAGCAGTGGATGCTGCGGCGCTACAGCTACCATACCGTGCGCAAATTGCTATTATTGGCGCTATGTTGTTGATTGCAATGGCACTGGCACCTGCCGCCATCGCATATTCTCTTAAAGTGAGTCAGAACTGATGTGGAAGTGGTTACATCCCTATGCAAAGCCTGAACGGGCTTATCAGCTTTGTAATACTCTGTTGCCGTGGTTTGCTCTGCCTGCTGTGGTATGCCTAGTGGTAGGTACAATTTGGGGGTTGGCATATGCACCTCAGGATTATCAGCAAGGTGATTCCTTTCGCATCATTTATATTCATGTACCAAGCGCCATGTTGTCCATGAGTACTTATGTGGCAATGGCAATAGCCGCGCTAGTGGGTATGGTGTGGCAATGGCGCACAGCCTATATGGCTATGATTGCCATGGCCCCTGTTGGCGCGGTGATGACTTTCATTGCACTGCTTACTGGGGCAGCCTGGGGTAAACCCATGTGGGGTGCGTGGTGGGTGTGGGATGCAAGACTCACTTCCGAGCTCATTTTATTGTTTCTCTATTTCGGCGTTATCGCTTTGTATTCTGCATTTGAAGACAAACAGCAGGCAGGCAAGGCGGCGGGCGTCATGGCACTGGTTGGTGTAGTGAATATCCCCATCATCCACTACTCGGTGGAATGGTGGAACACCCTGCATCAGGGCTCAACAATCACCAAATTCGATAAGCCGTCTATCGCTACCGAAATGTTATGGCCATTGTTACTCAATATATTTGGCTTTGCGCTATTTATTGCGTTGGTCACCACCATGCGTCTTAAAAATGAAATCATCCGGCGGGAAATGCACAGACCTTGGGTGCAATTGCTGGTAAAAGAGAAGGGGGCTGATGATGCAATTTGAGTCTTGGGCTGACTTCTGGGCCATGGGCGGATACGCCTTTTATGTTTGGCTCTCTTTTGGTATCGCATTGGGATCCATGGCCCTTATTACCATTTTCAGTGCAATTGAGCATAAGCGACTAATAAAGCAGGTAGTTACTGAGCAGCAACGAAAGCTACGCATTCAACGAGCTCAGCAGCAAGCGCGTAACGACACCACTGAACCTGACAGGAGTAATTAAGATGAATCCCCGCAGAAAGCAGCGATTATTGGTTGTCTCTCTTGTTGGTGCGCTTGTCATGGGCGCAGTAGGCTTGATGTTGTTCGCTCTGACAGACAGCATCGACTTGTTTTATACACCAACACAAATTGTGGATGGTCGCGAAGGGGTTAAACCTCAAGTCGGCCAACGTCTGCGGATCGGTGGTATGGTTGTACCGGGGTCTGTTAACCGTGATTCTGAAAGTCTCGCAGTAAGCTTTGACCTGGTTGATACCGGCCCGACTGTGACTGTGCGCTATCAGGGAATTTTGCCTGATCTGTTCCGTGAAGGGCAGGGGATTGTCGCCTCGGGCACGCTATTGGCGGGAAATGTGATTGAAGCTCACGAAGTTCTTGCTAAACATGACGAAGAATATATGCCGCCGGAACTGGCCGAGCAGATGAAAGGCATCAAACACGTGAAGCCTGCGAATAACGGAGGCTAATTATGGTTCCTGAGCTGGGTAATATTGCACTAACTCTGGCCCTGGTCAGTGCGATTCTGTTGGCGGTGTATCCGCTATGGGGTGCGCAAACTAATCATTCTTTTTTAATGGGAACCGCAAAGCCGTTGGCATTGGGCATGTTCCTGTTTACCGCTATGGCATTCATTGCACTTATCTATGCATTTGTTACTGATGATTTCAGTGTGGCCTACGTCGCGCAACATTCAAATAGTCAGCTTCCTGTTTACTACAAAGTCACTGCCGTGTGGGGAGGGCATGAAGGCTCGTTTCTGCTTTGGGTGTTAATGCTATCTATCTGGACCGTTGCAGTTGCATTGTTTAGTCGCGGTATACCCGATGAAATGGTGTCCCGGGTACTGTCAGTGCTCGGTTTAGTTGGCATCGGTTTCTATCTGTTCATGCTGCTTACTTCTAACCCTTTCGACAGCATGTTGCCTTTCTTTCCTGTTGATGGCCGTGACTTGAACCCGCTGTTGCAAGATTTTGGCATGATTATCCACCCACCTATGCTGTACATGGGGTACGTGGGGTTTTCGGTTTCTTTTGCATTTGCTATTTCAGCACTTATATCCGGACAAATGGATTCAACCTGGGCTCGCTGGTCTCGACCCTGGGTCATTGCTGCCTGGGGATTCCTCACCGTTGGTATTGCGCTGGGAAGTTGGTGGGCGTACTACGAATTAGGTTGGGGGGGCTGGTGGTTTTGGGACCCGGTAGAAAATGCCTCTTTCATGCCGTGGTTGGTAGGTACTGCACTGATGCATTCACTGGCAGTGACTGAAAAACGTAAAGTATTTAAATCCTGGACGGTGTTATTGGCGATTGCCGCATTCTCACTTAGCTTGCTGGGTACCTTCTTAGTTCGCTCTGGGGTGATTGTTTCCGTGCATTCGTTTGCCAGTGACCCATCGCGGGGCCTGTTTATTCTTGGCATCCTGGTGGTGTTATCAGGTTCCGGGTTGTTGCTGTATGCATTGCGGGCATCGCAACTAAACTCGCCTGGTCGATATAGCATGTTTTCCCGCGAAGTTTTACTGATGGGAAATAATGTATTTTTATGTGCCGCCACACTGGTGGTATTTCTCGGTACTATTCTGCCATTGGTACATAAAGAATTGGGCCTCGGCTCTATTTCCATTGGTGCGCCGTTCTTTAATCAAATGTTCACCATCTTGATTGTCCCTTTTGTGCTTATTCTAGGGCTAGGCCCCGTTACTCGCTGGAAACAACAGTCTGCCAGTGCACTGCAGAAGCAATTGCTTATTGCGCTGGGGTTAAGTATCAGCGCCGGAGTGTTAATCAATTTTACCTACAATACGCCAACGTATCTGGCGGCGTTGGGATTAGTATTAGCGGCGTGGATCTTAATCTCTTCAATATGGGAAGTATTGCAGCGTATCGATTCAATGCCTGATGCATCGCTATTAACTCGTTTACGAAAGCTAACACCAAGCCACTGGGGAATGGTGTTGGGGCACCTGGGCTTTGCCGTTACGATTATTGGGATCACGTTAGTATCCAATTACGCACTGGAGCGGGATGTGAGAATGGCACCGGGTGAAACAGCGAATCTGGGTGGCTACACCTTTAAGTTTAATGAACTGAAGGACTTCCAGGGGCCGAACTACACGGCTGATGTTGGCGTGTTTGATGTGTATGTCGACGGAGAAAAGCTGGTACATCTTGAACCTGAAAAGCGCATGTATACCGTGCAGCGGATGCCGATGACGGAAGCCGGCATACACTCAACGGTGTTCCGGGATTTGTTCATTGCAATGGGCGAACCACTAGACGATGGAGCCTGGGCTGTGCGTATTTATATTAAGCCCTTTGTGACCTGGATTTGGGCAGGCGCGGTTATCATGGCCTTGGGCGGCATCTGTTCAGTGTCTGACCGTCGCTATCGCATGGCGAAGATTGCGTCAGCGAAACGTATTCTGGCTCGCACATCCACTGACGTTGTTGGAGAACAGGGATGAAAAAAATCGGTTTTTTCTTAATACCACTGGGTATTTTTTTAGTGCTTGTGGTGTTTTTATTCCAAGGATTGTTTTCTGATCCCCGAGAGTTAGATTCTCAAGTTAAGGACAAGCAAGTACCGGCATTCTCGCTACCAGATTTAATGCAGCCTGATGTAACTTACACGCAGGATGTGTTTAAAGGCGAAGTGACCATTCTAAATGTATGGGGCGTTTGGTGCGTAACTTGCGCGGTTGAGATGCCCTATCTAACTAAATTGAAAGAAGAGCAGAAAGTTAACTTTGTTGGTCTGTATTTCGATCAGGATCTTGACCCGGATTTCGGCACCAAAACCCTGACCCGGGTGCAGGAAGAAGTGACCAGCATGCTTAGCCGTTACGGTAACCCTTACCAATATAATATTTTTGACGTATATCGCGATACTTCATTAGATCTTGGGGTCACTGGTGCGCCGGAACATTTCCTTATTGATAGCCGTGGTGTAGTGCGTATGCATCATATCGGCGACATTAATCCCAGGGTGTGGGAGAACAAAATTGGGCCGCTGTATGACGTGCTCGTGGCTGAGCAACAGACAAACGTAGCTGGGAGCCGTTGATGCGTAATTGGATATTCATCTTATTAGCCCTCGTTTCAGTGAGTGTTCTCGCAGTCGAGGACAACTACGGGTTTGATGACCCGGAACAGCGCGTATTGTTCTTAAAACTGACGGGAGAGCTTCGTTGTCCCATGTGCCAGAATCAGAACATTGCTGATTCCGATGCCATGATTGCCCATGATATGCGTCGAAAAGTCTATACCCTACTGAAACAAGGCAAGTCTGAAGAAGAAATCATTACTTACATGAAGGATCGCTACGGCGATTTTGTGTATTACAAGCCTCCCGTCACAGTCGCGACTATATGGCTTTGGGCTTTGCCATTGGTTTTCATCTTTATGGTGCTATTTCTGGTAATGCGCAGACCTTCCAAAGCGCCCTTGTCCGACCAGGATGCGAAGTTGAAACAGGCTGAAGCAATGTTAAAGCAGGATAAATCATGACTTGGGCGGAATTTTGGCTGATAGCGTCGGGCCTCATAACGTTAGTTATTGTTCTAGTGGCAACGCCTTGGCTTCGTCGCAGACAAGTTACTCAACGAGATGTAGCATCAAATATTTCGATTGTTAAACAGCGTCTCACTGAACTCGACAGAGAAGCCCGAGAAGGATTAATTTCTGAATCTGATAAACAAAAAGCCAGTGATGAATTAAAACTCGCGTTGGTGGATGAGGCCGTGGCAGATAAGCAGGTAAGCCATCGTAACGCCGCACTGCCACTTGCCTTGGGAGCCGTTATCGCGTTTGTTGTCGCTGGGGTAGTGTATTCATCAGTGAATCATCTCCAGCAGGTGGAGCAGGCCACCACTGCCATTGAATCTTTACCAGAACTGAGTGAAAAATTGGCGTCTGGAAATGGGCAAGGTTTTACTGCCCAGGATATCACTAGCCTTGCCTATGCCATTCGTCAGCGTTTACGTGATGAACCCGAAGATGCCACAGGCTGGATGTATCTCGGGCGCTTGTGGATGTCTGTGGGTGAAGATGATCAGGCAATTCAAGCCATCGAAAAAGCGCTGTCGATAAAGCCCGAAGACACCACCATTCGTATTACCTACGCTCAGGCGCTTATGGTAACTGAGAATGCTCAGCGGCTGGCGCTGGCACAGTCAGTACTGGGTGTGCTGAACAATGAAAATCCGGCTAATGATAACCTGGCACTGATGATGGCAGTGGTGTCTGCGCGGTTGGGTGACCTGCCGAATACCCGTCTTTATTTCGCTAAGATTGAAAATAAACTGCCACCGCAAAATGAAACCCGCATCGGAATCGCACAGCGTATCGCCGAGCTAGAGGCACAGCAGCAGGATGTCCCTGCGCCGTCTGAAAGCGCAGCCCGAACCGGTTTTGATATAGCAATTACCGTGAGTGATGAAATGCGGTCGATGCTGCCTGAAACGGGATATCTGATTGTTTACGCCCAGGATAATTTAAGCGAAAATCGTATGCCTGCGGCGGTGGTAAAAATGCCGTTACAAAATTTTCCTGTATCTTTGTCGTTAACGACTGATAATGCCATGATGCCTGCCTATACAGTTGCATCATTAACTCAGGCGAAACTTACAGCGCGAATTTCTTCCGATGATGATGTCATGCCTGCAGCAGGAGATCTTCAGGGGGTATTATCGGCACCGGTAAAACCGGGCGAAGTGCTCCCCATTGCAATACAAATCAACAAGGAACTGAAGTGACAAATATGTCGAAAATCCTGCTTGCCGGTTTTATGGTGGGCGTTTCTCTATTGTCTGGTTGTGCCAGTAAACAAGCTGCAAACGAACAGGCTGAACAGCAGCAAATCCCTGACGGTGATCCGAAAGACCCTCTGGAGCCGCTAAACCGCGTTGCCTGGAACTTTAACTGGGAAGTGCTTGACCAGTATATCCTACGGCCTGTAACAATCAGCTACGTCACGGTTATGCCACAATTCGCCAGAACCGGTTTATTAAATGCCTCCAATAACCTGGAAGAGCCGGGTAACATGTTCAATAACTTTTTCCAGGGTAAAGTCGACGAAGGCTTGGATAGCCTGGCTCGCTTTATTATTAACTCAACAGTCGGCCTTCTCGGCACCATTGATGTGGCTGAAAAGATGGGGATTGCACGCCAGCGTGAAAATTTTGGTGAAGTGCTCGGCCGTTGGGGCGTCGATACAGGCCCTTACATGATGGTGCCGGTGCTGGGACCAAACGATCCCCGCACTCTTACGGGACGGGTGGTTGATAACGTTTATTATCCGATGACGGTACTCACCGGTACTTACAATGTAGTGCGCTTTGCGGTTACAGCATTGGAAGGACGGGCAGCGCTGATCGATCAGGAAGGGCAGTTGGAGCAATCGCTAGACCCGTATTCCTTCGTTAAAAATGCCTACTTCCAGAATCTGGAATATCGGGTGACTGATGGCAAGAGTGGCGAAAAGGTCATTGAGCAAGAAGAGCTCGATGAGTTCGAACAATTCCAGATGATGCTTGACGAAAGTGACGTTCAGGAAGATGAAACCGACAGCAGTAATGAATAAAGCTGCTTAAATTTATATACGAAAAAGGCGAAGCTGAACAAGCTTCGCCTTTTTTATTGTTCGAGAGGTATGTGAGCCGAACAGCTCCAAACGCGCATTGAACGTTAAGCGTTGTAGCCCTTCGGGTTCTTAGATTGCCAGTGCCATACGTCCTGACACATATCTTCCAGGGTTTTTCCAGCGTTCCAGTTTAACTCTTGGGCGGCTAATGTCGGGTCGGCGTAGCAGGCTGCCACATCGCCGCCACGACGCGGTGCAATCTTATAGTTTACTGTTTGGCCAGACGCCTTTTCAAACGCTTTAATCATTTCCAACACAGAATAACCTTGCCCGGTTCCAAGATTGTAAACGTCGAGCCCCATGTTGAGCTCGAGTCGGTCTAGCGCTTTTAGGTGACCGGCTGCTAAATCGACAACATGAATGTAATCACGAACGCCCGTACCATCTTCAGTGTCGTAATCGTCGCCAAATACACTTAGCTGCTCTAATTTACCGGTAGCTACCTGAGAAATATAAGGCATCAAGTTATTTGGGATACCGTTAGGATCTTCGCCAATTAAACCTGATTCATGGGCGCCAACCGGATTAAAGTAGCGAAGCAAAACGATGTTCCACTCTTCATCAGAGGCATAGAGATCGGTAAGCATGTGCTCGACCATGAGTTTCGACATGCCGTAAGGATTTGTGGGATGACCGGTAGCCATTTTCTCGTGCAAAGGTAGGGCGACAGGGTCGCCGTAGACCGTTGCAGATGAACTGAATACGATATTCTTCACATTGTGTTGGCGCATCGCTTTGCACAGTGTCAGCGTGCCGTACATGTTGTTTTCGTAGTATTCCAGTGGCTTTTGCACCGACTCGCCGACAGCTTTAAGGCCAGCAAAGTGGATAACGGAATCAATCTTGTGTTCACTGAATATACTGTCCAACACGGTAGTATCACGAATATCGCCCTGCACGAATGTTACGGACTTTCCAGTGATAGACTCCACACGTCTTAAAGATTCTGCACTCGAGTTTGCCAGATTATCCAGCACAACCACGTCATAGCTTTGCTCTAACAACTGCAATACGGTATGACTTCCTATGTATCCCGCACCGCCAGTAACCAGGATAGTTTTCATTGTCGCTCCTTTGATAAAACTTGTGGCACATACTTGGCACACAACGAATATTGAATGGGTTTCACAATAAGTGGGTACAACAGAAATACCACTAACGCCCAAAGCAGGGAATGCCAGTCATTTGCTGTTCTGATGATCAATACGAATACAGGCACAATAACGAGCAATTTTAATAAATTGAGAAGTGTTTTCTCAGGCGTGGTGAGACATTTGGCTGCATTCTCCATAATCCGGACTCGCTCTGAAAGCGAGCGGGTAGCCAATGCGGGGATACTGCGAGTGGAAAAGAATATTTTCATAGCAGCTACAAAAAAACCGCCTTAACAAATGAGTTATGGCGGTTATTGTATGGGATTGCTTAGCAGGTGAAAACCCGATTATGCCTTTTCTGACAAACCTGATTTTTCCCAGTGGCGTGATTTAAGGCTGAGCAGTGCAATAACGATGGCAATACCGATGCTGAACAGTGCAATTTGCATGTAAAGTGCAGGCAGCGTTTCAACATTTTCAGGATCGAAATTCCCCGAAAGCAGGCCGGCAATAATGTTACCGATAGAGTACGTCAGTACAAATACACCCATCATCTGACCCGCAAAACGTTTTGGAGAAAGCTTACTAACAGCGCTCAAGGCAACCGGGCTTAAGCAAAGCTCACCTACAGTGTGAAGGAAGTAAGTCGTCACCAACCACATAGGAGCAACTTTCAAGCCCTGCGCAGCATACTGTGATGCTAGGAACATAACCAGGAAACCTGACGCCATGAAAACAATACCTATGGCTGTTTTGATGGTGTAGGAAGGGTCGATCATGCGCTTAGAGAGGTTAATCCAGAGCGCTGCGAAAAACGGGGAAAGAACAATAATGAATAATGCATTAGACAGTTGGAACCAAACGGTAGGGATGCTATCCATGCCAAACCAGCTCGATGAAAGTGCACGGTCTGTGTAATTCTGCGCAAACAAGTTCAATGATGAGCCAGCTTGTTCAAAGCCAGACCAGAAGCAGGCCGATGCAATACACACCAGTAACAACGCCCACATTCTGCGCTTTTCATCCTCATTAAGATTACCCTTAAAGTAGATGTAACCAAAATACAGGAAGAATACCAGAGTAAAGAAGATAGCAACTTTCTGTGCCAATGATACCGGCTCAATAACGATGGTACCTGTGTGAGCAAGCACGATAACCACTGCACATATAGCAATAACAGCGGCTACTGCCATCCACGCTTTGCGCTTTGCTTCGCCGATAAACGGGTTTGCGGGCTCTACCGATGCTCCAGCCAGAGAGCCATTAGTGAAATGATACTGAATCAGACCCAGGGCCATACCGACAGCGGCAGCGCCGAAAGCGTAGTCCCAGCCCCAACCTTCCTGCAGATAACCGGTGACCAGATAAGCGATCAATGAGCCTAAGTTAATGCCCATATAATACAGGGCGTAGCCACTGTCTCGACGGGCATCGTTGTCGCCATACTGCTGACCTACCATGGCTGAAATATTGGGTTTAAGCAGACCCGTTCCGCTTGCAACCAAAATGAGACCAACAAAGAACAGGTTTTGTAAATCGATGGCCAGAACAACGTGTCCTGCGAAGATAATTAAACCACCGTACCAAACTGCGCGTTTACCGCCTAAAAGACGGTCGGCCAACCAGCCGCCCGGCAAGCCAAGAAAATAAACCGCACCGGTATAGAGGCCGTAAATAGCGCCGGCGGTTGCCACAGTGAACTCAAGACCTTCTTTTTGAACACTGGCTGTCATGAAAAGAACAAGAAGAGCACGCATACCGTAGTAACTCATGCGCTCCCACATTTCTGTGAAGAACAGTGTCTGCAAGCCCCCTGGATGGCCGAAGAAACTGGAATCGTTAGATGTTTTTATTGTCACAATATCGTTCCATTTTTACTGATTGTTATAGTTATCGCGCAGCCTGCCTTGTCTCCATAAACATGTTTAAGCCTGGTTAAAGCGCTACGCGTGATGGGTTTTAGCACCCAATCCATTCACTATACACAACAGAATGGATTGGGAAAATAATTAGTCTATAAACGGGCTGAAACGCAGGGTGGTTCTAGCCCGTTTGGCCGATTATAGCTCTTTGATGGTCGCGATAACGATACGCACAGTACCGTAAACGATAAGCAGAATGACGCCGAAAAGCACCAGATTATAGACAATTTTAGGATAGGCATTGTCATCTGGCAGTGTAGGGGATTCAATGGTCACAAGGTGTTGCAATTGCTGATACGCTTCAACACGAGCGTTCTCTAGCGATACCAGGGATGATGAAAATGCCTGAATAGCCAGTTGCAGCTGAATTTGCAGGTTGCTGTACTGCGCCATCTGCTGGGTTACCGAGAGCGATTGCTGCCCGGTTTGCTTGCTCAGATTTTCACGTTGTTCGTTCATCTGCTCTTCGATGGCTGAGATTTGACGCTTGAGGCTAATAACCTCGGATGCATTCGGCGACATCATGGTTTCTAATGTGTTCAATTCGGCACGCTTTTGCGCCAAAGTTGATTGCATGGAAAATGCAATCTGCTGACTCACCGCGCCCTCAGCGGTAGGATCGAGAACGTTGTATTCAGACTGAAACGCCAGAATATCTTGTTTGGCCTTTTGAAGTTTATCTTCAACGATCTGATGCTCGCCTTGGGCGAAAGTCATCTTCGATTTCGCCAGATTATTATTTATTTCATTCAGAAAGTTTTCCGCACGTTCGATGATTGCATTGTTCACTTTCTGGGCAAATTCAGGGCTGAACGCACGAACACTCAGACTAATCACCTGCGAGGCTGAATCTATTTCCACTGTGACGTGGTCTAGGTAGTAATCATAAAACTCGAGCTTTGTCTTATTGTCTGACAAGCGGCTAAACATATCGCCGAGATCAGAACTGTAATGTTCGCTAATATTAAGTGTATCTTCCAGATACCACATCATATCGTTGGAATTAATGTAGCTTTCAATAATCTGGCTATCATTCGACCCGGTGACGCCGGCGACAGCGCCGCCAAGAAGGGAGGTAGGATCAAATGTGCTGCCACCGTCTGTTGATTTAACAATCAGCTTACTTGTACTCTCATACTGTGGAGCAGCGATCAACACGAGATACAGCGCGTAAATAAACCAGGGAAGAATAATAAATATCAGTTTATTCTTCTTCAGAGTGTTGAGGATCTCTTTAATATTCATACGTTATAGTCACTTAAAAATTATTTCTCTTCCATGTAAGCACTGATCCCCTCTTCGAGATCATGGAAATATTTCAGCGCTCCATCTTCGATTACCACCGCCGATGTACAGAATTCCCGAATCTGGTCGAGTTCGTGGCTAACCATGATCATACCTGCGGTTTTGTTTTTTTCCTGTAATGCCCTGCGAGCTTTACGGCGAAATGTGGGGTCGCCAACTGAGGTGGCTTCATCGATCAAATAAATATCAAAATCAATGTTGATGCAGCAGGCAAACACTAATTTTGCGCGCATACCAGAAGAGTAGGTTTTTACTGGCAAATCAAACTTTGCACCTATTTCTGCGAAATCCTGAACTCTTTTTTCGTAATCAGTCAACGAGGCAACCTGATTTATACGACCTATAAAACGGGTATTTTCTCTACCACTCATTTGTGGATGAATGCCCGTCTGCAGAGCTACAGGCCACGACATTGCTTTGTTAGTGAGTACGCGCCCGCGGTCAGGATATTCACTTTTCGCCAGCATTCGAAATAAAGTCGATTTACCTGAACCGTTTTTCCCTAAGATAGCCACGCTACTTTCTGTCGGAAATTCAAAATTTAAATTTCTGAATATATATTGAGGCCCGAGCTTGCTGGGGTAGCTTTTTGTAAGGTTTTCTAACTTAATCATCGTGAAAGGATCTTCTTCCAACTGATATGGTAAAGCGATAACGCCAAAAACAAACACACACCGGTTACTTCAAAAATGAATTCTAGTGATACACCTTTACTACCGTAACTCGGATAACAGGCGTATCGAGCTAATTCTATAATGTGGACAAGGGGGTTCCAGACCAGCCAGGGCCAAAATTTTTCTGGGATATCTTGCAAGCTAAAGAATGTGCACGAAATAAAAAACAAAGGCCTGCTGAGCATAGTTTTGATTTTATTTACCTCAGGTACAAAAGCGATCAGCACTGCGAAAATTAAACTTATTGCTAGTGCCAAAGTCCATAGAAGAAAATAAAGTACTATTAACAGCATTGGGTCTTTAAGTTCAAAATCTAGGTTCAACACATATATAGCTATGGCAATCAGCACTATTACACCAAACTTCACGACAAACTCGGTGAATGCGGCAGTGAGCACTGAGGCGATGGGTTGTACTTGACGAAAAGCGTATAAAGGCTTATTTGCTTTTAATGAATTCGGCACACTTCCAATACAGCCAAGAAACGTTCTTACCCCTATAAGTCCTATCATCATGAAGGCAAATACGGGCACCGAGTGTACATCATTGCCACTGATAAGACTTCTGGCGAATGACATTGCGAAAATGAAGATGAAGGGCTCAATAAAAGCCCATCCCAAGCCAAGCTTGTCATTAAATTTGCTTTGAAGCTCACGCAAAAATAGTGCGAAGATGACGGTTCGCCATCCTCGTAGTTGCGTTTTGAAAGAAAGCTCCATTAGTTAACGGCAACGTTAGCTGCTACAGCAATCTGATAAATAATTTGGGTAATATCTTTGATTGCCTGTAGGGATTTGACATCTATAGACGGTAATACCATCACCTGGTCACCAGGTCTGATATCCAGTTTGCCTTCACCTTCAGACCACAAGCTGTGGTGAATACTGTCGAATTCCACGATACCGTTTTGTCTAATAATCAAAATTCTCTCGTCGTCCGCGCGCTGAGTGAATCCTCCTGCCCAAGCTATATAGTCAGCCGTGGTGGCATCATCATTAAAGACAATGGCTTGCGGCATCATTACTTCACCGCCTACCTGAATCAGATCAGTGGCTTCTGGAATGACAATTGTATCGTTGGGTTCGAGCAAAACATTTGCGACTTCCCCATTTTCAGAAACAATAACGCGGCCCTCGGGTTCGATATCTCTCGCTCTGGCAATGAAGTCGCTAACTAATTGTGCTTCCTGCACTCTGATAGAACCTTCACCCGTGGAACTGATAGGGGCGGTATAAATACTTCTTTCAAGTCTTTGTAGGGATTGCTCGATTAGTTCTTTTTGTTTTTCCGCGACGGTTTCTCTTAACAGATAAACATTCTCGGGGTTAGATAATGAGGGCACAACCTGCACGTAATTCAGCACGTCTTTAAGCCTAGTTCCTCTGTCGACCATGATTTTTGAGGGGCCAGAATGACCGCCTTCAATGTTGATTTGGTATACCTTCGCTTCGTGATCGTTGATAAAGTTAACTTCATCACCTGCGTTGAGAGTAATCTCCGCAAACTCATTGAGATTAAGGTACTGAGCAAACTGACTATCATTGCGTAAGCCTGCTACTGACACATGGCTGATAAAGTCGCGAGGATGGGCATAGTCAAGTAGTGTGCGGCCAATGAGCTCTTCCTTTTTGAATTCGAAGGTAAAGCTATTATTCGCGCCATCGGCAACCGTGATACGGTCTCCTACGGGACGAACGACAATGGTGTCGCCGTCTTGAAATGAAATGCCGGGGAGTTTGCCAAGCCGGACGAAATCATAGAGATCAGCTGTTGCGACAATTTCTCCATTGCGTCTGATGTCGATATTACGAAAACTACCACGAGCGAAATCTACGCCGCCGGCACGCTTCAAGTAGTACAGAATACTGTCAGATGCCAAACCCGCATATTGACCAGGACGGATTACCGGGCCCGTGATATACACTGCCACAGGTGTAGAAGTGAGTAGGTTAACGTAGACATTTACATCGTTGGTGTAAATTTGTTTGATTGCCGATGTAACCTTACTATTTACTGAACCCGCTGGCGTGTTTGCTAATTGAACCGGGCCTATATTCGGAATGAAGATATTGCCTTGGTTATCAACGGTCACCACATTAGAAAAGTTAACGGCTCCCCACATCCAAATTGAAATTTTGTCGCCAGGCGCAATCAGATAATTTTCATTTAAACCGTTAGCGCGTTCAGATTCGAACCCGCCGATAAATAAATTGGCTGCAAACGGTGGGCTTTTCAGTGGCTCGCTATAAGGGTAAACATCTTCAATAGTCGGTTCACCAGGCAGTACCATGCCTTCTCTGGAAGAACGATTATATTGTCCGTTTGTCGACATGCTCTCCGCTCTGGCACCAGGCAAAGTGCGGCTGGTTGGAATGTTCATTGGAGAAACCGATACATTTGAGGTGGTGCTGTCTGTAGAAGACGAATTGTTACCTTGTTGCTGTGCTTGTTCTCTTAATTGTTGTAAATCAGCAATGGACTGAGCATTAACAACAGAAGAAAGAAACGCTGTGGTTGCTAATGCAGAGGTTAAAGTGAGGAGTGAGCGAAATACAGACATAGATGTTGCCATTTTATTGAACGTTAGTATGAGTGATGAGTGGCGAAAGAACTTGCCATTGCCCGTCGCGCTGGCACATGGAGCGCGGAGCCGCTGTCATGGCCATTGCTTTCAATGTTCTGCAACTCATACCAGAAGCAGAGAGATAACTGTTCCCAACAAGGTACAGTGAACCATTAATCTGGACCTGGCTACCAGAGGCAATTTTGCCTTGTGGCACGGATACGACTTCAGTACTGACTAACTCAATACTTTTAGTAGACACTAAAGGAATGTTTGCATTCACCGGCTCGGGGGCGGAGGCACATCCACTGAGGAGTAACGTCAGACCTACCAGACCAGTACTCAAACCTCTGATACTAAACATGTCTTAAATAATTCCTTGTCAAAACTGGGGCCGTAGCATAACACAAATCAACACATTTGCAGTTATCCGACACTTGCGGGATTAAAAAATTCAGCTAGCAATATTACACAATTTTGAAGGGAATGGCTCAAATCCTGCTTGCCACACGACAACAAATAGAACGAATGTGACTAGTTGGGTCAAAGGCTAAAGTTGTTTTTCTTAGAAGAAATAAAACAGACAGTAGTCTTTTCGCCTTTAGTCTATTATCATATGACGGCATTGACGAAATAACTGTCAATTCTTTTCAGGATGTAACCCAGAGCATGGATCACGACTATCAATTCTCAACACTTTTCAAGCAATCGAAAATGCAAACTCAGATTTCTGAACGGATATAATTTTTTGTATGTTTGATTATCTGCAAATTGTTCCACTGTTTACGGCTTTCTTTGTCGCGTTGATCCTATTGATCGTGATGACGCCTTTGGCACATCAATTTGGCTTGGTGGATCATCCTACCTATCGTAAACGTCATGCCGGTATGGTTCCTCTCACTGGCGGCGTTGCTATTTTTATGGCCGTGCTTGTGGCCAGTGTTGCAACTGATGTGTGGATGCGAAATAACCCGCTATTCTTCACTGCTTCTGCGTTTATTGTCCTGTTAGGTATGCTTGACGACCGTTTTCAGTTAAGTGCTAAAGGGCGCTTACTGTGCCAGTTCGGTGTGGCGGCCATTATGGCGTGGAGTGCGCAAAATTATATTACCTCATTGGGTAACATTTTCGGTTTCGGAGAAGCCTATCTAGGTATCGTTGGCTACTTCTTTACTATTGTTTGTGTCGTTGGTGTTATCAATGCGTTCAACATGATCGACGGCATCGACGGACTTGCCGGTGGCATGAGCCTGATTGTTTTGCTTACTGTGGTCGGCATATTGCTGTTCACTGGCAATGGTAGTGCCATCATGGAGCCGCTTATAATTGTGGCGGCTATCGTACCATTTTTGGCTTTTAACCTGAGTTGGAAAGGCTTTAAGGGTAACAAAATATTTATGGGCGACGCAGGCAGCATGTTCGTCGGGCTCACTATCGTTTGGTTGCTCGTTGATCACACTCAAGGCCCCGCGGCTGCTTTCAGGCCCATCACAGCGGTTTGGTTGATAGGGCTCCCGCTTATGGATATGGCGGCAATTATGTATCGTCGCGCTAGAAAAGGGCAATCCATGCTTCGTCCAGACCGAAAGCACTTGCATAACATCTTTATGCGAGCGGGTTTGACAAGCAGACAGGCCCTGGCCGCAATCTTATTCCTTGGTCTGTGTTACGCCGGCGTAGGCATAATGGGGGAATTTCTTGCCATTCCTGAATACGTCATGTTTTGGTCGTTCATCGGGTTGCTGATGATTTACAGCTACGTGATCCAGAATGTTTGGCGAATGATCAGAACAATTAAGAAGTCGATGAGAGCATCCGCGAAAAACTGATTGCCCATATTTAGTGCAGACTCAGCGTTATAAATTTGCTATGTTTGCTTCTTATTTTCAGCTTTGCTTTCGATATCGGCGGTTGCTTTGTCCAAAGCCAATACAACAATTATCCATCAAGGAGCGATCGCATCAAATGTAGAGTCGCTCGTTGCAATGGCCGTTTATCACAATGACTGTTTAGCATGGTTACAGCAAGCAGTTGATAGTGTGCTTTGCCAGTCTTATCAGTCGTTTATTTATCTCATTGTGATCGATGGCCCCGTCTCTGACGAGATTACCGCTTTCCTAAACGACACCGCAACAAACGACAGTCGCATTGTACTGGCCAAAAACGCCGAGAACGTCGGTTTAGCTGCGAGCATGAACTTTGCGATAGAGTGGGGGATGGCGTTAAGCCTGAACTATTTTTTTCGCATGGACGCCGATGACATATCCCTGCCGGAGCGCTTCGAAAAGCAAGTCTCCTTTCTGAATAATCACGAGAAAGTCGGCGTATTAGGCGCTGCATTAACGGAAATTAACGAGTCAGGTGAAAAGGTTGGCGCTCGTATTATGCCAGCCTCTCACGCGCAGATCGTGCGTGTATTACCCCGACGTTGTTCAATGAATCACCCAACCGTTGCATTCCGCTATGACGTTTTTCGTCAGGGATTTCGCTACGATGCCGAATTGAAGAATACACAGGATTACTTTTTGTGGATTCAACTCGCCAGTGAAGGCATCGTTTTTTGCAATCTCAAAGATCGACTGCTGGAGTTTCGTCGGGTAAACAATTTCTACAAACGCCGCGGACTCACAAAGTCGCTCAATGAATTCCGAGCGCGTTTATTTGCTATGCGCGCGTTACGGCGATTAACTCCCTGGAATCTGATTTATGCGTGTGGTGTTCTAACCATGCGGCTAATGCCGGCCAGAATAGTGAAAATGGCTTACCGAATGGATCGTAAAATGCTGGAAAAGCGGAATAAATCGTGAAACCCGGCATCGTTATTATACTTTTTCACCCCGACTTAACTCATCTCAACAAGGTGCTGTCGGGTATTGAAGCTGAGAATTTACCTGTCATTCTGGTAGACAATTCACCAGAACCCTTAGTCGAGACATTTTCTACTGAAATTACTTATCTTCACTTTCCGTCAAATATAGGTATCGCCGCCGCTCAGAACGCTGGGATTAAAGTGCTTATTGAGTATGGCTGTAGTCACATCGCGCTATTCGACCAAGATAGCGACATAACCTCAGCACTACTAATGGGTCTTTGCGACGGGTTTTCCAAAGCGCAAAAGAGTATGGAGAACATTGCCGCGGTGGGGCCACAAATCGTTTGTGAGTTTAATGGTGAAGCTGTTAGCCCTGCCATTCAGCGTGAGCGGAAAATCAGCGGAGATTTTGCTTCTGTTAAGCAGATTATAGCATCAGGCATGTTGCTAAATGCCGACATTTTTAAAAAGGTTGGTGAAAAAGAAGAGTCACTTTTTATCGACGGCGTGGATCATGAGTGGTGTTGGCGTGCTAGAGATAAGGGGTATCAGATTGTGAAGCTCCTGAATGTAAAAATGCTACATCGACAGGGAGATGGTCGAAGGAGAATTCTCGGTTTGACGTTCAAACGTGGCGCACCCATTCGCTTGTACTATCAAGCCAGGAATATTCTAATACTAAGCCGAAGAAATTACGTTCCACTTTATTGGAAATGTCGCAACCTTATGGGATTGCCAGTGCGTTGGCTAATCAATCGTTGGGTATTTGAACAAGGGAGAGTACGAGGCCGTTTCTTCCTCAAGGGGCTAAAAGATGGTGTCAAAGGCAAAACAGGTGCGTTAGATTAGTCATACAATCGTCATGATGCACTCGGTATACTAAAGGCCGCCGGGTGATAAATAAATGTTTAGAAAGACAATTTAGCGCTCTAAAAGATTAAGATGCTATCTTCAGCATAATTGCTGAACTTACTAAGCCGAAAGCGCGTAATTAATCTCTGTGAACAAGATAGTGTATTGTCAATACGATAGTCTTTACAGACACGACAGTTTCTGTAATCACATTTGAAATGCGTTGATGTTTTATCGATTGCCAACAGAACTCGGTTACATATAGAACATCATTGTTAGCGCACCAATATAGTGATTTTGCTTTGATTTGGTGCGTCGCACGCCCTGTATTTGGGAATATGCCCGTTTTTGGGACATTGTTAGGGAGAGAGTCTTTAGCAGTTTGCCCGGTTATCTTCAGCCAAAAGATATTGGCTGATTTATTGATTGGTTGTTACGGCATAAACCGTCAATCAAATTGCTTATGAAAGCAAAATTATTTTATGTCGAACTGCATGGCGGAATAAGGATTGCATTACGCCATGGGTCGAGGAATTTAGTAAAAGGACACTTAATATGAGTCAAGTGAAAAAAGCGGTTATCCCTGTTGCAGGTTTGGGTACAAGAATGCTACCAGCTACCAAGGCAATTCCTAAGGAAATGTTGCCGTTGGTTGACAAGCCGCTTATTCAATATGTTGTGAATGAGTGTGTAGCAGCCGGTGTTAAAGAAATCATTCTGGTAACGCACGCGAGTAAAAATAGTATTGAAAACCACTTCGATACTTCTTTTGAACTTGAAGCAACGCTTGAGAAACGTGTAAAGCGTCAGCTGCTTGAAGAAGTACAGTCTATTTGCCCGAAAGACGTAACCATCATGCACGTACGTCAAGGCCACGCAGCTGGTCTGGGTCACGCTGTTCTTTGTGCTCATCCGTTAGTGGGTGACGCGCCGTTTGCGGTAGTACTGCCTGACGTAGTTATCGACGACGTAGCAAGTAATCCGAAGAAAGATAACCTTGCTGATATGGTGGCTAAATTTAACACCAGTCGTGTGAGCCAGGTAATGGTTGAAAAAGTACCGCAGGAAGACATCACCAAATTTGGTATTGCAGATCTTGGGGGTGTGGATATCAAACCGGGTGAGTCGGCTAAGATTCACCAAATGGTAGAAAAACCAGAGCTTGAAGAAGCGCCTTCTGATCTGGCTGTTGTAGGTCGTTACGTGCTGTCTGAAAAAATCTGGGATTTGCTTGAGTTTACGCCTCCTGGTGCAGGCGGTGAAGTTCAACTTACCGATGCTATCGATTCATTGATGAAAATTGAACAGGTAGATGCATACTACATGAAAGGTAAGAGTCACGACTGCGGAAGCAAATTGGGCTATATGAAAGCAAACGTAGAATACGCACTACGTCACCCAGCTTTAGGTGACGAATTCAAGGAATACCTTGCTTCACTGAATGGCTAATAATTGTCAGCAGTAATAGAGAAAAAACAAAGCCCGCGCATGCGGGCTTTGTTTTATTTGCCACTTATTTAGGTACAACCTTTACCTTGTGACGCATCTTTTCAAGTAACTTCTCACCAATTCCGCGAACCTCTGTAAGTTGATCGACTTCGTGGAAATAGCCTTTTTCTGTACGGTAAGCAATAATCGCCTGAGCTTTACTCTTGCCAATACCGGGCAATGTCATGAGTTCTTCAACAGTTACCATATTGAGATCCATGGCGTCAGCCGCTGTGATGCCTGCCATCTCACTGGCGCTGGATTCAATCACTTCAGCTGCCGCCATTGAACTTCCAAATATCAGAGTAGCTAACGCTACCGCTGTTGCGAGTTTACGTTTATACATAATTCTTCATCCTTTTAAGTGGGTTGTACATCGTGTACGGATGTAGATTACGCATAAGGCTATGGCTTGGGTAGTCCAGTTTCAGGACAGTATTGTAGGAGGGCTGTATTGGGGAAGGAATATCGTGGAAGCAGTGAGTTAGCAGGCACAAAAAAGGCGGGATATTAAACCCGCCTTTCTTAATATCACTGTGTATTACAAACGTTCAAGTACCGCATCAGTAAACTCAGTAGTGCCAGCCTGACCACCGAGATCGCGGGTGGTGCGGTCACCGGTTTCAATAACCTCTTTTAATGCGCTACGAATTTTCTCCGCTTTATCACCCATGTTCAAGTATTCAAGCATCTGAATCGCGGCCAGAATCACTGAGGTGGGGTTTGCCAGGTTCTTACCGGCGATATCTGGTGCAGAGCCGTGAACCGCTTCGAAAATAGCACATTCCTTACCGATATTCGCTCCAGGGGCCATACCAAGGCCGCCTACTAAGCCGGCACACAAATCTGAAAGAATGTCACCGAACAGGTTGGTCGTAACAATCACATCAAACTGGTGTGGGTTCATTACCAGTTGCATACACGTGTTATCAACGATCATCTCGGTAGACTCGATGTCAGGATAGCGCTCACCAACTTCACGGGCTACTTTGAGGAACAAACCAGAGGTCGATTTCAGAATGTTCGCTTTGTGCACAGCCGTTACTTTTTTGCGGCCTTCACGACGGGCAAGCTCGTAGGCGAATTCTACGATTTGCTCGGCACCTTCGCGGGTGATTTTACTCTTCGCTTCGGCTTCCTGACCGTCGTCAGAAACTACCTGTCCCAGACCAGAATACATCCCCTGCGTATTTTCACGAACAGTGATAATGTCGATATCTTCGTATCGGGCTTTGGTGCCTTTGAACGACAGTACTGGACGAACGTTCGCATACAATTGAAATTGTTTACGCAGGCTCACGTTAATAGAAGTAAAGCCTTCGCCCACAGGCGTAGTCAATGGGCCTTTAAGCGCAACTTTGTTTTTCGCGATTAAGTCCAGTGTTTCCTGTGGCAGCAGCTCGCCATGGTTTTCAAGGGCTACCAGACCTGCATCTGCGTAATCATAAGCGAAGTTGCATCCCACTTTATCGAGAATTTTGATAGTGGCGTCAATGATGTCAGGACCAATGCCGTCGCCGCGAATGACTGTAATGCGTTGCTGAGTCATGTTGTGGAATCCTTTGGTAATTCTTGTTTATTAATTCGTTAGGTTGCCAGGCGTGATTTAAACAGCGACTTACGGCAGCGATAAAGGCCGTTGCTGTTTTTGCCAGAAATGCGCCAGGCTGATTTTTTCGAAACCAGCCTAAGATTTACTGTAGTATTTTATATGAAGAACGCGATGTGTAACAGGAAAGTCAAACTCACTCATCATAAGTTTGGTGAATGTTGGTTATGGCCGTTGAGTGTATGGTAACCAAAGTAGCGGGGATAACTGGCCTTGAATATCACCGATTAACTTATCGTTTAGCCCCAGCAATGCATAGCTTTGCTGTTGAAATTTAGATGAGGCACTATCAGGCGTTACGCCAAATAACCAGAGCCTGGCAAGCATTGTAGCGAGACTAATGATTGCCGTGTCGACTTTGAGTGCGCCAGGGATATCACGTAATTCGCGCCCACAGTGATTAATGATCCCTTGATAGAAAGGCGATTGCTGCCACTGCCTGGCCAACGCTGTAGACATTTCTGAAAACGATTGCGGTTCACTTTTCCATAGCGAATTTAAATTATAAAGCTGACGTTCAACCTTCGGCCAACGCTTCAAGGTTTTAAATCCGGCCACAGTGAATAGTGGGGCCGTCGAAAACGTTGCGATGAGCGCCATAGTTTGAGGTGTTTGTTTACTTTTGGTATGGGCAGTGAGCTCTGAAGCCACCGCAGCGGTCACTTCACTTAATCTGACAAAAACAGGCATGAGAGGGAAAAAACGTTGATGTAATCGTTGAGATAGCGCACGCAGGATGAGCATATCGGCTACCCGCGTCATTCCATAGGTTAACATAGCTTGCTTAACGTCTTTGACCGCAAGTTGCAAGCGGTTATCGGTACTGGCCGTTTCTTTTAAATAGGCTGCAAATACGGGAATATTCTCGATGCGACGGGCAAGAACGCTAATGTCTGCATTGCTGTCCTGTAACCCAGTAATGATGCTCCGCAGATCGGCGGGTAAACGACTTATCGGATACTGAAGAGGAAATAGCTGCCTGGTTGTCGGCTTAAATTCTTCATTGTATCTCGCAGCCAGCGTTTGCCAGCGATTTAACGTTAAAGTCGGCGTATCGGCTTTGACGAGTTTTTGACAGGGCGTTTCCACGACTTGATTGGTGTCTGTCAGCCACACGGCCGAGGTATTAAGAGACAGGCGATAAAGATAGTAGCCATCCCCGGCAGGCACATTAACGGCTGTGCCAGGAAGAATTCTACCGGGATAACTGACAAGCGTCCCTAAGTCGGCATGGAAAGCGCTGCTCAGCTTGCTGACGGCGGGCTGTATTTTTTCGGTAAATGCAGACGCCTTACTGTTGAGCGCACAAAACATGATAATCAACCATATTTGCTCGCGCGTGAGTTTATTTTCTTGAAGGTACCTTTCTGGCGTGGCACTGCTTGCCACTTTGGCTACTTTCAGTAATGACTGAATAATATCAAGTTGACGCTTTTGACAAAACTGATGAAAAGCCGCTAGCCGATTTCGCTCGGCATTCGCAAAGCTCATGGCCGCATAGGCGCCAGCAACAAAATGCTGTAAATAATGTTCATTAAACTGAAGGCGCAACCCCACGAAAGTCAGCAATGAACTGCATCGCAATGCCAAGCTGGGGGCGTGTGATTTGTCATCGATAAGAAAAGCGATGGCGAGTAAGCCATCGGGTGAATGCTTCCCCGACTGAAGAAGGTTGGTGGCTTGTTTCAATGACTGTTGTGTCAGAGAAAGATCGTCATCTGAAGCATTAAACAGTTTGGTAAGTTGAAGATCTGAAGCAAGAATCTTTTTTGTGGCAGGAAGCATGGTTTTGCAATCAGGATTTCAGGTAACTTTGATAGGCCCCTTCGCCCCAGGCAATCAATTGATCATTTTCAAATAACAAGGGTGTGCATTCATCCTGTGTAGTCAGGCCATCTGCACGAACATGTTGTGTGCGGTAAAACATGACCTGAATAGGGGTACCGGATTCCATTTTTGCTTCGGTAATATCTGGAGAGCCAAGCATAGCCCACACTTCTTGCTTCGTACTACCGAGTTTCAGCTTGGTGATCTGTACTTTGTTGTATTCTTCCCGATCCTGCCAGTCCATATCTTCAGGTTTGTCTGGATAAAAAGACATAACCATAAATACAAACAATGCATAGGCACCAATGCCGAGCAAAATCAGTTTAAAAACCTTGCTATTCATCCCTTTTCACTTTTTACTGCGAATTGCGATAAGTGTACATTAAAAGTGGCGCCTGAAGGAACGATAAAATCGTAACAAGGATTGACTGCACTATTTTTCAATGACATAGCAGGGAATATATTCACTTCCGGGCAATTTCATGCGCTGTTGTTGCACAAATGAACGCAGCAAATTGTCTATACGCGTCATCAGTTCCGGGTCGCCATTAAGGCGAAACGGCCCTTTTTCCTTGATTTGCGCGACGCCTTCTGCCTTTACGTTACCGGCTACAATACCTGAGAACGCCTTTCTTAGCGTCATAGCAATATCACCGACAGGTTGATCATTGTGTAATGCCAGTGCCGCCATTTTTTCGTGGGTGGGTTCAAACGGTGTCTGGAAAGCTTCGTCAATGCGTAGCGACCAGTTAAAGCTGAATGAGTCGCCCATAGCCCGACGGAAACTTTCGACTTTTGCTAAACCGGTTTTCAGAATTCGCGCCACTTCTTGTGGGTCATCAATCACAATTTGATATTTGTCCCGGGCTTCTTTTCCTAGGGTTGCACCAACAAATTCATCAATGGCCTCAAAATAAGGACGAGACTCTTCTGGCCCGGTTAATACGACGGGAAACGGATGCATCGCATTTCTTTCGTTCATCAAAATGCCAAGCAGATAAAGTAATTCTTCAGCCGTACCTACGCCACCGGGAAAAATCACAATGCCATGTGCAAAACGAACAAAGGCTTCGAGGCGCTTTTCAATGTCCGGCATAATAATGAGTTCATTGACGATAGCATTCGGTGGCTCGGCTGCAATAATACTGGGCTCGGAAATACCAATATAACGGCCTTTTTTATATCGCTGTTTGGCGTGGCCAATGGCAGCGCCTTTCATTGGCCCCTTCATTGCACCAGGCCCACAACCCGTGCAAATGTTCATTTCCCGAAGCCCAAGTTGATAGCCAACTTCCTTGGTGTATTTATATTCGTGGTGTTTGATGGAATGACCACCCCAACACACAATTGTATTTACATCGTCGTTGCCTTCCAGTGCCTGGGCATGACGCAGCATATCGAATACCATATCGGTGATAGCTGCACTTTCCGATGGGGCTTTCTGGTTCACGAAGGCATATTTATTACCCATGAACAAGATATCGCGAAGAACGGCAAAGATGTGTTCGTGCACGCCGCGCATCAACTGCCCATCAACAAAGGCCACTTCTGGCGGGTTGATCAATTCGATCTTCACGCCGCGTTCGCGACGTATGAGGCGGATGTCAAAATCATCGAAGGGGGCGAAAAGTAGTTCGGCGTCGTCTTCGTCGACACCGCTATTTAATACTGCCAGGCAACAGCGCTTGAATACACCAAATAGTTCGCTATTGGTAATGTCCTGAAGCTTACTTACTTCAACCTGTGAGAGTTGGCTTATCCATCCCACAGGGTTTAACTGTACTTTATTCATATCACAGTCCTATTCGACTACAACGCGATTTCTGCCACCTTTTTTGGCTTGATAAAGTAACTCGTCAGCACGGGCAAACATTGACTCCGGTAAGTCGTCCATTCGCAGGCATGTTCCCCCAAAGGAGGCGGTGATACTGACTTTTTCTTGTTTAAATTTAAACGGTAAGCGAGCGAGAGATTGTCTCATGTCGTCGAGCTTTTTCTCTAGTGCCGATACTTCTATAAAGGGTAGGAGCATAACAAACTCCTCGCCACCCCAACGCGAGATAAATTCATCACCGTGCAGGTGTTTTTTCAGATGATGACCCACTACCTGCAATGTTTTGTCACCAGCCTGATGGCCAAAACGGTCGTTGATTGACTTGAAAAAGTCGATATCGATAACTGCCAGCGAAAGTGCGCGATTATCTAATTTGGCTTCTTCATATTCGCGATTGAAACGTTCATTATAAGCCAGGCGATTCGGTAAGCGTGTGAGGGGATCGGTATGACTAAAGGCCGTCTGTTCTGCTAATTTACGTCGGTAGAGCTGTGCTTGGCGCTGCAAATTTTCCATTTGCGTTTGCATGGAATTAAACAGACTCATCAATGCTTGCTGCTCTTCATTGTCAGCCGCTTTTCGATCTGCTACTGCTGAAGAAATTGATGCGATGTGTGTCTTAGCCTGTTGTTTCAACAATTCTAGAGAGTCTGATTCCTGAACAGTCTGATCCATTTGATTTAGCTGCGAAGTGATATCCGCTGAACTCTTTTGACGTTTTTCAAAAGACTGTGAGGACGTCTCAATACTTGACTCGACTTTCTCCTGAATACCACCTAACGCAGTGTAAATCCGGTAAATCATGCGTCCGGAAAGGGTGGCTTCATGCATTGTTTCAGTGACTACCAGTCGAATAACCGTCAAACAGGTTTGCAATAAATCGTCTTCACTAAGCGGGCTATCAAGGCGCTTTTTAAGATCTTGTACTCGCGGCTCGTCAGGTTGTTTCTTCGCGTAGCTGTTAATTAACTGGCTAAGCTCGTTTTGAATTTCTTCAAATAAGGTCCCACTTTGACGCTTTTCGGTGCTTTGTTGAGTAGTTTTACTGTTATCAGCTGCTACAGATTGCGAAACATTCGAAAATAATCTGATGGCACGCAAACACAACGATTGAAGCTCAAACAAGTTATTTACAGGCATCTGAGCAGCACTAAGTACCAGCGCACATTGCTGCATTAACCCTTGGTCCTGTGCAAAGTTTTGCTGAAATTGCTTAATCGATTTTTCTAATTCTCGGATGGTGATTTGAGTGTGTTGCTTAACTGAGCTTTGTGCATGCTGAATATGTTTATTCAGCTTGTTAATACTCGCTGTGGCTAAGGTGTAATCAGGTTTGGTGGATAAATGCCCTCGCAAGACTTTGAGCTCGTTATCTGTCTCTGCAGACAATCCCTCATAGAAACTACTTAGCCTGACAATGAACTGGGCTAACGTTTCGTTATGCGTCTTGAGGGCTGTTAACTGTTTAGAATCCATGTTGAACCTTAAATTCTTCGCATTACAACTACTGACGCGCCGAGCGTACATTCTTGCCCGGCTGCTCGAAGTTAGAACGATATGGGTTGATGTCTAATCCGCCCCGGCGGGTGTAACGCGCATAAACGGTTAATTTTTCGGGTTTACAGTGGGTCATGATGTCATTGAAAATACGTTCGACACACTGTTCGTGAAATTCGTTATGCTGACGAAAACCAATCAAGTATTTCAGCAAGCTTTCCCGGTCGATTTGCTCGCCTTGATAAGCAATTTGAATGCTTGCCCAGTCAGGTTGACTGGTTATCAGACAGTTGGATTTTAGCAGATGGCTTACCAGCTTCTCCGAGACATTGTTCGCTGACGTTTGCAGTAAAGTGGCATTCGGTGAATAGCTGCCGATGGTCACATCTAAATCGTCAATAACGTCACCGTCAAACTCCGCCATCGATAAACTAGAGAATGCATTAGGTAGATAAAGCGTCACCGACACTGCCTCACCTGCACAATTGCTCAAATCAACTTCCAGACGTTCTTTCACTTGTTCTGTACTATCGAAGGCAGTTTGATTGAAACTGTTCAGATAAAGCTTGAATGATTTTGATTCGATGAGATTGCAGGAGGTAATTGGAACGCGACATTCCATAATCGCCACCTGTGGCTTACCTTTCGCATTAAGCCATGACAACTCGTACCCCGTCCAGATATCACAGCCATGAAAAGGCAGGCCATCAGCATTCAAGCTGATAGTGTCGCGACTCAGCGATCGAGGAACCCCTTGAAGTAACGCCGGGTTATACTGGCTTTCATATTCAACCGTTTTACCAAGTGTCAGATCAGAAGGCACCTGAAAACTAATTGGATTTGTCATAATGTGTACATCAACCTTAAAATCTCAGACGTAATGAGACCATAAAACCTGTCGACCGGGATATTTCCTGGTGCTACTCAGACACAAAGTTTAACGAAAAGGCCAAGTAAATGCCCGCTGAATTAGCACAATCTTTAGATTCTTTTTTTGAAAGCTGCGATCATCAGAGCAACGTAGACAGCTATTTTTCCATTGCGTACGAGCAAGATTGGCCATCACCGTGCTACCAGCAAACGGCTAAAGACGGGCAGTTCGTGTCCTGGCAACCCGTAAGGCAGCAAGATGAAAACACCTTCAAAGGGGTGGAGTCAGCGCTTGAAATTACTCTGAATGAAGAGTTCTGTTTGTTTTTCACCCGCTATTACAGTTTTCACTTGCCAGCGACAACTGCGCGAGGAGACTGCGAACTACTGCAGGTGTGCAGTGAAGAGGACTTTAAGCGACTGCAAGAGAACTTAATTGGCCACATAATGATGAAACAGCGTTTAGGGCAGAAAATCACCTTGTTTTTTGCCCTGACGGATGACGATGATTACCTGCTTTCTGTGGATAACGACACCGGAGAAGTGGTTCTGGAGCGAGTCGGGAAAGAGCCGCAGGAAGTGCTTGCGCCTTCTCTGGCAGCGTTCATCGAGCAGCTTTCTCCCCGGCAAGCTTAATCACACGTCGAGATTTGCCAGCCGCTGTTCAAGGATGACCATCGCGGCTTCCAGCTCGGCAACACGTTTTTCCAGTTTGATGACACGATCGTCGGCATTAGGCTCTGCGGGGTGCTCGGTTTGTTGACTACTGGCGTTAAAAAGCCTGATGGCGTTGATGGCATCGGTGACCGATACTTTAAACGGCGCTTTACTGCGTAGTAAGCCCACACTGGGTTGTAAACCTGATTTCTGCATCTGATGGCAAAGCAGGACGAGCTGCTGAGACTGATCGGCCGTCGACATAATTTGAATTCCATAGCAAAGCGATGTTTGAAAATGCGAGCCGTAGACATCACTCATGTCCACGTAGCTCAAACGACGAAATAATAGTGGAATGCGCTAAATGTTGATACGATTTTTTAAAGCTTAATTTAACAAGTACTTAATTATCATGGTGTTACTGGTTGGCCCAATAGTTGATTATGAAGTCGTTAAACCATCAAAAATAAAAGGATTATGATGAAAAGTTTCGTTCTGGCTATAGCATTGATTTCCCCGTTTGCCCTTTCTGGTTGTGTTATTTCTGTAGGGGGGGATGACGGTCATTACTCTTCAGATTGGGAAGACCGTGAATACAATAACCGGAAACACGTGGCGCAGTTGGAAAAAGGCATGACCTACGAATCTGTGGTGCGCAAGATGGGCGTTGCAGATTTCAGTGAAATGCATGAACAAAATGATCATGCTTATCGCGTGCTCTTTTACCGCACGCAACGAACAATGGATGATGGCGTAACTACCAAAGACGAGTGCACACCGTTGGTATTCAGAGATGGTGTGTTATCTGGATGGGGTGACGCGGCTTATCAGCAGATATAAAATTTCACCCTACCCAATTAATTCTCGTTAACTTTAGTTTAACATTTAGGGCTATTTTCTGTACAGTGACTAAACTAATAGCTATTAGTTTTTCAGGCGTCAGCAGTCCATACCGCCTGATCTCATTGTCAGGGGATCGCTTTATGAACACTGTACTTGATCAAGACGTGCGGGCAGAAAATGTCCGCGCCATTTTTCTTACTGCCGACAACCTTAAAGTGGCGGCTTCCATTCTATATAACGCATATTTCGACGATCCCTTATTCATGGATATTTTCCAGGCTGAGAAAGAAGGCTTTGAGGGACGATTAAGAGCGGCTATCAGAGAGGAGTTGGAAGCGTTTTGGGATGCGGAGCAACCCATGATTGGGCTGTTCGATGGCAGTCGCCTGTTAGCGGTAGCCTGTTTGACAAAGCCTAACCGTGATTTTTCCAGTGGGCGATTCTGGCATTGGCGTCTGAAGATGCTGCTGACTGCCGGATATTTCAGTACTAAAGCCATGGTAGAAAAAGAGGAAAAAATTCGCAGTGCCATGCCTGCCCAGCACTACCATATGGTTTCTTTTATTGCCGTCCATCCCGACCACCAACACCTTGGGTTAGGGCATATTTTAATGAGTGCCATCGACAGTATCGTAAACGAAGACAGAGAAAGCGAAGGCGTCGGCGTTTTTGTGAGTGTGCCGAAATACTTGGCTTTTTTTCGTAGCGGTTTCTATCAGCAAATCTCAACCATTACCGTTTCAGAGGTAACCGGAGAGATATTGTTTAAGCCGAAACCGCTGGCGTGAATCATTAACGGCGGCGACGTTTATTGTTTCGTGCTTTGCCGCTGTCACTTTTTCCTAGCGCTTGCGCCCGTAGTGCTTTCTTTGAAGGTTTACGAGATGAGTGACTTTCCTCAGTGGCGTTCATATCTGGTTCGAAGCCCGGTACCCACTGAGATGAAAAATGTTGCTTCGTGAGCTTTTCTACCTCTTTGAGCAAGTACTTTTCTTTCGTTGATACCAACGAAATCGCCACCCCTTCCTTACCTGCGCGCCCGGTTCTACCAATACGATGTACATAGTCTTCAGCGTTGTAGGGCAATTCGAAATTGATCACGTGCCCCAATTGCTGAATGTCGAGCCCGCGCGCTGCCACATCAGTGGCCACCAGAGTGCGCACATCACCCAGCTTAAATTCTTCAAGGCCTCTTTCACGGGCTCCCTGGGATTTGTCTCCGTGCACAGCCACCGCACTGATGCCATCTTTTACCAGTTCTTTAGCCAGTTCATCGGCACCTTGTTTTGTACGAGTGAAAATCAGTACTTGTTGCCAATTTCCCGAGCCAATCAGATAAGCCGTTAATGCCGCTTTGCGCTTAGCATCCACTTCGTAAATGCGCTGTTCGACCTTTTCCACCGTTGTATTGCGCGCTGTCACTTCAATAAGTTTAGGATTGTTCAGCAGTGTTTTGCTTAATGTAAAAACGTCATCGTTAAATGTAGCGGAAAAGAAAAGCGTCTGATGGTGAGCCGGTAGGCGTTTGAGGATCCGATTAATATCAGTAATAAACCCCATATCCAGCATGCGATCAGCTTCATCAAGCACCAGCGTATCGATAGTTGTCGGATCGATAAGTTCTTTGATGGCTAGTTCCAGAAATCGCCCGGGCGTTGCCACCAGAACATCACACCCTTGCTCTAGCGCCTGAAGTTGTGGGTTGATGCTGGCACCGCCGTAAGCAACCACCGTGTTTACTGATAACCCTTCACTGTACTTCACAAAGCTCTGATAAACCTGTTGGGCGAGTTCCCTCGTTGGCGTGAGCACCAGTACGCGAATGGGTTTTTCAGAAGATGCTGTGATGTCGGCTGTTTCTATAACACGTTGAATCAATGGTAGGGCGAAAGCGGCGGTCTTCCCTGTGCCGGTTTGGGCGCCTGCCATCACATCCTGATTCGCGAGGATCTCTGGGATCGATGCAGCTTGAATAGGCGTCGGATTGGCATAACCGAGGGAATGTAACGTTGCTAATAAGGTGGGATTGAGTCCAAGGGAAGAAAAGCTCATGAAAGGTACCGACCGCTATAAATGAATCCGGTGGATTCTATCATCGATTAGGAATTTAAGTCTAAATACATACACTGTTCACATATTTAATACGCTACGACAAGCAGTTCTGCGTAAAGTTGCCCGAAAATGTGAACACTCATCCTTTTTCTCTCGCTATTCGTCGTGTAAACATCACCCAAAAGTTTGTAAGACATGTCTTACAAACGTGTAAGATTTTGAAAGTATTTTTATGACGTTTTTATTAGACCAAAGTATAAAGTCTATGTTTTTGTTAGACTTTTTGCTAATACTGATTATTACAGTTCGGTGACGACGTATTTTTTTGAAAAAAGCATGTAGCACAGATCTTTAGGATCAGTAGTATTAATCACGTCACAGGGAAACACGACGAGTCAGGAAGATTCTCACGGATGAACTTTTGACAACCGATGGAACGGAATACCAACATAGGATGTGTTGGTTTCAGGGACAAAGGAAAAGGGATTACGGCCAGGGTGGCCGCAGGGACAACTTCAAGGAATGAAGAATACCACAGGATCGTGGTTCTAAGGAAAAGGACTGTGCAAGGCTTGCACATAAAGGACAACTCCACGGAATGGAGAATACCACTGCAAGGATGAGTGGTAAAAAAGGAAAGATGGAAAGGAATAGCAGCCGGAGCGTTGCGAGGGAAAAACTCAAGGACGGGTAGTGCTACATAGTGGATGTGTAGTGGTTAAAGGATCAAAGGAAAAGGGACCCGCTCAAGGATTGGGTGGCCTGCACAGGATTTGCAGGAAAAAATGGAAAGGGGCGGAAACGGATTTTTATCTGGACGGTGAAAATTGCTACGGATAGCAGAGATGGACGCTCAAAATTCAGAAAAAGCGATAGCCCCGAGGCTATCGCTTTTTTTGTATTAAACCCGATAAGGCGGCAGTTGCGTGCGGAGTATTCGCTTACCAACTAATTCTATTTCTCCGGTATATCTGTCTTCCCCGTTGCCTGAAAACTCGAACAGAAAACGAGAATGCCAATCCGGCTTCGCATATTTGAAGGTGATACGCGTCGAAGTGCGAGCAAGGGTTAGCAGTTGGAGTTGATGGCTATCGCAATATCTATTGGCATGTTCAAATGCCGCTTCAGAAATGCTTCGAATACGCCAGAACTGAAATCCGGCGAAACCTATAAGTAAAAATAAACAAAGTTCGGCAAGTGTCATAACTATTGCTTCTGAGTCTGATTAAACAGGCGACCAAACGCGACGGCCAAAATCTCGCTGCGATCCGGTGAACGCAACATACTCAGCACCTGTAATCTGAGAACGGGCAGTTGTACCAAGTCAGAGAAGAACCCGGCAAACAGTTGACCTTGCATCGCCTCTTTATCATCAATAAATGCGGCACGTTCAAAAAACGCGACCAGCAAGGATTCGTCCAGTTGGCTGTAGAGTCTGCCTGCAATAACGCTGAGCAAATGCATATCAGCCGAGTCCTTTGCTAATAGGTTTGCAAGTAGTGCTTTTGTCTGAGGTTCTGGCGTTTCGCTTGATAAAGCGCGTAGTGCCGCTAAACCGACTGCGGGTTCGCTGTCTATGCGTTCCTGACATAAGTTTGCAATGGCATTTTTCAGCGCATTATATAACGCTACCGGTTCAGCGGATTCAAACAGGGTTTTGAGAAAATCCTGTTGATATAACTTCAAGTTGTCTGCAACAGTTTTAGCGAGCGCTGGCGCTTCAAGCTTTACTGCAAAATCTGCCACAGCCTGCACAGATAATTCGCGCCAGTCACTGATAACCGGTGCTTTTACGTATTGCTCAACCTTATCGGTACCGACGCTGTCTGGCAGATGAAGCAAACGACGAGTTAGCGCATTGAAGATTGCCATTTGAGACTGGGGTGGTACAAAAGAGTATGGGTTGTCAGGCAGTTCGTCCTGGCCATCTTCGCTCAGGCTGTTACCCAGAGCGTCGACAATGATTTGCAAAAAATGGTTACGAGCCGTGACTACAAGCAAGCCTCGCTCATCCACTGGAAACTTTACAAACCAAACATAATGCTGTTTTACCGGCTTACCAGACCAGAAAACAATCGCGAACCAAGCATGTTGCTGTCGTGGGCGGGGGCAGGGGAGCATGCCGTTTTCCAGGTCGAGAAACATTTGGGTATCCATAGCATGCACACCTCGACCCAAATCAAACAATTGAAAGTTTGTGCCAGCATGCAGCAAAAACTCACTGAGTGTCTGAATTGACTGTGCTGATGGGTTTGCCATGGTACTTCTCTCCGCCAGAATAAATAAAGCCGCTATGATAGCGATGCACACGGCCTTTTACTACCGCAATTATGGTCGTGTATACTGTCGCCTTTTGCACAGCAGGCGCTAAAAATACACGCTTGCAGACAGCATACAGAGCAATGGTTAATGTCGATAAAGTACGAGCAGGTTGCGGTACTGCTAAATGAACTGGAGTTGGGGCTTAAAGCTGCCGAACTCTGGTCGCAGGTATCGCCTCATCCTGACAAGCTAAAAAGCACCCAACCCTTCGCCCGGGATACACTCGATTTTGAACAATGGCTTCAGTTTATCTTTATTCCACAGTTTCAATTGATCATTGAGCAGCAAAAGCCGTTACCTGAGAGTATGGCGATTCTGCCCATGGCACAAATGAGTTTACCCGGCGAAATGCCGATACACCTGGTTTTGCAGCAACTGGATGAGGTAGTCAGTGGAAAATGAATTAATCCGCAACGATGATGTGTCGGTTTTGTATCAGGATGACTACATTGTTGCTATGGATAAACCGCCAGGGTTGTTGGTGCATCGTAGCCCTATCGATAAAAGAGAAACCGAATTTGCGGTGCAAAAGCTGCGTGATGCAGTGGGCAAACATGTATTTCCTGTACATCGATTAGATCGTCCCACCTCTGGCGTACTCCTATTCGCCTTTGATGGACAAACTGCGAGTCAGCTTGGACAAGCGATGATGGGAAAAAGGTTTGTTAAAGGTTATCAGGCACTTACTCGCGGCTGGGTGCAGGGGAGTGGATTAATTGATTACGCGCTGACCTTTAAGCGAGACAAGTTTGCTGATGCCCATCGCGTGCAGGAAGTAGCCCCTCAACATGCGGTGACAGAATACAGCGTAATGAAAAAATACAGTCTGCCGTTTGCCGTGGGGCGATATGAAAGTGCACGATATTCGCTAGTTTCCCTGCGACCTTTTACAGGCCGTAAGCATCAATTACGTCGTCACCTGGTACACCTAAGAAATCCGATCCTTGGCGATACCACCCACGGTGATGGTACGCAGAATAAATTTATCCGAGACAGGTTTGGTTTTAACCAATTAGCCCTCACCTGTACATTAATGCAATTTATCCATCCGATTACCGGTGAATCGGTGTCAATTGAGACAACTCCGCATAAGGCGTTTGCGGCACTACTCGAAAATATTGAACAGTACCGGCTGGATGATCACATCAATTAAAGTGAAGAGTAAAAGTTAACTATGACAGCATTAACTATTTTAGTCGGCAGCGTGTACGGTAATTCACAACACGCAGCAGAAACGGTAGCGGAAAAACTTAGCGCTGAAGGTATAGAATGCGATGTGAACAGCGATCCTCAGGTATCTGATGTGACCGATGCACAAGCGTTACTGGTAATAACGTCGACGACCGGGCAGGGGGATGTGCCGCCAAACTTGGAATTTCTGTTTTCCGATTTGAAAGATCAGTTCCCGCAATTAAACAGAAAACCTTTCGCTGTGATTGGCTTAGGTGATAGCAGCTATGTCGATTCATATTGTGCGGGTGGAAAGCAGTGGTTTGAATTGCTAACTGAACTGCAGGGTAAGCCGGTAGCGGATATGTTGGAAGTGGATGCTATCGAGCATTTTGAACCGGAAAAGCCTGTGGTTGAGTTCGTAGAGTCGATCAAAAACGATCTTATTTCTGCATAAAGTATCGAACTCCTTTTTCGTTTAATACAAAAAAGGCGCTGACCCTTGCGGGTAGCGCCTTTTTATTTATGAAAAACTTATTCTACGCCGCGCAGCAGAGCGTTAATACCCACTTTTGCACGGGTTTTTGCATCTACTTTCTTCACGATGATAGCAGCGTACAGGCTATGAGAGGCGTCTTTGCTTGGCAATGAGCCAGAAACAACCACGGAGCCTGCAGGTACACGGCCGTAAGTGATTTCGCCGGTTTCACGGTCATAAATACGGGTGCTTTGAGAAATGTAAACGCCCATTGAAATTACCGCGCCTTCTTCAACAATTACACCTTCCACGATTTCAGAGCGTGCGCCGATGAAGCAGTTGTCTTCGATGATGGTTGGATTGGCCTGCAGTGGCTCCAATACACCACCGATGCCCACGCCACCAGACAGGTGAACGTTTTTACCAATTTGCGCACATGAGCCAACCGTCGCCCAGGTATCAACCATGGTGCCTTCGTCTACGAATGCGCCAATGTTTACGTAAGATGGCATAACTACCACATTCTTACCAACGAAAGAACCCGTACGAACAGCCGCTGGTGGAACGATACGCACGCCTTCAGCTGCGAATTGCTCAGCAGTGTAATCTGTGTATTTCAGAGGGACTTTATCGAAGAACTTAGATTCAGCACCATCGATGATGTCATTGTTGTGAAGACGGAAGTACAACAGTACCGCCTTTTTCAGCCACTGATGAACTACCCACTCTCCGGCGATTTTCTCAGCCACACGCGCTTTGCCGCTATTCAGTAAAGCAATGGCGTCGGCTACGGCCTGGCGTACTTCGTCTGGCGCTGAAGAAGGTGACAGGCTGTCGCGATTTTCAAAGGCTTCTTCAATGATAGTTTTCAATTCAGTCATGATATGTTGATGTCTTCAAGTTGATCGAGTTTAAACAGGATCTGCTTTTTGAGGGCAGTCTGTTGCTCAGGGGTTAACGATTTGCCAGCATCGTTGCTGACAATAAATATATCCTCGGCGCGTTCACCGATGGTGGCAATCTTTGCCAATTTAAGTACGACATTCCTGTCAACGAAGGCATGGCCAATTTTAGCCAGAATACCCGGCGCGTCCAGTGCTTCCAGTTCAATCAATGTGCTTTCTTCATTAAGGGTGAAGAAGCGAATTTTGGTCGGCACGTCCAACTGGCGTAACTGACGGGATAGCTTACGCTTGTTGTCGTGTGCTCTGCCTGGCTTTTCCAACTGGTCGAGGATAGCCTTTTCCAGACTGAGCGTACGGTTTTCGCCACTCAATCGGGAACCGTCGTTTTCCAATACCAGAATGCTGTCGAATACGTAGCCGTCACGGGTAATGGTGATGTGTGCATCGTGTATGGAGCAGTTGCGGCTGTCGAGCACCGATGCTACCTGGGCAAATAGCGCTTTACGGTCACGGCCATAAATCAGGATTTCGGTGCCGCCTTTGGCGCTGTTGTCATTCGCCTTCACCACCAGGGCATTGGCATCATCCCGCAGTTCTGATTTCTCTGCGGTGAGGATCACCTGGGAGTGCCAGGCTATTTGCGCGGGTTTGAAACGAACGAAATAATCATCATCCATCCGGCTCCACAGACTCTCAATGTCTTGTTCAGCGATACCCTGAGATTCCAGGATAATCCGCGCAGTATGCTTATGCTCTTTTACCCGATCATCAAGGGTAACCTGACACTGCAAGCCATTGTCTAAGGCTTTTTGGGTCATCAGGTAGAGTTCCCGCAGGAGCGACGACTTCCAGTCATTCCACAAGTTATCGTTAGTGGCGCGAATATCGGCGAGGGTCAGCACATACAACAGATTTAGGTGCGTATGACTTCGCACAGCAGTAGCAAATTCGCTGATCACTTCAGGATCATAAATGTCCCGGCGTTGGGCTACCACCGACATGAGCAAGTGGTTTTCCACCAACCATGCCACCAGGTCCGCATCTCGAGCATCAATACCATGAAGCAAGGCAAACGTAGCAACGTCTTCGGCACCCAGTTCAGAGTGATCACCACCACGACCTTTAGCAATATCATGGAACACTGCCGCCAGATAGATGATCTCAGGATGATCTAAATTTCGTACGATGCGACCACAGCGAGGAAACTCGATATTCTGTGGTTGGAAATAGCGATTCACGTTTTTCACTACACGGTGGGTATGTTCGTCCACAGTGTAAGCATGGAACAAATCGAACTGCATCATGCCGACAATTTTGTCCCACTCTGGCAGGTACGACTCAAGAATGCCGTACTCGTGCATAATATCCCAGCCGAAATCAAAGAAATGGGGATGACGGAACAAATCCATCAATTTGCCACGACAGGCTTCCCGTTCAACGTAATATTGATTTTCAAACTTACGGCGGGCGTTACGTAACTGACGAATGGTATCCGTGTCGAGCCCTTTAACATCTGGGGTATCAGCAATAACCTTCAGGAAATCGAGTACCGCTTCCGGACTATCGAAAACGTTGCTGCGGGTGGGGGAAATCATGCCATCAAGCAGGTGGAAGTCGGCATTAACTGGCACGTCGTTTTGTACGCTTTGATTCAGCATATCGTAGCGGAAGCGCTGCAGCAGCATTTTATTCAGTTCACTGACCCGACGAATCACGCGGAAGAAGTCGCGCATCATTTTCTCAACTGACGCTTTTCCATCGCGACCATAACCGAGTTTCTCGGCAACGTCAGGCTGGTAATCAAACAATAAACGGTTTTCACTGCGACCAGCAATTAAATGCAGGGCAAACCGCATGCGCCACAAATGCATTCGGCAACTAATGAGTTCACTATGCTCTTCTGGGGCAAAATAACCGTGACCCACCAGGTCGAAGCCATCAGAGACTTTGAAGTGTTTCTTCGCCACCCAGCCAATAGACTGGATATCACGCAAACACCCCGGATTTTCTTTAATGTTCGGCTCAAGGTTGTAAGAGGTGCCATTGAACTTGGCGTGACGGGTTAACTGTTCTTCGTACTTCGCCTTAAAGAATTCTTTTGAGGAGAGGGCACGACGGCCATTAAGCTTTTCCCACAACGTTTCGAATACACTGGCATCACCCGTCAGTAAACGACTTTCAACCAGATTGGTTGCAATGGTAATGTCTTCTTTCGCCAGCGAAAGCGTGTCTTTGACGGTGCGAACAGACTGTCCTACATCCAGTTTGATGTCCCACAGCAGGGTAATGAACTGGCTTATTTTTTCTTGTGCTGGCTGCTTCAGCGATTTGTGGCTGACAATGAGTAAGTCAATGTCTGAGTATGGCTGTAAGTGACCGCGACCGTAGCCACCCACTGCACACAGCGCTAACCCACTCACGGCATCCAGTCCCATGAGTTGCCAGATACGCGCCAACAGCGCATCGATAAATTTTGCGCGCCCTGTGACAAGCTCGTCTACCGGCGTGTTATCAAATGCGCTTTCCAGCCATTCGCCGGAGGCAGTAATGCTAGCCTTTATTCCCGCGATATCATCGGCTGAGGTGATGTTTTCTGCCTGATCGATCAGTGTCTGTAAGCTCAAAATATGCCTTTACCTACTTCTGGAAGGAAAAAATCTGGCGAACAATAACACGAATCAGTGGCTTTGCGCAGTATGCAAAAGTGATGAAAACGCGCTAATTAGCGAATAAGTAGACGAAAAAGTTATAAAAGGCAGGAAGATGGACGGACAAAGAGGGTGTCCGTCCTAATCTATTAGTTAACTACTTAACTATGGCTGATCACGCGAGGCAGCGTTTCTTCATCACGCAGAGTGAGGATTTCAACACCGTCTTCTGTCATCAGTAACGTGTGCTCCCATTGGGCACTGAGGCTGCGGTCTTTGGTGACCACAGTCCATTGGTCTGGCAGTACTTTGGAGTAGCGCTTACCGGCATTCACCATGGGCTCAATGGTAAAACACATGCCAGGCAGCAATTCGTCGCCTGTGCCAGGCTTGCCATAGTGCACGATTTGCGGTTCTTCATGGAAGCCCGCACCAATGCCATGCCCACAATATTCGCGAACGATGGAATAGTTGTGTGATTCGGCATGCGTCTGACAAATATGGCCGATGTCGCCTAAACGCATACCTGGCTTAACAGCTTTAATGGCTTCATATAAACATTCTTGCGTTACTCGCACCAGACGTTCAGCGAGTATGCTTGGCTTACCCACGATAAACATTTTCGAGGTGTCGCCGTGGTACCCATCTTTAATTACCGTCACGTCGATATTGACAATATCGCCGTCTTTGAGTTTCTTGTCTGACGGAATGCCATGACAGATACAGTGATTAACCGACGTACAAATCGACTTTGGAAACGGTGGATGACCATAATTCAGCGGTGCTGGAATCGCGTTTTGTTCATTAACGATATAGTCATGACAAAGCGTATTAAGCTCGTCAGTGGTTACACCTTTTTTCACATGCGGCGTAATCATAGTCAAAACGTCGGCGGCGAGTTTTCCGGCGACGCGCATTTTTTCAATTTCTTCAGCGGTTTTGATGATAGCTGCCACTGTACCCTCGATAACTGGTTTTAATAAATAAACTGATGCATCGATTTTCCTGCGATAATACGCAGTAATGAATGATAAAGATGCATGATTACAACAATGGTAACCGCTGTAGCCACGGCTGTATAGTCAGGTGAGGCGAGTGCGCGAAAACTTGAGTGCGCCGGTGCTTTGTGGTATAAAGCGCCCGCGTTTCGAAAGACTCATTAAATTTAGCCATTTTTTAAGCCACCGTAAACGTAAATAAACTTTTTAAATAACACACATATACCGACACTGACATCGGGGTGTCTGCTAAGTCTTAATGGCTTAAATGCGGATCGATGGAAGGGGTATATGGAGGCCTAACCCCAAGAGGAAAATATCATGGCAAACGTATCAATGCGTGACATGCTGAAAGCCGGTGTGCATTTCGGTCACCAAACTCGCTATTGGAACCCAAAGATGAAGCCTTTCATCTTCGGTGCTCGTAACAAAGTTCACATCATCAACCTGGAAAAAACAGTACCTCTGTTTAACGAAGCTATGAACTACCTGTCAGGTGTTGCTTCTAAGAAAGGTAAAATCCTTTTCGTAGGTACTAAGCGCGCAGCTGGCGAAGCAGTTAAAGATGCTGCTGCTAAGTGCGACCAGTTCTATGTGAACAAGCGTTGGTTGGGCGGTATGCTGACTAACTGGAAAACAGTTCGTCAGTCAATCAAGCGTCTGAAAGATCTTGAGCAACAGTCTCAAGACGGTACTTTCGAGAAGCTGACCAAGAAAGAAGCACTGATGTTGCAACGTGAAATGGACAAGCTGGAAAGCAGCCTGGGCGGTATCAAAGACATGGGCGGTCTGCCTGACGTGATCTTTGTAATCGACGCCGATCACGAGCACATCGCAATTACTGAAGCACGTAACCTGGGTATCCCTGTAGTTGGTGTTGTAGATACTAACTCTAACCCTGACGGTGTTGATTTCATCATCCCTGGTAACGATGACGCGATCCGTGCGGTTCAGCTGTATCTTGATGCAGCTGCTGACGCAGTAAACAAAGGTCGCGAAAGCAACCTTGAAGTTCAGGCTGAACAAGACGACTTCGTAGAAGCGGCTGAGTAATCAGATCTGATGGGTGACAGTGGTTATGGCACTGACATGCCACTGTCATCAAAAATAACGAATATCTGAAGAGGGGCATACATCGCCCCTTTTACCTTATTAATGTTTAATGCTGAGGAATTGAAAAATGGCAGTGACTGCAGCACTTGTTAAAGAACTGCGTGAGCGTACCGGCGCAGGTATGATGGATTGTAAAAAAGCGCTGGTTGAGACCGATGGTGACATCGAACTGGCCATCGAAAACATGCGTAAGTCTGGTCAGGCTAAAGCCGCTAAGAAAGCTGGCCGTATCGCCGCTGAAGGTGTAATCCTGACTCAGGTTGAAGGCAACCGCGCAACCATGATGGAAGTTAACTGTGAAACTGACTTCGTTGCTCGTGACGAAGGTTTCCTGGGCTTCGGTAACAAAATTCTGGCCGTTGCACACGCTGGCAACATCAACTCTGTAGAAGAGCTGAACGAAGCTGAACTAGACGGCGCGAAAGTAATCGAAGTACGTGACGCACTAGTTGCTAAAATCGGTGAAAACATCTCTCCTCGTCGCGTTATCAACGTTGAAGGCGACAACTTAGGTGCCTACGTGCACGGCGGTCGTATCGGCGTAATCGCTATCTTAAACGGTGGCGACGAAGAACTGGCTAAAGACGTAGCAATGCACGTTGCAGCGGCAAGCCCTCAGTTCGTTAAGCCTGACGACGTTCCAGCTGAAGTTGTAGAAAAAGAGAAAGAAATCCAGGTAGAGCTGGCTATCCAGTCTGGTAAGCCTGCTGATATCGCTGAGAAAATGGTTGCTGGCCGTATGAAGAAATTCACCGGCGAAATCAGCCTGACAGGTCAGCCTTTCGTTAAAGATCCTTCAGTTTCTGTTGGCGAACTGCTGAAGAGCAAAGGCGCTGACGTTGTTAACTTCATCCGTTTTGAAGTGGGTGAAGGTATCGAGAAGAAATCTGAAGACTTCGCAGCAGAAGTTGCGGCGCAAATGGAAGCAGCGAAGAAATAATTCTGCGTTTCGCTTTTTCATTCGGCCAATGTCGGATACACTACAGAGCACCTCTTCGGGGGTGCTTTTTTATGAGTAGGGCAGACAGCCCGAACCATCATAAAAAATATCGCTTGTAACGAGTCGGCTTGCGTCATTTCTTGTTGAGCACAACGAGGCATGAGACAAGCCGAATTCATAAGGACTATTCAAATAATGAGTATCACACCAAAATCAGCCTATCGACGTATTTTGTTAAAACTCAGCGGTGAAGCGCTGATGGGTTCAGAAGGGTTCGGTATCGATCCCAAAGTTCTTGATAGAATGGCTCAGGAAATTAAAGAGCTGGTTGAATTAGGTGTGCAGGTGGGTTTGGTTATCGGTGGCGGTAACCTGTTCCGTGGTGAAGGTCTGGCCAAAGCGGGCATGAACCGCGTTGTTGGTGACCACATGGGTATGCTGGCCACCGTTATGAACGGTCTGGCTATGCGTGATGCCTTGCACCGTGCCTTCGTAAACGCCCGCCTGATGTCAGCCATTCCTCTGAATGGCGTTTGTGACGCCTACAACTGGGCTGAAGCCATTAGTCTGCTAAAATCCGGCCGTGTAGTTATTTTTTCTGCGGGTACCGGTAATCCTTTCTTCACCACCGATTCTGCTGCGTGCTTACGTGGTATCGAAATTGAAGCTGAAGCTGTGCTTAAAGCGACGAAAGTTGATGGCGTGTACAGCGACGATCCGGTGAAAAACCCAGATGCGACCCTTTACCCGACACTGTCCTATCAGGAAGTGCTCGAGAAAGAGCTGAAAGTAATGGATTTATCTGCTTTCACCCTGGCCCGTGATCATCGTATGCCTATTCGCGTATTCAACATGAATAAACCCGGATGCCTTAAGCGCGTCGTAATGGGTGAGCAGGAAGGCACACTGATCGACCATCCTGAAAATTTAAAGTAAGAAATAGGAAACAACTGTGATTGATGAGATAGAAATGGATGCGCAAGAGCGCATGGAAAAAAGCATCAGCGCACTGAAAAGTCAGCTAAGCAAAATTCGCACAGGTCGAGCACACCCTAGTCTGCTCGACGGCATCATGGTGCCATATTACGGCGTAGACACACCCCTTAAGCAGGTTGCTAACGTGGTTGCAGAAGACAGCCGCACACTGGCACTGAGCGTATTCGATAAGAGCGCGATTCAGGCCGTTGAAAAAGCGATTATGCAGTCTGACCTGGGTCTTAACCCAATGAGCGCGGGCGGTTCAATCCGCATTCCTTTACCACCGCTTACTGAAGAGCGTCGTAAAGATTTAATCCGCGTTGTACGTAACGAAGCAGAAGGTGGACGTGTTGCTATCCGTAACATCCGTCGTGATGCGAACGGTGACGTAAAAGACCTGCTGAAAGAAAAAGAAATCAGCGAAGATGAAAGTCGTGCAGCGGAAGAAAATATTCAGTCGCTGACTAACGATTTCATCAAAAAAGTGGATGCCATGCTGGCAGACAAAGAAAAAGAACTAATGGAAATTTAAATAGTTACTATGTTAGGAATGCGGTCTAACACAGCGCCTGAAAAAACTGATGTCCTGGCCTCCGTGCCAGGACCTCAGCACGTTGCGATCATCATGGACGGAAATGGTCGATGGGCGCAAAAAAAGGGCAAAATCAGAACGTTCGGACACAAAGCCGGCGTGGAATCTGTTCGTGCAGTGGTACGTTTTGCTCGTCAGAATAATATTCAATCACTGACTCTTTTCGCTTTTTCCAGTGAAAATTGGAAACGTCCCGAAGAAGAAGTGTCGGTGCTTATGGAGTTGTTCAATTTGGTTTTGAACAACGAGGCAAAACGCTTGCACAAAAATGGCGTACGTCTCAAGGTGATTGGTGATGTGTCAGCTTTCGATGACAAGCTTACTGAAAAGATTCGGAAAGCCGAAGCGATGACAGCAGATAACCAGGAATTAGTGCTAAATATTGCCGCTAATTACGGTGGTCGCTGGGATATTGTCAATGCCGCCCGTCAACTCAGTGAGGCCGTGAGCGAAGGCAAAATGTCGTCTTCAGAAATCACAGAAGCTACGTTCGACTCTCACATCTCTACCGCGGGTTTACCGGAACTGGATTTACTTATCCGTACTGGGGGCGAACATCGCATCAGTAATTTCTTGCTGTGGCAATGTGCTTATGCGGAACTTTATTTTACCGACGTACTGTGGCCGGATTTTTCCGAGGACGTATTTCAGCAAGCTGTCAATGACTTCAAGCAGCGTCAGCGTCGGTTCGGTCTTACAGGCGAGCAGGTCAGCGTTCCTTAAGCTGAGCCTGCGCCATTAAGACGGAGCGCTCTCCGTCATCAGGAGCACAACGCCAATTATGCTAAAACAACGGATAATAACAGCATTAATTCTGGCGCCACTGGCGCTTATCGCGATCCTTTTTCTGCCTGTCTGGTGGTTTGAGGTAGCCATTGCCGGTGTCATCGGTCTGGGTGGCTATGAGTGGGCAAATATGTCTGGCATTAAGGCCCGTCCTCGTAAGGCCATGTTTGCGGCGTTTGTCTTTGCACTCTGTCTGGTGTTGTCGTCTTTAGTGAACGCATCAGACATCTGGTATCAGGGCCAGCTACATGGTCTCTATCACTTCATTCTTGGTATCTCTGTTATCTGGTGGTTATTCTCGCTTTGGATGATCATCTTCTATCCACGCTATTCCACGTTCTGGCGCAATAACAACCTTATTCGATTGGGCTTTGGTCTGTTAACGCTCATTCCTACATGGGTGGCCGTTATCAGCTTACGTACCAGCTTGCATGATGTAGACACCCTGTATGGCTCATCGCTTATTTTTTATGTGCTGGGTATTGTGTGGGCGGCGGATATCGGTGCTTTCTTCAGTGGTGTTAAATTCGGTCGTCATAAGCTGCGTCCGAATGTGTCTCCGGGTAAAACCCTAGAGGGGCTCATTGGCGGTATTGGCGCCTCTTTTGCGATTATTGCGTTTGCCGCTTTGCATTACCAGGTCGCTACCGATCGCATTTGGCTACACCTTCTCATTGGCGGTATTACCGTTGCTGTTTCAGCATTGGGCGATTTGAATGAAAGTATGCTCAAGCGCTGTGCCGGTATTAAAGATAGCGGTAAATTGTTGCCTGGTCATGGTGGTATTCTCGATCGGATCGACAGCCTGACTGCGGCATTCCCAGTATTTGCCTTCTGTTATGTAACCTGGATGGCATGATGCAAACCGTTACTATTCTTGGTGCAACCGGCTCCATCGGTTGCAGTACACTCGATGTCATAAATCGCCACCCGGACAAGTACCGGGTTTTTGCCATCACGGGTAATCAGCAAATTGAAAAGCTGTTACAACAGGCGAAAGACAGCGCAGCACGCTATGTGGTGCTTGCCGATGACAACCTGTACGACAAAGCCCGTGAAATGGCGGCCCATATGCAGGTTGAATCTGAAATTCTCTGTGGCCATAAAGCCCTTGAAGAAGTGGCGAGTGCCCCTGAAGTTACGTCAGTAATGGCAGCGATTGTCGGTGCTGCAGGCCTGTTACCAACTCTTGCTGCGGTGAAGGCGGGTAAACGGGTGTTGTTAGCTAACAAAGAAGCCCTGGTGATGTCTGGCGCATTATTTATTGATGCCGCACGTCAATCCGGCGCAGAAATCCTGCCTATCGATAGCGAACACAATGCTATTTTTCAGTGTTTGCCCGATAATTTTGAATACGGCGAGCTCGCGGCTTCCGGTATCAAGCAAATTCTACTTACCGGTTCTGGTGGTCCGTTTCGCGAGCGCGCGCTAGCCACTTTTTCCGAGATTTCCGTGGAAGAGGCTTGTCATCATCCGAACTGGTCGATGGGGCGTAAAATTACCGTTGATTCCGCCACCATGATGAACAAGGGTCTAGAATTTATCGAAGCCTGCTGGTTGTTTGGCGCCACATCAGATGACATCACCGTTGTGCTGCATCCTCAGAGTGTGATTCATTCTATGGTGCAGTATAACGACGGTTCAGTGATTGCTCAGCTTGGCAATCCTGATATGCGTACGCCTATCGCTTATGGGCTTGCGTGGCCAGAAAGAATTGACGCGGGTGTAGAAGCCCTCGACTTTGCAAAAATGGCAGACATGTCATTTTCCTCGCCTTGTTATGAGCGTTATCCCAACCTTAAACTTGCCATCGATGCCTGTAACGCGGGGCAAGCCGCGACCACCCGTTTGAATGCGGCGAATGAAATTGCCGTTGCGGCGTTCCTCGACGGCGAGGTGGGTTTTACTGATATTGCGCGAATTAACGAAGAAACACTGAATAAATTGGAACCTGTGAGCGTTTCGTCTCTCCAACAAATCCTTGAAGAAGATCGCAAAGCCCGTGATGTGGCAAGGGAATTGGTAAGGGGTATCGCGTAGTGTTGTCGTTTTTATGGAGTTTAGGTTCATTTGTTGTGGCGCTGGGTATTCTGGTGGCCGTACATGAATGGGGGCATTTTTACGTTGCCCGGTTATGCGGGGTGCATGTTGAACGCTTCTCCATTGGTTTTGGTAAGCCATTCTGGACACGGGTAGACAAAAAAGGTACCGAGTTCGCCGTCGCCGCTATCCCTCTGGGTGGCTATGTACGAATGCTTGATGAGCGCGTGGATACCGTACCGGAAGAAAAACGTCACCTGGCCTTCAACAACAAGCCGGTCTTACAGCGCATGGCGATTATTGCCGCAGGGCCCGGGGTTAACTTTATTTTTGCGGTTATTGCCCTTACCGCCATGTTTCTGATCGGTCAAAACAAAGTTAAACCCGTAGTGGGGGAAGTGTTACCTCAAAGTATTGCCGCGCAAACACAGCTGCATAGTGGCGATGAAATTGTTGGCGTAGACGGGCACGACACGTTGGACTGGGAGTCGGTCAATCTGGAACTGGTTTCGGCTATCGGTGGCGATTTTGTGCCAATTACTGTAAAGAATGCGCAAGGAATAACCAGTCAGGTTGAATTAAACATCAGTAACTGGAACTTTGATCCAGAAAAGCAGTCTGCATTAAACAGTTTGGGTATCGTGCCATTCAGGCCTGCCATAACGCTGAATATCGGTCTTGTCTCTGCAGATAGCCCAGCAGAGCAAGCCGGATTGTTAGTCGGTGATTCTCTGGTTGCGCTTAACAATGTTAAGATTGCAAGCTGGGAGTCGCTGGTAGAGCAGGTGAAAGCGTTACCTGGTGAAGACGTAGCCTTAACCATAAAACGCGATGGACAGACGCGTGTAATTAATGCCACTATCGCCCGCCGCGACACGCCAAATGGCCAAACTGGCTTTTTGGGCGTTAGTCCGCTGGCTGAACCCTGGCCCGAGGGCTATGTGTTTGTGCATCAGTATGGTCCGTTCGACGCCATTGTAAAGGCGGCGGATAAAACCTGGCGCTTAACGGCTGTCAGTGTTGAAATGCTAGGTAAGCTAGTAACCGGCGATGTGTCGCTGAACAATCTTAGCGGCCCGATTTCCATTGCACAGGGTGCAGGGGTGAGTGCAGGGTATGGCCTGACTTACTTTTTGAGTTTTTTAGCGTTGATCAGTGTCAGTCTTGGCATTATCAACTTGTTGCCAATTCCTATGCTGGATGGTGGTCACTTGCTGTTTTATGTCATCGAGTGGGTCACCGGAAAGCCAGTACCTGAAAGGATTCAGGAAACCGGATTTAAAATTGGCGGCGCATTGCTCTTTATGATGATGAGCATTGCCATTTTTAACGATATAAGTCGCTTTACATCTTAGCTTGTCTGTTGGTGTGATAAACAGATACAGATAAATGTAGACGACCATTTTAAATTAGAACAGCAAAACGCGGCCAGGAACAAAAGAATAGATGAAGTTAAATCAGTTAGTAGCAGCCGGACTCATGGCGTCCAGTGCTAGCTTCGCCAATGCTGCAGTGTCTGACAGTGAATTCGTTGTTGAAGATATCAAAGTCATCGGTTTGCAACGTGTTGCATTAGGTGCAGCGCTGACGTATCTGCCGGTACAGGTAGGTGATCGACTCAACAGTTTCCGAATCACCCAGGCAATCCGTTCACTATACTCTTCTACGCATTTTGAGCGTGTTGAGATCCTTCGCGATGGTAATACATTGGTGGTTAAGGTCGCAGAGCGTCCTACTATCAGTAACATCATCTTTGAAGGAAATGACGATATCAAAGATGAACAATTGCAGGAAAGTTTGGATGGTAATGGCGTTCGAATTGGCGAGCCGTTGGACAAAACTGTTCTAACATCAATTGAAAATGGCCTGAAAGATTTCTTTTACAGCATCGGTAAATACAACGCTGACGTGTCTGCGATTGTTACCCCGCTGCCTCGTAACCGGGTCGATCTCAAGCTACTCTTCGAAGAAGGCGATGCCGCCGAAATTCAACAGATTAACATCGTGGGTAACTCGGTGTTCTCTGATGAAGAGTTGATGAAAGACCTCGAACTTCAGTTTGATACGCCGTGGTGGGATTTCTTATCCGAAACCCGTTATCAGCAGCAAACGCTGCAGGGCGATATGGAAACCTTACGCAGTCACTATATGGACCGCGGTTACCTGCGCTTTAACATCGATTCAACGCAAGTCTCAATGACGCCAGAGAAAGACGGCATTTATATTGCGCTGAATGTAAACGAAGGTGAGCAATATACCGTTTCTGATGTTGAACTGGTTGGTGACTTATTAGGTAACGAAGAATACATCCGTTTAGTGTTACCGATTAACGTTGGTGAGCTGTACAACCAAGCGGAAGTGACCTACACCGAAGAGTTTATTAGTAAGTATCTGGGCCGCTTTGGCTATGCTTATCCTACAGTGACCACGGTGCCAGAAATTAACGATGAAGATAAAACCGTTAAACTGACGCTTTCTGTCGACCCGGGTAAACGTATTTATGTGCGCCGGATCAACTTTGAAGGTAACACTGTCACTTCGGATTCCGTTTTACGTCAGAACGTAAATCAGATGGAAGGGACCTGGCTATCCAATACCTCGCTTGAAACGTCGAAAGCATCCCTGTCTCGTCTGACTTATATGGAAGAAGTGGAATTCGAAACCACGCGATTGCCAGGACTTGATGACCAGGTCGATGTTGACTTCAATGTTAAAGAACAGCCTTCAGGTTCATTTAATGCCGGTATTGGTTATGGTGACCGGACGAAACTGAGCTTACAGGCGGGTATTCAGCAGAATAACTTCCTTGGTACAGGTAAACAGGTTGGCCTGAATGTCAGTACTGTTTCGTATCAACGTTCTGCGCAAATTACCTATAACGACCCGTACTTCACCATAGATGGAATCAGCCTTGGTGGTACTATCGGTTACAGTGAATTCGATGGTTCTGACTTTAATGTTATTCAATATAACTCCAAACGCTGGTCTGTTGGGGCAAACATTGGTTATCCGATCAACGAAGTAAACCGGATTAACTTTGGCCTGACGTATTCCAGTGTGGAACTGTATAACACCGGTTACTACGAACAGACAGAACAGTTCTATAACCAGTTCCGTGATGCGACCGATCCAGAAGCGCCAATCAATTACGACAGCTACCAGGCGAGTGTGGCGTGGAGCCGTAGCACGCTGAACAGAGGTTTGTTCCCAACTGCCGGTTCGTCACAGCGCGCCAGTTTGTCGGTTACGACACCAAATTCAGACGTTAACTACTTCAAAGCGGTACTCGATACCAAGTTTTATTTCCCACTGTCTCGTGACACGCGCTGGACCGTATTGGCCCGTCTTCGTTTAGGTTACGGTAATGGTTACGGCGAAACGAACGGTAACGAGCAAATCCTCCCATTTACCGAAAACTTCACTGCCGGTGGTGCTGACACCCTGCGTGGATTTGAGAACAACACGGTAGGTCCTCGTGGGATTATCCGCGGGAACACCAACAGTATTGTTGGACCGGATGGGCAGGTTTATCCTGGTGGTTCCGCCACCGACGGTATCAGCATTTCAAGACGAAGCCTTGGTGGTAATGCCATGGCCCTTGGTGGCGTGGAGCTTATTGTTCCCACACCATTTGTCGATGCAGAATATGATAATTCAGTACGTACCAGTATGTTTATTGATGTAGGTAACGTTTGGGATACTGAATTTGATTATGATAAGTACAAGGATTTAACCCAGTACAGTACAAATTCTGGCGGATTGATAGACTATTCCGACTGGACACAGTATCGTAGTTCCGCCGGTATTTCTGTACAATGGATTTCACCGATGGGGCCGATGGTCTTTAGCTTCTCTCGCGCTATTCAAGAACGTGAAGGCGATGACGCTAAATTCTTTACCTTTAATATCGGTCAAACATTCTAATTCTAATCCGGAAGTGAACCGGGCTTTAAAAATTTAAAAAGGAGTTCCTTTTGAAACAGTTGGCAAGACAATTCGTAGCAACCCTGATGTTAGGAAGTGCACTGGTAAGTGCATCTGCAATGGCTGAGCAGAAAATCGGCGTAGTAGATGTGCAAGGTGTATTCCAGGCGATGCCGCAGGCCGCTGAGATCTCTAATAACATCCAGGTAGAATTTAAAGACCAGATCGATGAAGTGAATCAACTTCAGAAAGACGGCCAGTTTTATGCAGAGCGTCTTCAGCGCGATGCTGCTACAATGAGCGAATCTGAGAAGAAAGAACTGCAAGATAAAATCCTTGCCGTTCGTGAGCAACTGGCAGAAAAAGGTCAGCCGTTACAGCAAAACATTCAACGTCGTAGCAACGAAGAGCGTAATAAGCTGTTAGGTTTAATCAAACAAGCGATTGATTCTGTTGCTGCTAAAGGTAAATACGACCTGGTATTAAATGCTGGTGCAGTTGCTTATACCGCTGATGAGCATGATATCTCTGAGCAAGTGCTCGAGCAGGTAAAGAAAATTAAGTAATGCCTTCGCCGGTTAACGGCGGCTTACTTCACAGAGCAGTTAATCTGCCCGGCAAACAGACTAACGTCGAGAGATGTTGGTCTGATTTGTTTTTAGCGCATATAAGCGTATGGTTGCCGCCATTTAAAAATAAAATACGGCAATCGGTCTGCAGCAAGTGAAATGCAGACTTGTTTTGGCATTAGGAGAGCTTTTTTGGCCAACTCACTCAACACAATTGATATCCAGGAAATTCTGGATCTACTTCCACACCGTTACCCGTTTCTGCTGGTTGATCGCGTTACCGACTTTGTCGAAGGCGAGTCCATAAAGGCGTACAAGAACATCACCATGAATGAACCTTGCTTCACCGGTCATTTCCCGGGACGCCCTATTTTCCCTGGCGTGCTTATTCTGGAAGCAATGGCACAGGCAGCTGGCGTACTTGGTTTTAAAACCATGGGTAAATCCGATAAGCTATACTTGTATGCAGGTATTGACAGTGCACGGTTCAAACGTCCTGTGACACCTGGCGATCGTCTGGAATTCGATGTCAGCCTGATTAAAGAACGCAGAGGGATTTGGAAATTCAGAGGTACCGCAAGCGTCGACGGTGAAGAAGCTTGTAGTGCTGAATTCATGTGTGCAATAAGAGAGATGGTATAACGTGATTCATTCTACTGCCGTGATTTCCGACAAGGCTACCCTTGGGAAAAACGTCACGGTTGGACCATTTTGTTATGTGGGCGATGAAGTGGTAATCGGAGACGATTGCGTACTTGAGTCTCATGTTGTGATTAAGGGTCCGACAACCATTGGTAAACGTAACCGCTTTTTCCAGTTCTGTTCAATCGGTGAAGATTGTCAGGATAAGAAGTACGCGGGCGAGCGTACGTATCTGGAAATTGGTGACGACAACGTATTCCGCGAGTCCAGTAGCGTTCATCGGGGTACCATACAGGATAATGCAATAACACGTGTTGGCTCCCGCAATCTGCTTATGATCAATGCCCATGTAGCACACGATGTGGTAATGGGTGACGATTGTATCCTGGCGAACAATGTGTCGTTGGCTGGACACGTCCACATGGGTAACTTTGTTATCTTTGGTGGCGGCGCCGCTATTCATCAATTCGGTAAAGTGGGAAGCCATGCATTCGTCGGAGCCGGTGCCATTCTGGTGAAAGATGTTCCTCCTTACGTTATGGTTAATGGTCAAAAGAACGTAACGGCAGGGATTAACTCTGAAGGCTTACGTCGTCGCGGATTTAGCTCAGAGCAAATTATGGCAGTGAAGCGTGCATATCGCACACTGTATCGCGATAACAATACCATTGAAGAAGCTATCGCTAAGTTAGCGGATGTTGCCGCGAAGGATGAAAATATCCAGGCATTGGTCACATTCCTGGAAAACGCGCATCGGGGCATATTACGCTAAATGCCCGCTTCAACGTTGCGAATCGGCATCGTGGCAGGTGAGCCATCTGGAGATGTGCTCGCCGCCGGTATGGTTGCTGAACTGAAAAAGCGATACCCCGATGCCATTATCGAAGGCATCGGTGGTGACAATATGAAAGCGGCGGGTTTTCACTCGTTGTTTGATATGGAAACCCTCTCCGTTATGGGGTTGGTTGAAGTATTGTCTCATTTACCTGCCATTTTGAAATTAAAAAAGCAATTACTTGCTCATTTCGAAGCTCACCCCCCTGATGTGTTTATTGGCGTTGATGCACCAGATTTTAATCTGCGTGTAGAAAAGGCGTTAAAAGCGCGGGGTATTAAAACGGTGCACTATGTCAGTCCAACCGTGTGGGCTTGGCGAGAAAAACGCATACATAAAATAAAGGCAGCAACCAACCACGTACTTGGCTTGTTTCCTTTTGAGAAGCAGGTTTACGACAAGTACCAGGTACCTTACACCTTTGTCGGCCACACGCTGGCTGATGCCGTACCCCTTGAGCCTGACCAGCAAGCAGCACGCGCTTCTCTGGGGCTAGACGCGAACGCGCCAGTGCTTGCCGTTTTACCTGGAAGCCGTGGTGGGGAGTTAAAAGCGTTGCTACCCGTGTTTACTGAAACCATGCGTAAAATCAAAACCCTGGTTCCCGGTATTCGCTTTGTTTTACCCGCTGCGAATCGATATCGTCTCGATGGTATTCAGGCTTATTTACAGGAAAACTGCAAAGACTGGTTTAGCGATGGCGAGTTATTACTCACCAAAGGGAATGCCAGAGAAGCGATGATTGCCAGCGATACCATTTTACTGGCATCAGGCACGGCGACGCTGGAAGCTATGCTGTGCAAACGCCCCATGGTGACCTGTTATAAACTTGCGCCGATCACTTACAAAATCATGCAGCGCCTGTACAGAGCGCCATTTTTTGCCTTACCGAATTTGCTTGCTGGCGAAGCACTGATCCCTGAACTGCTTCAAGATGATGTAAATCCAGATACGCTGTGTGAATACTTAGTGCCTATGTTTTCTAAAGATAATTCCGCGCTCATTCAGCGCTTCACTGCGTTACACAAAAGCTTGAAACTGGATGCAGATAAAATGGCTGCCCAGGCCATTTCAGAGGTTATTAATGAATAAACTGATTGCCGGCGTTGATGAAGTAGGTCGAGGACCACTGGTGGGTGACGTGGTAACTGCAGCGGTGATTTTAGACCCTGCTAATCCCATCGAAGGACTCAACGACTCGAAAAAACTGTCTGAAAAGAAGCGCACGGCGCTGGCTGAAGAAATTAAACAAAAAGCCCTGAGTTGGGCAATCGGCCGCGCTACGCCGCAGGAAATCGACCATCTCAACATCCTCCACGCAACTATGCTGGCGATGAAACGTGCCGTTGAAGGGCTGGCTTTACAGCCCGAATTTGTGCGAGTAGACGGTAACCGACTGCCAGACTGGTCGTATGCAGCAGAAGCGATTGTCAAAGGCGACGGATTGCATGCCGAGATTTCTGCAGCATCAATTTTGGCGAAGGTTGAGCGTGATAACGACATGATAGAGTTACATGCTCAGTATCCCCAATATAATTTCGCCGGGCACAAAGGCTATCCCACTAAAGCACATTTTGAAGCTTTAGAAGCGTACGGCGTATTACCGTGTTATCGTATGTCCTTTAAGCCTGTTCAGGCGCGTTTGGCTGTCCAGAAATAAGAGAACAAAGCATGTCTACGCCGTTTATCCATCTTCGCGTTCACAGCGACTTTTCGATGATGGATGGGTTGAATAAAGTTAAGCCCATCCTTGCGCAGGTTGAAGCCTTCAACATGCCCGCGGTGGCGATCACCGACCAAATGAACATGTGTGGTCTGGTGAAATACTATTCCGACGCCCACAATCGCGGTATCAAACCTATTATTGGCACCGATTTCTGGGTGCAAAGTGAAATGCTCGACGAGGAGCCTTTCCGTTTAACCTTATTGGCAATGAACAATGAGGGCTATAAAAACATCACCTTGCTGATCTCCAAAGCCTACCTCCGTGGTGAAGTGCACCATCGGGCCGTTATCGATCAGGCGTGGCTGGCTGAGCATGCAGAAGGGGTGATTATTCTGTCCGGTGCTATGCACGGCGATATTGGCATTGCACTCACCAAGAATAACCAGAAAATTCTAGACGCCTCACTGGCCTTTTATCAGCAGCATTTTGCCGATCGTTTTTACCTGGAACTCATTCGCACTGGTCGCCCGGGGGAAGAGGACTATTTGCATAGAGCCGTAGACCTGGCTGAACAGGCTGGTTTGCCGGTGGTCGCCACTAACGAAGTGTGTTTTATCGAAAAGGTAGGCTTCGAGGCCCATGAAATTCGTGTTGCCATTCACGATGGCTACACCCTCGACGATCCCCGCCGTCCGAAGCGTTACAGTGATCAACAGTATCTTCGTTCTGCCGAAGAAATGGTTGAATTGTTCAGCGATATACCGGAAGCCATCGAAAATACGGTGGAGATTGCTAAACGCTGTAATGTTACCGTACGCCTTGGTGAGTATTTCCTGCCGCAGTTTCCAACCGGCGGCATGACTACAGAAGACTTTCTGGTGAAAGTGTCAGAAGAAGGTTTGGAAGAGCGGCTTGAGTTTCTGTTTCCGGATGAAGCTGAGCGGGCAGAAAAGCGACCTGAATACGATAAGCGTTTGGCCATCGAACTGGGCGTTATCAACCAAATGGGATTTCCCGGTTACTTCCTTATCGTTATGGAATTTATCCAGTGGAGTAAAGACAACGGCATCCCTGTAGGGCCAGGCCGGGGTTCCGGTGCCGGCTCATTAGTGGCTTATGCGCTCAAAATTACCGACTTGGATCCGCTTGAATTCGACCTGCTATTCGAACGTTTTCTTAACCCAGAGCGGGTATCCATGCCCGACTTCGACGTTGACTTCTGTATGGATCGTCGCGACGAAGTTATCGACCACGTGGCAGAGCTATACGGCCGTCAGGCGGTTTCTCAAATCATTACCTTTGGTACCATGGCAGCAAAAGCCGTGGTGCGGGACGTGGGCCGTGTTCTTGGTCATCCCTACGGTTTTGTCGACCGTATTTCCAAACTGATCCCGTCAGACCCTGGCATGACGTTGGGTAAAGCCTTCGAAGTGGAGCCACGGTTACCAGAGCTATATAACGACGATGAGGAAGTGAAAGACCTCATCGATATGGCCCGCATTCTGGAAGGGGTTACCCGTAACGCCGGTAAACACGCCGGTGGCGTGGTTATTGCCCCCACTACCATTACCGACTTCGCGCCGCTGTATTGCGATGACGAAGGGAAAAACCCGGTAACCCAGTTCGACAAGAATGACGTGGAAACGGCCGGTCTGGTTAAGTTCGACTTCCTGGGTCTGCGTACCTTAACCATCATCCAGTGGGCGCTGGATATGATTAAGGAAGGGCGAGGCGAGGATGTAGACATTAGCGCCATTCCCCTTGAAGATAAAAAGAGTTTCCGCTCGCTACAAGCTGCAGAAACCACAGCGGTATTCCAGCTTGAATCTCGCGGGATGAAAGAGCTGATCAAGCGCCTGAAGCCAGACTGCTTCGAAGATATTATCGCACTGGTGGCCCTGTTTCGACCGGGGCCGCTGCAATCAGGCATGGTAGATAACTTTATCGACCGTAAACACGGTAGGGAAGAAATCTCATTTCCGGATGCGGAGTACCAGCATGAGTGTCTGAAAGAAATTCTTGAGCCCACCTACGGCATCATCCTGTATCAGGAACAGGTTATGCAGATTGCCCAGGAAATGTCCGGATACAGCCTGGGTGGCGCTGACTTGCTCCGCCGTGCAATGGGTAAGAAAAAACCCGAAGAAATGGCAAAGCAGCGGTCAACCTTCCAGGATGGTGCCGCCGGTAATAACATCGATCCCGATCTGGCAATGAAAATTTTCGATCTGGTGGAAAAGTTCGCCGGATACGGGTTTAACAAATCACACTCTGCGGCATATGCCCTGGTGTCATATCAAACGCTATGGCTGAAGGTGCATTATCCTGCTGAGTTCATGGCTGCGGTTATGTCGGCAGATATGGATAATACCGACAAAATCGTTACCCTGGTTGATGAAGTTGATCGTATGGGCCTGACCATGTTGCCACCCGATCTCAACGTGGGTAAATACAAATTCACCGTGGACGATCAGGGTCGTATTGTTTACGGCATTGGCGCAATCAAAGGTGTGGGCGAAGGCCCCATCGAAGCGATTATTGAAGCCCGGGAACAACACGGTAGTTTTACTGATTTGTTTGATTTCTGTGCTAAAGTGGACATTAAGCGGGTTAACAAGCGCGTACTAGAAAAATTGGTGCTTGCCGGGGCGATGGATAACCTGGGGCCGCATCGAGCCGCCATTATGGCATCGTTGCCTGAAGCTATTGCCGCAGCCGGACAGCATGCAAAAGCCGAGTCGTTTGGACAGTCAGATATGTTCGGCTTGTTGACCACAGAACCCGACGACGTTAAACAAGCCTTTGCTGATGTGCCACAATGGCCGGAAAAGGTTTGGCTGGATGGCGAGAAAGATACCCTTGGATTGTATCTCACTGGCCACCCGATTAACCAATATGCTGACGAGATTAAACATTACTCAGATGGCAGGTTGGTTGATCTTAAACCTACCGGAAAAGACCAGATGTCTTCTGCGGTAGGTTTAGTCTTAGGCGTACGGGTGATGACCAATAAAAAAGGGCGTCGCTGGGCCATTGTTACCCTGGATGATAAAAGTGCAAGGATGGATGTACGTTTCTTCCCGGATATGTACGAAAAATATGAGAGTATTCTCGAAACTGACCGTATCCTGCTAATAAAGGGACAGGTCAGCTTTGATGATTTCTCTGGTGGCAATACAATCTCTGCCCGTGATGCAATGGACATTGTTCAGGCCAGAGAACAGAACGCAAGAGCACTGATGTTGGAATTAGACACAGTGCAAATTGATGAAAACCGAATTTCATCACTACAGGCAATTCTTCAGACGTACCGCGGCGGCAGTTGCCCGGTACAGATGCGTGTGGTCCATCCGGATGCGGAGGCAGTACTGGCCTGCGGTGCACAGTGGTACGTGACACCGGAAGATCAATTGTTGCACGAATTAAAGCAGTGTCTGGGTGAGCAGTCAGTCGCCATGTGTTATCACTGACAGGCGTAAAAAGTAGTATAGATAGGACACAGAATGAGTATACAGTTTTTGGAATTTGAGCAGCCGATTGCTGAACTAGAAGCAAAAATCGAAGAGCTTCGGCTGGTTAATCAGGGTGGTGAATTCGATGTGGGTATCGAAGAAGAGATCACCAAATTACGCACGAAAAGTGCAGAGCAGACAAAAAAGATCTTCTCTGACTTAGGTGCATGGCAGATCTCTCAGTTGGCCCGTCATCCAATGCGTCCTTATACGCTGGATTACGTTGGCCGCATTTTTACCGAGTTCGATGAACTGGCCGGTGACCGCGCTTATGCCGACGACAAAGCCATTGTTGGTGGTCTGGCAAAAATTGATGACCAGCCAATTATGCTGATTGGTCATCAGAAAGGTCGCGACACCCATGAAAAAATTAAACGTAACTTCGGTATGCCAAAGCCGGAAGGTTACCGCAAAGCCCTGCGTCTGATGAAGATGGCGGAGCGTTTTAATCTGCCAATCGTTACGTTAATCGACACGCCGGGAGCCTATCCGGGTGTGGGAGCGGAAGAACGTGGCCAAAGTGAAGCGATTGCCCGCAATCTTTTCGAAATGGCACAGCTTCGTGTACCCATCATCTGTACTGTTATCGGTGAAGGTGGTTCCGGTGGCGCACTGGCCATTGGTGTGGGTGACCGCGTGAATATGCTCCAGTACTCTACCTATTCGGTTATTTCACCAGAAGGCTGTGCGTCTATTCTGTGGAAGAGTGCAGAGAAAGCCCCTCTGGCTGCTGAAGCAATGGGCGTGAGTGCGCCGCAAATTAAAGAGCTTGGTTTGATCAACAGTATTGTTGAGGAACCGCTTGGTGGTGCCCATCGCGATCACGACAGTATGGCGGCAAATTTGAAAGCCACCATCAAACAGCAGTTAAGTCAGCTTAAATCGTTAGACGTTGAAAATCTGATGGAAGAGCGTTACCAAAGACTGATGTCTTTCGGTTACTGCTAAACCCGCAGTACAATCTGGGACAACAGCTATGTCTTTAAAGGTCGATGCAACATCATTGATGCTGCAGATCACCGAATCGCTTCAACGACTGTTGTCCTCGCTAACATCACCGCCTACCACACTCATTGTTGGGTTCAGCGGTGGTGTAGATTCTTCCTTTCTTCTCCATGCACTAGCCTGTTCCTCCCTCGTTTCATCTACATCATTACCTCCTCTGCATGCCGTATATATTCACCATGGTTTAAGTGACCAGGCCGACCAATGGCAACTGCATTGCCAGGAATTCTGTGAACAGCGAAATATTCGCTTCTCAGCGGTGAAAGTACAGGTGCCTGATTTACCCCGTACCAGCCTTGAGGCGACAGCACGTGATGCTCGGTATGATGCACTTCTGGATATCTGTAAACGTGAGCAGGGGGCGCTGGTGTTGGGTCAGCATCAAGATGATCAAGTGGAAACCTTATTGCTAGCACTAAAGCGGGGGAGCGGACCTGCCGGACTTGCTGCGATGCCTGCGGTGTCGACAAAGTGTGATGTGGCTTTACTTCGGCCTATGTTGAATGTATCAAGGTCAAGCCTAGAAGAGGCGGCAAAGGCACTTTCGCTTGATTGGGTAGAAGACGAATCAAATACCGATCTTCGGTTTGACCGCAATTATCTTCGCCAAACCATATTGCCCATGATAACAGCGCGTTGGGAGCAGTTTGGCGGCAGTGTCAGCAAATCCGCGGAGTTACTTCAAGAGCAGAATGCGCTGCTCGATGAAGTGACAAAAGAACGTTTTTTATCTTCAAGGAACGCTGACAACACCTTGTCAGTGGCGCGTATTCAAGCTTTGTCTTTACCCTGGCAGCGTGCTGTTATTCGTTATTGGATTCGGCTTCACCGCAAACCAATGCCAAGTCGAATTCAACTCGAGGAAGTACTGCAAGCGATGGGGGCCAGGGGTGATGCAAATCCAGTGGTTTCTATGAGTGGGTACGATATTCGGCGTTACAATCAGAGCTTGTTTCTTACCGAGTCACTCAGTCGTCCTGAACAGCAAAAAGTGACACCCGGTACCATTATCCAGTTACCGTGGTGGCCAATCGCCTTCGAAATTGACGGCCAGGGGGATTTTTCTGTGGTAGCGGCACATGAAATAAAACGACTTCAGGTACTGAATAACCCGTTAGCAAAAACGCCTGGGAAGTGGTTCAAAGAGTGGAAGGTGCCAACCTGGCTACGAAATCAGGTACCGGTGATCATCGACAATGAACACCCGGTGGCAGTGGTTCTCACCGACAAAATCATTTATTTATCGGCAGCTGCGAAAGCGCAGTTCGATATTCGCCTGGTGGATACCGCGCTGCCAGAATGAAAGCCAGAGGCAACAATTTGCCTCTTAGCGGGTTTAATGGCTGACAAGCTATGCCGCTAGATAGGCGTTTTTACCTGCGCCTTTTACCTGATAAAGTGCTTTATCTGCTCTGTCTATAAGGTCAGAAATACTGTCTTCCTGGCGGAAAACTGCACCGCCGATGCTACAGGAAATACCGTGATCATGCAGGAAGGTATTGTTAGCAATCTTCAAACTAATTCGATCGGCGATGCGTTTAAGCGATGTTTTCTTTGAGCAATCCAGTAGACAACAAAACTCGTCGCCGCCAATACGAAACGCTTCATCCTCAGCACGTAATACTGCGGCGATCTCAGTTGCCACTGTAAGCAACACTTTGTCACCTTCCTGATGACCAAAGCTATCGTTCACATGCTTGAAGTTGTCCAGATCCAGTATCAATAGCCCGAAGGTTTCACTGTGGCGAAGCGCGCGACTGGTAAGTCTGTCGCAGGATTCATCAAAGGCATTGCGGTTACCTAGTTTCGTTAACGCATCTTTTGTCGCCATTTTTTTCAGGCGATCAAACTCCAGTGCGTTGCTGAACTGATGACTGAACAATACGTGTAGTTCACCAAGGCATTGTCGCTCTTCACGGCTCGGCTCTGATGCGAACATATAGTGAACATAAGGTGCCGGGCCTTGAGCCGAGCGATTGCTAAGCGGCAGCGATAGGGTAGTGCCCGGCAGATTTTTAACCGGTGCACGGCCATACGTCAGGTGACGAGCGGCTTCGCTCAGGTTAAGATGAACCAGTGCAACATGTTGTCTTAGCTGATGAAAGTACAAAGACGCCAGGGCAGAAATGTCTATGGTAGACAAAATTCGACCAAGAAACGCGTTCTTTTGTTCTGCACTCAGTCGCGGTCCTGTCGACGCCAAAGGATAAAAGCTGTCTGGTAAAGCGTGCTCAAAAGCGGATGTTGAAAATTCCAAAACCGTGCTCCTCAGGAACCATGCGTTATACTTACCAGCGGCAACATGAAAGTAATCATTTTAGTCAAAAAGTTGCCGCCTCATCGTTGATGCAGAGGATTCTGCAAACGCTGTGCCATCGCTAAAATTGACTTGTCGGTAGATTGAGCGATTTGGCCTGAACTGTATTTGCCAGCAAAAACCAAGGAGTCGTTGTGGTAGAGAGTGGATTTGGACAAATTGTTTTCTTGATGGCTCTTGCTGTTATCAGCGTCGCAGTTTTTCGCAAGCTGCATTTACCCCCCATTCTCGCCTATCTGTTCGCTGGTCTACTCGCGGGCCCGGAGGTACTCAAGCTATTTCTGCATCCTGAAGACATGCATCTACTGGCAGAAATCGGCATTGTATTTTTATTGTTCTCCCTTGGTCTTGAGTTTTCTTTGCCGAAATTGATGTCGATGCGCAGCCTGGTGTTCGGTGTGGGGCTAGGACAAATGGTCTTTACCACTGGGACATTCTCGGTTATCGTCCATTTCTTTGGCTTTGAATGGGGGCCCGCAGTCATTATCGGTGGCATGCTGGCATTAAGCTCAACGGCCATTGTGATTAAACAACTTACCGAAGCCGGTGCCCTTAATCATCGGCGTACTGAAATGGCGATCAGTATTCTGCTGTTTCAGGATTTGGCAGTCGTGCCATTTTTGATTGTTATTCCACTAATGGCATCGCAACAGGATGTCAGCCTGGCCAGCGCATTGATCATGGCGCTCGTGAAGGGCGTGGTGGTTGTCATTATGCTCCTGTCGGCAGGGAAGTGGATTTTACCCTGGATATTTCGAGAAGTCGCCAAAACCCGCACCGATGAGCTGTTCGTTCTCACTACCATTTTAGTTGCCATTCTTGCTGGCGGCCTCACCTATGTGTTTGGCTTGTCCATGGCGTTGGGGGCATTTCTTGCGGGTATGATGCTCGGTGAGAGCCAGTACAAGTATCAGTTAGAAGCCGATATCCGTCCGTTCCGCGATATTCTCATGGGATTGTTTTTTGTCACAGTGGGCATGCAGTTAAAACTCGATGTGCTGTTTTCCGATGGCTTATTCATCTTCACTGGGGTATTGGTGTTAATGGTGCTTAAAGTGTTAGTGCTCCAGTTGGTCGCCAAAATACTTAAGCGGGATTCAGTTGATTCCTGGGCTACCGGCATCAAGTTGTGTCAGATTGGCGAATTTAGTTTTGTTATTGCGGCACTGGCTACCACTGAAGGGGTGATTGATGCGCGCACCTCATCGATCATCATCAGTATGGGGGTTATCAGTATGGCACTCACTCCCATGTTGGTGGATCGCAGCGTTGCATGGGCACAACGGCTTTCGCCTAAGCAAATGCGCCATGTTGAGCCCGAAAGCACCATTCCTGAAGCCTCTGAATATAACAATCACATCATCATTGCTGGATTTGGCAGGGTGGGGCAGTCTGTGGCCCGACTGCTAAAACTGGAAGGAATCGCATTTATTACTATCGATGCCGACCCCGTGCGGGTTTACGAGAGTCGTAATGCTGGCGAACCGATATTATTTGGTGATGCCAGTCAGAAAGATATTCTGGAAAATGCGGGAGCGGCTCGTGCTAGCCTAATCCTCGTGACGTTTGACGAGCCCGAAAAGGCAAAGCAGGTTATCAATGCTGCCCGGCAGATAGCCGGTGAAATTAACCTGATGGTGAGGACAAAAAGGGACTATCAGCTAGACGCCTTGTATAAAGCGGGCGCGAGTCAGGTAGTACCGGAGATTCAAGAGGGCAGCCTGATGTTAATCTCACAAGTGTTGCACTATGCAGGCGTGCCGATGTCGAGAATACTACGACGTGTACGTGAGGAGCGTCAGGGGCGCTATGATCATCTCCATGGTTTCTATCCCGGTGAAACCACTGAAATAAGCTATGGCACAGAAGATAAACTGGAGTTTGTGCATGCGGTTGTTTTGAATAACAACGCGGCCTGTCTTGGACGGCAATTGAGTGATATTGATTTTCAGCGCATGCGGGTGCGTTTGCAGGGATTACGCCGGGACGGCCAGGAAATCAACGAGCCCAATCCGGGCGATGTGCTGCAAGCCGGTGATGTGTTAGTTATTGCGGGTAAACCGCGACGGGTAGAAAGAGCCGAAAGACGTTTGCTTGAAGGGGCGTAAATTTGCCCCCTACGCTGGCACGGGAAAGTCATTGCCGTTTATAGGTAAAAGCCTCTTGGCCTAACAAACGGCTTTTCAGAGCGTGCTCGATTAGGCGACTTTGTCTTTTTCCAGATCTTTGAACTGTCTTTTGAGATCGTAGTTTTCGTCGGTCACGATTTTTTCCAGCACTTCAATGCGCTCACGTAGCGCAGCCATTTCAGCCTGCATGGCTTCATCAACTTTGGAATTCTTCTTTGATTTACTTTTATCCTTTGCAGCATTTACGACAGAAACCAGTGCCCAGGCACAGATAGCAACAATTGCAATGGCGGTCATATTCATTTTGTTCCCTCAACAAAGTAAAATTAAAGTGTAACGCCCTAACGACGTTTTGTCGTTAGCGATTGGCGATATAATCGTCACAAACTGTGTCATTGTTTTATGTGTCCACAAATTTGCCAACGATATAGTGTGCAGCGCCTTGGTTTTGCTCTTAATCTTAATTTTATAGAAGCAAGTCCGTTGCCAATGTGGAATACTATTAAATATCAGTTGGTTAGGTTTTTCTTGTTTTGTGGAAAACCAACAAAATGTGAAAGTTAAATAAAATTTGGTCAAATTAGCTAATGAGTGAAGTTGTTAGTCAGCCTGATGAATACTGGATGCGGGAAGCGCTTAAGCGGGCTAATCGTGCTGAAGCGGTAAATGAAATCCCCGTGGGTGCCATTGTTGTCGCGAATGGAGAAATTATTGGTGAGGGTTGGAATACGCCCATTTCCGACCACGATCCCTCCGCGCATGCAGAAATGCAGGCTGTGCGAATGGCGGCAAAGCAGGTTGAAAATTATCGGGTGATAGACGCTACGCTCTATGTCACGCTTGAACCTTGTGCAATGTGCGCGGGCATGTTGGTTCACGCTCGAATTGCCAGAGTGGTGTTTGGTGCGTTCGATCTTAAAACCGGTTCGGCAGGCTCAGTCATGCAGTTGCTTCAGCATCCGCAGTTAAATCATCAATGCGAGATAACGTCTGGTGTGTTAGCACAAGAGTGCGGTGAAAAACTGTCTGCCTTCTTTCGCCGTCGCCGGGCTGAGATTAAAGCCGCAAAGGCGGAGGCGAAAAGGCTTTCAGAGTAGGCCGAGCGACCTGGGGGAGATATTAGCGAGGGCGAATGCCCGTAGGATTAATTATTGCTTTCAGGTTTGCCGAACATTTCCTCAGTATTGAAATGACGGCGGCGTTGTAATACCCGTTGATGGGCGCGTTTTAACATTAATTTTCTTCTGTTCGTATTTTTCAAAACAATTTTTCTCTTTTTTGCTTTTAGTCTTCTCATTCACCCTCCTATTCTTATCACAGTCAGGGCGCTGATGTAACAGGCACAGTGCTTACCTGTCACTAAATCCATCATTACAGCGGCAATAACGCGTAGGGCAGTCACCAATACGCTGTAAGTATGCATTTAGTTTTACCGGACAAAGATGAAAACTTTATTACAATTTTCACTTACCAGTAGGTGATTCCCAAATAAAAGCCAGGAATCGTTATTGTGCCTCCAGCGCAACCAGGGCGCGTTGGTAATCATGAACATTGGACACAAACTTTATTGTGTTAGTTCCGTTAACATAGCCAGCATTAAGATGCCGATAAATATCGGGATCTTCAAGTGCCGGATAGCGCAGCTGGACATCAATCCAGCTATTTTCATCGCCACCCTGTTCCCGGGTAAGCCGACGAGCGTCCAGCAAGTGGGGAATGCCCGAATAAAAGGCGGCCAATGCCATCGATACCCTTTCCTCGGGGGGAACAATATTCGGTATCAATACCATAATCGTAGCGAAACGTTGCGCATCTGCGAGGTTACTGGTCTTATTCTGCCAGCGGTTTAACTGGAAAGTCAGTGCTGCTAATAACGTGCGTGACGTTTGCTCAGAAATTTGACTAAAGACGCTTCCGGCAACTGAATCGAAGTGAGCGTACAGTTCATCTTCGGCTTCGATTGCTTGATTGACTATCGCCGTAATATCAGGCTCAGTTAAAGGTGGTTTGGCAGTCATATAGCGGGCGTGAAGTTCGTCAAATATACCCTGCTGGTGGGAGTCGTTGAAATAATCAAATACCGCTGCCTGTAAGGAGTCGTCCTGAGTGGCATTTAACTGCCAGGCGGTTTCAAGATAGCGGGGGCCTTGCTTATTGTGCTCGGTATTAAATGCCTGATAAGCACCGCCCGGTACGACGAGATCAATGCGGTTGTCAACGAGGGCTTTTTCCATATCCACGGTGTCGAAATAAGGAATTAGCGCCAATTCTACATTCAGATGCTCAGCAAATCCGGCGACTAACTCGTAATCAAATCCTTGCTTTCCCTGTGGTCCGATTTCAAACCGCGCGGGCGCGAACTGAATGCCCACTTTTAACTGCTCCCGGTTGTCGATATCACTGCGAATATCGGGCAGGGAAGGGGGAATACATCCGCTCAGACCCGTTAGTACAAAGACTGCGACGAGCAGTTTCTTTACCGGCGAGGCGCTGGGCAGTAAACCGGAAGGCTTTGTGTACAGCACGTATTTATCTTAACCTTTGGTAGAAATTTGAAAAAAAATTAAACTTGTCTGGAATGTTAGGTTATCAAAAGGCCGGAATTCCTCTATAATCCGCGCCGAAATCCTCGTCCATCCAAGAGATAGCGTTTTGAGCTGTCAGACGTTATTTCCAAACAATCAGGTAAAGCGATATGTTGGTCCTTAGAGGCGCACCCGCCCTGTCTGAATTCAGACAAACTAAACTTATTGAAAGGCTGGGTCAATCCGGTATCACCGTGAATGGCATTTATGCAGAGTTTGTTCATCTGGTGAACACAACGCAAGCACTGACCGACGACGCTCGTCAGGTCTTAGATAAACTCCTCACTTATGGTCCGAAAGCGCAGACCAAAGCACCGACTGGCGAATGTTTCTTCGTTACGCCGCGTCCGGGCACCATCTCTCCCTGGTCTTCCAAAGCCACTAATATTGCACAGAACTGTGGCCTTACCGCCATCGACCGCATTGAGCGTGGTTGTGCATATTATGTTGACGTAAACGGCGAATTATCTGATGCAGATAAAGCGCTGGTGGCGGCAGAACTGCACGACCGCATGACTGAGTCGGTATTTGCTGCGCCAGAAAGTGCGGCGGTGCTGTTCGAGCAGGCGCAGGGACAGAGCTTTACCTCGGTGGATGTATTAGGAAGCGGCAAGCAGGCACTGGTTGATGCGAATATCAGTCTGGGTCTGGCTCTCGCTGACGATGAAATTGACTACCTGTTTGACAGTTTCACCCGTTTAGGTCGTAACCCTAACGATGTTGAGCTTTACATGTTCGCGCAGGCTAACTCTGAGCACTGCCGACACAAGATTTTTAACGCCAGCTGGACTATTGATGGCGTAGAGCAGGATAAATCCCTGTTCAAAATGATAAAAAACACTTTTGAAACCCACCCTGAATTTGTTCACTCTGCGTATAAAGATAACGCGGCTGTGATGGAAGGCTGGCAGGCGGGGCGTTTCTTCCCGAACCCGCAGTCGCATCAGTACGAATATCATCAAGAAGATATCGACATTCTGATGAAGGTGGAAACCCACAACCACCCAACGGCTATTTCGCCGTTCCCGGGTGCTGCTACCGGTTCCGGTGGTGAAATTCGTGACGAAGGTGCAACAGGCCGTGGTTCTAAACCTAAAGCCGGTTTGGTGGGCTTTACCGTTTCTAACCTGCGCATTCCGGGTGCTGAGCAACCGTGGGAAGCCAACTATGGCAAACCACAGCGTATTGTCAGTGCATTGGATATTATGATTGAAGGCCCGCTGGGTGGCGCGGCATTCAACAACGAATTCGGTCGTCCAAACCTGTTGGGTTATTTCCGTACCTACGAGCAGGAAGTCTCCAGCTTCAACGGCGTGGAAGTACGTGGTTACCATAAGCCAATCATGCTGGCGGGTGGTTTGGGTAACATCCGTAAGTCCCATATCGAAAAAGGCGAAATCACCGTTGGCGCGAAACTGATTGTGCTGGGTGGTCCGGCAATGAATATCGGTCTGGGTGGTGGTGCGGCGTCTTCCATGTCGTCTGGTCAGTCTAACGAAGATCTGGATTTTGCTTCTGTACAGCGAGACAACCCTGAAATGGAGCGTCGCTGTCAGGAAGTTATCGATGCCTGCTGGCAGTTAGGTGATAACAACCCGATTCAGTTTATCCACGATGTGGGCGCAGGCGGTCTGTCTAACGCACTGCCTGAACTGGTTAACGACGGTGGTCGTGGCGGTAAATTCGAATTGCGTGACGTGCTGGCCGACGAAGCGGGCATGACGCCACTGGAACTGTGGTGTAACGAATCGCAGGAACGTTATGTACTGTCTGTTGCCCCTGAAAATCTGGAAAAATTTGCGGCTATCTGTGCCCGTGAACGTGCCCCGTTTGCGGTAGTGGGAGAAGCCACTGAAGAGCAGCACCTTTCACTGCACGATGCTGATTTCGAGAACCAGCCTATCGATATGCCTCTGGATGTACTGTTAGGCAAGCCGCCTAAAATGCATCGTGACGTGAAATCAGAAACAGTTGCACCAGAAGCACTGAAACGTGAAGACATCACGCTGGCTGATGCGGCTCAGCGAATGCTGCGCCTGCCGACGGTCGCTGAGAAAACCTTCCTTATTACCATAGGCGACCGCTCGGTTACCGGTCTCGTTTCACGCGACCAGATGGTGGGTCCGTGGCAGGTGCCGGTGGCTGACGTTGCGGTTACCGCCAGTGCGTTTGACACCTATCATGGTGAAGCCATGTCTATGGGTGAACGGACGCCTGTAGCCTTGTTGTCTCACGGCGCATCAGCCCGTCTGGCAGTGGGTGAAGCACTGACCAACATTGCGGCGTCGAACATTGGTGACATCAAGCGCATTAAGTTGTCTGCAAACTGGATGGCTGCTGCCGGTCACCCGGGTGAAGACGCCGGTCTTTACGAAGCCGTAAAAGCGGTAGGTGAAGAACTGTGTCCAGCGCTGGGTCTGACGATTCCGGTGGGTAAAGACTCCATGTCGATGAAAACCGCTTGGCAGGAAGAAGATGGTACGGGGAAATCTGTAACGTCTCCACTGTCACTGGTGATCACTGCATTCGGTGCAGTAAAAGACATTCGTAAAACACTGACGCCACAACTGCGTACAGATAGAGGCTCAACCCGCCTGATGCTGATTGACTTAGGCGCGGGTCAGAACCGTCTGGGTGCAAGCTGTCTGGCGCAGGTGTATCAGCAACTGGCTGACAAACCGGCTGATGTTGATAGCGCAGAAACTCTGCTGGGCTTCTACAACGCTGTGCAGGCGATGGTAGAAAAAGAGCTGGTTATCGCTTATCACGACCGTTCAGACGGTGGTCTGTTCACAACCTTAGCGGAAATGGCTTTTGCCGGTAAGACAGGCGTAACGGTTTCTCTTGATACTCTGGCTGACGATGACTTAGCAGTACTGTTTAACGAAGAATTAGGTGCGGTTATTCAGGTAGCAGAAAGCGACGTTGAAGCGGTGACAGCGATTGCTGAAGCTCACGGTCTGGGCGCGCTGTTACACGATATTGGTACGCTGAATGCGACAGACATGATTGAGTTCAACCGTGGTGACGTTGCTGTACTGACCGACACTCGCGTGAATCTGCGTACCATGTGGGCAGAAACCACGCACAATATGCAAAGCCTGCGTGATAACCCTAAATGTGCTGACGAAGAGCATGCTGCCAAGCAGGATGCGGCAGATCCGGGTTTGAGCGCGAAGCTGAGCTATGATGTTACTGAAGACGTTGCTGCGCCTTATATTGCTAAGGGTGTTAAGCCTGAAGTAGCGATTCTGCGTGAGCAGGGCGTTAACTCTCATCTGGAAATGGCAGCGGCATTTACCCGTGCTGGCTTTACCGCTATCGACGTGCACATGAGTGACGTACTGAGCGGCCGTGTGTCTCTGGACAACTTCAAAGGTCTGGCGGCTTGTGGTGGTTTCTCTTACGGTGACGTACTGGGTGCCGGTGAAGGTTGGGCGAAGTCAATTCTGTTCAATGCCCAAGCCCGTGACCAATTTGCAGCTTTCTTTAACCGCAATGATACGTTCAGCTTGGGTGTATGTAACGGTTGTCAGATGCTGTCTAACCTGAAATCCTTGATCCCTGGCACAGAAAACTGGCCACACTTTGTGACTAACGTGTCTGAGCGCTTCGAAGCCCGTGTTGCCATGGTAGAAGTAACGGAGTCAAACTCTGTGCTGCTGCAGGGCATGAAAGGCTCGATGATGCCTATCGCGGTATCTCACGGTGAAGGTCAGGCTGAGTTTGCCTCTGCTGATGCATTGAGTGCGGTCCAGAGTGTGAATCAGGTCGCCCTGCGTTACGTGAACAACTACGGTCAGGTAGCAGATACTTATCCTGCGAACCCGAACGGTTCACCAGCGGGTATCACGGGTCTGACATCTGCTGATGGTCGAGCAACGATTATGATGCCTCACCCAGAACGTGTATTCCGTACTGTAGCCAACTCCTGGCGCCCAGACGACTGGCAAGAAGACGGTGCGTGGATGCGCATCTTCCGCAACGCCCGCGTCTTTGTCGGCTAGGTTGAGGTTGTAATACCGCTTCTCGCACGAAGAGGGGCTGCGTTTTAAAAACACGCCGAAAAACCATCCATGGTGGCTCGGTTGCGGCGTCCCTGCCGCAAACGGTTTTTAAAACGCAGCCCCTCTTTTTTTGTGCGAGCGCTGGTTAGTCAACCGTTCCGATTTCGCAGACGAACGGAATCCGTTTTGCGAAATCTTCGATCTCCAGCCTTTTCAGGTTTCAAGTTCTGCCACAGACGGTTTCTGAACCCCGGCCGCACTCGCTGTTTGCGGAAGCTCACATCTCCAGCCTTCTCTGGCTCTCAATTTAAGCTCGGTTGCGGCGTCCTTGCCGCAGACGTTTTTTAAAACGCAGTCCCTCTTTTCTTGTGCGAGCGCTGGTTAGTCACCTGTTCAGCACTTTAGTCGCTTCCGCACTGCCGGTATGCGAATGCTGGCATCGTTTAGCTTTTTCACGTTTACAAGCCATACCCGTTACACACGACTTTAGAAAACAATGACGGGTGTTTACATAAAATGTATTATTTTTACGCGTTATTGAAACTTAAAGAGAAATGCGTTGTCAGCTTAAGGAGTGCCAAAAAACAGTGATCAAAGCGTCAAAATTTTGAATCGATCGCTTGTGATCTGTAAATCTCTGTTTTACATTAGTGTGCGTCAGGAAGACGAATACAAAACAGCATCGGATGCAAAATATTGGTTAGGATCGTTAACGATCCGTAGTTAACGCAGATAATAAGAGACGAATATGTATCGTTCTGGTAAAGGTTTCGGTTTAACCGGTGTCGCTGTAGCAGTATTGTTTATGATTCTGACCGCAGTATTCAGTTCTTCCGCAAAATCTACAGAATTAACTGTCGCTGAGCAAAGCTCACAAGACATCTAATAAGTGCACTTGATTTAATCGTATAGTGCAACTTAATCAACACATCTGCAAAGCAGGCGGGTAAAGTCATGTCTGCTGAAAAATCATCATCACACTGTCTACCGGCCACGAATATCATTCTTTTTTAGTACGACATTCATACGCCGGGATCTCAAGCATAGACCACTTTTTATTTTTTTCTATTTTTTTCGCGATTAATTAGCTTCTGCTGTGGATGCTTCTTAAGCAGAACATAGGTTGCCCCAAAACCACCGTGCATCGGTTGGGCAGTATGCCAGGCGATTACCCAGTCTAATTCCCGTAGCCAGTGATTCACGTAGCTCTTTTTTAACGCTGGAATGGGTTGACTGTTTTCACCTTTGCCATGTTGAATAAGCAGTGCGCGGGAGCCGCGTTCATGGGCTTTTTTCAGCTTCTGATAAAGCAGGTCGCGACATTCTTTCAAAGTAAGATTTTTTAGTGAAACACGCTGTTCGATATCGTATTTCCCTAACCGCAGATTCTTAAATACGCCATCCTGAATACCAGGCTGTTGATAAGCAATAAAATCATCAGGTTTAACCGGCTTCACATTCTCCATACTCAGTGGGTTGAATATTTCAGGGGACTCTTGTGCCAGAGCTGCGCGTCGTGCCTTCTTTGCCAGGCTGTCATGACTGTCGTGATTAAAAACTTTGTCATCAGAGGTGATGGGTTTTACATCGCCCATTTCTTCCATAAAGGAACGCAGATCGTCATCTTCAAAGTGATGGTCCATAGTTCACCTCCTAATCAACTCTTCTTACTTATACGTGAAAACGGCGTCGTTGTTCACTGACAGCATTGTGCCCGCATTTTAGCGGCAACTGCAATATGTGGGGTTATCGACTGCCGGTTTACTGAGCATCTCTTACCGGAATGTCACTAAAAAAGCCGTGAACAGACTCGCTTCACGGCTTTGATTTTTTGGTTTAACGTGGACTTATCCCGTCTTTAGCGATGTCACATTAGAGGCAGAATCATGTGCGTTCAGATGTCGGTCAAAACTATCGACGTTTACTACCTGCAAACGGAGTTTATCGGCATTCCTGATTTTACAGGCTTCATCTTCGGTGATGATGCCGTCTTCAAGTAGCTTATCGCACAACTGAAAGAGTGAACCTTTATCTTTTACCGAACCATTTTTACGGGCCTTCCTTAATTTTCGGTTGAGCGGTTCGAGGGCAAGGATTGCATCATACGCCTGTTGTAATACGGCGATGGGATCGTTGGCATTGTCGGTATAAACTTGCGGCGTGAGGCGGGTACGGAGTTCACTGTTCTCACACAGCGAGTCGCTTATTGCCAGCGTGAGTTTATCGGCTGGTGGCGCATAACTACGGCCAAACGGAAACACAATGCGTCGCAGTAGCCAACCGGTAACCGGATTCGAAATATGGCGGGTGAATCCGTACATGGCGTCTTCGCATTGTTTGAGTGCTCGGGCTACGAGATAGTCTACATAAACCTGCTCATCTCTACGGTAGCCTCGCTTGTGGTGATGATACAGTACGGCAGACGTGAGATAGAGTTGACTGAGTACATCACCAAGACGGGCAGACAACAACTCGCGACGTTTTAGTTCACCGCCTAAAACCAACATAGCAATGTCGCTGTAAAGGGCCAATGCCTTACTCATTCGTTCGAGTTGACGGTAGTGCTTTTTATTGGCTGTTTCTGGCGCACTAATCAACCGCCCGCCAGTGAGGCCATGGAAAAATGAGAACAAACCATTACCCACAGCAAATTTCACATGTTTACCAAGTAATGTTTCGAAGTCAGACAGTGCCTGTTCCTGGTCGGGATTGGCGGCAGCAATCAATTCATCGAAGACATATGGGTGACAGCGGGTAGCACCCTGACCGAAGATCATCAGGTTTCGGGTAAGAATATTGGCACCTTCCACGGTAATGGAAACCGGCATGGCCATGTAAAGTGATGCGAGATAATTATTCGGCCCCATTTGAATGCCCTTACCACCATGAATGTCCATGGCGATATTAACGCTGCTGCGGGCGGCTTCGGTCATGTGGTATTTTGCAATTGCTGTTACCACCGAGGGTTTGTTGCCCTGATCAATGGCCATGGCGGTCATCTGCCGCACGGCTTCTGTCATATAGGTATTGGCACCTAATGTCGCCAGGCCCTCAGCCACACCTTCAAATTTATACAATGGACTATTGAATTGCTGGCGCACCATGGCATAAATCGCTGTGGTACGAGCGCTGAGTTGGCAGTTACCGGTTGAAAGTGCTGGCAGCGATATGCCTCGTCCGGCAGATAAGCACTCAATCAGCATTTTCCAGCCTTTACCTGCATAATCTGGCCCACCAATGATCCAGTCTACCGGGATGAATACATCCTTGCCTCGTGTAGTGCCGTTCATAAATGCCTGTTCCAAAGGCAAATGACGATCGCCGGTTTCAACACCAGGGTGTGACGTAGGGATCAGCGCACAGGTAATGCCGATGTCCACTTTGTCGCCCAATAGCTTATCTGGGTCGGAAAGTTTGAATGCCAGACCCAAAACCGTGGCCACGGGAGCTAGAGTAATATAGCGCTTGTCCCAATTGAGTCGAATTCCTAAGGTTTCCTGGCCTTCGTGCTCGCCCATACAAATCACGCCAGTATCGGGGATGGCACCGGCATCTGAACCGGCTTCAGGGGCAGTAAGGGCAAAGCAGGGGATATCTTCGCCACTGGCTAAACGGGGAAGCCAGTAGTTTTTCTGCTCTTCGGTGCCGTAGTGGCTTAATAGCTCTCCGGGGCCAAGAGAATTAGGCACCATCACGGTGACACCGGCACTCAGCGAGCGGCTGGAAATTTGCGAGACAATGGTTGAGTTAGCGAAGGCTGAGAACTCTTTACCACCATAAGTCTTCGGAATGATCAGCGAGAAAAAACCGTGTCGGCGCATGTAATCCCATGCTTCAGGCGAGAAGTCTTTTCGTTCATGAATGGCGTCGAAATCGTCAATCAGACTCATCAATTTAGGCACGTGAACGTCAATAAACGCTTGTTCTTCATCCGTTAATTCTGGCTTTGGGAATGCTTGCAGTTTCTCCCAGTCAGGGCGGCCCTGAAAGAGATCGGCTTCCCACCAGGTACTGCCTGCTTCCATAGCTTCACGCTCGGTCTGACTGAGCGGGGGAAGTATGCGTTTGAAAAGATCAAAGATTGGTCCGGTGACCAGTGAACGGCGAATCGAACTTACGCCGAAAACAATTGCACCAGCAATAATAGCGACAATGAGTATGAACCACATAAATGTATCCGACATATCTGAAATGTGAATGATATGTATAATTTAAACGACCGTTTGAATTTCGGCAATGTCCAATTTTGTTAAATTGCGCGATGGGCTGGTGGAATAACTGATCACGTTTTGCAGTGATCTTTGTTCGGTTCATAAAGGGCTATACACATATTCCATTGGCCTGCTGGGGCAGAAAGCCGCTGAAAAGTGTGAGTAACCCGATAGCTTGTCATTTTTGTCAGGCAATTTATCTGCCCGACAAAAATGTCTGGTCTGACCCGGGCAGTCTGTTTACTCTGCGATGTGACTCTTGTAATCATGCACAACGGAAAGAAAAGAACTTAACAGCGGGGAATGGTTGTCTTTAAGGTAAACGCAACTTAAATCCAGTGTGGCATTTTCCGGCAAATGATTTAACGGCCTGTAGACCACCCCAGGCATAGACATGCAGGTAGTGGAAGTGGGAACAAGGCATACACCGAAGCCGCCGGATACAAGTGCAACGCCGGCTACAGCATCGTTCATAACCTGTGCGATATTCATATTCACACCGCCTTCCTGAAAAATACGTACGACTAAATCAACAAAGTTTGGACGAGAACTGTTAGGAAAAACGATTAAAGGTTCCCCTGCCAATGAGGCCAGGTCGATGCTGGAATGCGCGGCAAGAGGGTGGCGCTGGTGAAGCGCTACCATAAGGTTTTCCCGCAGGATCTGTATTGAGTCTATATCGCTGAGCGGCGGTAGCATACGATTAAAACCCAGAGATATTCGCTTTTGTCGAAGTGCTTCGATTTGTTCTCCCTTGTTCATTGAGTGCAATACAACATGTACTTCCGGGTATTGTTGTTTGAATTGTTGCAATATTTCAGGAATGGTTTTAAGAATACCTGAACCGAATACCGCTACATCCAGTCGGCCCATTAATCCCTGACCTGCTCTGCGGGTTCGCTCCTGAGCCAACTCCATCAGACTAAGTATATTCTTACTTTCAGTAAGGAACAGTTTGCCTGCCTGAGTCAGTTCCACCCCTTTTGACGTACGATCAAAGAGTTGAACACCTAGATCCTGCTCCAGTTGCTGGATTTGACGGGTCAGCGGAGGTTGAGAAATAAACAGCCTCTTTGCAGCCCTCCCGATGTTTTTTTCCTCGGCAACTGCCACAAAGTACCGCAACTGGCGCACGTCCATAAACACTCCTGTTAACACTTTCTTAATACCCTGAAGGTATCAAAGCGGGCTGTCAATAGTATTGGAAGGTAATTAACAGCGATTATACATTTCATTCACAACACATGGCAGAGCAATCTGTCGTGATTGGTCCGGGCATAGTGCAAACAGCGAGGAAACACACTATGGAGGAGAAATGGATGAAAGAAAATAATAAAAAATCTGCATTAAAAACCCTGTCAGTTGCCGTTCTCTTAGGTCTTGGCGTCAGTCATGTCGCCAACGCCACAACCATCGATACCAGCAATCCGAATCTGCGTATCCGCTGGGACAACACGGTTAAGTACAGTGCGTCTTTCCGGGTTACCGACCCTGACGCAAAAGTGGCCGATAGTTCAATTGGCCCTCAGGCTAATACTAATGATGGCGACCTTAATTTTGATAAAGGTCTGGTGTCGAACCGGGTAGATTTACTGTCTGAATTCGACCTCAGGTACAAACGTAATTACGGCGTGCGTTTTAGTGGTGCTGCCTGGTACGACTCTGTCTATCACGATTCCAATGACAACACCGCTGAACTCGGTGGCGCATTGGTTAACTCTGTATCGGTCGGCCCGAATGAATTTACGGCAGAAACGGAAGGTTTGCACGGGCAGTACGCCGAACTGCTGGATGCCTTTGTATACGGCAGTTTCACTCCGGGGAAAAAAGCACTGAACCTGAAGGCCGGTCGCTTTACTCAATTGTATGGTGAATCGCTTTTCTTCGGCTCGAATGCTATGGCCGGTGCCATGACCTCTCTGGATCTGGCCCGGGCGCTTTCCGTTCCAAATTCTGAATTTAAAGAAGTGGCACGCCCCACAGCGCAGCTGGCCGGCCAGTTACAGTGGAACTCTAAGCTGACACTGGCGGCTTACTATCAGGTGGAATGGCGTCGAAGCCGCCTGCCGGCAGCCGGGAGCTATTTCAGCTTTGCAGATTTCGTAGATAAAGGTGGTGAGTCGCTGATCCTCGGCCCCGGCGTGGTTGCCTTTCGCGGCGATGACATCACGCCTGAGGAAAGCGGCCAGTACGGTCTGCAGATCCGCTACAAAATTAATGATTACGAAGTGGGTTTCTACCACGCGAACTTCCATGAAAAACTGCCTCAGTTCTATGTCCGTCCGGGTGTAAATGTCACTGAAGGTGGCATCGGCGACTACGTGCAGGTGTTCGGTGAAGATATCAAACTTTACGGCATGAGTGTCAGTACCCTGGTGGGGGAAACCAACGTAGCAGCAGAGATGTCACTGCGCACCGACATGCCACTGGTAGCCATCGGTAATACCGTCATCCTTCCCGGAGATACTGTCTCCGATGGTGGTAATAATTCCGCTTTCCCCCGTGGCGATACTTTCCATTTTAACGCCTCGGCTATCACCATTTTAAATGAAAGCAGCGTTTGGGATGCCGCGAGTTTTGTGGGTGAGTTTGCTTTTAACCGTCGACTTAACATTTCTGAAAATGCCGATCAGCTGGATCCACTGGCAACCCGTGATGCCAGCTCCGTGCAGTTCGTGTTCTCGCCGGAATACTTTCAGGTTATGCCGGGGCTCGATCTTCAGGTGCCCATCGCTATGGGATATGGCCTGTCCGGTCGTTCGTCTGTTAATGGCGTACTTTTTCCGGCTGAGCACGGCGGTAACGTGAGCCTTGGGGTGAAAGGGGACTACAACCGTATCTGGCGCTTTGGTGTGAGCTTTACCAAATATATCGGTGACGCCGGCTCTGTAATCCAGTACGACACTGAAGTTCCTATGCTGTCCTACAAGAATTTCCACGGCGACCGTGACTTCATCTCATTTTCGATTCAACGCACTTTCTAAAGGAATAACCATATGAAAGCTATGATCAAAACCGGAATTGCTGCCGCGCTGGCGCTGAGTTTATCTCCGCTGGCACTGGCAAAAGCCAGTGACGCCGACGCGGCAAAACTGGGTGACACCTTAACGCCATTGGGTGGAGAAATGGCCGCCAACGCCGATGGCTCAATCCCTGCCTGGACAGGCGGTATCAAAGATAACGTGGCGGGCGACCATGCCGGTGACATCCCGCTGGATTTGTTTGCTGACGAGAAACCGCTTTATAAGGTAGACATTAACAACTATGAGCAATACAAAGACCAGCTCAGCGAGGGCACGATAGCCCTGATGAAAAAGTACCCGGATACATTTTATGTGAATGTCTATCCAACCCACCGCACGGCAACGGCGCCCGAGTATGTTATTGAGGGCACCAAACGTAATGCCACCCAGTGCGAGCTCACCGAAAACGGCTACAGCATCGATGGCTGTATCGGCGGTATCCCATTCCCCATTCCGGAAAATGGCAACGAGGTAATGTGGAATTTTCTGCTACGGGTAGAAGCCCCTTCCATCGAATACACGTTTAAGAATGTGGTTGGGAATGCTGACGGCTCCCATACTCTTGCTACCCGTAACGAAATTGCCTTCCAGTACCCGCCTTATTACAGAGATGCGGATCCGGATGACTGGAACGGGGAATATTCCATGTTCCGTTTCAACACCATGGAGCCACCATTTAAAGCCGGTGAATCTCTGGTGATCCGCGACAGCATCGACGCTGACAACCCCCGTAAAGCCTGGCAATACCTGCTCGGACAGCGACGTGTTCGTCGTGCTCCTACCGTTGCTTACGATACGCCTGACTTCGTGGCCTCCGGCGCGAACTACTTCGATGAGGTACAGGGCCTGTTAGGACACATTGACCGCTTTACCTGGACGCTGAAGGGCAAGCAGGAAATGCTGGTACCGTACAACGACAACGGATTTATCAAGCCTTCGGCAGACGAAGCCATCAGTGAGTACCACCTCAACCCGGAGCACGTACGCTGGGAGAAGCACCGCGTGTGGGTGGTAGAGGCAAATGTCGCTGAAGGTAGTCGTCACGCCGTACCCAAGCGCACCTATTACATCGACGAGGACTCCTGGGTGATTCTGCTGATAGACGGTTACGACGCCGAGGGCAACTTGTGGAGAACCTCTCAGCTGACTCCCTTTGTGGTGCCTGCCGTACCGGCGGTATTGATTAAAACTGCCACCGTATTCAACCTGCAGGCAAAAACCATGAGTGTGATTCAGTCACTGAACGGTGAAAGTTTTCACGTGGTAGATGCCAAGCCTGAAACTTACTTCACTGGTGACGCGGTAGCTGCAGATGCGGTGAGATAGTCGTGCGGAGGAGGGGCGTGAGCTCCTCTTTTATCGGTTTGAGACTTTACGGAAATTGCCTCACATGAAACGAGTAATGAAATCTCTTGTATGCGGTCTTGGATTTTTTGTTTCCGGTCTGGCGTTGACTGCTGCCAGCGCTGCAGAAAAGCCAATGAGCGATACTTTAAAGCAGGTGCTGACGTCGGATGCCAAGCGCAACAAAAACGGCCTGCAGAGCCTGCAACTTGCACTGGACAACGCAGGCTCAAGACTGGTGTCAGTGGGTGAGCGGGGCGTGGTTCTGCTGTCAGATGATAACGGCGAAAGCTGGCGTCAGGCTGAAAAAGTACCGGTTTCCGTCACCCTAACGTCGGTGAGCTTTGCCGATGAGATTAATGGCTGGGCTGCCGGGCACAGTGGCGTAATCATCCATACCCGGGATGGTGGTGAGACCTGGGAAGCCCAGCTTAACGGTGCAGAAGCTGCGGAACTTGCCATGGCTGAGGCGCTGGAAATGATAGAAAACGGCATTGAAGCCGGTGAAGAAGCCAAAAGAAATGCTGGTTACCTGGTCAAGGAAGGGGCAGACAAGCCTCTGCTTGCTATTCATTTTGCCAACGATAAACGCGGCTGGGCTGTGGGCGCGTATGGTCTTGCGCTGGCGACGGATGATGGCGGACAACACTGGTATTCCATTATCGGACGATTGCCTAACGACATGGGGAGCCATCTTTATCAGGTGCTGGAGAAGGGCAATGAACTGCTGATTATCGGTGAGCGGGCAGCCGTGTCTGCATCTGATGACAGTGGTAAAGCTTTTAAGCGGGTTACTACGCCCTACATCGGCAGTTATTTTGATGGCCTGTTATTGGAAAACGGCGCAACGCTGCTGTACGGGCTGCGCGGCAATATCTGGCTGCAATCCGCCGACGGCAGTGCGTGGCAACATATCGATACCGGCATGGAAGTGACGCTGACCAGCGGAGTTGTTTCGCCTGACGATACTATCTTACTGGCTGATCAAAGCGGGCAGATTTATCGCTCGGCAGATAACGGTGCGCACTTTGACCTGCTCGGGCAAACACCATTTGGTGGCATCACAGATTTCATTGCAACAGACAGCGGCTTTGCCGTGAGTACATCCCGTGGCACACACGTGCTGAAACTGGAAAACCTTGTGCAGGGAGGTAGTCGTTAATGAGTGCACAACACACCAGAGAGGAAACCCTGATCCGACACCTGGAAGATTTTGACACCGGATCCGGTCGTCTGCTGGAAAGAGCTATCTTTAATTTCCGGCCGCTGATTATCCTGTTGTGTCTGGTGGTTACTGCGGTATTGGCTTATCAGTCAGGCCGCCTTGAATTAAGCGCCGGTTTTCAGAAAATGATCCCCGGCAATCATCCTTATATCGTGAACTTTCTGGAAAACCGCAAACAGCTTGCCGACACCAGTAACGCCCTTAGAATTGCGGTAGAAAATGAGAACGGCACTATTTTTGATGCTGAATATCTGGAAACTCTGCGACAGCTCAATGACGAATTATTCCTGATGCCCGGTGTTGAGCGGCCGTTTATGAAATCTCTCTGGGCACCGTCAGTCCGCTGGACGGGTGTTACCGAGGAGGGGCTGGATGGTGGGCCGGTCATTCCTGACAATTACGATGGCTCGGTAACCAGCCTGGATCAGGTGCGCCTCAACGTGGAGCGTTCCGGCGAGGTAGGTCAGCTGGTGGCGTCTGATTACACATCCAGCATTATTCTGCTTCCGCTCAGGGAAACCAATCAGGACGGCGAGCAGATTGATTATCATGAGCTTTCCGGCTATCTCGAATCGGTACGTGACAAGTATCAGCAAAACGGCATTAAGATCCACATTACCGGTTTTGCCAAGGTGGTGGGAGACCTCATCGACGGCCTGCAGCAGGTGCTGGTGTTCTTCGCGATTACAATTGGCATCTGCACAATAGTGCTCTTTATCTATACCCGCTGTATCCGAAGTACGCTGCTGGTGGTGGTGTGTTCTCTGGTGGCGGTAGTCTGGTTGCTTGGCCTGTTGCCAACGCTTGGCTACGAGCTGGATCCATACTCTATTCTGGTTCCGTTTCTGGTGTTCGCTATCGGTATGAGCCACGGTGCCCAGAAAATGAATGGCATCATGCAGGACATTGGTCGCGGAATTCATAAGCTGCTGGCAGCACGCTATACCTTCCGTCGGCTATTTGTGGCTGGTATTACGGCGCTGGTTTCTGACGCTGTAGGATTTGCCGTTTTGATGGTGATTGATATCCCGGTGATTCAGGATCTGGCCGTCACCGCCAGTATCGGCGTGGCAGTACTCATATTTACCAATCTCATTCTGTTACCGGTATTGCTTTCCTATACCGGGGGGTCTGCCAGTGCCGCTGCCCGCAGTGTGAAAGCGGAACAGCGTGATGCGAAAGACATCAACCATACCAAACATCCGTTGTGGGCTTTCCTGGATTTATTCACCCGCCGTGGTGTCGCAACGGTTACGGTTATCGCTGCACTGGTACTGGGGATAGGTGGTGTCATCATCGGTTCGCAGGTAAAAATCGGTGATACCGATCAGGGCGCGCCAGAGCTTCGCCCGGATTCCCGTTACAACCTCGATAATGCCTATATCACGTCCCACTACGCCACCAGCAGTGATGTATATGTGGTGATGGTGAAAACCGGTCAGTACGCCTGTGCCCACTATAGCACCCTGATGGATGTGGATGCTTTGGAACAATCGCTGCGTCAGCTTCCGGGAGTAGTGACCACATCATCCCTGGCAGGTCTTGCCAAAGTAGCGAATGCCGGTATGAACGAGGGGAATCTGAAATGGTACGGCATCCCGCCTTCACAGGGCATGCTCAATGCCATCATTACCCGGGCTCCCCGGGAAATGTTTAATCAGAACTGCGACTTGCTGACCATTTTCGCCTATTTGCAGGACCACAAATCCGACACCCTAGATGATGTAGTGAATACCGTTGAGAGCTTTGCTTCAGAGCATAACAGCGAGGATATCACCTTCCTGAATGCGGCAGGCAATGCGGGCATAGAAGCCGCCACCAATATTGTGGTGGAAAAAGCCAATACCCAGATGCTGCTGTATGTTTATGCCGCTGTCATTCTGCTGGCATTCCTAACCTTCCGCTCGTGGCGTGCAGTGCTGTGTGCTGTATTACCCCTGATGCTGACGTCTGTGCTCTGTCAGGCTCTGATGGTATGGCTCAATATCGGCGTTAAAGTGGCGACACTGCCGGTAATTGCCCTGGGCGTGGGGATCGGGGTGGATTATGCGCTTTATATACTGACGGTAGTTAAAACCCGTCTTAGCGAAGGGGCTAACCTGTCTAATGCCTATTACGATGCATTGTTGTTTACCGGCAAGGTGGTGGTACTTACCGGTATCACGCTGGGTATTGCGGTTGCTACCTGGGTGCTTTCACCCATTAAGTTCCAGGCCGATATGGGAATTCTGCTGGCCTTCATGTTCATCTGGAACATGCTGGGAGCACTAATTCTGCTGCCAGCGCTGGGTCACTTTTTTCTAAAAGAACAAAAGGCATAATCGATATAAGAAAATAAAATTTAACAAAATAGTAACACAAGGGTGAGGATTCACCTTATGATGGAGGTCGAAAGACCTCCATGCATGTTTCACGATTTTTACTGAGTGGACCAGAATCATGATAGCAGAACATCATATTGAGAAAGAAAAGGCGTTAGTAGATAAGTTCGATTTGCGCTCGAAACTCCGGTTCAATCAGGAGACGGGTAAGATCTGGCTTGGTGAAAACCGTCTCCTGCTTTTTCATGCCAAAGCCATGATGGAGATGCGGGCAAAGCTTTTCGATACCCTCGACAGTGATTCTGCTAAACGCATTCTTATTCGTATGGGCTATGTGGCCGGCGAGCAGGATGCAGATCTGGCGCATAAAATGGCCAATGAAAAGCCAGACTATGATGTGTTCAGTCTGGGTCCCGAAATGCATGCTTTTGAGGGGCAGGTACGTTCTCACATTACCGACTATGATATTGACTGGAAAGACGGCCGTTTCTTCGGAGAGGTCATGGTAGAAAACTCCTGGGAAGCAGAAGCGCACTTGCAATCTATGGGGCTGAGTAGCGAAGCAAGTTGCTGGACAATTATCGGTTATGCATCAGGGTATACCAGCCGCTTCTTTCGTCGTTTTATTGTATTCAAAGAAACAGAATGCATGTGTAAGGGCGAGGCTCACTGCAAGTTTATCGGTAAACCTGCTGACTGCTGGGATGCCGAGGCCTACGTAGACTTATTTCGTGATGCACCACTTGAACCGTCGTTCCGTGCTATCGAAGATGAACTGAACCAGCTGAGGGGAAAACGTAAGGTCCGTCACGATACTGACGGCCTGGTTGGCGCGTCGCCTCAGTTTACCAATGCCCTGAATTTGCTGAAGCGTGCTGCTGATACCCCCATCAATGTGCTGTTGCTGGGTGAGACCGGAGTGGGTAAAGAGGTGTTTGCCCGCTGGTTGCACGAGCACAGTCCCAGAAAAGATGCCCCCTTCATTGCGGTTAACTGCGGGGCAATTCCTGATGAACTGATTGAGTCAGAACTGTTTGGTGTAAAAAAGGGCGCGTATACGGGGGCACAGGATTCCCGGCCAGGTCGGTTTGAACGGGCTGACGGTGGTACATTATTTCTCGATGAACTTGGTGATTTGCCGTTATCAGCGCAGGTTAAACTCCTGCGGGTACTTCAAACCGGTGAAGTGGAGCGACTCGGTGATGATGTGGTTCGCAGAGTCAACGTGAGGCTTGTAGCTGCCACTAATGTGGACTTGCAGAATGCCATCAAAGAAAGTCGCTTCAGGGCCGATCTTTATTACCGTATTGCCACTTATCCGGTGAGTATACCGCCTCTCCGTGAGCGCCTGGCAGATATCATAATGCTGGCCGCATTTATGGTAGATAAATTCTCAGGAATTTATCAGAAAACGCTCAATGGATTTTCAGAGCGGGCTGTGCAGGCTTTATCCGCGCACGACTGGCCGGGTAATGTGCGAGAACTGGAAAACGTCATCGAGCGAGGCGTGCTGCTGACGGGGGAGGGGGAACAGATTGAGGTGGAGTCTCTGTTCGTCGCGGTACCGGACGCGGTGCAGGAAAAGCTCGACGGGCCTGATACGGTTTCACAGAGCGGCAATATCACAGCGGTAGATAAATCGCCGGAGTTTAATGAAGGTTTCTATGACCGTCTGCTGGAAGACGGACAGTTCGACATGGCCCAGCACGAACAGCAGCTGTTTGAGGCGGCGGTTCGCAAAGCCGATGGCAACCTGACTCACGCCGCCCAGTATCTGGGTGTGACCCGGCGACAACTTGCCTATCGGATTAATGAGAAAAGTCGCTAAAAAAGTGGCCGGAAAGCATAAACTTTCTGGCCTGTTCATTGTTAAAGTTTTCGCCAGCTAACCTCTTGCACGGCGATGTTTCATACCTGCCATAACTTCCGCCAGACGTTCTACCGCACCAATGGATTCACCCGGGTCGATGACGGCATGAGGATTTCCGAAATCATTCTCTGCACCGGTCTGCACCAGCAACCCATCTCTGCGCGGATAGAAGGACACTTTCTTGGAAAAGTATTGTACGCCGTAAGTGACCTCGGGCTGAGGAATTAACTTACACGTCTGTCCGCGCACTGGCAGGATACTGTCATCAGCCAGAAGCGCCCTGGCACCGTAACCGGTGCAGTTGATGATGGTGTTTTCTTCAAAGTTACTGAAGTCCTGCTTCTCCTTCAGCTCCCGATACACGATATCACCGCCTCCGGAGAGAAACACCTCCGTGAGCCCCGTGATGACCTTTAGTTTCGAAAGGAGTATCGGAGAGCTGAAACATTCTTGCCAATTCTACCGGGTTGCCGTGTAGGCCAAGCAGGGTCTGATATTTTCTGAAGGATGTTCGCGCCATCTGCTCCCAGATGCTGGCAAAAGGCTGCGCGTAGGCAGCAGAAATGATGCGGGAATCTGGTGACCAGATGCCAGTGGCAAAAGAGGAGCGCACGTAAGGCGGCCGTTCTTTAGCATAAATGGTCACTTTCATTCCTCTACGCTGAACCTGAATAGCGGTAGTCAGGCCAATAGCACCACAACCCAGTACCGCAATGGTTTTGACACCTGTCAGTGAGGCCATTTGCTCATTGTCTAATTTTTCGATTGTTATATCCGTATTAAGTACAAGCAAAGAGGCATAGAAAATAGCGATACTTTGTATCACAAGAACGTCTGGCTTCAGGTCGGTAAAGATTTAACCGAAAACACTGAGTCAGACCTGATTCATTGTTGCAGATACAGGAGACTATTATGCAAATCGAATTTTCAGGAAAAACCGCTATCGTCACAGGTTCTACGAAAGGGATTGGTCTGGCAACAGCATCAATGCTGGCAAATGCCGGAGCAAAAGTCTTCCTCACAGGACGAACAGAACAAAGCGTCAATGAGGCCGTAGAAAACCTTAAATCAAGATTTCAAAAAGCAGATATCACCGGAGTGGCGGCGGATTTGGGCACGGCTGAAGGCTGCAAAGTGCTTACCGATAAAGTTCCTTCCTGCGATATTCTGATTAACAATGTGGGCATTTATGGTGCCACGGATTTTTTTGAAATCAGCGATGAGGAATGGCAGCAGTATTATGATGTGAATGTAATGTCTGCAGTGCGCCTTTCCCGCCACTATGCCCCTGCCATGGCTGAGCAGAAATGGGGGCGGATTTTATTTGTTGCCTCAGAGTCGGCGATTAATATTCCGGTGGAAATGATTCAGTATGGCACGTCGAAATCTGCAATTCTTGGCTTATCCCGTGGACTTGCTAAACGTATGGCTGAAACAGGTGTTACAGTGAATGCCGTATTGCCCGGACCAACGCTTAGTGAAGGCGCTGAAAGTATTCTGCAGGATATTGCCAGCGAACGTGATATCAGCGTGGATGAGGCAGGCAAGCAGTTCGTAACGGAAAATCGCCCCTCTTCGATCACGCGTCGCTTTGCCAGTACCGAGGAAGTAGCGAATATGATTGTATATACCTGTTCAGAGCAGGCCTCAGCTACCACAGGCAGCGCCTTGCGCGTTGATGGTGGAATCGTCGATTTCATCATGTAACTAAGGTTAATGTGTGTCTGTCGGAAAAATGCCGACAGACCACAGGCTACTCGTTTTCCTGCCCGGGATGCATCACTCACTCCACTTTTATCTCTTCTACTTCAAGTGCCTCCGTCCATTTCGACTTCTTACCAACTTCAGCCAGTGTGCAAGCCAACCCAATACCATTCTTGCCTCATCGTATTTCTGACTACTGAATAAAACGCCCCTGGCTTTACAATTTTGTCAGGCACGCTGACAGCCTGACATTTACGTAAAGAAAAAGTTAAAGATTTCTGTTTATTCTAATTGTCTTAATTTAATTAATTCAATAAAAACAATGTCATGAAAACGTGGCACGCATCCTGATGTTGGTTAATAAATTGTTGCATTTGTAAGTACTGTTTTATCAATAACGGAGAATAATTATGGCGATGACAGGGGTATTACGTCCGGGACACGCAGTGGTACGGGTACTGGATCTGGAAGAGTCGATTAAGTTTTATCGTGATGTTATGGGCCTGGTTGAAACCGGTCGTGACGATATGGGGCGGGTCTATTTCAAATGCTGGGATGAGCGTGATCATAGCAGTTACATTATCCGTGAAGCAGAACAAGCCGGTGTCGATTTTATCGGCTTCAAGGTACTGGATAACGACACACTGGATAAGCTGGAAAAAGATTTAAACGATTACGGCGTGGAGACCCGCCGCATTGAGGCCGGCGACCTGATGGAAACCGGTGAGCGTGTTCGCTTCACGCTGCCATCTGGTCATGAGTTTGAACTCTACGCAGAGAAAACCTCTGTGGGGAACGGGATGTCTATGGAGAACCCTGCTCCCTGGTATGAAGACAGCGAGCGGGGTATCGCACCGGTTCGCCTTGACCATGCGCTGCTGTACGGCCCTAACATTGCCGAGGTGAAAAAGATTTTCTGCGATGTGCTCGGCTTCTATCTTGTTGAGCGCGTGATCGGTGAAGACGGCAAAACAGAGGCGGGTATCTGGCTGTCTTGTTCTCATAAAGTCCATGATATTGCTTTCGTGGAATACCCTGAACCGGGCAAATTACACCACTGTTCATTCTTAATGGAAAGTTGGGAGCGGGTACTGAGAGCTGGCGACATCATGTCCATGAACGATGTCGCGGTAGATATCGGCCCGACCCGACACGGTATCACCCGCGGTTGTACCATCTATGCCTTTGACCCTTCGGGTAACCGCTTCGAGACCTTCATGGGCGGCTATCATCCTTATCCTGACTACGAAACCCTCACCTGGACCTGGGATAACTTTGCCCAGGGCCTGGATTACCCCCAGCGCAAGCTGCACGAAAGCTTCCTCACTGTTGTCAGCTAAGCGCCAGTACAGGAGTCAGTTATGAACGAGAGTATTGCGGCAAGTCCTGAACAGTTTGATATCACGCGCCAGTGGGTGCGGGTAACAGGCAAACGGGAGGATGGCTTTATCGAGTTTGATTTCAGCATGGGCGAACCGGAAGTGTTTCTGGAAATGGTCCTGAAGGAAGACGACTTCAAAGCATTCTGCCAACAGCGGCAGGTCGCATTTCTGAAGGCTGACAATGAACCCGGTGATGCTGAAGCGTCACCCTGGGACTGGCGTCTGCATGATGCCACCCATCATTTCAGAGACGCCTGACACAGAAAAATTATCGCAAAGGGAGAGGTGGCAAGTGGCGCGAGCCGGCGTCTGTCACCCTAAATCACTATAAACGGAGTAAACCGAAATGCAGATAGATGTACAAACGGTAAGCATTACACCGAAGAATAATACCTTTACTCATTTACAGAAGCGGTTCGGCAATAAAATCCCGTCCCGTTATCAGGAAGCCAGTTACGATTTGCAGGCATGTGAGAACCTGCATTACCGCCCAACCTGGGCACCGGAACAGCAGTTGTACGATCCGGATCTCAGCAAAATTCGGATGAACGACTGGTACGATTTAAAAGATCCCCGTCAGTTCTATTACAGCACTTATACGCTAAACCGGGCAAAAAAGCAGGAAACCATGGAGTCTAACTTCTCCACAGTAGAAACCCTGAAACTGATTGAGAACCTCCCGGACAATGTACGGGATGATGCCCAGAAAGTGCTACTTCCACTGCGGCATGTGGCCTGGGGAGCAAACCAGAACAATACCTTTGTTTGCGGCTATGGTTACGGTGCCATTTTTACTCAGGCGTGTATGTACCATGCTATGGATAACCTTGGTATCGCCCAGTACCTCTCGCGTATTGGTCTGATGCTGGATGATGTGGTGGCCCTGGAAGGGGCAAAAATAGACTGGATGGAAGCGGATGCCTGGCAGCCACTTCGCCGCACTATGGAAGACCTGCTGGTGGTGCGTGATCCGGTAGAGCTGTTTGTTAAACAGAATTTTGTCCTTGATGGTTTGCTGTACCCGCTGGTGTACCTTCGCCTTGTTGATGAATTGATGGTTGAAGAAGGCGGCTCAGGGCTCTCTATTCTGACTCAGTTCATGAGCAGCTGGTATTCCGAATCTGCCCGCTGGGTCGATGCCATGGTTAAAACCATGGCAGCGGAATCTGATGCCAATCGTGCTCACCTCGAAAACTGGATCGATTCCTATTCTTCTCATGTTTCTTCTGTGCTGATCCCTGTGGCTGGTCTTGTTCTGGAAGGCAGTGAAGCGGATCAGGAAGTCGCCACTGTACACGGAGCCATGATGGCCCGCGCCCGCAAGCTTGGCCTGTTCAAGCAGGAGAAAGCCTGATGTCTAACGTGTTCATCATTTTACAGGCCAACGAGGACACCCGTCCCATCGTCGAAGCCATCGAAATTGATAATCCTGACGTCGAAGTGGTGCAGGAGCCCGCGATGGTAAAAGTGGTTCGCCCTAATCAGTTAGTGATCAAACGGGAAACCATCGAAGAACAGGTAGGCCGCGAATTCGATATGCAGGAAATCGGCATCAACCTCGTCACGCTAAGTGGCAACGTTGATGAAGACGAAGACAGCCTGACCTTAACCTGGAATAGCTAGATAAATTCAAGTCGCTGTCGGTGAACAGCGAGGCCTCTTGGTGGGGGTCTGGTCGCAGCAGAAACCTTCTGACAGCATGGATGCTGTCAGAGAGCCCCCAGGGATGGGTTCACGGCGTGTTTCTGAGGTGACCAGACCTTCTCCAAGCGGCCTCGCGTTCCGCCCGCTTCGGCTGCAAAATTTTGGAGAGAGTAATGGATATTCAGAAGAAACCTAAAAAACTCAGCATCAAAGAAAAGTATCGCATGATGACCCGGGATCTGGCCTGGGAACCGAGCTATCGCACCAAAAAAGAAATTTTCCCTTATGTGGATTATGAGGGCATTAAGATCCATGACTGGTCGAAGTGGGAAGATCCGTTCCGCATGACCATGGATTCCTACTGGAAATATCAGGCAGAAAAAGAGCGGAAATACTACGCGATTATTGACGCTCACGCGCAAAATAATGGCCACCTCAATATTACGGATGCCCGTTATCTGACCGCGCTGAAACTGTTTCTGCAGGGCATCAGTCCGGGTGAGTATGCGGCGCATCGTGGTTTTGCCCGTGTGGGGCGAGAGTTTGCCGGAGTTGGTCCGCAGGTAGCCTGTCAGATGCAGGCCATTGACGAGATTCGTCACGCCCAGACTCAGGTTCACGCCATGTCGAACTACAACAAGTTCTACAACGGCTTTGCCTCCTTCGCTGAACAACGTGACCGTATCTGGTATACCTCTGTACCGCGCAGCTTCTTCGATGATGCCATGTCTTCCGGCCCCTTTGAGTTTCTGGTGGCAATCGGCTTCTCATTTGAATACGTGCTGACCAACCTGCTGTTCGTACCTTTCATGTCCGGTGCCGCCTATAACGGCGATATGGCAACGGTGACGTTTGGTTTCTCTGCTCAGTCCGATGAAGCCCGTCATATGACTCTTGGACTGGAATGTATCAAGTTCATTCTTGAACAGGATCCGGACAATATCCCTATCGTGCAGAAGTGGATTGATAAGTGGTTCTGGCGCGGCTGCCGTTTGCTGACCCTGGTTGCCACCATGATGGACTATATGCTGCCCAAGCGCGTGATGTCCTGGCGTGAGGCGTGGAATATTTATGGCGTAGAGAACGGTGAAGCGCTGTTTAAAGATTTGGCACGCTACGGCATACGCAAGCCCATGCACTGGGACGACGTGGAGAAATCCATCGACCATACCTCTCACCAGTTGATGCTGGGTCTCTATCAGTGGAAATTCGGTACTGCTTTCCACAGTTGGATCCCGACCGCAGAAGACTTCGAGTGGCTGAAGAAAAAATACCCGGACACCTTCGAGAAATATTATATGCCGCGCTGGGAGTACATCATCAAGCAGAAGGAGACCGGCAACGAATACAACAACTTCGGTTTACCGAAACTCTGTCAGACCTGCCAGCTGCCCTGCCTTTACACAGAACCGGATGATCCGACGCAGCTCGCCCATCGCGAGACCGTTTATGAAGGGGAGAAATATCATTTCTGCTCTGACGGCTGTCAGCACGTGTTTGAGCAGGAACCCGAGAAATTTGTTCAGTCTTGGCTGCCTATGCCTGGCCTGATGCAGGCGCCGCTGAACGGTGATCTGGCTGCCTGGATGGAGTGGGTGTCGCTGAATCCTGAAACCGATACTGGTGACTATCAGGGTTCTGAAGATCAGCAGAACTTTGACAAGTGGCGCCGTCAGGCCACGTCAAACAGCTGAAACCTATTGCAGGAAAATAAGGAGAACAATTATGTCTGTAGTAGCTAATGGTGAATACAAATTTGCTCCCCGCGATGCGGTGGAAAATTTTCAGGGTAACTATCTGCTGTTTGCCTGCTGGGATCAGCACATGCTGATGGCTGCCCCGTTTATGCTGTTTGCGTCACCTAAAGACAAACTAGGGGACATTATCGACGCTCAGCTTAAACCATTGATGTCACCGGACCCGGACTTCGAAAAAATTGACTGGAATACCATTAAATGGCTGAAAGACAACAAGCCCTGGACCCCGGACATGAACAGAACCGTGGAAGAGAATGGTCTGGGGCATAAAGATCAGATGCGTTTTACCACCCCCGGACTGGCGACGCTGATTTTAGGGGAGAGCTGATATGACTTATGAAGTCACTATCGAACCACTGGGGCAGACTATCGAGGTTGAGGAAGAACAGACCATTCTGGACGCAGCGCTGCGGGCAGGGATTTACCTGCCTCATGCCTGCGGGCACGGGCTGTGTGCCACCTGTAAAATTGATGTGCTGGACGGTGAGGTTGACCACGGGGAGGCATCCGGCTTTGCGCTGATGGATTTTGAGCGTGAGGAGAACAAATGTCTGGCTTGCTGTGCGCACCCGGAAAGCGATCTGGTCATTGAAGCGGAAATTGAGGAAGACGAAGATTCCCGCAACCTGCCTATCGCAGATTACGAGTGTGTAGTGAGCCGTATTGAGGATCTCACGCCTACCATAAAAGGGATATGGCTCAGGCTGAATAACCCAGATGCCATTGAGTTTCAGGCTGGTCAGTACATTCAGCTTAATGTGCCGGACGGCATTGGCAGCAGAGCGTTTTCCATTGCTAACAGTCCGTCACTGGATGGCGAGATTGAACTTAATATCCGGCAGGTTCCCGGCGGCGCTGCCACTACCTATATCCATGAAAAACTGCAGGTGGGAGATGAGATTTCTTTCACCGGGCCTTATGGCCGGTTTTTTGTGAAGAAATCAGCTGAAATGCCCATGATTTTTATGGCTGGTGGCTCAGGACTTTCCAGCCCACGCTCTATGATCCTGGAGTTGCTGGAAGAAGGCTGCGAGCTGCCTATCACCCTGATTTACGGCCAGCGCAGTAAAGAAGAGCTTTACTACCACAAAGAGTTTCTTGAGCTGGCAGTGAAGTATCCGAACTTTACCTATGTGCCCGCATTGTCAGACAACAAAAGTGGAAACTGGGAAGGCGAAACTGGCTTCGTTCATGAAGCCGCTCAGCGAGCCTTTGAAGGCAATTTCTCAGGACATAAAGCTTATTTATGCGGACCGCCGCTGATGATTGACGCCTGTATAAATACCCTGATGCAGGGAAGGTTATTCGAGCGGGACATCTACACCGAGAAATTTATCTCTGCCGCAGATGCCCAACAGGTAAGGAGCCCGCTATTTAAAAATATCTGAAGTAAATATTAATACTTTTAGAGTATCAAGAGTCGGTTTAAATGGTATTAGACGGTATAGAGCGTCAGGATTACACTCGGTTCAAGTGTTAGTAAGTTGTAAATTTATTTTATCAAAATCATCGTCAAGAACGTGAAATAAGCGAGTAGAACAATGCGCCAGATTCAGAATTTTATCAGAGGAGAATTTGTCGAAGCGGCTTCAGGAAAACGCTTCGATAAAGTATCGCCCGTTACCGGCGAAATCATTGCCAGCGTTGCCGAGGCCGGAAAGTCAGACGTCAACGAGGCAGTGCTTGCGGCGAAAGAGGCGCTTAATGGGGAGTGGGGCGCCATGACCACTGACGAGCGTGTTGCCATGCTCTATGAGGTGGCTGATGAAATTACCCGCCGTTTTGAGGATTTCGTGGAAGCCGAAATGGCCGATACCGGTCAGCCTCAGCATGTGATGCGCCATGTCTTCATTCCTCGCGGTGCCGCAAACTTCAAAATCTTCGCAGATACCATCAAAAACGTGGCGACGGAAAGCTTTCGTCTGGACACGCCGGATGGTGCTGGCGCACTGAACTATGGGGTACGCAAACCCAAAGGGGTTATTGGTGTTATCAGCCCGTGGAACGCGCCATTCATGCTGATGACCTGGAAAGTGGGTCCTGCGCTGGCATGTGGTAACACGGTTGTGGTCAAGCCTTCTGAAGAAACCCCGCTTACCGCAACCCTGCTGGGTGAGGTGATGAATAAAGTGGGTGTACCGGCCGGCGTGTATAACGTGGTTAACGGTTTTGGTCCGGATTCCGCTGGCGAATTTGTTACTCAGCATCCTAAAGTCGACGGCATCACCTTTACCGGTGAAACCCGAACCGGTACTGCCATCATGAAAGCGGCGGCAGAAGGTACCCGTGATGTGTCTTTCGAGATGGGCGGTAAGAATGCCGGTATCGTTTTCGCCGACTGTGATTTTGATAAGGCCGTTGAGGGTATCTTCCGTTCAGCATTCCTCAATACCGGTCAGGTTTGTCTGGGTACAGAGCGTGTGTATGTGGAACGCCCAATATTCGAAAAATTTGTTCAGGCGCTGAAAGAAAAAGCAGAGGCCGTTTCCCTTGGCCGTCCTACCGATGCCGGTGTGAACTACGGCCCACTTATCAGTAAGGAGCATCAGGACAAGGTGCTGTCTTATTACAACAAGGCGGTGGAAGAGGGGGCAACCGTGGTTACCGGTGGTGGTATTCCGGAAATGCCCGACGGCGTAAAAGGCGGCAACTGGATCCAGCCCACTATCTGGACCGGCCTGTCTGATGATGCCACCGTCATTCGCGAGGAAATATTCGGTCCTTGCTGCCATATCCGCCCGTTCGACAGTGAAGAGGAAGTGGTGAAGCTGGCTAACGATACGGAATATGGCCTGTCTACCACCATCTGGACTCAGAACCTGGGTGTGGCCCATCGCATGGCAGAAAACGTTGATGTAGGGATCTGCTGGGTGAATTCCTGGTTCCTCCGTGACCTGCGTACCGCCTTTGGTGGCACTAAGCAATCCGGTATTGGCCGTGAGGGCGGTGTGCATTCGCTGGAGTTCTATACCGAGCTGCGCAACGTCTGCATCAAGATGTAAGGAGACTGACATGGATAATCAGTTAATTAATAAACTCGGCGACGAACTGTACGAAGCTTTCGTTTCCAGAAATACCCTGACGCCTTTCACCGAGCAATATCCGGATATCACGTTGGAGCACGCCTACCGCATTCAGGAGCGCTTTATTCAACGTCGGCTAAACAGCGGTGAAACGGTGACCGGAAAGAAAATCGGTGTTACCAGTGCCGCAGTGCAGAAAATGCTCGGCGTGTTTCAGCCGGATTTCGGCATCCTGACCAGCAAGATGGTGTATCGCCAGGGCGAAGTCATCGATCTCAACGGTCTTATTCAGCCAAAAGCAGAGGCTGAACTGGCACTGGTGCTGAAAGAAGATCTTATCGGCCCCGGAATCACGCCGGTAGACGTGATGCGTGCCACTGACTACGTCAGCCCCTGTTTTGAAATCGTCGATTCCCGCATCACTGACTGGAAAATCAAAATTCAGGATACGGTGGCAGACAATGCCTCATGCGGTGTTTATGTATTGTCCGATCAGAAACTAGACCCGCGCAAGGTGGATATCACCATGTCCGGTATGACCCTTTATAAAAACGGTGAACTGTTCTCAACCGGAGTCGGCGCAGCAGTTCAGGGTTCGCCCTTCAATGCTGTCGCCTGGCTCGCTAATACCCTCGGCGAACTTGGCATTCCGTTTAAGGCCGGAGAAGTCATTCTGTCCGGTTCTCAGTCCGCGCTGGTGCCGGTGACTGACGGCGACGAACTGACCTGTACTCTTGGCGGTATCGGTGAATGCTCAGTGCGATTTGAAGGGAGAACAGCACGATGAAAACACAATTGACCCAGGATCAAATTACCCGGTTCTGTGAGCGTGTGGAAGGCGCACAGAACCGTGCCTATGCCATTCCGAAACTGACCAATGAATTTGCGGAGATGACCGTTGAGGATGGTTATTTTGTGCAGAATGCGCTGCGTAAACGCTTCCTGGAGCAGGGCCAGCGCCTGGTGGGCTGGAAGGCCGGTTTGACCTCAAAAGCCAAAATGCAGCAGATGGGCGTATCGGTGCCGACTATCGGCTTTCTGACTGACGCTATGAGTGTACCGGAAAATACCGCGGTCGATACCGCAGAAATGGTTCACCCCCGGGTAGAGCTGGAAGTGGCGTTTGTGACTAAGGCCGAGTTGTCTGGCCCCGGATGTACCGCATCTGATGTTCTGGCGGCAACAGATTTCATTCTGCCTGCTATCGAGGTAATCGATTCACGCTACGAAAACTTCAAGTTTGATTTGCCCAGCGTAGTGGCGGACAACTCGTCCTCTGCGAAATTTGTCGCCGGTGGACGCCCTCGTTATGCCGAAGATGTGGAACTGGATCGTCTTGGCGTCGTGCTGGAAATCAACGGTGAAATCGTTGAAACCGGCTCTTCTGCGGCGGTACTTGGCCATCCGGCAGAAGCGATGGCCATGCTGGTCAATATTCTCGCGGATATGGGCGAAGTGTTGCCTGCCGGCAGTTTTGTGATGAGCGGTGGCATTACAGCGGCAGTGGCTGTTAAGCCCGGCGACTCTGTGGTAGCCCGTTACCAGGAACTTGGCAGCGTCAGCGTACGCTTCACTTGAGCAGGAGTGACTCATGCCAATAATTGAAATGCATATGATGAAAGGTCGTACCGATGAGCAAAAACGGTGTGCAGCCAAAGCAGTGACGGACGCCATCGTAGAATCTCTCGGTGTGAAGAAAGAGTCTGTTCGCATTCTTATTACTGAACATGGTGACTGCGACTTCTTCGTATCGGGTCTGACGATGGCGGAGCGAAATCACCAGCGCGAATTAAAACTGGAAGGAAATTTATGATGAAAAAAATCAAATGTGCCCTGATAGGTTCGGGAAACATCGGTACCGACCTTATGTATAAAGTCATGCGCAGTGACGTGCTGGAGCCGGTATGGATGGTAGGTATCGACCCGGAATCTGAAGGCCTGGCGAGAGCGAAGAAGATGGGCCTGAAAGTAACCGCAGATGGCGTTGATGGTCTGTTACCTCATGTTGAGGCGGATGAAATTCAGATCGCTTTCGATGCTACCAGTGCTTATGTCCATGCGGAAAACAGTCGTAAACTCAACGAGCTGGGCGTCATGATGATTGACCTGACGCCTGCTGCCATCGGGCCGCTTTGCGTACCGCCGGTAAATCTTAAGGAGCATGCCGCTAAACAGGAAATGAACGTTAATATGATTTCCTGTGCTGGCCAGGCCACTATTCCTATTGTTAATGCGGTGTCTCAGGTGCAGACCGTAGAGTACGCGGAAATTATTGCCAGCCTGTCTTCTAAGTCTATCGGGGCGGGTACCCGGGCAAACCTTGATGAGTTCACCTACACCACTTCAAATGCTATCGAGAAAGTGGGTGGGGCGAAGAAAGGGAAAGCGCTGGCGATTATCAATCCCGCAGAGCCCCCTATCATCATGCGTAACACCATCTACTGCCTGACGGAGGATGCGCCGGACGAAGCCAAAGTGCGCAACTCTATTCTCTCCATGATTGAGCAGGTACAGAAGTATGTGCCAGGCTATCGCCTGGTTAATGGTCCGGTTTTCGATGGCAATAAAGTAGCTGTGTTTATGGAAGTGGCAGGGCTTGGCGACTACCTGCCGAAATATGCCGGCAACCTCGACATCATGACTGCCTCTGCTACCCGCACAGCAGAGATGTTTGCCGAAGAAATACTTAACGGCACCCTGTTGCTGAAACCTGTGGAGGCTGCGTAATGAGTGAGCAGAGAAAAGTAATGCTGCATGACATGTGTCTGCGCGACGGCATGCATGCAAAAAAAGAACAGATCAGTGTTGAGCAGATGGTGAAAGTCGCCACGGCTATGGATAACGCCGGTGTACCGCTCATTCAGGTTACCCATGGCGCAGGTCTGGGCGGTAACTCATTGCAACATGGTTTTGCTATGGCCAGCAATGAGGAATATATCAGTGCTGTAGCTGCAGCGGTGAAAGAGACCATCATCTCGGTACTGCTTATACCAGGGCTCGGCACGATGAAAGAGCTGCGCTCAGCCTATGAAGCCGGAGCAAGAAGTATTCACGTTGCCACTCACTGTACGGAAGCCGATACCTCACCACAACACATTGCCTGCGCCAGAGAATTGGGAATGGACACGTCAGGCTTTCTGATGATGTCTCACCTGAACACGCCTCAGGGCCTGACAGAACAGGGCAAGCTAATGGAATCTTACGGTGCGCAGACTGTGTATATCACGGATTCTGCCGGTTACATGCTGCCTGCGGATGTGACTGAAATCATCTCCCGCCTCCGCGGTGAACTGAAACCGGAAACCGAGATTGGCTTCCACGGCCATCATAACCTGGGGATGGGCGTCGCCAATTCCATTGCGGCTATTCAGGCTGGTGCCACCCGCATAGATGCGTCGGTTGCAGGTCTTGGTGCAGGTGCCGGTAACACGCCACTGGAAGTGCTGGCTGCTGTGTGTGAACGTATGGGTATTCCTACCGGCTGCGACCTGTTTAAGCTGATGGACGTAGCGGAAGACATCATTGTTCCTATGATGGATCACATGGTTCGCGTTGACCGCGATTCCCTGACTCTGGGGTACGCTGGCGTGTACTCCACGTTCCTACTGCATGCGAAAAAGGCCGCAGAGAAATATGGCATTACCGCCCGGGATATTCTGGTCGAACTGGGCCGTAAGAAAATGATCGGCGGACAGGAAGACATGATTCAGGACACCGCCATGACGCTGGCCAAAGAAAAAGGCCTGCTAAAAGAAGCGAGCTAGTCTGAAGCGCGACCTGTTGAGGGGGAGTTCTGCTTTTAAAACCCTCCGCAACATGGATGTTGCGGCGGAGCGTCCATGGATGGATTCATCGCGAGTTTTAAAAGCAGAACTCTCGTCTCTCCAGAAAGTCGCGCTACCACGAAGTATGTAGGAGGTTTATATGTCCGAAAAAAAACTTGCTGTTGTCGTGGGAGCCACGGGAACTTTTGGTGTTGAAATTGTGCGTCAGCTTGGTGATGCCGGGCTGAATGTGCTTGCAGTCGGTCGGGACGCAGATGCGTTGTCGAGCCTTGCCAATCAGTATGACTACGTTCAGACCTGCCAGGCCGATATCAGTAACGACAGTGCGATTGCGGCTATCGGCAATGCCGTATCCGGCACGGTAGCCATGGTCGTTCACGGACCGGGTGTCGGCGTAGCCGGTGGAATAATGACAGCACCCACCGAGACAATGGTGGATGCAGTGAATATCAAAGTAGGCGGCATGCTGCGGGTAACCCGCGCAGTCCATGACCACCTCGAGGCTGGCAGTCGTCTGGTGGCCATCGGTGGTCACTACGGACTGGAGCCAACGGAGTATGCCGCATCAGCCGGTGTAGCCAATGCTGCTCTGGTCAACGTGATGCGTCAGCTGTCGCTGGCATATGGCGAGAAGGGTATTACTGCTCACACCATAGCGCCGGGCCCTGCAGATAGTGAGCGGCTTCGTCGGGTAGCATCGGCGCGGGCAGAACAGCGGGGTATTGATGTGGAAGACGTGCTTGATGAACTCAAAGCAGATTCATCGGTACGTCAGTTTACCACCGCCGATCAGGTTGCCTGGGCGGTGTGTAATCTGCTCGATCCCCGAGCCATCGCCATGACAGGCTCTACTATCATGCTGGATTCCGGTCGTCGTAAAGGGCTGCCCTAGGCTGCTCTTATTAACGTGACGAATATCGTCATAGGAGATGTTTTATGCCAATCGTTCACTTTCATTTACCAGAGCGTCTGGCCGGACGGGAACAGGTCGAGGCCGTTGCCGCTAAAGCCACGGCAATTTATGCAGAGGTGCTGGATAGTCCGGTAGAACGCATTCGTGTTTATACGCATATTCTGCCTGACTACTGTGTCACTGTGGGTGGCAAAACGCTGAATGCCGGCGCACCACCAGCACCGTTCTTTGAGTTTTTCGTCCTGAAAGGACGCTCACTTGAACAGCGCCATCGTGTTTCTGCGGGTTTTACGGAAATGTTATCGCTGACGCTGGGTTGTGATGCCAGCATTATTCGCGGTGTGTGTAATGAGGTTGAACCGGACAACTGGAGCATAGCTGGTAAGCCCGCTTCCGCCGTCCGACAAGGTGAGATAGCCAGTCGCGCAGGTACGCACTAAGCATTGATTGACCACTACCTCAATCCAGTAATAGACCTGCCGGCTTTGCCGGCAGCGGGAGAAAGACTATGCCTTTTAACGTCGATGTTACTAACAGCGATGAAACCTTCAACTGCCGAGCAGATGAAAACCTGCTCGCTGGAATGATGCTACGTTCCGGGAAATGCATTCCTGTGGGATGTCGCGGCGGTGGCTGCGGGGTGTGTAAGGTCAGAGTGATTTCCGGCCTGTGCAAGACCACAAAAATGAGCGCCTGTCATGTGACGCCTGAAGAGCAGGCAGAAGGGTATTTGCTGGCTTGTAAGGCACTTCCGACAACGAATATCGTAGTGGAGATTATCGGCAATATTCGTAAGAAAGTCTGTGAGCAACGCAAAAAGGAAGCGGCGGTTCTGCACAAGTAACCCCGATACTTCTGCGGATGTCAGAAATACTCATGGCGTCCCCGGCAGGAATCGAACCTGCAACTAAACCTTAGGAGGGTCTCGTTATATCCATTTAACTACAGGGACCAGAATTGCTTTTGTCTTTAATATCAAGCGTTCGCGCCAGTATAGTAAAATATCATGGTGCTGTCAGCCAGCAAGGCTGACTCGCAGATTTACTGAGACCGGCACAGGTTAGTCTGCTTTACCGTTTAGTCACAAAGTCATTGGGCTGGATATTGCCAATGATGCCATTGTCTACCGGCACCACGGTGGCACTGTCTACAGAGGCGCTGACGACTTTCACTTTTGTAGGATAAAGGTTGTACTGCAAGAAGTGCATGCCTTGGGGGTCTATGACTTCATTGGTTTTATAAAGCGTCAGCTCATCACCCGGTTGGATGCCATGAGCACGTCCAATCGATACCTGAAGTTGGTCACTGTTAACCGCCAGAACACGGCCTGTGGCGGGTTGACACGTCAGTTCGTGCTCAACGTCTTCAACGATGTTACTGAAAAGACGGTTAATGGCTTGGCCGTATTCACTCTGCCAGAATCGGGAGCTGCTGACATCAATTTGCTCAAAGCGATCAAACTCCCATAAAGCCTCGGTGCTGTAATTCTTTTGCATGAGCGTGGCACCATTCATACCGTCAACCAATGCCAGGTCCAGTGAAAACTGACGCAGTGCATCATCGCTCTGCCAAAATGCCAACGAGGAATGTTGGGGGCGTACAATGCTTAAATCTGTGATCGTGACTGCCAACACATATTGTGCCCGACTTTGTCGTGCCAGCGATGGTGCCTGAGCGAGAACGCTAGAGCGACGCCAGCGCACCGTATTAGGAACGATTTGCTGCAGTGAGGTATTATCAGAGTTGGCGACAAACTGCTGCTGAAGAGAGCGGGGTGCTTGTTCAGACAGCGCATGGATTTGCCCGTCTCCAGCTTGCTGCCGATGTTCAATGGGAAACCAGGTGGTGACTAACGTTTTTTGAAAGCCGGCTGCTTTACAGGTTACCGCCTTAGGAAAAATATCAGCTCGAATCGTTACCGTAACGTAGTCGCTATGCCATTTCTCATCAATCAGCTCTAAGTTATTCACCTCACCGCTGGCATTGATTTGAAGTCGATCTTCTTGCAATAAACCGTTAGTCAGCATTTGTACGCTTTGTACCGACGCGCCGGCAAACATCAATGCCTGTCGAATGGCCTCTTCGGTGGCTTTTTCTTTAGCTGCGATGCGGTTGCCTTGTTGAATCAATGCCTGTCCTCTTGCCTCGTACCAAGCGGCAGAACTTTGCCACGACAGCACGGCCAAGGTGCCCGTCAGTGCCACAGTTTTAACAAAGCGGAACAATGATTGATTCATATTGGCATTACCTTTACAAACACCTGATGGGTGCGAACAGTTAACTGCAAACCAATTGTCTGCGTTATAATGATCTCTTAGCAAAACTCAGCAAAAAACGTTCCTGAAATACTGTCTGAAATCTGACGCTCACTAACAAGGCACAGTTATTGCCTGCCTATCCAACATTCGAAACGTAAAGTATCGACACTCAAAAATAGAAACCCAGAGTAACGTTAGGTGAATTATGCGGACATTAATCAAAAAATGGGGAACGGCTTTTGGCGCGGGCTTGGCATTGTCGCTTACCGGTTGCTCTGGCCTTATTGATAAACATGTCGAGTGGGAAGTGGTTGAACCGGAAAGCTATCCGGTATTATCGGCTATCGGCTACGCGCCAATCGCTCAACAAATGGGGCAGACAGACAACGATCGTTCTTTGATGGCCATGAAAGCGTCAAAGCTTGATGCTTATCGCGAGCTAGCCGAGCAGGTTTATGGTCAACGCCTCGATGGTGAGCAGTCTGTCGCGAATATGATCATGCAGAATTCCCAATTAAAAGCGTCTGTCGAGGGTGTGATCCGTGGCGCGCGAGTAGTGAAGAGTTATCCGGTAGGGGAAGACACCTACGCGACTGAGCTGGAGTTAGATATGCGCAAGGTATACGACATCTATCTGACCACGGCGAAGCCTAAACGGATAAAAGACGTAACCTACTACTAGTTTGATTTCGGAAATAAAGCCTGATGAGGTTTATTCCCCTTTAGATATAACAAAGCCCGTTTACACGGGCTTTATTGTAAATAATTGTCTTGTTTTTTTGTATGTTCTTAGGCACTTACGCCACGACCCAAACCTGAACCTTTCGGTTTTCCGCTTTTATCATAGGTCAGTGATTCTTTCGCGCGTACCTCCAACATCAAATTGCGCAGATGCGTGAGTCTTAATTGACCCTGCTCAACGGCTTTCTGATTCACTGAAGTGCGGTACTTACATTCTTCCAGCAGCTTTTTAGCTGTAGCGATGAGTTCTGAAACGTCGTCTGGCACCGACGATTCATTAACCAGCGACTGATATTGCTTACTAATGCTAATATCACTCTGCTGTATGGTGTCGAGGGTCTGCTCTTTCTCCTTGAGCAAGTTCATCAAAGCTTCAGCGTCACGGCTGCTGATAAGGTGCAACTCCTGCTCAAGTAACAACGCCAGATGCTCTAAATTAGCAATCTGTTGTTGTAAGCCTGAAAGCAAGTTTTGCGACATAATTTACCTATTAAGATTTGATGCCAAACACCTGCGCTTCTAATCGCGCGATTTTGTGCGCAAGCGAATCAGCATCGATTTTATACTCACCACTTTGAATGGCTTTCTTCAACTTGTCGACCTTTTCCTGATTAACTGGCGCCTCAGTGCCTTTTTTCTGCACCTGACTCAACTGCTGAGCTGACTGAGTCAAAGAAACAGAATCCTGACGTGGTGCAACAGTTTGCGCCGTTTTGGCGGCAGCTTCTTGCTGCACTGCAGACTGGGTCTGTGCTTGCTGATTATTCAGCTTCGCATTGTCGATGGGTGCCTTAGGGGCCCCATTGTTTACATTATTAATTGCCATAAATTTTTCCACTACCAATAACACCTCATACACGTTATCGGCTGAACCTGTCGCTTCTTTAACCTTTTTGGCGTATTTCTTAAAATATTTTCTAAGGCTGAATTACAGGTTTACAACGACGGTTTGCGTGCTGGCCACTTCGGCAATAATTGCTTTGTTTGAAGACGCATTTATAACCTGAATATTATCGCCGATGACCCCGTCCTGTCTAGCGATACCGGCGGTTTTTACCTGCATGCCGCCACCTTGTGCACTGATGGTTATTCGATCACCTTTACAGACAAAGCATAGCATATTTGCCTGAATAGGTTGTCCATTGCGCACTCGTCTTTTCATTCTGGCGCCGAGTAGTTCATCTGCCGACGAATAACTGGTATGACGTAACTGGTTAACATCGACTTCGGCTAACCGGAGATTTTCTGATGTAAGCAAGCTGCCGGGGCTGATGAGCCCTGCGGTTACCACGACGGTTCGTGTTCGTGAGACCCGGGCATTGGTAAATAGATACCAGTCATTATTGCCACAGCTCACACGCACAGAAATGTAACTTTGGCGCAGAGAAGCAGGCTCTGCATGATAATTAAAAGGCGTATGGCATACCGGAATTTGAATGCGATCATCAATGGCTACCATATTTATCGATATATTTTCTTGTTCTGAGTCGTTGCCGATTGCGTTTAATAAATAACGCTCTGCACCCTGTTCAATTTTTTCTCGCAACTGGCTGCCCGACTGCGCAAACACAGGGTTTGAGACTATGTTAAGCAGCAAAACGAAAGCAAGAAGACGAAACTTACTTAAAGTAATGACCATTTTTTTCGATAACAATTTATGCATGATGACTTTTTTCGTGTTCACTTCACTTTATTTTGACTATGATTAAGAGCAGGATCGAATGGTACGAAAAGTCACTATCGTCACTTTTTTGGCGATTCTGCTTTTAAACAAAGAGTGATAAGGTGAAACGCAATGTTCGTGCCCAATTTTAAATTAGAGGTGATGTATGTCAGGCATTCTTGATTCCGTTAACCAGCGCACGCAGTTAGTGGGGCAGAACAGGCTTGAACTTCTGTTGTTCAGACTCAATGGCCGTCAGCGCTTTGGCATTAACGTATTCAAAGTGCGAGAGGTATTGCAATGTCCGCCTCTTACCGCAATTCCAAAGCTGAATTCCTTGGTTCGTGGTGTCGCGCATATTCGCGGCCAGACCATTTCCGTTATCGATCTCAGTATGGCAACCGGTGGGCGTCGTATTGAAAACCTCGATACTGCCTTTATCGTGATTGCTGAATACAACCGCTCCGTTCAAGGCTTTCTGGTGGGGGCGGTGGAACGCATAATTAATACAAACTGGGACGCAATCATGCCGCCGCCGCAAGGAACCGGCCGTGCCAGTTATCTCACCGCGGTGACTGAGGTGGACAAAGAGTTAGTAGAAATACTCGATGTAGAAAAAATTCTGCATGAGATTTCTCCGCTTAAAGCCGATGTTAGCGACTCCATTGCTGAAAATCTCGATACTACCGGCAGTGAAGATAAAATTATCTTTATTGCTGATGACTCTTCTGTTGCTCGCAGCCAGGTTAAGAAGTCACTTACTGCACTGGGCCTGAAGATGGAGCTGGCTAAGAACGGTCTTGAAGCGCTCAATCGTTTAAAAGAAATTGCCGCTGAAACCGGAGATGTCACTGACAAAGTTGGCGTGTTGGTTTCAGATATTGAAATGCCAGAAATGGATGGCTATACCTTAACGGCCGAAATTAAAAACACCCCTGAGTTGCAAAAACTCAAGGTGGTTTTGCACACATCACTCAGTGGCGTATTTAACCAGGCCATGGTGCAAAAGGTTGGCGCCGACGATTTCATTGCGAAATTCCATCCTGACGAATTGGCCACAGCCGTGGGCAAATGGTTAAAAAAATAAGTACGAGGGCAGGGAAGTTTGAAAAACAAAGAAGTTTCAGCCGATAGTTATCGTCAGTTTGGTGCGTTTTTGCAGCAGCAGTGTGGCATTTCACTGGGCGATAACAAGCAATATCTGGTAAGAAGTCGGCTGTCTTCGTTAATGTACGAATTTAATTTTGACAGTATTGACGAATTAATTGCTGCTGTTATTCGCGGTGCAAACCGCAGTCTACTGCAAGCTGTACTTGATGCCATGACCACCAACGAAACCCTGTGGTTCCGAGATGGCTATCCTTACGAGTTACTTATCAATACTATTCTTCCCAAATTTGCATCAGAAAATCGACGTCTTCGTGTATGGAGTGCGGCTTGTTCATCAGGACAAGAGCCGTACTCTATCGCCATGTCTGTTCTGGAGTATCAACGACAGAACCCTGGCACATTGCGTGGGGGCGTCGACATCACCGCAACTGACCTATCGTCTTCTATGCTGGATAAATGCAATAAAGGCGTTTACGACGAATTGTCTTTAGGCCGCGGCTTATCCTCTGAGCGTCGTCAGCGCTATTTCTCCCCTAATGACGAAGGCATGATGCAGGTGAATCGTGAAGTCAGGGATATGGTGACGTTTAAAAGCCTCAACTTACTGCATAGCTATACCGGCCTAGGTCGATTCGATATTGTATTCTGCCGCAATGTGCTCATTTACTTCCCGGCGGACGTCAAGCAACGCATACTGCAACAAATTGCCGCCCAGTTGCAGCCAGAAGGCGTTCTTTTCCTCGGTGCTTCAGAATCCATTGGTGAAGCGGCTTCCTTGTTTACTATGGTTAAATGCCGTCCAGGCCTTTATTACCAACGCAAGAAATAATCTGTCCTCATACTCATTCAGCGTCAAAAAATACTTGGCACTTCATTTGCAGTTGATTTCGGGAATGTCGAAATACGTGCAACCGGAGTCTTTGAATGGCCATCAACCTCGATAATCTCGTTGGCTTTCATCAAAAAGCAATCAACATCCGTGAAGAAAAAATGGAAGTCATTGCCGGAAATCTGGCAAATGCCAACACGCCTGGCTACAAAGCCCGTGATATTGATTTTAAACAGGCAATGGAAAGCGCACGCCATGTTCAGCAGCAAGGTAATCTTACTCGCACCCACGATAACCATATTGGTGGCTCGCTGAGTACAAGCAGTTTCGACATCGACTACCGAATTCCAAATCAGCCAGATACCGGTGACGGCAACACCGTTGAGGTACAGTCTGAGCGAAATGCCTTTCTTGACAATGGAATGAGATATCAGGCCAGCCTGAAATTTCTGGAAGGAAAGCTGAAGGGTATGAAGAAAGCCTTGAGTGGAGGGCAAAGTTAATGAGCCTGTTTAATGTAATGTCGATCTCGGGTACAGGCATGGAGGCAGAAAGTGTCCGCCTGAATACCACCGCCAGTAATATTGCTAACGCGAACAGTGTGAGTAGCAGTTACGAAGAAACGTACAAAGCCCGACACCCGGTTTTTGCCGCTGAGCTGGCTCGTGCATCAGAAGATCAGACCAAAGGGGTTGGTGTTCAGGTGAAAGGCATCGTCGAGAGTGATGCGCCTCTGCAAATAGAATACGCACCGCACAACCCTATGGCAGACGAAAACGGCTATATCTACAAGCCTAATGTCAACATTGTTGAAGAAATGGCAAATATGATGTCTGCCTCAAAGGGTTATGAAACCAACGTGCAGGTAGCAGACACAACGAAAAGATTATTTCGTCAGGTACTGCAATTAGGCAGTGGCCAGTAAGTCGGTTAAGCAGAGGATTTTATCGTGAGTACGATTACTAATACCCCAGGGCTGAACACTGACCTCTACTGGCAAGAAGAAGGCGTCGCTGTTTCTGACGGTAGCGAACAGCGACTTTCTCAGGAAGATTTCTTCTCGCTACTGACAGAGCAGCTTGCCAACCAGGATCCAACCAAGCCCGTTGATAACGACCAGATGGTGGCGCAAATGACGTCATTTACTATGGCCGACGGTATTTCTTCACTGAATGAGAAGTTTGAGTCTTTCGCCGCGTCTATGACCTCGAATCAGGCTCTGCAGGCGTCCAGTCTTATCGGACAACAAGTACTGGTTGAAGGTAACGTGGGTTACATGTCAGAAGAAGGTGCTGGATTCAGCGGTGTGCTGGTAAATGAGCAAACGGTACAGGATCTCAAAATCAATATTGAGAATCAGTACGGTGAAATTGTAAAAACCATGAATGTGGGGACGCAGGCTGCAGGCAACATTCAGTTTGCCTGGGATGGTACTGACAATAGCGGCAATGCCATGCCGGCAGGTGAGTATGTGATCAGTGCCAACGGGAGTGTTGACGGCGAGGGTACCTCGGTGCCTATCGCAGTAAACCGCCAGGTAGGCAGCGTAAGTATGACTGGCAGCAGTCAGGGCATTATTTTGAATTTGGCGGGTGATGTGAGCATAAGTCTTGGCGACGTCATCCAAATAGGCAGTTAGTAGGAGAAAGAGTTATGTCTTTTAATATTGCACTTAGTGGCGTTTCTGCCGCACAGAAAGATCTCGACGTCACCGCCAACAACATTGCGAACGTCAACACCGTTGGTTTTAAAGAGTCGCGTGCAGAGTTTGGTGATGTCTATGCATCGTCACTCCTGGCGGGAGCAAAAACCAAAGTGGGTGATGGTGTACTGACGCAAGAAGTGGCGCAGCAGTTTTCTCAGGGTAGTTTGCAGTTTACCAATACCGCATTGGACTTAGCGATTACCGGTAATGGTTTTTTCGCCACAGTACCAGAGATCACTTCCCGGGATTTCTCATTTACCCGTGCTGGCCAGTTTAAGCTGGATGAAGATAACTTCGTGGTTAACAGTAACGGCGACAACTTACTTGGCTTCCCGGTCAATACCGATGGTACCAGTTCTTCAGTCGCTTTAAGTACAACGGTTCCGGTACGCATTCCAGATTCATCAGGTTCGCCTCAGCAAACCAGTGAAGTGGATATTCGCATGAACCTGCCTGCGGGTGATCCTGCATTAGATCCAACTCAGTTTAATCCAGATGATCCACTGACTTACAACGCAGCGACTTCCGTTACTGTTTACGATTCGCTGGGTGACAGTCATGTAATGACCTACTATTTCATTAAAGATCCGGCTTCGGCGACAACGAATGACTGGTATGTAGCCACGGCGATCGATGACAATCTGATTGATATGGTCAATTCCGACGGTACCGATTCTGACGTTGCCACTGCGACTAACACCGTGGGTACGGCTTCAGGTTTTCCTGTAACGGCGGCAAAAATGTCATTCAGCCAGGGCGGTGACTTTGTTTCTATTCAAGCTGCAGATGGTGTATCGAGTTCCGATTTTAAAATTCAGACAGAAGCATTAGGGGGAACCATTCTCTCTAACGGTTCTGATCCTACGCAGCAAATCAGTATCGACTTCAACCTCGATCCTGCTGGCGCGACTACCCTTGAACCCACGCAGTTTGCGTCAGCCTTTGAAGTAACATCGTTAGAGCAGGATGGCCTGCCAGTCGGACGTTTGACGGGTATCGATATCGGCCCTGACGGCCTGGTAAGAGCGACTTTCTCAAACGGTACGTCAGAGCCAATTGTTCGCGTGGCATTGGTTCGCTTTTCTAACGAGCAGGGCTTAACGCAGCAAAGTAGCACGCAATGGAAAGAGTCGATTGCGTCGGGTGAAGCTCTCGCCGGGGAAGCAACCACAGGCACCTACGGTGAAATCAATTCGTCAGCACTGGAACAGGCGAACGTTAACCTGACAACAGAGTTGATTGACTTGATCATCGCTCAGCGTAACTTCCAGGCTAACTCCCGTGCATTGGAAGTGAACAATCAGCTTAACCAGACCATTCTGAATATCCGATAATTTGCACCTCTTAGAAGGCCGGCATCGCCGGCCTTTTTTTCTATCTATTCTCACCTCTTTACGCCAATTTACTTTTGGCATCTGAATTGCAATCACCTTGGTATTGTTAATCAGAACGTCAAAAGTCAGTCATGGATAAATTACTCTATATCGCTGCAAGCGGCGCCAAACAAGACCTGTTGGCCACGGGTGTACGTGCCAATAATCTGGCGAATGCACAGACCACGGGTTTTCGGACTCAGCTTGAACAGGCAAGAGCAATGCCGGCCTACGGCGAAGGTTTGCCGACTCGGGTGTTTTCCATGACCGAAAGCCCTTCTCATAACTATGAGTCCGGCGCCATGGTGCAGACCAACCGTGACCTTGACGCAGCCATCCAAGGCGACGGCTGGTTCTCTGTTCAGGCTGCCGATGGTCAGGAAGCGTATAGCCGTGACGGTAGTTTTCAGCTGGGCCCCGACGGCATGTTGACAGATATGCATGGGAATATCGTGATGGGCGATAACGGCCCGATCTTTTTGCCGGTGCCGTTAGATAACCTGAATATTGCCATGGATGGAACCATTTCTACCCGCCCCGTTGGCGCGCCAGAAAACGTATCTGAAGAAGTGGGTCGTCTGAAACTGGTAAACCCGGATTTAGACAATATGGAAAAAGGGTATGACGGATTGTTCCGAACCAAAGATGGCGTTCCCGCAGACGCGGACCCGAATGTCATGGTGCGCACAGGCATGCTGGAAGGCTCAAATGTGAATGCGGTGGATGAGATGGTCAATATGATCAGCTTACAGCGTCACTATGAGATGCAGGTAAAGATGATGAAGCAAGCTGATGAACTCTCAACGCGTGGCAATCAGTTGCTTCGTATTATTTAATTTTTAACTAACGATCACATGCACATGCGAGTGGTCAGGAGGTCGATATGCACCCTGCGTTATGGATAAGTAAAACTGGGCTAGACGCCGCACAAACCGACGTTGCTACGGTATCCAATAACCTGGCAAACGCCTCGACAGTAGGCTTCAAAAAAGATCGTGCGATTTTTGAAGATTTGCTTTACCAAAATATAAACCAACCTGGCGGACGTTCGTCTGCAGATACGGAAATGCCTTCAGGTCTCATGTTGGGGTCGGGTTCTAAGGTGGTTGCCACGCAGAAAGCGCACACCCAAGGGAACATGCTAACCACAGAAAATGCCCTCGATATGTCCATTCAGGGGCGTGGATATTTTGAAATCCTGCAACCTGACGGCACCATTGCTTATACCCGTAATGGTCAATTTACGCTTAACGATCAGGGGCAAATTGTTACCTCTGGCGCAGGCTTTTTGTTGCAGCCAGAAATTGCGGTGCCTGAAGATGCGCAGCAAATCACCATTTCACAGGACGGTGAGGTGTCGGCCACTATTCGTGGCCAGGCCGATGCTCAGGTCTTAGGTCAGCTGAATATTTCAGACTTTGTTAACCCCACAGGCCTGCAACCCACCGGGCAAAACTTGTTTGTGGAAACCGCTTCCAGTGGCGCACCTATTCAAGGTGTTCCCGGATTGCAGGGGCTAGGCACCATCTCGCAAGGCACGCTGGAAACCTCCAACGTTAACGTCACGGAAGAATTAGTGAACCTGATTGAAAGTCAGCGTTTGTACGAGATGAACTCGAAAGTCATTTCTTCTGTTGACCAGATGCTTGGTCAGGTGATTCAGCAGCTTTAACAGGTGACATTATGCGGATCCTTGGTTTTATCGCACTTAGTATGATGCTGGCCGGTTGCAACAGTTCGCCGCAGCCGCCGGTACAGGCGAATGATCCGGCCTTTGCGCCGGTGATCCCGGATATCCCTCAGGAGCACATTACTGAGGATGGCGCGCTGTTCAGACCTTATATGGCGAACAGTCTGTATTCTGACGTTACCGCCCGTCGTGTTGGCGACATTATTACGGTAACACTAAGTGAGAATACGGCGGCATCAAAGACTGCGGACACCACAACTGCGAAAAATACGGGTGTGAACGTGCAGCCCATCACTGGTCTCGGGGGTAATCCCATCAATATCGGGAATGAATCTATTCAGCTTGGTTTGAATGCCTCGAATGATTTCACTGGTAATGCCCAGGCGAACCAGAGTAACAGTTTGCAAGGCGCCATTTCTGTCACCGTTGTCGACATTATGCCGAATCAAAACCTGGTTATCCGCGGTGAAAAGTGGTTAACCCTGAATCAAGGGGATGAATACATCCGCCTTACCGGCATCATTCGTCCTTCAGACATTAGCCCGGAAAATGAGATTGTTTCTACCCGTATTGCTAACGCCCGCATTCAATACAGTGGCACGGGCAGTTTTGCTCGAGCGCAGGAGAAGGGCTGGCTTACCCGTTTCTTCTCATCTGAAATCTGGCCTTTCTAGGAGTATCCGGTATGCGTTTTTTGACTTACCTCACAGCCTTTTTGCTGGCTGCCATGCCGGTTATCGCCAGTGCTCAACGTATTAAAGACGTAGCCAGCATCCAAGGGGTGCGTAGCAACCAGTTAATCGGCTACGGATTGGTTGTGGGTCTACCGGGTACTGGTGAGCAAAGCCCGTTTACAGAGCAAAGTTTCCGTACCATGCTGAGCAATTTTGGTATTAGTCTCGACCCGAACACCAAGCCTAAAATTAAGAACGTGGCAGCCGTGGCGGTACATGCCGACCTACCCGCTTTCATTAAACCAGGACAAAAGATTGACGTTACCGTTTCGTCTGTGGGTGAAGCAAGTAGCCTGCAGGGCGGCACCTTACTACAGACGTTCCTTAAAGGGGTTGACGGCAAAGTGTATGCGGTGGCCCAGGGAAGCTTAGTGGTAAGCGGTTTTGGTGCCCAGGGCGGTGACGGTTCACGGATTGTGGTAAACACGCCTACTGTTGGCAGAATTCCTAATGGCGCGCTGGTTGAGCAAACCGTGCCGTCCGGCTTCGCAAACGGCGACACGCTAACACTCAATTTGCATTATCCCGACTTTTCAACGGCCAAGCGATTAGCTGATACCATCAACGAACGCCTTGGCGCGCAGCCTGAACAAGGCTATGCCATCGCTACACCTATCGATGCTGCATCAGTGCGTGTGTCGGCGCCCCGTGACGTAGGTCAACGAGTGGGTTTTCTGGCGGTACTTGAGAATTTTGATTTCGAGCCTGCAGATGCACCGGCTCGCGTGGTGATTAATAGTCGTACTGGCACCATTGTTATTGGTCAGGACGTTCGCTTACTGCCCGCTGCTATTACCCATGGTGGTTTAACGGTCACGATTGCTGAAAATCAACAAGTGTCTCAACCGAATGCGCTGGCCGATGGCAACACGGTCGTCACCACACAGTCTATCGTGGATGTCGATCTGGCCGACAGCAGAATGTTCAAGTTCCAGCCTGGCGTTACCCTGGATCAATTAGTCCGCGCGGTAAATGAAGTAGGCGCAGCCCCCGGTGATTTGATGGCTATTCTTGAGGCACTCAGGCAGGCCGGTGCCCTGCGTGGCGAACTGGTCATTATCTGATGGACATGCAAAACACTTCACGTAGCCAATTGGAAATGGCCCGCAATGCGAACGACATTGGTGGGTTGAACAACCTGCGTGAAGCCATGGCAAGTGGCAACGGTGAAGTGTTGCAAGAAGCTGCCCAGCAGTTTGAAGCGATATTTGTGCAGATGATGCTGAAGTCCATGCGTAAAGCGCAAGATGCACTTGCCGATGAAGACAGCCCATTTAATTCGGAACAAGTAAAGTTTTACCGTGATATGCATGATCAGCAGCTTGCCGTCGATTTGTCCAGCAACGGCGGCCTTGGTCTGGCGGATCTCATCGTTAAGCAGCTCGGTCAATTAGATCCGAATTATCGCCCAGCCAGCACCATTAGGGCTGATGGCAACATTGAATCTTTAAACCAGGCTCGCGCCGAGTCTGTTACCAAGGCACAGGATACGGTGTTGGAATCTGCGTCGAAGGGTACCAAGTCTGCCTACAAGGCGGCCATGTTTGAAAACCAGGAAAGTTTTGTTGAAGCCTTGTATCCCCATGCAGAAAAGGCGGCTGAGATGCTTGGCACAGATGCTAAGGCCATTATCGCGCAAGCCGCGGTGGAAACTGGTTGGGGACAGTTTGTTATTCACGATCAGGAAGGAAATAGCACCCACAACCTTTTCGGCATTAAAGCGAACCGTCAATGGCAAGGTGAGCAAGCGGTGGTAGATACCCTTGAATTTAGCAATGGTGTGCCCGAGCGTCGCAAGGCCGCATTCAGGCAGTATGACAGTCTGGAAGCCGGCCTTGCCGACTACGTGAACTTCATTCGTTCTCAGCCTCGCTATCAGCAAGCCGTAGAAAAGGGCGCTGACACGTCGCAGTATTTCTCTGAATTGCAGCAGGCCGGGTATGCCACCGACCCCAACTATGCCGAAAAAGTCATGGCGGTGTATCGCAGTGATATTGTCCAGGGCTTCCAGCCTTAATTACCGGAGTGCAGATAAATGATTCGCGCTGATCTTTTCAACATTGCTACCAGCGGCGTAAATGCCAGCAGTCAGCTACTGAACTCTACCTCGAACAATATTGCCAACGTGAATACCGAAGGCTACGTGCGAGAAAGAACGGTATTTGAAAGCACAACACTTGGCGGCGTTGGTCGGGGAACGACTGAGCGGGTTATCAGCATCTTTGCGCAAAATCAGCTGCGTCGCGACACTACCTCGGTGGGAGAGCTGGAAACCTTCGTTGAAAAAACCGCGTCGTTGGATAATTTGCTCGCCGGCGAAGCCAATTCTATTGCCAATGGGCTCAGCGAGTTTTTTGCCGCCATACAAACTGCTTCCGATGACCCAACAAATCTGGCGTCCAGAGAGGCCGTGCTAGGTAAAGCAACAAGCATGGTGGCGCGGCTTAATTCCATTTCAGACTTTATGGAAGCGAAAGAAGAAGAGCTGAATCTGGAATTTACCAGTCAGGTTGAGCGCGCCAATAGCTTGATCACAAATATCGGTGAATTGAATGTTGCCATTGTCACTGCGAAAGGTGGCAGTAACTCTGAGCCAAGTGCACTGCTCAACGAACGTGACAAGGCCATAAACGAACTCGCGGAACTCATGTCTATCGAGGTGCGAGAAAATCAATATGGCGCTTCGGTAATTAACTTATCTTCCGGCGAATCATTGGTTCTTGAGAATGGCGACTTCAACGTATTTGAACTGGGGAACGACGCCGATCTCAATTTCAAAGAGTTGCAGTTGGCTACCCATTTCAATTCTCAAACCAAATCCGAAACGGCAATAAATATCAACGAAGCCTCTGTGGGTGGTTCGTTGGGCGGGCTCTTTCGTTTTCGTGATGAAATTTTGGGTCCAGCCCAGCGGGACGTAGGGCAAATAGCCCTGGCGATGGCTGATGCTGTTAACTCTCAAAATAAATTGGGAATGGATTTAGATCTTCAGCTTGGTGGCGATATTTTTGCTATTCCCGAGTTTACCGGACTGAACTACACCGGTACGCCCGATAATTTGCCCGTTAGTGGCCGAATCATTCCGGGGCAGGGCAGCGACATTACTGATGCCGACTATAAAATTACCGTTGATGCGGTAAATGGTAGTGGTTACCCCACTTCTGTCACCCTCACCATGATCAACAGCGACGGTACGCCGAAAAAGCTGGCCGACGGCAGTGACGCCATCTTCCCGTCTATAGCCATTAATGCCGGCTATAACGACTTGCCTGGTGGGATTCAAATTGAGTTTCAATCTGCGTCCGGACACAGCGTTGGGAATGAATTTCTGATCCAGCCCACCAAGTATGTGGCTTCTGATATTGCGCTTGCCACCGAACGCCCGGAAGATCTGGCGTTTGCAGCCCCTATACGTGCTGAAGCCAGTTTATCCAACTTAGGTGATGCGCAGGTTAAGCAAGTCACCGTGTCTAATACGGTGGTGGACGCCGCGCTTGGTAGCGAAGCCTCAGCATTCGATGGTGCGGGTGGTATTCATAATGCAGCCAACGCGCCAGGCGGCACAGTTGGTGCACCTGCGCAAATTGTATTCACGTCGGCAACGGATTTTCAGGTTCTTGATGCCGCTGGCGCGGTTATCACCAACGTGTCAGGGGTAACAGACTACGACAACCTTTTAGCTCAGGCGGAAGCCACGGGTAGTGGTCCAGCATGGCCGGCTGCGTTCAGTGCACTTGATGATTACCCTGGTTATGACGTGAGTTTGTCAGGCGTACCGGTACCTGGCGATAGCTTCAACCTCACCTATAATACAGATGGTGTGGCAGACAACACCAATGCGGAAGTACTGGCTGGATTGCAACGGGAAGGCTTGGTACAACTAAGTGCCGACAGCAGTAACAAAACTCGTACATTCCATGATGCTTATTCGTCTTTGATTGGCCGGGTGGGGGAAAAAACCGCCACGGCAGAAATTTCTTTGGAAGCTGCCGAAGCTATGAAAGTGCAGTCTGAAACCTGGTTTGATTCCGTTTCCGGCGTCAGTCTCGATGAAGAAGCGGCAAACCTGGTGCGTTATCAGCAATCTTACGCTGCAGCGGCAAGGATCCTGACAACGGCACAAGATTTATTCGATACGATTTTGTCGGTAGTGAGGTAGTGTAAAAATGCGTATTTCTACCAATCAGATTTATGATCAAAACATCCGTGCGATCATGGAAAATCAAAAGCAACTCACGGCAACCCAGGAATCGCTGTCCACGGGCAATAAATTAAATCGACCCAGTGATGACCCCGTTGGCGCAGCCAGTGTGGTGCGACTTACTGAGCAACTCGATAAAATCACGCAGTATCAACGTAACAACGATTTACTTACCAACGCATTAGAAGAGCAGGAAGCCGTACTCAACAATATGTCGGAGTCGCTTCGTCGCGCCCGAACGCTAGTGGTACAGGCGGGCAACGGTATATTATCTGAGGAAGACCAAGGGGCTATCGGCAAAGAGTTGGAGCAAATCCGCAACGAAGTGCTGGATTTGATGAACACCCAGGATGCCTCGGGCAATTTTATCTTTGCCGGTTATCAATCACAGCAGCAAGCGTTTACATTTAACCCGGCTGCATCCGGTAACGCCATTACATTCTCAGGTGATTCAGGTACCACATCCGTGAAGCTATCTGACAGCGTTACTGTTCAGCGCAGTTCGTCGGGACTGGAAGTGTTCGAGAACGTTTTTGCTCGTCATAACTTCTCTGTGACCGGTTCAAGTGCGGGGGCAAACGTAACTACGGCCAAAGTGGCGGAGCAAGGGACCTTCGATCAGTTCTTCGATAACAACTATGATGCCGTTACACCGGCTAACAATAATTATCAGTTAGAGGTGTTGGGCTCAGGCCAGGTGCAGCTCACTAATTTAGGAACATCTGCCGTTGTTGGCGCAGTTGATTTCACTTCTGGCGAGCCATTTACCATCAAGGGAATGACTTTTACGGTTAATGCTACGGTAGGGGAAACCGTAGACTTTTCACTGAACACCCCAGAAAAGAAGAACGTTGCTGAAACCTTAAATGACATTGCCAACCAACTCATGGACGATTCGTTAAACGGTGATGCATTGGAAAGTGCGCTGGCCGATGCTTTGGTTGGATTGGATAATGGCATGGAAACCATCAATCTGGAGCGCTCTTCTCTCGGGGGCAGGCTAAATATTGCTGAGTCTATTTACGAAACCAATCTCGATTTAGAACTTACTGCCAAAGATGCAAAAGCGAACATTGTTGAGACCGATTATGCTGAAGCCTCAACGGAATTTGCTAAGCAAGAAGCGGCATTAAGCGCCGCTCTGGCCACTTTCCCAAGAGTATCCGGCCTTTCACTGTTTGATTATATTGGCTAATGCCTCTACTCCGGTGATGTGAGCGAAGTAGACCCGTGTTTGGTTGTCCTGATGGCTTGAATAATAGCTGATAAACAGGTTATCTCCCTGTAATACCAGTCCGGGGTAGCTATTGTCGCCGGCGCTGGGCAATGTGAAACACTCGCTTAATTGCGCTGAAGACTTATTCAATAACCATATTTGGGTGACAAAAGTGTCACCATTCCATTTCCTGCCTGCCACCAAAAAGTGTTCTTTGCCGAGCGGCAACATGGCAGGGCCACCAATGTACTCATCAAGATCCTGCCACTGCCATCGATGATAGGGCGGTTTACTTATGCCAAATTGGGCACTGAATGAATCGGCATCGCGACGAACAATGGCGTTAATTACGCCGCGATTATCAATAACCAAATCACTTTCATTTGGATAGCCCAATCCGTCTCTTTCCAAACTAAGAGCGGCAACTGGATGCCGGTAAAATCGGCGTTGCGGATGGCCCTGAAATAAGTCCAGTCGATTGGCTTTACGATTATAAGCCAGCCCTAGCGCCGTATTGTTGTGCCAGGCAATACGCCACAGCCACCAACCATGTTCGCCAAACCGGTTCGGTGATGACCAATATCTGCCATTGTCTGAAAACCAACTCAACATAGACGTTTTTACCGTCGAGCCGTCACTCTTTACTTGGCGACAGTAGGCTATCAGCCAAATCTTGCCATTATCGTCGACAGACAGTTTTGGATCGCGCAAGTCTGTCTGCGGAAAACTGAGTGTTTGCCGGAAAAGGCGTTTGCCGTTTTTACATAGCTTCACTACATCAATGCTGCCGTCGCCACTCACGTGATTGGCTGCACGACGGTAACAGCATAAAAAACCATCATCCAGTGCGATTAAATCGGTAAAAGCACAGTGAGCAGCCAGAGATGAAACGCGCTGAAGTTGATGGAGTTGTAAAATATTTCTCATATTAAAATTTTCATAAAACCAATATGTTAACCAAGTATAGGCGGCAATAGTCTGCCGCTCCACGGCAATTTTTAGTGATTTATATTAAAGGGATTAAAGTCTAAGTCGATAACACTACTGAGAGAGCCAGTTCATCAATTACCCCTCAGGTTTTGGTGACTACTATTTGTAATCGCCGGTAGTTCCGGCAGCCAGCTCTGCTGGACTGAGAGTGTAGGAGAGACTTTATGTCTATGTTCGTGAATACCAATGTATCCTCACTGAATGCGCAACGTCAGCTTTTTGATGTTAGTAATTCTCTGAGCACGTCTTTCGAACGTTTATCCTCGGGCTTCCGCATTAACAGCGCTGCTGATGATGCCGCAGGTCTTCAGATAACCGATCGAATGACTTCACAAGTACAAGGTCTTAACCAGGCCGTACGAAATGCCAATGATGCAATTTCATTATCGCAAACTGCTGAAGGGGCATTATCAGAAACCACCACCGCACTTCAACGTATTCGTACGCTGGCAGTACAGTCACAAAACGGTATTAACAGCTCAGCTGACCGTGTTGCACTGCAAAAAGAAGTATCTGCGTTACGTACAGAAATCTCACGTATTTCGACCACAACGCAGTTTGCCGGTGTAAACATTCTTAGTGGTGACTTTTCTGCTAAGTTCCTGGTGGGCGCAAACGCTGGTCAGACTATTTCTGTAAACCTGTCGTCGCCTTCGCTAACGCGTGCAGGTGTGCAAGGTTTCAGCGCAACGGGTCTGGGCATTACCGGCTCTGATGTGGATGTTCTAACAACCAGTAACGCATCCGGCATGATGGCAAAAATCGATACCGCTATTTCTGCTATCGGTGGTCTGCGTGCCGATTTAGGTGCACTGCAAAACCGTTTCCAGTCAACCATTCGTAACCTGAGCAACATTTCAGAAAACGTTTCTGCTGCACGTTCTCAGATTAAAGATACTGACTTTGCTACTGAAACAGCAAACCTGACCCGTAACCAGATCCTTCAGCAGGCAAGTACAACCGTACTGTCTCAGGCTAACCAGCGTCCTCAGGCCGCGTTGCAGCTTCTGGGTTAAGCGTTAACGGGAAAAGCCAGGAGGTAGTGCTCTAGCTGCATTCCTTAGCAAGAAAGAGTCGGTATATATCGGCGTCAAAAATGCCTGATGGTTCTCATCGGGCTTTTTTATTATGCGACAAGCGGTTTTACGCTCATCACAACTCACAACTCACAACTCACAACTCACAACTCACAACTCACAATTGCAGAATGCTGCGTGCGCGCTGTGTGTATACGAAATCGACTTAGCTAATTTATAACGAGCTCTACGTGCACGCAGTCTCATCAACACGCGAGAATGCTTTGCTAGAAGCAATATCCGTAATGCTTTCTGCGCAGTCATTCACCGGGAAAACGATATTTAATGGGCGTTTTAGTAGGAGTTACAGTAAATAGAGTCCGACTAAATTGCAAAAAATGTCAGCCAAGCGCTTCTCTTCGTTTCTTGTTCAAGTTTTAAGTTGTTGAATTTTTTAGTAAATATATATCCTCCAATATTCCTTTAAAAATTTAAAAAAAAGCTAAAGGATTTTCCCGATTATGACGATAACTATTACAAAGGGAATGAATGATGTTTATTCATTTAGTAAAAGCTTAAAAAGTAATGCTGGTGGAAGTTTTTTTAAGCTTAAATGCCTGGTTAATTTTATATTGATAGTAATTTAGTTATTTACTTTCAGGTATTTAGTTAACGATTGTTGTGTTTGTGACTGGTTTGAAGTTGAAACGGTAACAATAGAAGGTATTAGCGGTTATCAAAGAAGGAGCTGCTGACAGGCGAGAATGAAGCCAGGAGGTAGTGAGAGGTTTGAGGTCTGGAACGACAAACCCGCCAGCCAGCATAGAGAAGTCACTTCTCTACTTAGCAAGTTTTACCGGTAGTGTGCCGGAAAAACGTCAGAGAAACTCTGACACATTGAAGGTAGCACTAACCGTGCCAACAAATTTACATCGCGCAACCTATAAAAATAATAGCGCAAACACTTTGAACTGTTAGGAGAGACCCCATGAGTCTATTTGTTAATACCAACGTGTCATCTATAAATGCACAACGTCAATTATTTACCACTGGTAACAATCTGAGTACTGCATTCGAACGCCTGTCTTCAGGCTTTAGAATCAATTCGGCAGCAGATGATGCCGCTGGCCTTCAGATTACCGACCGTATGACTTCTCAGATTCAGGGTCTGAACCAGGCTGTTCGCAACGCCAACGACGGCATCTCTCTTGCTCAGACAGCAGAAGGCGCAATGGCAGAAACCACCACCGCGCTGCAACGTATTCGTACACTGGCGATTCAGTCTCAAAACGGTATCAATAGTTCTGCAGACCGCCTTGCACTGCAAAAAGAAGTGTCTGCACTGCGTACAGAAATCTCACGAATTTCTACGACCACGCAATTTGCTGGTGTGGATATTCTGAAAGGTGACTTCTCTGCTAAGTTTTTGGTCGGCGCAAACGCGGGTCAAACTATCTCAGTGAATTTATCTACTAATGCGCTTGGACGAGCTGGCGTAAATGGTTTTAGCGCAACTGGCTTGGGCATCGTGAGTGATGACGTATTAACAGAGCAGGGTGCATCGCGATTACTCACCGCTGTAGATAAAGCCGTATCGGCAATTGGTGGATTACGCGCAGACTTAGGTGCGCTTCAGAACCGTTTCCAATCAACGATTAGAAACCTGAGCAACATTTCTGAAAACGTATCAGCGGCAAGATCACGTATCAAAGATGCAGACTTTGCCACCGAGACGGCAGAACTGAGCCGCAACCAAATCCTGCAACAAGCAAGTACCACTATTCTTGCGCAGGCAAACCAGCGTCCACAAGCAGCTTTATCACTGTTAGGATAATCTGAAAGAGGTATTTTCTCGGGACGGAGTTGAGAGGCCATTCCCCGATAAGAAGGTTAGCGGCCGAGAGGCCGCTCCTTGAAGAAAGTGCCGACTAACAGGACTAAGAGTGTAGAAGAGTTGGTTGAGAGGCCAGTTTATCCTACTAAACACCTGCCAGCCGACAGTAACTGAATTTGCTCAATCTCCTAACGTGAGCAAATTGGCCGGGATTTTATGTCTCGGCCTTTTTTTAATTCTTGCCGAAAACCTTGCCAATTGAATCTACAGATTGAGCAAATCTGACGTTCACCTAAACCAAAGCACTTCGCGTGCCAGTTTTCAATTTACTGCCCACTTTTTAAAACGCCGCGTTTTGGTGGTTGAATGCTTTTTGTTATATGCCAGAGTCGTTCAACAAACAACCTCCAGTTTCAGACTTTTCCTGCCTTTCCTTTAGCAGAACTCAAAAAAGATGAATTTAAAATTCTTTTAAAACAATGGTTTAAGTCTGTTCTTTTGTGGTGCGAAAAAAAATTCAAAAAAAAGCTAAAGATCCTAAAGACTTTGCCGATACCTATTGTTGAGGGGTAATTTACTTTACTTTTAAGAGAGGGGTTAGACGGGAGTAGTGACCTGTCTAATTTGAACTGGAAGGGTTTGATGATACCACATAGGCCATTGAATCCCTAGGAGGTTATTTATGTCTTTGTTTGTAAATACTAATGTTTCATCGATCAATGCGCAGCGTCAGCTTTTTGACGTGAATGATCGTCTGAACACGTCTTTTGAAAGACTATCATCAGGGTTTCGTATTAACAGTGCAGCCGACGATGCTGCTGGCCTGCAAATTTCAGATCGTCTGACATCTCAGGTTCAGGGTTTGAACATGGCTGTACGTAATGCGAATGACGCGATTTCGCTTTCTCAAACAGCAGAAGGTGCATTATCTGAGGTTACAACCAGCTTGCAGCGTATTCGCCAGCTGGCTGTTCAATCGCAGAACGGCATCAACTCGTCGTCTGACCGTCAGGCGCTGCAAAAAGAAGTGTCTGCTTTACGTACTGAAATTTCACGTATCGCCACCACCACACAGTTTGGTAACGTGAAAATTCTTGATGGTAATTTTTCAGCAAAATTTCTGGTTGGTGCCAACGCCGGTCAGACTATCTCTGTGAACTTGTCTTCTACCAATTTGGGTTCAATCAGTGGTTTCAGTGCGACTGGCCTGAATATCACCACTAATAACGTATCAACTGCAGACGGTGCGTCAGCGCTGATGTCCGATGTTGATGCCGCTATTTCTGGTATCGGGGCGGTACGCGCCGACTTAGGTGCATTGCAAAACCGTTTCCAATCGACTATTCGTAACCTGAGTAACATCAGTGAGAATTTGTCTTCTGCTCGTTCGCAAATTCGCGATACAGATTTTGCAACCGAGACCGCTGAATTAACCCGTAACCAAATTATTCAGCAAGCATCGGTTTCTGTGCTGAGTCAGGCAAACCAGCGTCCGCAAACTGCGCTATCTCTGCTCGGATAAGCTATAATATAGTTGTTACCTTAATTGAGATAAACGGGTTACTCGCACATAAGCAAGTACCCGTTAAGACGTTTCAGTAAGGAGGTATTAGGTGGAAATTCAAAATACTCAAATTGGCCAGACATTTGCTTTGAAGACTCAGGCTGCGCCCGTTCAGGCGAGTCCGCTACCTGCTGCCGAGGCATCGTCTGACGGTTCGTCACAAACCAGCGACAAACAACGGACTACTCTCCCAGCTTCTTCGGAATTGCAGAAGGCGACAGAAAATTCTAAGAATTTATCTCAAGCTTCTTCAGCGCAAGCCGATACAGTGTCAGGAGAGGAAAATGATGTTGAGCTACAGGAAGCGGTAGCTAAGGTTGAATCTTTCCTGAAAGTACAGAATCGGGATTTGGCATTTTCTGTAGATGAAAATACCAGCCGCTCGGTAGTGACCGTAAAAGATTCGACATCTGGAGAAGTCATCAGGCAAATACCTTCGGAAGAAGTGTTAAAGCTTGCTGAACGAATTCAGGATTTACAGCAGGATGTTGGTGACAGCGTAGGAGTGTTTATCAACAACCAGGTTTAGATGGGGTAGGTTATGACAATTCAGTCTCTAGGTGTGGGATCAGGGTTAGCACTCGACGATCTTGTACAACAGTTATTAGCTGCAGAGCGCACGCCGAAAGAGGAGCGCTTGAATGCAAAAGAAGAGCGGATAGAGGCTGAAATCTCAGGACTTGGTCAAATTAAGTCTAAACTTTCCGACTTCAAAGACGCCGTAGATGAATTGCGTAGTGATAACGCCATTAACGGGCGGGAACCTACCATCACCAATCCGTCGGAAGACAACGATGTGTTGTCTGCAGATGCGTCAAACTCAGCTTTACGTGGTACGTATGAAGTTGTCGTTTCCCAGCTTGCAGCGGGAAGTCGCATTACCACTGACGATGGCGCTTTTACCTCTAGCAGTGATTCGGTACTGTCTTCAGGTACCGGTTCACTCACGTTTGATGTGGGCGGTAGCGAGAGTTTTACCGTTGATATCACGGCGGGTATGACACTTACCCAACTTCGTGAAAAAATTAATAAGGCGGAAGATAATTTTGGCGTAACGGCCAATATCATCGACACGGGTACCAGTGCAGGTCCTCGTCTGGTCTTTTCCTCAAGCGAAACCGGTGACGGTAACGATTTGGTTATTACCAACGATACCGGTGCCGCAGAGCTGGACAGACTGTCTACCACCGGCGGTACCAATAACATCAGCGCCGCAAATATTGAGAGTGCCCGAAATGCTATCGCGACCATTGATGGCATTGAAGTGCAAAGTAGTTCAAACGAGTTCGAAAACACCATTCAGAACGTGTCGTTTGAGGTTAACGAAGTTTCTCCTAAAGACGCGGCTGGCGATTTCCTCGCCACCAAATTAAATATTGGTTATGACAAAGAAGGTTTGGATAAAAAAATCCGTGACTTTGTCGATAACTACAATGCGCTCATTGATGAAATCGGCACACTTACCCGTTACGGTGAGTCTGAGCTGGAAGAAGACGGCGCACTGGCAGGTGACTCGTTAATTCGAAGTATCCAAACTGGATTAGCCTCCATCGTGGGCGATAGTGTAAGTGCGTCGGCCTTAGGCGGTTTGTTCCAGATAGGTATTGAATTTAACGACGACGGAAAGCTGGAAATTGGTACTACCGATTATGGCTTAGGTACCGGTGAAGATCGTTTGGAAGATGCGATGGAAGATAACTTCGATGAAATCGCGTCTTTGTTTACCGATTCCGATGAAGGTATTGCCACACGTCTTTACGACTTTGCCAAAGAATATACCTCTTACAGCGGATTGATTAGCTTACGTGAAAGAGCCGTGAAAGATGATCGCGACGAATTGTACGATGAACGGGAAACCCTTGAACTTCGTATGGCCAGCTATGAAAGTATGCTGCGAGATAAATATTTAAACCTTGACCAGACAGTGGCGCAACTGAATCAAACCGGTTCTGCATTGCTCGCGTCATTATAAGTAAAATTGAGTTGGAGTTACTATGTCACTTAAAGGTATAAACGCATATCGCAAAGGCAACCTGAAACAAGATGTTGCCAATGCCGATCCACATAAATTGACACTGATGCTGTTGCAAGGCGCACTGGATCGCGTTGCCTATGCAAAAGGTGCGATGGAGCGTAAAGATCTGGTCAGTAAGGCTGATTATATTTCTAAAGCCAGCGCGATAATCATGCACTTGCGCGATACCCTTGATTTGGAAATTGGTGGTGAAGTCGCAAACAATATGTTCGCACTTTACAATTACATGGTTCAGCTTCTTAACGACGCCCATATCAATAATGACTTGAATATGTTAGGTGAAGTGTCTAGCCTGTTAACACCAATCCGCGATGCGTGGGTACAAATTCCGGAAGCTGCTAAGCAGGAAGCTTACGAGGCCCAACGTCTTAACCGACAAGCTATTTGAAAAATTCGATTCTAAATCATAGCGATACTCCACTATTCTTAAAAGCAGTCAACGCCCGGTTGACTGCTTGCCTAACGCTTTCCAGCGACGACTTTTCCTCTGAGCAATTTCGATACTTATCCCAAATACGCCATAAAGTTATTCTCCGTGCGTTAAGCCGAATGGCGCCAGAACAACGCACTGACTTTGCTAAACAAGAACTAGAAATTAATCGTAAGCTTGAAGAGCTGGCGCAAGGGTTGCTAGGTAATGCAAAAGATGAAGTGGTTAAATATTCCCGGGGTCGGGCTGCCGTTAACAAGTACAAGTAAACATGCTGAACCAAATTCAATTACATATTCATAGCGACGAAGTAGAACAACAAAAGGTGGAAGTCGAGGCGGCGGTGGAGATCAGACGTCGACACCGTGAAGGCATTGACGCCTTTCGCCGAAACATTCCGTCGTTATTGTCGTGTATCAGTAATGAAGCCACCACAAACTCTACCATTCTGTGCAATAAGTTTGGTGAGATAAATATCGTTAATGTTACTAGTGGGCAAGTACTTTACGGGTTGCATCCGGTTGAGGAGGTCTGCGAGCATTTCAGGCAGGCTATGGTGCACGCTGAGCCGGTTCATTTAGTTGAAGATAGTCTTCGAGAGCCCGATGTATTAGTTATTCTGGGATTAGGACTCGGCTATTATTTGCCGAAAATTATTGAAGAGAATAAATTCAAGAATATTGTAATTTATGAGCCCAATGAAGATCATTTTGTGTGCTCTCTCTCCGCCATTGAATGGCGGGAGATTTTGTCGCTGGCAAAAAGGAACGGCATTGGCCTCTTCCTGCAAATTGGGGAAAATGGAAAAAAGCTTGCTGAGAATATCGAAGAGCTGCAGACCCATTTAGGCTGCACCGGTTTCTATTTCTACAAACACCTTAACAATCCGGTATTCGACGAAATTGAATACCGATTAAGAACAGATAGTTGGACTGCGTTTACAAAGTGGAACGCGTCAGTAAGCCAACGTAATCCCATTGTGAACTATGTTCCTCAGTGGACATTCAGGCAATGTAAGCCTGCGGATGATTTTGCGTTAGATACTGCCAAACGAGACACTAACCTTCAGGCATTTAAAAAGTATTTTCCAGATATTTATAAAGAGTTTGCTGATTACAAGCCTGATATCTGGTGTGCGGGATATGACAGTCGAGATAAGCTGAATATTGTTCATCGCAAAACCCAATCTTGGCTGTACCATTACGATGCTGAAACGGCATCGACCGATAGCTTTCAGTGCTTTGAAAAGCATCCGCACAAAGATGGCATAGTGCTGGGGTATAAAGGGAAGAAGCTACGAAACTATCTGCATTATCAAATGGTAATGGAGTGCGAAAAGGTACTCAAGGGCGTTGAAGATGAAACCGGAAATCTGCCGGAGCAAATAAAATCAATCATCTTCTTTGGCATGGCTGCAGGCTTTGAACTTGAGCATTTAATTCACCACTACGATGTTGAAAAGCTGTTCATCTGCGAGCCTAACAAAGACTTTTTCTACGCTTCCTTGTATGCACTCGACTGGGAAGCGATCCTCACCTATTTCTCACAGAAAAAACGTCGCCTATATTTAAATATTGGTGATGACGGTACCAATCTGACGAACGACTTACTGGTACAGTTCCAGTCTATTGGGCCGTACGTTCTGGCGAATACCTATTTTTATCAGAGCTATTACAACGAGCACTTGGTGAAGGCTGTATCGCAACTGCGCGAACAGCTTCAAGTGATGATTGCGATGGGTGATTACTTTGATAATGCCCGGTACGGTACATCTCATACCTATGCAGCAATTAAAAAAGGTACGCCGTTTCTGAGAAAAGGCGTAAGCAAAAAGCTCAGTACCGCTGACAAAGATGTGCCTGTATTGATTGTGGGCAACGGCCCATCACTGGATCAATTATTACCACTGTTAAAAGAGGAAGCAAATAAAGCCATTGTTGTCTCCTGCGGTACGGCCTTGCAAACGCTTCATAAACACGGGATCACCCCGGATTTTCATGCTGAAATCGAGGCCAATCGTTCTACTTACGATTGGGCTGTGCGGGTTAACGACCCCGACTATTTAAAATCAATTTCACTGATCAGTTGTAATGGTATACACCCTGACACCTGCAATCTGTACCGAGATGTGTTCCTTGCCTTTAAACAAGGTGAGGCTTCGACGGTATCGATACAGGAAGTTTTGGGGCAGAAAATCTTCGCTGCGCTCGACAATGCTTATCCAACCGTTACCAATTTTGCGGTTAATTTTTTCACAGAAATTGGCTTTTCGCAGTTTTATCTTTTCGGTACCGATTTAGGCTTTGTTGATGAAAATCACCATCACAGCAAAACCTCAGGGTATTACGACGAGAAGGGTCAGGATCTCTACGACTACACAACGGAAAACAATACCAGCTTGGTTATTCCGGGTAATTTCAGGCCATTTGTTAATACCAAATATGAGTTTAAAGTCTCTAAATCCGTGCTTGAAAATACGCTGCAAGGGAAGCGGCTAGATGTGTACAACCTGAATGACGGTGCAAAAATAAATGGTACCCGGCCTTTGCATTCAGAAGATGCCATTGTTATCAGTAATCCTGAGATAAAGCAGCAAGCCCTTAACGCCTTGAAGGAAAATGGTTTTGCAGTATTGAATTTTACTGAATTTGATAACGACTTTTCGGCAAGATTCAATCATGCGCAATTACTTACTGAAATTGATGAATTGATAAGTGCATTACCAGCGCACTTTGCCCAGCGCAGTGACGTTGCCGAATGCATAGAAGAGCAGAGAAATATTCTCGTGGCCTCACTGCTTAGAAAGCGCTCTCTACTTTTCTTTTATTTGAACGGCACACTTAACTATATAAATAGTTCTCTGACTAAAGTGGTCAATTTGCAAAGTGAGACTCGCGCCGTCGAATTAGGTGAGCAACTCGCAGGCGTTTGGAAACGTTACCTTTCTTATATTCGTCAAAGCTTTGAAAATCAGCAGTTTGAATTCGATAACATTACCAGTTTTATGGGTAAGCGTAGAGCGCTGCTGCTAAATCAATGGTTCGAAAATAATCCGGTGAGGGTGACAACTCGCGACGGTGAAGCCCTTTGTTCGTACAGTGTTTATCTTCAGATCGCGAACAAGCATTCGAAAGAAAAGGCCCCGTTGGTTTACGTGGCCACCGACATAACTGAACAGAAAGCAGAGTATCCGCATCAGCACCTTATTCAACGTAGGGAAGTTGAGCAGGTTGATGCATTGTTCCTGAACAACGGTAATACTGTTTACCTGCCAGGGAGCTATAAAACCCCGTTTGCTTCGTCGTCATGTAACGAAGAAACCTGCGTGAACTTTGCGGTACTTGGAATGGCCAGCGGCTTGACGGGTGTCATCATCGTGCCAAAACTGATTTACTGCGAAGACTATGAGCCTGCTGGCGTGGCATATTTGCTCCAAGCGCTTTCTGATTACCATTGCTACGGAGGCGCGGATTTCCTCATTGTGAGTCAAAAGCCACTTAGCGAAACGCAGTTACTACTTAATAGTGGAGACAGGCTGTGTTATTTGCCGGAATTAAAAGTACTGGATCTTATGGGGCGGAAATTGTCTGCGGATATTTATGAATCGCGGTTGCTCGATATGGTCGCCAGAGGCATTGAATAAGCGCTTGTTCGAAAACGCTGCACAGGGGCCAGTATTGAAATGCAAAGCGAGATAGACTTTGTTATCACTTGGGTCGATGGCAACGATCCTGTCCACAAAGCCAAACGCAAACGCTGGCAGTCCAGAGTGTGGCAAGGTGAGTCGAAAGACGAAGAGCAGTCTGTTAGTGATAAACGGTTCGTGCAGCACCGTGAGCTCATTTATTGTCTTCGGTCTATTAAGCACCATGCGCCGTGGTACAGAAAAATCTGGTTGGTGACAGACAACCAAATCCCCGAATTTTTAGATAGTGATAAGTTAGTCGAAGACAGAATATGTGTCGTAGACCACACGTTACTTTTTAAGCACCACCCTGATGCACTCCCCACGTTCAACACCCGGGCAATAGTCACTCAGCTTGATCAAATTGAAGGTTTGTCAGCGCAGTTCATTTACGGCAACGATGACTTTATGTTTGGTAGCTCAGTTAACCCAGACTTTTTTTTCAAAGAAGATAAACCGGTTATTTGGGGGGACTGGCAGCCTGTGTTACCAGCCAATAAGACCACATTATTTCAGCAGGGAATGATCAATGCAGCCAGAATGGTGGAAGCGGATACCGAGCAATTTATTCACATTAGTCACGGCTTCCAACCCATGGATAAAGATATCATTGGTAAATTAAAGTCTTGTTTTACCAATGCATTTGCTAATAATGTGCAACACAAATTCCGTCACCGAAGCCAGTTTTTGGTAGAATCTCTGCACAATCATTATTGTTATTACAAGTTAATGTGTCCTGTGGCGGGTACTGAGCCAATGGTGCACTTCAGTTTTGAACTATGCCGCGAAGGCACGGAAGAAAAGATTCGTTTTTTACTGGATTTGTTTAAAACCGGCGAGCGGAAAATGCTGTGTATAAACGAATATCAGGCATTGGTTGAACGCATGGCATTTGTAGAAGGCGAGCTTGATATGCTATGTGGGCCAGCGCTTTTCAGTGAGCATTGACAGCCTGATCAAGTTATCATTTCATGGTTTTTCTATTAGTGCCGATAACCTTCTAAATACTTAACTAAACCGGCATGGATTATCTTTTCCAGCGCGATCTTCAGATTTATGACTGATACTGATAATAGAAAACAGGTTCTCATTTTGCTCTCATCACCTTTTCAATATTGGTGTGCACAAGAGTACCTGTACCAGGCTTCGCTGCTTCACTGTGATATTACGGTTATCAACGCGGCCACCTTCTGCCGTCACTCCATGGTTCAAATAAAACGGCTGCATGAAAACTGCACACGAGTGAAAGAGGTCATGCTGACTATTCCTAAAGCCGGATCGTTGACGTCACGGATTGTCCCTTATGCTGATTTAGCAAAGCAACTTCAGCACATAAAATTTGACCTTATTTTAGTGGGTGATCTTCGGCAAATTTGGATGCAAGATATTGCCTGTAGTCTCGATTGCGAAAATATCGTTCTGGTGGACGATGGCGCCGCAACCAATGTGTTTGTGGAAAAACTGATTGCACCGGCAAACTTTAAGTTGCCTGTTTCTATGCACTCGCAGCGCCCCGAACGAAAACAAGAAGCGGCAAACATAAAGCAAGCATTGGGGCTAAACGTGGTGGAAAAGTCGATGACGCTTTTTTCCATTTTTACGTTTCCCCATGATAACCATACGCGGTTAAATCAATTATCGGCATTACGTGCGCGTTTTACGCACACTGAGAAAAACGATGAATTTCACTTTATTGGTTCGCCTGTGGTGGAAAAAGGCATTCTCGCGGATGACGACTATTACAAAATGATTGAAGATGCGTTGAGAAATAGCCGTGCAGACATGAAGCCAGTTTATTTCGCGCACAGAGCGGAAGCACTCGAGAGTAAAAAACAAAAGCTGGAAGCATTAGGGTTTTCCGTAGAGTTACACGATGAACCTTACGAATTACTGTGCGCCAGTGCGGGAAGGGTGCCGGCAGAAATAGCGGGTATGCATTCAACTAGCTTATTTAATATGAAAATTCTGTTTGCAGAGCAGATTTCTGCCTCTTGCTACCTGATGAATGAAACGCGGCTTGCCCAATTTGCTACGCAACATTGGGGGAGCGATAAGTTTACGTTAAGAGATCACATAGAATCGATCTATCGTCGCCTCGATGAATTTAATATCGAACCCAGGCTGGCGAACTAAGTGAGGACACAATGACCAGGAAAGTTGCATTAATAACCGGCGTTACCGGTCAGGACGGTGCATATTTATCGCGGTTTCTACTCGATAAAGGTTACGAGGTACATGGCCTGCGTCGCCGTGCGTCATTGCCAAATCTGGATAGAGTGCATGATCTCGTGGAGCCGCCACAACAGGTTAAAAACGATTTTTACCTGCACTACGGTGACATGAGCGATGCATTGTCGCTGGTCAGATTGATCAACGAAATCCAACCCACTGAAGTTTACAACCTGGCCGCACAGAGTCACGTTCACGTTTCTTTTAATGCGCCGGAGAACACCGCAGACGTCAATGCGCTGGGTACACTAAGGTTACTGGATGCGCTAAGAACGCTGAAAATGGAAGATTCGGTGAGGTTTTATCAGGCGTCTACCAGCGAACTTTACGGAAAAATACAATCTCCACGACAAGATGAAAGCACACCGTTTTATCCGCGCTCTCCCTACGCCACAGCGAAACTCTACGCTTACTGGTCTGTTGTAAATTATCGTGAGTCTTACGGCATGTTCGCGTGTAACGGCGTACTGTTTAATCATGAGTCTAAGTTCAGAGGTAAAACCTTTGTCACCCGAAAAGTGACTTCAACAATCTCTCGTATTGCTTACGGGCTTCAAGATTGTTTGTATTTGGGGAACATTGACGCGCAGCGTGACTGGGGTCATGCAAAAGATTACGTAGAAGCGCAATGGCTGATGCTACAACAACCAGAACCTGATGATTTCGTTATTGCGTCGGGAAGAAAAACCTCCGTGCGCGAATTTGTGGAAATGAGCTTCAAACTGCTCGGTATCACCTTGCGATGGCAGGGCAGTGGCGTTGATGAGATCGGCGTTGTTGAAAAAATTGATGCAAGTGTGTTGGAAGAAGCGACCAAAGGCTTTCCACCGGCCCTTCGCATTGACGACACTGTGGTTCGTATCGACCCTTATTATTTCCGTCCAAATGAAGTGGATGTATTGTGGGGCGATGCGAGCAAGGCTGAGCGCGTATTGGGGTGGAAACCTGTTATTGGCTTGCAGGAAATGGTGAGCGAAATGGTTACCCATGATCTGGCGTTATCTCGGGATGAAGCTATTTTGAATAAGCATAGACATGACTAACACCGACTTCATACCTGTATCTCAACCTTTTATCGATGACAGCGCAAAGGCGCTGGTCATGGATTGTTTGGAGTCCGGCTGGATTTCATCTCAGGGCGCGTATGTTACTCAGTTCGAGAATGATTTTGCTGCTTACATAGGTGCAGAATTTGCTATTAGTGTCACCAGTGGAACCGCAGCACTACACTTAGCGCTTCTTGCCATAGGCATCGGCCCGGGCGATGAAGTTATCGTACCGGATCTTACGTTTGCGGCTACCGCGAATGCTGTGCTGCTGTGTGGCGCCAAGCCAGTGCTGTGCGCTATCGATGAGGAGACCTGGACCCTCGATGTGCAGGATTGTCAGCAGTTAGTCACCTGTAACACCAAAGCCATTATTCCTGTGCATTTATATGGTAACCCTGCTGATATGCAAGCGATTACCCATTTGGCTGGCGAACATGGTATTACTGTCATCGAAGACTGCGCAGAATCCCTAGGCGCATCGGTGGATAATCAGTACACAGGCACGATGGGGGAAATGGGCTGCTTTAGCTTTTTTGCTAACAAATTGCTGTCTACCGGTGAAGGCGGCATGGTTACCACCAACGACGCTGAATTGGCTAAGAAACTGCGTATTTTACGGGATCACGGCATGGCGCCAGACAAAAAATACTGGCACGACCTTGCCGGATTGAATTATCGGATGACCAATATTCAGGCGGCAATCGGCGTGTCCCAGTTAGCGTTGCTTGATGAGTTCACCCGCTTGCGTGGGGAACAGGAGAGGCTTTATCGGCAGCATCTGGAAGGAATATCTGGCGTTGTTTTTAAATCGGTGCTGAACGGCGCGACGTCGGTTAACTGGCTGATGTCTATTAGAGTCAATGCCGAAAACAAAAGTGCCGAGGGCTTACGAGCCTGGCTTGCTGAACATCAAGTGGATTCCCGGCCATTTTTCTTTCCGCTTCACGAGCAACCCCCATACCGTGATGAACGTTCGGCGCTGAAAGCGACGAAGAAACTTTCGGATAGCGGATTATCTCTACCCACATTTATTGGCCTTAGTAACGAACAGATAACGCGCATTTGCGCTCTGATTAAAAGATATATGGGTCAGGAAGCATAAAGCATGACGACATTTTCCCAACAGATAAACATCGCTGACACGGTAATTGGGCCTGAGCAACCGGTTTACATCATCGCAGAAGCTGGCGTTAACCATAATGGTGACATCAATCTAGCGTACAAACTGATCGACGTTGCCGTGAAAGCCGGCGCAAACGCAGTAAAATTTCAATTGTTCGACACCGTCGCCCTAATCCGCAACGATGTAAAAAAGGCCAGTTACCAGGTTCAGGATACGAGCGACCAGCAAAGCCAATATGACATGCTAAAAGCGCTGGAAATTTCACCTCAGCAATGTGAAGCACTGGCGGAATACGCTCGTAGCAGCGGTATTGATTTTATCGTTACGCCCTTCGATGAACCCAGCCTGACGTTTTTACTGTCTTTGCCGCTATCGGCATTAAAAATTTCGTCCACCGATCTGACCAATATTGCTTTTATTGAGCGGGCTGCTCAAGCGCTGGTGCCACTCATATTGTCCACGGGCATGAGTGAGCAGTCTGAGGTTGATGAAGCGATGGCAATGCTTCGGGGTAAGTGTAACGATTTAATTTTATTGCAATGTACGTCAAGTTATCCGGCGCCCGATACAGAGCTCAACCTGCGTGTGATGAATAAATACCAGTCCGACTATGACGTCGTTGTTGGTTACTCTGATCATACTGCTGGCATTGGTGCTTCGCCTTATGCCGTGGCGGCAGGGGCCAGTGTAATTGAAAAACACTTTACGCTGGATAAAAGTCTGCCAGGCCCGGATCACCAAGCGTCGTTGTCTCCTGAGGAATTGGCGTCTTTGGTAAAAGAAATTCGTAAGGTAGAAACCATGATGGGGCGCAGCGTGAAGCGTGTGGAATTATGTGAACGAGAAAACCGGTTATCTCTGCAAAAATGTTTGGTGGCTGCTGAGCCCATTGCGAAGGGAGAATATCTAACTGCACGCAATGTAGTTGCCAGAAGAACCGGTGGCCATGGCATTCCGGCGAAATACATTAACGATGTGATTGGCAAGCAAATGCATTGCGACCTGGCCCTTGGTGATATCATCGATGTCTGAAGCACATCTGGTGATAGCGGGGGCGGGGGGGCACGCTCGCTCCCTGGTGTCTTTGTTGCGCGCCAATAAGCTTGAGCCCCAAGCCATTATAGACGTGCATGCCGCGCCAGGTGAGGTGATCATGGGCATTGCGGTAGTAACGAGTATCGACCATCTCAATCTGGACGGTGAGATAACCACCATCTTGGCCATTGGCGATAATGCCTTGCGTAAAACGAAAGCTAATGATTTAAAAGCTCAGTGTTACACGTTGCCGCTAACCCATCCTTCTTCTTTTATCGATGAATCTGCGGTATTAGGCTGTGCCAGTCAAATTTTTGCGGGCGCCTATGTTGGCCCGCTTGCTGAAGTGGGGCAATTTGCCATAATAAATACCCATGCCGTGATAGAACACGAAGCCAGTGTAGGGGCTTTTTCTCACGTGGCTGTGGGTGCCAAGTTGCTTGGTAGAACGCGAATTGGTGAGTCTTGTTTTATTGGTGCCGGCGCAGTAATAAAAGACGGAATATCAATTTGTGATGGGGTGACGGTGGGCGCTAATAGTTTCGTTAATAAGTTTATTGTTGAACCGGGTGTTTACGTCGGCAGTCCCGCAAGGAAACTCAACCGATGAATGGGCAGATTTACATTTCCAGCAGTTGTGTCAACAACCGTAAAATCGCCGACAGCGTGCGGCAACTCGCCGAGCAAGGCTATACCAATATCGAATTATCTGGCGGAACCAACCTTTATCCAAATTGGAAACAGGATCTTCTGAATTTACAATCAGAGTTTGGTATTCAATATCGTTGCCACAACTATTTTCCGCCGCCAGAGGAACACTTTGTACTTAACCTGTCAGCCAGTGATAATGATGTTCGGGCGCGTTCCATTGCCCATGTTCAGCAAGCCATTACGTTGTCTGCTGAGTTAGGGGCAAAGGAGTATGGTGTGCATGCGGGCTTTCGATTTATGCCTGACCACAAAAAGCTTGGGCAGGCTTTTGATTGCGCTCAGCTTCAAAGTGAAGAAGAGGCTATCGCACTTTTCGCGTTAGCCTGGGAAGCGCTTAATAAACAGGCCAAGGATCATGGCGTGAGCTTATACGTAGAAAATAATGTGCTTTCGAAAGCAAACCGGACAACCTTTGGCAGTGATAATCCTTTTTTAGCCACAGATTTTGCATCGATAACCCGTTTTCAGGATGCCTGTCAGGCTTCGTTGTTGTTAGATGTCGCACACTTGAAAGTGAGCTGCAACAGCTTGGGGCTTTCGTTTGAAAAAGAGTTAGCGCAATTAGCCCACCTGTCTGACTACCTCCATTTTAGCGACAACGATGGGACTGCAGACACAAATCATGGCGTGCGTGAGGGAACAGCGTTATTCAATTTATTGCGCGCAGTAGATCTAGCGAATAAAACTATAACCCTTGAGGTTTATGACGGTTCAATCCAAACGAGTTTGAATGCCACGTTGGCGTTACTTCAACCTGGATTGGCAGATGGATAAGCAGCAAAAAGTACTGGCCATTGTGCCCGCTAGAGCAGATTCAAAAGGCGTTGTCGATAAAAATATTAGGATGCTGCATGGTAAACCGTTACTGGCGTGGACCATTGAAGCGGCATTAACAGTCGATGATATACAAGATGTGGTGTTGTCTACAGACAGCGAACACTATGCGCAAATTGGCAGGGAGTATGGCGCTTGGGTGCCCTTTCTGAGAGAAGCAAAGTTCGCTACAGACGATGCCTCTCTCATGTCGTCAATACAGCATACGCTAGACAGGCTAGCAAAAGAAGGCAAAGCATATGATGTGGTTGTAGTGCTACAACCTACCTCGCCATTAAGAACGGCAAATCACATTCGCGAAGCCCTGACTCTTTTTCGTGCTAAGCCGCAGTCACCTAAGTCTCTCGCTTCAGTTTATGAAGTCAATGCAAAATACCGATGGCTGTTAAGCATCAATGACGAATCACAACTGCGGTTTGTTGATGACAAACTTAACCAGGGAGGGGGATTTAATCGTAAGTCTAATTCTCCTGTATATATGCCAAACGGGGCGATTTTCATTTATCAGACTCAGGCACTTTCAGCACAATATCAACCCAATACTTGTCCGTATGTTATGACGGAAGCGTCATCCCTTGATATTGATACTATAGATGATTTTCAGTGCGCAGAAGTTCAGTTGAGCCAGATGAGCGTTGATGCAAGCTAACCCGACGTTCTACTAATGTGTTTCAACAGATTGCCGATACAGTGGTTGCCGAATGGTAACCGGAGAGATAGCGCATGAGAAAAATGAGTGTACTTGAAAAACACGGCTTTGCTGGCTTAAACCGTTGGCCTGGCAACGAGCAACTCGTGCAAGAAGATGCTGTTCTCGATTACTTTATGCACGGTTATCTGCCGACTCAATCGATAATCGACAAAGAGACAAACATTACGGCGTTCGGTTCGTGTTTTGCGGGAAATGTGTCTCGCTTTCTGTTGAAACATGGCTACAAAGTGAATGCCCATAGCTGGGACCATAATCTTTCCGACCTCATTCGTATCGATGAAATTATGGTTCACACACCCGCTTTATTGGCACAATTTGAGTGGGCGTTTGAAGACAAGTCACTGGATACGATTTTCATTGGCACCAACGAAGAGAAAGCGCAAACTTACCACAGCCTTGAAATCTGTAAAGACATCATCAGGCAGACAGACTTTTTCATCATCACCTTAGGTTTAACAGAGGCATGGTTCGACAAAGAAAATCAGCAGTATCTTTGGAAATTCGTGCCGAATAAGAAGCTGGATGCGCAAAGATTCGAAAACAGGTTTGTTTCCTTTGCTGAGAATCTCGACAACCTGAATAAAATCTATTCGTTGATTAAGCGTCACAAACCGGATGCAAAAATTCTGTTTACCTTGTCTCCTATACCGTTACTAGGTTCATATCAGAAGAAATCTGTTATTTGTGCCAATACGTCTTCTAAAGCAACGTTGCGAGCCGTACTGCACGAATTCATGACGCAAAAAGACGATGACAACTTGTTTTATTTTCCGTCTTACGAGCTAATTAATCACTACGTTGAAAAGCCGTGGAAGGAAGACAATAGACACATCACCCCCGAAGCCGTTGAAACCATCATGTCTATCTTTGGTCGTTACTATTTAAAGTAAGTGGTTGGAGAAGCGCGGCTTCTCACCAGTCTCTCTTGCCCGTGAAGTTCAGGTTATTCTCTGACCAGCGAGACAATTTGCGGAGAGGCGAGTTGTGGCAAGGTTTCAAATTTAGTGCGTAGCTTTTCGCGCAGAGCAGCATACAGTTCTTTTTCGCTGCGTAACGCCGCCAAAAGTAAATCTACGGTTGTCACGGTCTCACCGGCCACAAAATCATCATCACTCACCAGCGTGTTGCCTCGAAGTTGTAGGTATTGCTGCTTATCGTACTGGAAATAAACAATGGGTTTGTCCGCCAGCAGAAAGTCGTAGGCAATGGAGGAGTAGTCGGTAACCAGTGCGGCAGCATCTGCCAGCCAGGGGTACACATTTTTTCCGCTCGGATAGATATAGATATTCGGATGGTCCGGGAGAGCTTGCAGACAATTCTGCTCTGATAGTCCCATGGCTTCGCCAAATAGACGTGAAATAAACGGGTGGAACTTGAGGATAAAAGCAGCTTTGTTTTGCTCGCACCAGTGATTGATTTTATCCAGATCGAGAGGATATTCATTGTCCCCCCAGTCTCTGTATGTTGGCGCATAAACCACAATATCGCCATGGTTGGCTCGCACTTGGTTGAGTGTGTTCAGCGGCTCTGCATTTATCCAGTCTCGTTGTTCCGGGGTTTGACAGAACACGTCATTTCTCGGGTAACCCAGATCCAGATATTGTTTTGCGCGGAATATAGTTGGGAAGATATGCAAATTGAACCAGCGGGAACTGGAGATAAATGCCTCATCACAGATATGCGGGTAATGTATGTTTCCACTCAACGCTTTGTATGGCAGTCCATGCCACAACTGAATGACGGGGATGGCTTTGCGTAACAAAGAGAATGTCTGGCCGGTAAACTCATGATCAACGACAATGCGCCGGGTACAGCACAATCGAAGTAAGGCCGCTATGCTCAACCGCTTGTACAGATCAGTGTCATAATCTAAGGCATCAATCTGTTGCTTAAGGTTTCTGCCCACTAAAAATGCTTCACCTGAGTGGCTTCTTTTATGCTCTCGGTAGGCAAGTAGCATGTTGGTGTCGAAAAAACCTTCAGCGTAATACAGATAGTGTTTTTTGGGTGTGAAGCATCTTACAAACGTAAAGAGGGTGAGCAGTAACGTAAATTTAAATCGCTTAACGTAGTGGGTGAGGGGAACCTGATAGCGCGAAAACACAACATCTTCATTGCCGTTCTGGTTTTCAATGATCACTAAAGAAGACTTTGCAAAACCTTTATCCAGTAGCCCCGCGGCAACCGCTGAGGTATACGACGCCTGATGCAAAACGATTTGAGAGCCCGTCGGAAGATCGTTTTCCGCGTTTACGATATCCTCCGCCTGCTTCAGATTATCCACAAAGCCGACTACCTGATAACCCTGAGCAGAGAGTTGCTTGGCGAGTTCGCGTCCTGCAGGATTTGCTGGCGCAACAAGTAGGGGCGTTTGTTTAGAAATCGATACCATGATGCGTTATGCCGTAGAGCCCGCGTCTACTGTCAACACGGTGCCGGTTACTGATTTAGCGTGCTGACTTAACAAGTATAATACTGCCGCTGCTGCATCCTCGGGCGTAGCCAGTTTTCCTAGCGGACTTCGACGTTTCACGCTCTCCAGTTTCTCTCCTTGTAATGACTCAGTCATGTCTGTTTGCATGTAGCCTGGTGCCACACAATTTACGGTAATATTCGCTTTGCCCACTTCTCTGGCAAGCGACCGGGTAAAGCCTTCAAGCGCGGCTTTGCTCGCTGCATAAACACTTAGTCCATTGAATCCTGTGCTGGCAATAATGGACGAAACATTAATGATGCGACCACCACGATTGAGCATCATGCTTCTTGATAGGTATTTCGCCAGCAGGATAGGGGCTTGCACATTGATATTCAGTAAACTGCTAATTTCACTGTTGTGCATGGTGGCAAGCACGCCATCAAAACCCACGGCAGCATTATTTATCAGCCCGTAGGGTCTACCGTATTTAGCAATAATCGTTTTGCAAAGGTGATGAATGTCATCCAGCTCAATCAGATCAAAGGGTTCAAAATGCAGGTCGTCTAAATTACTTCCTTGCAACCCCTTTAATTCTGCTGACAGGGTTCTGGAAATGGCCACCACGCGATAACCCTGCTCAAGACATTGTTTGCAAATGGCCAGTCCTAAACCTCGTCCTGCTCCGGTAACAACCACCAGGGGTTTTGCTTGTTCTGATTTATCCATGTTGTTTCCGTGTTTTTTGATTTTTAAGTCTGGTTTATCTGTTTTGTTGTCACAATAGTGTTCACTGACGCGACACTTTGCCGCTGTCAGACAAAGGGAGCGTAGGAACAATATTGATTTTCGTCGGCATGTCGGCTCTATTCAAATGTGTTTTGCAATGGAGCATCAACGCCATTTGTAACTGCTTCGCGCTTAATGTCGTGCTCGTCGCTCCACCAACGGGTTCATCGAGTTCTGGTGCCTGCAACACCACGTCTGCAATCACAATCTGACCTAAAATTTTATGTGGCTTGCTGTACACGCGGGCCAGTGCAACTTGTTCGGCAGAAAGCAGTACGGATTCAACCTGTTCTGGGAATACTTTGTGTCCGCCAACATTAATGACACCATTATCCCTGCCTTTAAAGAACACGCGGTGATGCGATATGCTCACGGCGTCCTGCGTATTGATATAGCCATTTTCATCAGTGTGAACCACCGCTTCATTGCTATTTTTCCGATTCACTGTGTTGGCGATGATCGCTGGTTTTAGCCAAAGAATATTCTCTTTTACCCGTAGTCTAATACCGTTAACACCAGTTTCTAGCCATTGTTCGGGAAAACCTGCTTTTCCATCGCTAACGGCAAATCCCACTCCGGCCTCGGTGGATGCATAGATATGGAATATTTTCGCTTTCGGATATCTTGATACAAGGGCATCGAGAAGCGGCTGATCAGCAATTTCACCACCCAGCGAAACCCGTGAAAACGCCAATTGGTGGCTGGGTTCGGTGAGTAAGAATTGTCGCCAAAAGGAAGGCGTTGCAGAAAGCGCATTTACTTGCCCGTTGAGCATCTGCCTGGATTTATCTGCAATGTCTCCGCGAAGGCAGTCGATGGTACACGCACCACTCAGTATGCCCTGTAAAACAACCTGCAAACCGGCAAATCGGTAAGGCTGATACGTGAGTGCCCAGCGCAATTCGGATAAGTGTGGTTTTATCTGTATCGCTGAGCAAATGCTCGATGTGGTATGTGCGATTCTTTTAGGATTGCCGGTAGTCCCCGATGTTTGAATGAACCAGGTTGTTGCTATTGTCAAATGAGAGACGCTTGTCGCCAGTTTGTAACGGAGTGCTTCCGGCGTAAAGGTGATATGCTCTGCAACGCTTTCTAGCGCCAACAATGTTGTGACGAAGTGGGCGAGATCGGTAATCGCTTCGCTACCAGAAAGGCCGTCACCTGAATCCATAGCGGCGTTGCAGTAAGTTTCACGCAAAGAGGTGGCATTAGCTTTGAGCGTTTCATAGCTAATTGTCCGACCATCATGTGTGATAACGGCCGGGCCTGAATAAGTTTGAATGCGCGCTAGCAGACTATTCACTGGGTTGAAGTACGCTCTGATAAACGCTAACGAAATCTCCCAGCGTTCTTGGGTAAACAGCGAGTTCCATTTCACTGAAGGGATCGACATTAAATTCTTCTTCGAGTTGAGCCACGAGCATTGCAAAGCCAAGGGAGTCCAGGCCGCTCTGAAGTAGTACGGTGTCATCGTCGATATTGTCAACAAGGGTGCAGTCAGAAATTAGTGCTACCTGACGCATGCTGTCTAATATGGTGTCTCGTAAGTCAGTCATCCTGCTCATTATCTCTTTTTGCTGTAGGCGAAGGGGCATGGCGCTTGAAGAATTCTATCTCATTTTCAAATGAGATATTGTGTGCTGCCAGGGCTATTTGTTTTGGAATACGGGCCAATAATTCGTCTTTCGATGTGAGCCATTGCATTCTCGTATACTCAAAGCGTTTGACGGTATGGTTTATCCCGCTGCGGGAAATGGTGTCTCCGTCTTTCAATGGTGTGTAATTAAACAATTTATGGAGCTTCAATACTGAAGTGTTAAACGATAATACTTCGGCATACAGTCGCTCAGCGCTGGTTTGTGTAAAGGCAAACTCCAGCGCGGCAATTTCAAGGAGCAATCCTGAACCCGGCCACACATCATCTTCACCCAGGTAACAGCCCCATTCCAGCGTCAGCGGGTTTTCACTTTTTAATGTAAAGTTGAGTACACCGATAGGGCGCTCGTTTTGTTCCATCACAAAGAAAACCCGGGTTGGATCGTTTGCTAAGTTCTCAAACCAGGCAAGGTGCTGCTGCAGCGAGATAGTATCTTGCTGATGCATATTTTGGCGTATATGCGGCTTGTTTCGCCATGCTAATACACGCTCCAACTGCCCATGGTTAAGCAGCGAAAAGTGGCTAGATGGGTATTTTCTTTCCATTTACACTAGGTCCCAAGACATGGGGGTGCCTTTTGCCACATCGTGTTTTACTTGTTTGCCAAGCAGTCGGGCTAAATACTTAACCGGTAAACCAAGACCGGGACGAATTGCTCTTAGGTTCTTTTCAGTGAGCACTTCTCCTGCGGATAAATCTTCACAGATGTACAAAGAACGACGGTGTATACGCGAATTCACTTCCGCTGAGGTACAGCCGTAACTCACCGTACCAATGGCAATGGCTGCGCGCTCAGTTTCTTTCACCAGCATTGCAAATTCATCCGGTTCCAGTGAGAAAGCGGCATCGACGCCACCGGCACTGCGATCAATAACAAAATGTTTTTCAATCACGCTGGCGCCCATTGCTGTTGCAGCAATTGCCACACCTAAGCCTGACGTGTGGTCTGATAAGCCCACGTGGCATTGGAACATCTGTTTCAAATGAGGAATGGTGGCAAGGTTTGCATTAATGGGATCTGCTGGGTACTGACTTGTGCATTTCAGCAACACGTATTGGTCACAGCCGTTGCTCTGAAGCACTTCTACAATTTCTGCTATTTCAGTCAGGCTTGCCATACCGGTAGACACAATGACGGGTTTACCGGTTTGGGCAACCTTGGCCAAAAGCGCGTGATCGGTGTTTTCAAAAGAGGCGATTTTATAGCAAGGCACGCCGAGTGATTCTAAGAAATCAACGGCACTGGCATCAAAGGGGGTACTGAATGCCACCATGCCTCTGGACTTTGCTCTTTCAAATATCGCACTGTGCCATTCCCAGGGCGTATGCGCTTTCTGATAGAGGTCGTATAGCGATGACCCTTGCCACAAACTGTTTTTATCATCGATGAAAAACTCGCCATGCTTGACGTCAATGGTCATGGTATCTGCGGTGTAAGTTTGTAACTTCAATGCATGAACGCCAGCATCTGCGGCAGCATCAACCATACGCAAAGCCAAGTCCAGATCCTGATTATGATTGCCGGACAATTCCGCAATAATAAACGGGGGCTGGTTGCTGCCAATCGAAAAAGGGCCAATGTCTATGGTTTTCACGTTTTGCTTCTCGCTTGTTATTGCTGCTGTTGTTGATGTTGCTGTCGTTGCTGTATCACCAGATTTACTTCCGGCAGAAGATGACGAATAATTTGACGACACACCTCTGGTGTTCCCGCTTTAGCAGGCAAGATAGCACCGGCCTGCTGTGCCATTGCGGTCAGTTTATTAGTATCTGATAGCATGGCAGTGAGTAAACTGGCAATGCATTTTGCACTCACCTCGTTGTAATGGCCGGCGTACACGCATGCTTCCTGTTTAGACACACAAACCGTACTTTCTATTTGATTCTCGGCAATGGTCACCACTAACCCGGGAAGTTGAGATATACATCGTTCCCAGTGCATACTACCGCCCGCACCTATCATCACATCGGCTTTACGCATTAGCGCGGCCATATAGGTACAGTCGATGTGAACGTCAATATGCTGACAATGGCTAACGCGCTCGAGGATATCTTGTTTATTTCGATGCGACGAACCTATTACCACATCGGCAGAAAGGCGGCTTTCTTTACATAATTCCAGGGCATCTAACGCTGTTGTCGTCATATTAACCGGGTCGCTACCGCCAAAGCATATCAGCACCCTTGGTACTGCACTGTGAGTTTGCTGGTGGCTCGAACCGTCGAGATAAAACTCTTCTCTTAAAAGTGCATATTGTGGACCTAAAAGCACTTCGCATTTTTCTGGAATAAGGTGCTGATACCGTTGCGTAAAGTTATCCGTAAGATTGCAATCCAATAATAAGTCGCAATGATGGTCGCGGTTTGCCAAATCATCGATAACCATCACTTTTTTGCCAGCATTGACCAAATCACTTTCAAAGCGTTGATCTAACTGATAATGATCGATTATCCATAAGTCAGCAGGGATATGTGCCACCGAACTCGCTATGGCGTCAACTTCAATATAGCCAAAACCCTGTTCGCGAATGAGTCCGAGCAACATATCTGCCCCTTTTGTTGCTACAAAAGTAATTTGAATATCGGGTACCCAGTTCTGCAACATGGTTTTTAGCGACTTCGCTAAGGTAAGGCAGCGCATGCCGTGACCGGCGCCGATATGATGACTGGCATCAACGCGAAAAGCGATCAGCAACTATATTTCCCCCATCTCATGCAGCACCTTATAAAGAATTTCAGCACGCTTCCAATCCTCGGGTGTATCGATGTCCTGCACCTTGTGGCTCGGGAGTGTGAGCATTCTGGAACCTGGTGAAAATACCCGTTTGTTCTTGTTCAGCCACGTTTCTGATTTAGCCACGTACAATTGTCCAGCATCGTGAAAAGTGTCCGCTAAATCTTGAGAACGCTTGCCAATATCTTGTGCAGAGAAGGGGAGCACGCCGCCGTCTGAGTCTTCTATTAAGGCCCGTTGAATGGGAAAGGAAAACTGATTGGCGGTAAACACAAAGTCTGCATTGAGAGTGACTAATTTGCTGATCGCATTGTCAATGGTAGTGCTAGCAAGGAAGGGGGCAGTGGCATAGATGCAAGCACAAACTTCCACAGCCATGCCTTGGGCCATCAGCGTTGACAACGTGTGCCGTATCACCGGAGTGGTGCCGGTGTGGTCGTCTGCTAATGTCTTGTCTCTGAGAAAAGGCACTTCCGCGCCATAAAATTCAGCGATTTCAGCAATAGATTGATCGTCAGTAGACACGATGACTTTGTCGATATTCGCACAACCCAGGGTCGCTTCAATGGAATAAGCAATTATGGGCTTACCGCAAAAGTGTTTAATGTTTTTTCCGGGTATCCGTTTACTGCCGCCTCTGGCTGGAATAATAGCAATATTCATAATGTTCGATGTTTTACCGTTAAGCTAAACCGCGTTTACCAAAGTAAACGCACCGCTACCTGGTTAAAGAATTAACGAGCGATAGTAATGTATCGGCAATAAAATCAACTTGTGAAGGTGTTAAATCTGGAAACACGGGTAAAGTGACTGCCTGACGGTAGTAGTTTTCCGCTGCGGGAAAGTCTCCCCAGTTGAATCCTTTCTCTTGATAGAAGGGTTGCGTATGAATAGGAATGTAGTGCAAATGAGCAAAAATGCCGGCTTCTCGCAGCGAAGACACTAACCAAGACTGCTGTTCTGGCGTGATGGCGTTAATCCTCACGACATACAAGTGAAAACTACTCACGCATGATGGTGAAACAACAAGCGGAATTATGGTTTCTTCGTCGCTGAATCGTTGGTAGTAGAGGGCTGCGACACGATTTCGTTGCGTGACAAATTCGCTGAGCTTGTTTACCTGACTGGCACCCAGGGCGGCCTCAACGTCGTTCATGCGATAATTATAGCCAAGTGCTATTTGTTCATAGTACCAAGGGCCGTCGGATGATTTTTTCATGCTATCCGGATGGTTGGTAACGCCATGGCTTCGAAGCAATCGCATGGTAGTTGCCAGTTCAGCATTGTTGGTCATCGCCATTCCCCCTTCCAGGGTGGTAATAATCTTGACCGGATGAAAACTAAAAATACAGATATCAGAGAATTGGCAGCAGCCCACACGGCTATTCTGATAACTCGCACCCACTGCATGCGATGCGTCTTCGATAACCTTAAAACCGTACTTTTTTGCCAGCTTCGCGATGGCTTCCATGTCACAGGATTGTCCGGCGAAGTGAACAGGAATCACCACTTTGGGTAATGTATCGGTGCGTGCTGCTTGTTCCAGTTTGTCGGCCAAAGCCACTGCACACAGGTTACCAGAGGTAATGTCTATGTCGACAAAGTCGACCTCAGCACCACAATATAATGCGCAGTTGGCTGAGGCTACGAAAGAGTTCGGCGAGGTCCAAACACGGTCGCCTTCTCCCACGCCTAGCGACAGACAAGCGACATGAAGCGCTGAGGTGGCGCTATTTACCGCGACACCAAATTGAACCTGGCAGTAGTCTGCTAAGGCTTGTTCGAACTGAGGTACGGCAGGGCCTTGCGTTAACCAATCTGATTTTAGTGTTTCGACAACGGCCTTGATATCGTCTTCATCAATATGTTGTCGACCGTACGGAATCACTTTTTCGCTTCCTCGTTAAAAGCACAGATTTCCTGTACTGATAAAAAGTGCGGGTTAGTGTCTGACACGTATTCAAACCCTTCGTCGACAGGTTTTCCTTTTTCATCAAGCGCATTACTGGTGAAGTTATTACTCCGATGGAAAAATTTAATAGCAGGGGCGATAACGAAGTGATCGTCAAACTCGAATGTATGGAAAGCCATGTCGCCAGGGCACATCATTTCGTGAAGTTTTTCCCCGGGGCGAATGCCTACAATTTTGATTGGCAGTTCAGGGGCCATCGCCTGGGCAAGATCAGTGATTCGGATAGAAGGGATTTTCGGTACGAAGATTTCTCCCCCTAACATCCGCTCAAAATTCTTGAGCACGAAGTCTACGCCTTGCTGCAGAGTAATCCAGAAGCGGGTCATATTCTGATGGGTAACCGGAATATGGTCTGTGCCCTCATCAATTAACTTTTCAAAGAAAGGCACAACCGAGCCTCTTGAACCTACCACATTGCCGTAGCGAACCACTGAAAAACGCGGCTTTCGTCCACCCACCATATTATTAGCTGCAACGAATAATTTATCCGAAGCTAACTTGGTGGCACCGTAAAGATTTACAGGGTTGGCGGCTTTATCTGTCGAAAGGGCAATAACTTTACTTACACCGTTATCGATAGCGGCGTTTATGACGCTTTCGGCTCCGTCGATATTGGTGCGAATACATTCAGTGGGGTTATATTCTGCTGCGGGCACTTGTTTCATCGCCGCAGCGTGAATAACAAAATCTACGCCCTGCATCGCGCGGGTCAGTCTGTCTTTGTCACGTACATCACCGATAAAGTAACGCATGCAGGGGGCATTAAACCGCTGCTGCATCTCAAACTGTTTGAGTTCATCGCGTGAGTAGATAATCAGGCGCTTAGGTTTATAGCGAGAAAGGAGCGTTTCGGTATATTTATGACCAAAAGACCCGGTGCCACCGGTGATTAATATAGACTTTCCATCGAACATATCACGCCCGCTATTTTTTTGATTGTTAAGTTAAATATATCATGTGTCGGTAGCTTTGCCACAAACCTTAACACTATCAGTGTTTTGTCTGTTTGATTCTTATACCTCGACGGTGCATTTCAGAGGTTAAAATCATCAGATATTTTCAATAAGCCCATGAAGGTGCCTTGTCACTTTCTGAATTTCTCTGATTTTTTCATCTTGTATTTCGTGGATCACCGTTTTCAATTCAGTGGTCGACACATCTTTCGTTCGTGGCAGATAAATCACTTTCACAATATCTTGTAAATCATCGAACTGACCTACCCAATCATCGCCCATGGCGAATATGTCTGCATCCAAACGAATGAGATCCTCCCGCTTCTGCTCCCAGCAGTTTTCCTGAAATACGTCATCGACATAGCGACACGCCAGCAGAATTTCGCGACGATCATGATAGGGGATGACCGTGGTTTTCCCTTTTTGCTGATTAAACTCATCAGAAGACAAACCGACAATCAGACGATCGCCAAGGGCTCGTAAGCGCTTTAGCAATTTAACGTGTCCTATGTGAAAAAGGTCGAAAGTGCCATAGGTGACAATAGTGGTCATTTTCATCATGCTTTTCTCGTTCAGTCCTTGTTATATCGGCCAAAGCCCGGCTACCTGTACCTGAAATTTCAGTTATAGTTTTTAACACTCACGTGTCAATTCTGAGACCTTTTGAACTGAACAAAAAGTGATTCGTTGTACTGGCTTTGATACTATCAAACAATATGACGGGTTTGTGCTATATTTAAACCTGAGTCAGAATTTGAACCTGAGTAAAATCGTTACGATTCACTTACCGTGGTTCTAGTTAGCGTTGTGCTGAGGAGACTTCTCAAATGATCAACTTTAATAGTGATGCATCATCTAATACTTCACTACTTCAACAGGTTCAGGAAAAACAAACCAGCCTGATGGAGAAGCTCGCCTCTGGTAAAAAAGTTAACAGCGCTGCCGATGGGGCTGCTGCTCAGCAAATTATCGATCGCCTGACTTCTCAGGTCGAAGGTAATCGCCAGGCTGTGAACAATGTCTACGATGGCATCTCATTGGCGCAGGTCGCCGAGGGTGGCCTTGAAGGCATTAATAACGACGCCAATCGTATTCGTGAACTCACGTTGCAGTCGGGTAGCGGTATTTTGTCCGACGCCGACCGTCAGGCCATTCAATCTGAAATCACGCAGCTTCAGGAAAACATCACGCAAACCATAGAGCAAACCACCTTTGCCGGTAAGCCGTTACTGAATGCCGATGGCGAAATCAGTTTTCAAGTGGGTGCAAATCCAGACCAGAAGGTGGGAGTGAACACCAGCGATGTGGCAGGCAATTTATCGGGCTTACTCAATATTGACGTCACTTCCGATAATTTAACCGATGCGTTAGATGCTGCCGATGCGGCGTTGGAAACCGTCGGTGGCTTCCGTGCCGACCTGGGCGCAACACAGAACGCGCTGGCGAGTACTGCCCGTAATTTGACCCAGGCTGATGTAAACACCACCGAGGCAAGAGGCCGTATTCAAGATCTGGATTATGCTCAGGCCGTTTCTGAAAGTGTTGCGAATGATGTACGTGGGCAAGCGGCAACGACGGTCCAGGCACAAGCCAACCAGCAACAGGGTCAGGTGCTCGCGCTACTCAGTTAATAAATCCTAAATGGTTATGTTTTAAACAAAAAGAAGCAGTGTGGACTGCTTTTTTTTATTACAAAACGAGAATCAGTGTTTCCGAACTGATTTTTTACCGCTACAATCAGACAGATGCGCTAGACTGTAAATAATAAAAACGCGTTCTCGAGGAATCGATGAAGGAAATTTTGCTCGTTAGTGATAACGGCGAACTTATTCAAAAGTTGGAGACAGTCATTACTTTCATGGGGGAAGCTTGCTTTGGGCAATCTTTCGCAGATAGCCTTGGCTATTTAAATATCCATTCAGTGGAAGCAGTGATGGTTGATTACGCCAGACCCGACCAGGTTCAAAATCTGGTCGCGCAGTTTCCTCACATCCCTTTTGTCGCGATACAGTCTGCAGACGGCCAGGTAACGCCTAATTGTAATCTGGTCAGCACTGCAACACTTCCTATTACTTATCCGGTACTCACTCAGGCTATTCATCGCTGTCAGGAATATTCCCGACATCGTCCAGGCCCTGTAAAAACCGCCGGGCTCAAAACCCGCTTGTTCCGTAGTCTTGTTGGTCGAAGTCAGCAAATTCAAATCGTTCGTAAGCTGGTAGAGCAGGTGGCACCTACTGATGCAACCGTGCTTATCCTTGGTGAATCGGGTACCGGTAAAGAAGTGATTGCACGTAACGTGCACTTCCTTTCAGAGCGTAAAGATGGCCCGTTTATTCCAGTAAACTGCGGTGCTATTCCTGGTGAACTGCTGGAAAGTGAGTTGTTTGGTCATGAAAAAGGGGCCTTTACCGGCGCAATCAGTGCACGTAAAGGGCGTTTTGAATTGGCTGAAGGCGGTACATTATTCCTTGATGAAATTGGCGACATGCCATTGCAGATGCAGGTAAAACTGCTGCGCGTTCTACAAGAAAGAACCTTCGAGCGGGTGGGTGGACACACGCCGATCCGCGCAAACGTGCGTATCATCGCGGCAACGCACCGTAATTTGGAAACCATGATTAAAGACGATAAATTCCGTGAGGATTTGTACTATCGTCTGAATGTTTTCCCCATCGACAGCCCTGCGCTGCGTGAACGTCGCGAAGACATTCCGCTGCTGTTACAAGAACTGATTAGTCGTATTCAGGGCGATGGCGTTTCAGTAGTTAAATTCACAGAAATGGCGATATCGTCGCTGATGGAACATGATTGGGCGGGTAACGTTCGTGAACTCTCCAACTTGGTAGAACGCTTAAGCATTCTCTATCCGAATCAGATTGTGGATATTCAGGATTTGCCAGTGAAGTATCAATATGGCGAAATTCAGATTTATGAGCCTGATTATCCAGAGGAACTGTTAGAGCGTGATGCCTTTAACGAGTTGTTTGCTGAGGCTGCGGCCAGCGAAGCAGATCGCGACGCAGAAAGTACGCCTCAACCTGCAGCACCGGAAGCCTCGTCTGATAACTCTCAGTTACCAGAAGGCGGTGTGAACCTCAAAGAATACCTTTCAGAACTGGAAATTAATCTCATCATTCAGGCGCTGGATCAGCAAGAGTGGGTAGTTGCCCGTGCTGCCGATAAACTGGGCATGCGTAGAACCACCTTGGTTGAAAAAATGCGCAAGTACGAAATTCAGCGAGAAGAGTCCGTCCCGTCAGATAATTGACTGTAAAGTCGCCCAGTAAATGCTAATAAGCTTTTGTATTTATTGATTTTTATTTTTGGCACATCAAATGCATTAATCTTCATAAGGCACAATGTCTGCTTTTTGACGAGGGTTTATGGCATACGATGGACAAAGCTATTCTTCACTGTATAGCGACACATCAGTACAAATTTCTGAATACCGTTACAACACTGCATCTGATGATGCCGGTGTCGGTGACGATATTGATAGCCTCAAAAAGCAAGCAAGTCGCCTGTCGCATCTTCTGCAAGTGATGCCTGCTGGCGTTATCGTTCTGGACGGTCAGGGTGTTGTTCGGCAGGTTAACAGTCAGGCCAGTGAGTTACTGGGCGAGCCCCTAGAAGGCGAGTTATGGCGAACCATTATTGCTCGCTCCTTTAAACCTCGGGCAGACGATGGCCATGAAGTATCGCTTATCGATGGCCGTCGGGTTAAATTATCCATTACGCCCCTCGAAAACGAACCAGGCCAGCTAATTGTACTCACCGATTTAACTGAAACCCGTGAGTTACAAGCCCGGGTGAGTCATATGCAGCGTTTATCTGCGCTCGGTAAAATGGTGGCCTCGTTGGCACATCAAATCCGTACACCATTGTCTGCAGCAATGCTGTATGCCGCTAATTTAAAACGCAAAGGTTTAGGTGAGCATGCAACCCGGGATTTCGCGGGTAAACTCACTGATCGCCTCAAAGAATTAGAAAGTCAGGTAAACGACATGCTGTTGTTTGCTAAGTCCGGTGAAGATCAGGTTGTGTCCGAGATTTCTTTGACCCATCTCCTTGACGCTATTGAACCTAATGCCCGCACCATTGTTCAGCAAGCCGAGCAAACCCTTAGCATTCAAGGTTTCGATGGAGAATCCACACTAACGGGAAATCTCACAGCGTTGCAAGGTGCTATTTTAAATCTTATTCATAACGGTTCCCAGATCAGTCCACAAGGTGCCGTGATTAATCTGTCGGTGGTCCGCAGTGGTGAGCATATTGCTATTTCAGTGATTGATCAGGGGCCTGGCGTACCGCTTTCCATGCGTCAGAAAATTTTCGAACCGTTTTTTACCACTAAAACCCATGGAACCGGATTGGGCTTAGCCGTGGTGAAATCTGTTGTGAATGCCCATAAGGGCCAGTTGGGTGTCACCAACCTGGACGGGCGGGGCGCCTGTTTCACAATGACCTTACCGGTAACCGTAAAACCATCATCTTCATTTTCCGCTGCGATCACAGGAGCCAAGTCATGAGTCATTCTACTATTTTAATTGTCGAAGACGACGCCGGTTTGCGCGAAGCACTGAATGACACGCTACTGCTTGCAGATTATCGTGTTGTGGCAGCAGCATCCGCTGAAGACGCGCTGGTCAAGTTGGCGTCAGAGAATATCGATTTGGTGGTCAGCGATATACAAATGGGCGAAATGAACGGGCTGACACTACTTAAAAATATCAGACTGCGCTATCCACAATTACCGGTATTGCTGATGACGGCTTACGCAACTATCGACGATGCGGTACAAGCAATGCGTGATGGCGCCACTGATTACCTTTCCAAGCCTTTTGCTCCAGAAGTGTTGTTGAATCTGGTTAGCCGCTATGCGCCATCGCATAAAATTGAATCTCGAACGCCCATTGCTGCCGATCCCTCAAGTTTAAAGTTATTGGAGTTATCTCGCAAAGTGGCGGGCTCTGAAGCAACCGTCATGGTACTCGGCCCCAGCGGTTCAGGGAAGGAAGTGCTGTCTCGATACATTCACGACCAGTCAGCCCGGGCAGGCGAAGCCTTTATTGCTATCAACTGTGCCGCCATTCCTGAAAATATGCTCGAAGCGACGTTGTTCGGTTATGAGAAAGGCGCGTTTACGGGCGCCGTTCAGGCGTGTCCGGGTAAGTTTGAACAAGCGCAGAGTGGCACCATCCTCCTCGACGAAATTACGGAAATGGATTTGGCATTGCAGGCTAAATTGCTTCGCGTTTTGCAGGAGAAAGAAGTCGAACGGCTTGGTGGCCGAAAAACCATCGAGCTGGATGTGCGTGTTATTGCAACCAGTAACCGCGATCTCAAGCAAGCCGTAGAGGCGGGCGAATTCCGCGAAGATTTATATTATCGTCTGAATGTGTTCCCCATTATCTGGTTGCCGTTGGCACAGCGCCCTGGTGATATCGTGCCATTAGCGGAACATCTAATGTCCCGCCATGCAGACAGCAAGCAACATCGCGATATACGGCTTTCTGCTGCTGCCCGCAATAAGCTTGTGCAGTATGACTGGCCGGGCAATGTGCGAGAGCTTGAGAATGTAATGCAACGGGCGTTAATACTTTGCGACGGTGAGGTTATCGAATCTTCAGATCTGATGATCGACATGACCGCCACACTGGTCAGCCATACCGCAAGTATCGACGACCCCGTAATTGACGACAGTAAACTCGGCTCTGAATTACGACATCAAGAGCACCAGATCATTCTTGATACCCTTCAGCTATGCAAAGGGAAACGAAAAGATGTCGCAGAGAAGCTGGGTATAAGTCCACGAACGTTACGCTATAAATTGGCACGCATGCGTGATGAAGGCATCGACGTACCTGCGTAAAAAAAATCGATTCATTGCAATGTGTGCGTGTTTCACACACAAGCCTCTTGCCACGGTATTCAACCGTGGCTTTTTTTTGTCAATTCTGTGTCAGTTATTTGGCATCGCCTCTAAGCTTCTGAATTATATAACTTAAAAAAGTTGGTATTGCTTTTGCTGTTGTCTATTTAAGAAACTAAGTCAGACAGTATTCTGACGAACCGTAAATTTTCAGGAGTCAGCGATGGACATTAAAGCCAACAGTTTGTATCAGGAAATGCAATCTATGATCGGCCAGACCCGTCTGCAGGCCACAGAAATGCCGGAACAGGCATTAGAAGTAAAAAATGCATCTGGCAGTGAGTTTTCAGCCATGCTTAAGCAGGCAGTGGAAGGGGTAAACAATATGCAGTTGGAATCAAAAGATTTACAACAGCGGTTTGAAATGGGCGATCCCTCTCTCAGCCTGGCCCAGGTTATGGTTGCGAAAGAAAAAGCAGGTATTGCCTTTGAAGCAACAGTACAGGTGAGAAACAAAGTGCTGGAAGCCTATAAAACAATTATGAACATGTCGGTGTAGTGGGGTAGTACGTCTTGGCTGAAGCAACAGGTACTAACTTAACCGTAAGCGACGGAGTCGACGATAGCGTCAATTCCGGTGCAGAAAATAAATCCGGGTTCATGGACACCCTTGGTAGTGCCGACATGGTTCGTCAAATGGCGCTTGCTGTGGTGCTGGTAATTTGTGTTGCCATTGCCATCTTTATTTTGTTGTGGGCGCAAGAGCCTGATTATCGCCCGTTGGCAAAGCTGGAAACTGAAGAGCTCATCGAGACCTTAGACTACCTTGATGCCAATCAAATTGAATATAAATTGGAAGGTAACACAGTTCTAGTGCCTACCGATGAATTCCAAACCATTCGCCTTGGCATGACCCGCCAGGGGTTGACCCGTGCTGGTGATGATGGCACTGAAATTATCATGCAAGACATGGGCTTTGGTGTATCGCAACGCGTGGAAATGGAGCGATTGAAACATGCCCGTGAGCAGCAGATCGCGGCGACCATTGAAGACATGGCAAGCATTCAGAAAGCCAGAGTCCTGTTGGCGATGCCGAAAGAAAATGTGTTTGCCCGCCGTGAGAAAAAAGCCAGTGCGACTGTGGTGCTAACCGCGAAACGCGGAAAGGTGATTGCGGGTGAAGAAGTGGATGCCGTGGTAGATATCGTGGCCTCTGCGGTACAAGGCATGGAACCTGCGCGGGTAACGGTGACAGACAGCAATGGTCGATTACTGAATTCCGGTTCTCAGGATTCTATGAGTGCCCGGGCACGTAAAGAATATGAAATTGAGCGTCAGCGCGAACAGGAATATTTGGAAAAAATTGATGCTATTCTGATCCCGGTACTTGGTTTAGGAAACTACACAGCACAAGCTGATGTGTCTATGGACTTTACTGCCATGGAACAAACTCAGCGTACTTACAACCCAGACTTACCCGCTGTGCGCAGCGAAATGACTATCGAGTCGAACAGTGTGGGTGGGCTTAACGGCGGTATTCCGGGCGCACTCACCAATCAGCCTCCGCTTGATTCTAACATTCCAGAAAACGCCATTGGCGCAGACGGGCAATCAGCGCCTGTGCCTGGTCGTAGCAACCGCGAATCGACAAAAAATTACGAGCTGGATACCACTATCAGTCACACCAAAAAACAGACTGGTGTTATTCGTCGTCTGAGCGTGTCGGTGGCTGTTGATCATGACCGTACAACCGCTGAAGATGGCAGTGTCACCACCGCGCCGAAGTCCCAGGAGCAACTTCTGAATATCCGTCGATTACTGCAAGGTGGAATTGGTTTTGATGTGGCTCGCGGAGATTCTCTGGAAGTAGTCAGTGTGCCTTTCACCCGTATGGATGAGGAAGGCGTCGAAGATTTACCTTTCTGGGAACGTCCGGAAATCTTACCTATACTTAAACTGGTTGTGGGCGGACTCATCATTATTGTGCTGATCATTTTCGTGATTCGCCCAATGTTGCGTCGTCTGATCAATCCTGATGAGACCAAAGACTCTGACGACTTCGATGCGGATGAGGGCTTAGATCTGGGTGACGATACCATTAGCATGCTGAGTCAGGATTTTGATGAAGGTCAGGTTGGCTTTGCACCTGATGGCTCGCTCATGTTGCCAGATTTACACAAAGATGAAGATGTTCTTAAAGCTGTGCGTGCGCTGGTTGCGAATGAACCTGAGTTGTCCGCACAGGTTGTTAAGGGCTGGTTGACGCTGGATGACTAAGGTTCAACAAAATGCCTGAAGATAATAACCAACAAACTTATGACATTAGTAAACTGGAAGGGGTAGAAAAGGCCGCTATCTTGTTGCTGAGTTTGTCAGAAGAAGATGCAGCCCAGATCCTCAAGCACTTGGAACCGAAGCAGGTGCAAAAATTGGGCGGTGAAATGGCGAAGGTTGACGATATGACTCAACCGAAGATTACTGCCGTGCATAAGCATTTCATTGAAGAGATTCAAAATTACAGCACCATCGGCTTCCAGAGTCAGGATTTCGTGAAGCGCGCACTTACTGCCGCACTGGGTGAAGATAAAGCGGCGAATCTGATCGATCAAATCTTGATGGGCAGCGGCGCCAAAGGGCTTGATTCTCTCAAGTGGATGGATTCCAAGCAGGTGGCCGGTATTATTCGAAACGAACACCCGCAAATTCAAACCATCGTATTGTCTTATCTTGAGCCTGAGCAAAGTGCGGAGATTTTGTCGCAGTTCGCTGAAAAAGTGCGTCTGGACTTGCTAATGCGTATCGCCAATTTAGAAGAAGTTCAGCCCGCAGCCTTGCAGGAGCTGAACGAAATCATGGAGAAGCAGTTTGCCGGTCAGGCAGGTGCACAAGCGGCCAAAATGGGCGGCCTGAAGTCTGCTGCCGACATCATGAACTACCTCGATACCTCCATTGAAGGTCAGTTGATGGATGCTATCCGTGAACAAGATGAAGAAATGAGCCAGCAAATTCAGGATCTGATGTTCGTATTCGATAACCTGATAGACGTGGATGATCGCGGCATACAGGCAATCCTGCGCGAAGTGAATCAGGACTCACTGCTGAAAGCCATTAAAGGCGCTGATGAAGAGCTTAAAAATAAAATCACTGGCAACATGTCGGCCCGGGCGGCAGAAATGTTACTGGATGATCTTGAAGCGCTCGGTCCGGTACGTTTATCTGAAGTGGAAACTGCACAGAAAGAAATTCTGTCGGTGGCCAGACGTCTTGCTGATTCCGGTGAAATTATGCTGGGCGGCGGTGGCGGCGAAGAGTTCCTGTAACGGACTAATCTGCCATGAATGATAAATTGCCGAAGAATGATGAATTTTCAGATGCGAAGTCCTGGGATTTGCCATTTCTTGATGAAGCGCAGACCACAGAAGAGCTCACCCGCACCAATGCGCTGAATCGTCGTAGCGACTGGAAATACGAGCCTCCCGAAGCTGAGGAGGAAGAAATTTTGCCGCCAACGGCGGAAGAAATCGAAGCCATTCGTCAGTCTGCTTATGACGAAGGGTATAATGAAGGTAAGCAAACCGGATTTGACGAAGGCAAAGCTGCTGGCTTTGAAGAAGGCAAACCGGAAGGTTATGAAGCCGGACTGCAGGCCGGTAAAGAAGAAGGCTTAAATGCCGCTGCCGAAGAGATGGCCGCTTTGGCCGGGCATTGGTCTTCACTGGCAGATAATCTAGTGGCACCGTTATCTCAGGTTAACGAAGACACCCGTAAGCAACTCGTGAAATTAGCGGTGTCTCTCGCCCGTGCAGTTATCAGAACAGAAGTGCAGACCAGTGAAGATGTGGTCATGCAGGCGTTGGCTGAAGGTTTAAAAGCGCTGCCAGTGGCTGAATCACAGTTCCATATATCCATGCATCCCGACGACATTCAAATTGTTAAAAATCACTATGGCGATGAAACGATTGCCGCGAAGGGCTGGCATTTCATTGAAGCCCCGGCAATGTCTCGTGGTGGTTGCGATATCACCACCCAACAAAATGCTGTCGATGTGTCTGTTGAACGTCGCTGCCGTGATGTATTGAATCGCTTTCTGCTCGACCAGGGATTGTCCGATGACTAGCCCCTGGGGTAATTATTTCGAAAAACTGTGTGGCGATATTCCTCAGCCTCCTATTGTGGCAGCGGGAAAACTGGTCCGGGGTATCGGTCTTACGCTTGAAGCTGTGGGGTGCCAACTTCCTGTGGGCAGTCAGTGCATGGTCCAGACTGTTGAAGGAGAGATAGAAGCGGAAGTAGTGGGTTTTGGTGAAAACATTACTTATCTCATGCCAACTGAGGCGGTACGTGGCATTGTGCCGGGATCTCGGGTACTTCCGTTAAACCGCCAAAGTGGTTTGGCAGTGGGCATGGGATTACTGGGTCGCGTGGTCGACGGTAATGGCCAGCCGCTAGACGGTTTGGGACCAGTAAAAGCCGATACCCGCGTATCCACGAACAAGCCCCCGATAAATCCGTTAAGTCGTCGACCAATATCTGAACCCATGGATGTGGGTGTTCGTGCTATTAATGCCCTGAATACGGTGGGTGTCGGTCAGCGTATGGGGCTATTCGCTGGCTCCGGTGTCGGAAAGTCCGTGCTGCTAGGTATGATGACACGGGGCTGTCAGGCCGATGTTGTAGTAGTGGGACTGGTCGGCGAGCGGGGACGAGAAGTAAAAGAATTTATTCACGACATTCTCACCGAAGAAGAGCGTCAACGTGCGGTCGTTGTAGCAGCGCCAGCTGATACCTCACCACTTATGCGGTTAAAAGGGTGCGAAACAGCCGTGACCATTGCGGAGTATTTTCGCGATCAGGGCATGAATGTGCTGCTATTAATCGATTCTCTTACACGTTATGCCATGGCACAGCGCGAGATTGCGTTGGCGGTGGGTGAGCCACCGGCAACGAAGGGGTATCCACCCTCGGTGTTCGCAAGGCTGCCTGCTTTGGTAGAACGGGCGGGTAATGGCAGCGAAAATCAAGGCTCGATCACCGCATTTTATACGGTACTGACGGAAGGCGACGATCTTCAAGATCCCATTGCCGATGCGGCGAGGGCAATACTGGACGGTCATGTTGTGTTGTCCCGTTCGTTAGCCGATAGTGGTCACTATCCTGCAATCGATATTGAAGCCTCTATCAGCCGGGTAATGCCGATGGTAACCAGCGACGAACATTTAGAACAAGCCAGACGTATTCGTCAGGTCTACTCAATGTACAAACAAAACCGTGATCTCATTTCCATTGGTGCGTATGCCAAAGGTTCAGACCCGCGTATCGATTTGGCCATTCGTGCCGAACCTGCAATTAACGCTTTCCTGCAGCAAGGTATGAAGAATATTCTGCCTTACAGTGAGTGCCTTCAAGGCATGACTGCCTTGGCGGGTGGGTTAGGTAAAGGGTAACAGCCATGAGTCAACTTGATTTAGTCGCTAAGTTTGAACTGGAAAAGGAACAGAAGGCGGCGCAGCAATTTCAGCTCGCGCAGCAGCATGTTACCCAGCAACGTCAAAAGTTAAGTAGCCTGCAGCAATATCGGTTGGATTATTTGCGTCAAATTCAGGCCACTGGCAAGAGTGGTGTGGGCGCGAAAGCGTATCATCAACATCTTTCGTTTGTGGGTAAACTGGATAAAGCCTGCCAACAGCAAATGAACCTTATCTCTCAGGCTACCGTGGTGGCCGATCAGCGTAAACGTGCCTGGCTGGAACAGCAAAAGCGTCGGAAAGCCGTGGATATGTTAATCGATAAAAAAGCCCTTGAAGCCCGTCAAAAAGAATCTCGCCTGGAACAAATCATGAGTGATGAGTTCGCTTCACAAAAATTCTATAGAAATCAGTTGTCCAAGTCAGGTTACTAACAATTTTTCAAGTAAATTTCATAGTAATTAAACAATTGGAACAGGATTTGAATAGTCTTTTCCGTGACGAAAAATAACCCACCCAATTTACTGTTTTTTGACGAAAACACACAGTCTGCGGGAAGAGGATTGAGATTATGATGCAACAAGTTGCCACGCAACGTTCAGATATTGCCGCTCTGCCAGTCGATATAGAATCATCGACAGTAAGTGCGGATTCTTCAAGCCAAAATCAGGCTTTTGAAGAGGTATTTACGCAAGCGACTCAATCCCCGCCTGTGCGTGAGAACAAGCCACGGGAAAAGAACGCAGATGACATTACGGTTAATCGTTCGGTTAAACGTGACACACCGGTTGAGAAAAAGGTGGAAGAGCAATCTCGCCGTGGTGATAGCAATGAAGCGCAGTCGCAGTCTGAACAGTCAGCCAATGAGGTCACTACCAGGAAAACCCAAAGTAGTGGCAATGGAAATAATGGCGAAAATGCAGCGGATGTCGACACCGAACACGATGACGCCTTGTTGGCTCAGGGTGAAGAGGCAATTGAGGAGAGCACGGAAGACATCCAACCTGATATCGACATACAGCCTGACTGGTTGGCTTTTGTCGATGCCATCCGCAAGCTTAACAGTGGTGACGAAACCGCGGCTGAGCAAGACATTGTAATAGATGCTTCTGGCGGGGGCGACGTTATTGTTGATGACCCAGCCTTGTCCACCGATGTTGTCTCGCCGGATACCGACCTTGAAGCACTCATCGCGAGTTTAAAAGGCACAGTTCAAACTGACGTCGAAAATACTGCAAGTACAGATAAAAACGCCGAATTAGCCGCCTTGGTCGAAGCGTTGAATGAAGCCGTGAAAAAGCTCATGGCCAGTGAAGAAAACGGCGAGCAGCCGGGCAAGGCCGACGACGTTGTGACTGACGACGTAATGAAAATGGCGGCCTCACTGCTTGCAAGCCTGTCAAAAAATGGCAGCAAAGATCTAAACCGGATTGCTGAAAGTCTTGCTGACGGCGAGACTTCTGCTGAAGCAGACATCATCGTCACCGACGCAGAGTTACTGGTATCACTGATAAAAAGTGAACTTGGCGAAAACACAGAAGAGCAGCCGAGCGGCAAAGAAGCAGATAAAAACGCAACTGATGGCGGCAGCGCGGCATTACCCCTGGTGCCGGCAAACGATTTGATGAAAAATCTGGCGGTAACCGAAGACACCACTAAAACACTGGTAGCGGAATCGTTGGCAGATAAAGTCGTCGCGCTTTTGCCTGACAGTAGCAATGAAACGCAAAAGGCTGAGGTAAAACAGGGCGTGATGGATGCTGTTAAGCAGTATCAAACCAAACTTGATGCTGGTGTGGAGCCCGCACAAACGCTAGAGGCCATGATTGCTGAGGTGATTGATGGGGCGGATATTCTACCCGATGACAACATGGAACAACGCATAGCCGGCGAAATGCAGCAATTATCATTGTTGGTGAATGCGGCCACGCAAGTGGCAGGTGCGGGGAACCCCACTATCATGGCGGGCGTGCAGTCCCGGGCTGAAAATACCCTTGCCGATATCCAGCAAGTGAAAGCAGAGCGTGTGCTTCAACAGCCCGCAGATGCCGACAAAGCGGTGAACATTCATCAACCTGAAGGTCAGCAACAACTGGCTGAAAAAGTACGTTGGATGGTGAATGCCAGAAATTCAATGGCAGAAATTCGCTTAGATCCGCCTGAACTCGGCAGTATGCAGGTGAGGGTTAATGTGAGCGGTGATACGGCATCAGTCAATTTTGTTGTGCAATCTCCACAGGCCCGAGACGCATTGGCACAAGCGGAACCGCGCTTACGCGAAATGCTGGCCGAGCAGGGCATCAGTCTGGGAGAGTCATTCGTTAACCAACAGCAACAGGGTGAAGCCAACAAACAGGGCAGTGAAGGCTCAGGCAATGGTGGCAATGGTCAGTTTGCTGGCGGTGGCGAAGAAGAAACTCAAGTGGTTGAACAATCTTTGACCCGACAGGCGCAAGGTGGAATAGACGACTATGCTTAACCGTGATTGCGCATACGTGAAGCGTCTTGCCAATTACAGTTAAAGTCCCATAATACTTGCCATTCTGATTGATGAGGTTGTTTCAATGGCTGATGAAGAGTTACAAATTGAAGAAGAGGGTGGTGGTAAAAAGAGTAAGTTAATGCTCATTATCATCATCGTAGTGGTGTTGCTTGGTGGCGGCGCAGGCGCGTATTTCTTTTTGTTTGCAGGTGATGAACCCGTGGCGGAAGAAGGCGTTGAAGGCGAAGCGGCCGCGGAAGGTGGCGAAGAGGCTGAAGCTGAAGCCGCCGATGCGGGTGCAGGCAGTGCTGGCGCCGAAATCGGCACTGCGCTTTATGTTGCCATGCCACAACCTCTGCTGTTTCATATTCCCGGCAGTGGACGCGAGCGCACCGTGCAGATAAAGATTCAGCTTTTGGTACGTGGGTCTGACAACGAAGAAACGGCAAAAGTGAATATGCCGCTCATTCAGGGCCGTCTGTTGCAGGTATTCAGTAGCAGCAATGCCGATGATCTGGTCACCGAAGCAGGGAAAATTGAACTTCGCGAGAAAGCGTTGGAAGAAGTACAGTCCGCGATGAAGGAATATACCGGAACAGAAGTGGTCGAACAGGTATTGTTCACAGGTTTCGTGATGCAATAACGGGTAATCTCAGTGAGCGATTTATTATCACAAGACGAAATCGACGCGCTGTTACATGGCGTCGATGATGTCGAAGAAGAAGAAGTTTCGGACGCTCCCTCCGACAGATCTGCGCTGGAATATGACTTTTCCTCGCAGGATCGCATTGTACGGGGACGGATGCCGACGCTGGAAATTGTGAACGAGCGCTTTGCAAGGCACTTGCGGGTGAGCTTGTTTAACATGATGCGCCGGTCTGCTGAAGTTTCCATCAACGGTATTCAAATGATTAAATTTGGTGAGTACATTCACACGCTGTTTGTACCCACCAGTTTGAATATGGTGCGATTCCGCCCACTTAAGGGAACCGGACTCATCACCATGGAAGCACGTCTGGTTTTTATTCTGGTAGATAACTTTTTCGGTGGTGATGGTCGTTATCACGCCAAAATTGAGGGCCGTGAGTTTACGCCGACAGAGCGTCGTATTATTCAGATGCTACTGAAAATCATCTTCGAAGATTACAAAGAAGCCTGGGCGCCCGTTATGGATGTTTCTTTTGAATACCTCGATTCAGAAGTGAACCCGGCCATGGCTAACATTGTAAGTCCAACCGAAGTGGTGGTGATCAGTTCTTTCCACATTGAGCTCGATGGTGGCGGTGGCGATTTCCACGTTTCACTCCCGTATTCTATGTTAGAGCCGATTCGGGAATTGTTAGACGCCGGTGTTCAAAGCGATAAGGAAGATACCGATTTACGTTGGAGTAAGGCACTTAGGGATGAAATTCTGGATGTGAAGGTCGCGCTTACCACGCACATGCTAGACGTGGATGTACCGCTTCGACAGATAATGGAATTTAAGCCCGGTGATATTATTCCGGTAGAAATGCCGGAGCACATTACTGTGCTGATTGAAGATTTACCGACGTTTCGCGCGAAGCTAGGTCGCTCCCGTGATGCGTTGGCACTGAAAATTTCCGATAAAATCGCCCGGCCTACGTCGGTGAAATCGGAACTGCAATTATTAACCCGTGGTGGGCGCGTTATCGATAACGACGCTGAGCTACAAGTACTTGAAGAAGATCTGTAGTCATGATCTTAGTTAAAGGGGTATTGTCATGAGTGATAATGACGGAATGGACGACTGGGCTGCGGCTATGGCCGAGCAGGCCGATGCGGAAGCGGCCGAAGGTGAAGGTGGCGAGGACGTTCAGGTTGCCGAATTAGATGAACTAACCGACGACGCCCCCATCACGCAGGAAGAGAAAAAGAAACTAGATACCATTCTGGATATTCCTGTGACCATTTCCATGGAAGTGGGGCGCAGCCAAATCAGTATCCGGAACCTGCTACAATTGAACCAGGGGTCAGTGGTGGAATTAGACCGGGTTGCCGGGGAACCACTGGATGTTCTGGTAAATGGCACGTTGATTGCTCATGGTGAAGTAGTAGTAGTCAACGACAAATTTGGTATTCGGTTAACGGATGTTATCAGTCAGATCGAGAGAATCAAAAAGCTTCGCTAAAACGCTTTCTAAAACAGGGGGTTGCTTTCTGCTGCCCCTGTTATTTAGCTTCACAACCCGTGCCGAAGGCACCCAATCTTTTTCCAATCCTGTTTCTGTACTGTCAATTTTCGGATCACTTCTCGTGGTGGTCGGCATTATTTTTTCTTTAGCCTGGCTGATGCGCCGGTTTAATGTCACTCATGCCAGTAGTGGTCAGATGAAAGTGGTTGCCAGCATGGTAGCAGGTACGCGAGAGCGTATTATTGTAATTCAGGTTGGGGAAGAGCAGCATCTCATTGGGGTGACAGCCACCAACATTAACCATTTGAGCAAACTTGAAACGCCTCTGGAAACCAATAACACCAGTGAAACCGGTGGTGCCGATTTTAAGCAAAAACTGATCAAAGCCATGGCGGGCACCATTAACCCCGCCGTAAAAGGAGCGGACAATGAAAAACAATAAACGCCGCTTATTGATGCTGATGCTTCCCGCTATTCTGTTGTTTAGCCTACCGGTAATGGCGCAACAGGGCATTTCCGCCGTTACCGTTACCAGTAACCCGGATGGTTCGCAAGATTATTCAATGACGCTGCAGGCATTGTTTATCATGTCTGCGCTAAGCCTGATCCCTGCGTTCATCATGATGATGACCTCATTTACCCGCATCATTGTGGTGTTGTCTATCTTGCGTCAGGCTATCGGCTTACAACAGGCGCCTTCCAACCAAATCCTGATTGGCGTGAGCTTGTTTTTATCTATGTTCATCATGACGCCGGTATTCGAAGAAGTGAACGAACGCGCACTTCAACCCTATTTAAACGAAGCAATGACTTCCCGTCAGGCGCTGGAAGAAGCCGCCGAGCCTATGCGGGCGTTTATGTTATCGCAGACCCGAGTTAAAGACTTAGAAACGTTTGTTCGCATTGCTGGTGACGAAGGGAAGTATGATGAGCCTGCAGATGTGCCGCTTACTATCCTCATCCCTTCTTTTATCACCAGTGAGTTAAAAACCGCCTTTCAGATTGGTTTCATGTTGTTCATTCCGTTTTTGATCATCGATTTGGTTGTCGCCTCAATATTGATGGCAATGGGTATGATGATGCTATCGCCGATGATCGTTTCATTGCCCTTCAAGTTGATGTTGTTTGTATTGGTAGACGGCTGGAACCTGATTTTCGGTACGCTAGCCACCAGTTTTGGTATGGGCGTCTAGGAGAGCAATATGTCACCAGAGGTGTTTGTACAAATATTGCGGGAATCGATGTTTATGGTAATTCTGCTGGTTTCCGCGGTTATCGTACCCAGCATGATTGTGGGTTTGATTGTTGCCGTTTTCCAGGCAGCAACCTCTATCAACGAACAAACCATGAGTTTCTTGCCTCGTCTTATCGTTACTTTGTTGGCGCTGGCCTGGGGTGGGAATTGGTTAGTGGAGCAACTGATGGATTTTACTTTCCATATGGTTGAGCAAATCCCGCAGGTTGTGGGATAAGCAGGCTCCGTTAGTGAACGTCGATCTCAATACCATCAATCAGTTTTTGGCCGATCTGATGCTGCCTTTTATGCGCATCAGTGGTCTGTTTGCTGCGATGATTGGTCTAAGTGCTCAGTCGATCCCGGTAACGGTGAGAACATTGCTCGCGCTGTTTCTTACCTTAGTGATTATGCCAGTTATAAAACCTGTTCCATTCGACAACTTAGTTGGGGTGGGCGCTATTGTTGAAGTTATCCAGCAAATTATTATTGGTGTCGCCATCGGCTTCATTTCCATGATGGTATTAAATACCTTCGTACTGGCAGGTCAGATAGTGGCAATGCAGACCGGGCTTGGTTTTGCATCGATAGTCGACCCGGTGAACGGTATTAATGTTCCGGCCGTGGGTCAGTTTTATCTTATTCTTGCAACCTTGCTGTTCTGGACCTTAGATGGTCACCTGGCAATGATTCAAATGATTACAACCAGCTTCGATGCTTTTCCCATCGATGAAGCCTGGTGGACCGCTGCCCAGTTCCGGGACATCGCCGAGTGGGCGAGTTGGATGTTTGTTTCCGCGGTAACCCTTTCCTTAGCTCCCATCGTGTCGCTACTGATTGTGAACTTGGCCTTTGGGGTTATGACCAAAGCTGCGCCACAGCTGAATATTTTTAGTATTGGTTTCTCTATTGCTCAGATAACCGGGTTAATTATTATCTGGGTTACGTTAGAAAACTTTGTTTCCCATTTCGCCACACAATGGCAGCGAGCACAGCAGTTTATGTGTGAGTTGCTGCTGATTTGTCCCACTTGATGAGGTAAGTCATGGCTGATCAACAGGATAAAACAGAAGACCCCACGAGCAAACGCCTCGAAGACGCGCGAAAAAAAGGTCAGCTCGCCCGATCGCGGGAACTCTCTACGGCATTGGTGCTGGTGGCCAGTGGGATCATGTTTTTATTGCTTGGCGGCACCATTGCGAAAGCAATCTTCGGCATGATGGAAGATATGTTTACGCTGTCCCGCGATGAAACCTACGACATGACTCACATGTTTAATGCCTGGGCACAGGGGTTTTCTGCAGTGGCTGGGCCGGTGTTGCTGTACATGATTGTAGCCATGGCTGCGGGAATATACGGTTCAATCGCACTAGGTGGTTATAACTTTACCTGGCAGTCGGCGGCACCAAAGCTAAATAAACTTAACCCCTTGAATGGTTTCAAGCGCATGTTTGGTATGAACGGCTTGGTTGAATTGCTCAAGGCCATCGCCAAGTTTTTTGTCATCGCTACCATCGCCTTATTAACGCTGATGTATTATGAAGATGAGGCGCTTCATCTCGACGTTGAGCTTTACCCCAACAACTTGTTCCACGCTCTGGATATGCTGGAATGGGCGTTTTTGTTTCTTACTCTGGGCATGATCCCTATCGCCGCCCTTGATGTGCCTTATCAAATGTACAAGCACAACAAAGAAATGAAAATGTCGAAGCAGGAAGTGAAGGATGAGCGTAAAAACGCTGAAGGCGATCCCATGGTGAAAGGGCGTATTCGTCGCCTGCAATACCAGGCCGCAGCCCGAAGAATGATGCAGCAGGTACCGGAAGCCGATGTCATCGTAACCAACCCGACCCACTATTCTGTTGCGCTGAAATACGATGACAACGGCGGCCGTGCGCCAGTGGTAGTGGCCAAAGGTATCGAAGAATTAGCCATGCATATTCGAAAAATTGGTGACGCTCACGACGTTCCCATTGTGCCTTCGCCCATGCTAACCCGGGCGATTTACTACTCAACCGAAGTCGATCACGAAATCCCTCACAAACTGTTTATGGCGGTTGCTCAGGTACTGGCGTACGTTTATCAACTGCGGGCATTCAAAGCGGGTAAAGGTAAGCGCCCGAAACCGCTGAAGAAAGACCTGCCTATACCACCGGAACTCCGGCGCTAAAGCTGGAGTATGGTAGCGAATAGCGAGGAAAATTATCAGACAAAGTTTTTATCCGGCAATGTTGTTATCGACGAGATTAATAGCGTCGCGGCTTTTATCCTTAGCCTGATATAGAGCTCTATCGATAGCCTCTAATTCTTCTGCCATCGTTCCTGGCCCTGTAATGTACCCAATCCCACCGGAAACGGTGAGAGGGTCTAATGCGTAGGGAAGTTTTTCACCAGCGGCTTTCAAGGCCGCTCTAAACTTATCTGTAGCAATGCGAGCCTCCGTCACATTGGTATCAGGGAAAATCAGCAAAAATTCCTCACCGCCGATCCTGCCCGCAATATCACTTTTTCTGAAATTGTCTCTAACCAGAGCACCAAACTTGCGTAAAACCTCATCACCTGCGGCGTGACCAAAGTTGTCGTTCACCTGTTTAAATAAATCAATATCGAGTAAAGCGACAGTAAGTTTTTTTCCGGTAACCTCTGCAATACCTGCCTGTTCCTCCAATAGTTTTAAGGTATGCTGACGGTTAAGCAGAGAAGTGAGGCTGTCAGTCATCGCAATTTGTTCCAACTTATACTGATACCTGGCGCGCTTTTTCTGCAAAATAACAAGTACTACGCAAAGGATTGAGAGTAAAATCAGCGCTGAAATCATAAAAAATCCTCGCTGACGCTCTGTTTTTATCCGCAACTCCTGCGCTTTCGTTACTGATCTGAGAGCAGCATTTTCCTGATTTTTCTTATTGACGTCGAAGAGAGTTTGCAGTTTAAACAGCTTGTCTGCACTGATTTCGTTCAAGCGTTTTATCTGTTTTCTGCGTGCGTCATCAAGTAATTGATAAGCCTGGCTGTAATTGCCTAATGCCGCCTGAATTCTCGATTCCAGCAATCGAAATTCAATCATTTCTTTCGGTGTGGTTGAGGCGAAAAGAGGCTCTGCACCGGTAAGAGTGTCAAGCGCAGCCTCGAAGTTACCGGTGTGATAATGGGCTTTTGATAAGCCCCTTAAAATGTCACCGCGATACTGTTCATGGGGCAGAGTGCCCTGGATCAACACCAAATTTTGGTATACGTCCAAGGCTTCTGCAAAGGCTTTCTTTTTCATTAATCTATCAGCATCGAGCAGTTGTAATTTCACTTGCGCATTTTTATCTGGCAATTCCTGAGCAATTGTCATTGCTTTATCAAAGTATTGCCGTCCAGCGGTCTCGTTGTTCGTTGCGAAGTGAGATAAAGCCAGTTTATGTAAAAGGTTTAGCTGATTGATCCGGTTGTTTTTCGTGATGGCAAAATCAAGCGCCTCCTTCAAATAGGGGACAGCATTGTCGTACTGCTCAGCTTCCTGAAACACCGTTGCGATAAGGCCTGCTATGTGAGCAGGCGGAATTTGCGTGACATTTTCCGAGGCAATCCTGTGCGCAACAATGAGCTTGGTCAGTGCCGACTCGCGATTTTGCAATGATTGCTGAATCAATCCCTCCGTCATCAATGCACCAATATGTAACTGGATGATGTTATTCTCTTGCGCCCACTCGTTAACGATAGCAACATACTGCAATGCCAGTACCTGACGTGCTGTTTTTTCATAAAGTAACGATTTTTGCAGCAACAAACGGTGATAGAGCAGTGGCTCATTGATTTGATTTACATTGGTAAGTCCCAGCTCCAACAGCGACTCTGAGCGCTCAAAATCCCCCAGCTTCATATAAAAGTATGACAGCAGATATTGAATGGTGGCTGGCGTATATTCAGGTTGCACATCATCAAGCATCTCTTCGAGGCCTAAAACGGTCTCCTTCGGATTCTGATGAAAAGATTTTATGACGCGGATAACCTCATCATTGGGAGCAGAAACTTGTGCCGATGCAGCATGAGTAGAATAAGACATCAATATCAGACTGATTGCCGTGACAACATGAAGAAAAGTGCCAATAGATGCAATACGTCGCTGTTTTAACTGGTATTCCGGCACACAATGTCCTGAACAAATCTTATCCACATTAACTATAGTTCAAAAACTCGAAACAGGCGCGCATTAGTAAACATTTTCAAACTGGCACAGTAGTTGAAATACTCACTACAGACGCAATTGAAGTGTCAATTTTCTGTTAGCGAGAGCAATTATTATGCAGTTATCCGCCTACCTGCAGCGGTTCGACAAGAACCAGTTTCAAAATATCACCAGTGGTCTGGGTGCGCCTGTCGTATTACTGGCGATTATGGGCATGGTTATTCTTCCCATGCCGCCATTTCTACTCGATGTGCTGTTCAGCTTTAATATTGCGTTGAGTCTGGTGATCATCCTCGTTGCCGTGTTCACCCAAAAGCCGGTGGATTTTGGTATTTTTCCGCTGGTTTTGCTTATTGCTACGGTATTAAGGCTTGCGCTTAATGTGGCATCTACACGGGTTGTTCTGCTGTACGGCCATGAAGGTGGCGATGCTGCGGGAAAAGTGATCGAAGCGTTTGGTGCGGTGGTTATTGGCGGTAACTATGCAGTGGGGGTTGTCGTATTCGCTATTCTTCTGATCATTAACTTCAAAGTGGTTACCGCGGGTGCAGGTCGAATCTCAGAAGTGAGCGCCCGCTTTACCCTTGATGCCATGCCCGGTAAACAAATGGCCATTGACGCCGATTTGAATGCTGGCTATATCGACCAGGATCAGGCCCGTAAACGTCGTGAGGAAATCACCGCCGAGGCCGACTTTTATGGTTCTATGGACGGTGCGTCTAAATTTGTAAAAGGTGATGCGGTTGCTGGCTTATTCATCATGCTGATTAACATCGTAGGTGGATTATTTATCGGCATGATTCAGCACGACCTCGCGTTTGGCGATGCCATGGAGGTGTATACCATTTTGACTATCGGTGATGGCCTGGTAGCACAAATACCTTCTCTGCTGCTTTCAGTGGCCACCGCCATTATTGTGACTCGTGAAAACGAAACCCAGGAGATGGGTAAAGAAATCCGTACCCAATTGGGCAACCCCCAGGCGCTGTATATTGCCTCTGCGGTGCTGTTTGTCATGGGCATTGTGCCAGGTATGCCGCATATCGCATTTCTGGGCTTTTCTGCCATAGCGGGTGGCTATGCCTACTGGCAAGGTGTGCAGGCGAAGAAAGAAGCCGAAAAACCAAAAGTTCCAGCGAAGACAGAGGCGGGTGTCGATCATCCGGTTCCAGAGGCTAAAGAACTCGGTTGGGACGACGTACAGCAGGTCGATACTATCGGACTGGAAGTGGGCTACCGGCTTATTCCGTTAGTCGATAAATCCCAGGGCGGCGAACTGCTCACCCGAATCAAGGGCGTACGTAAAAAGCTCTCTCAGGAACTTGGCTTTCTGGTACCGCCGGTACACATTCGCGATAACCTGGATCTCGACCCCAATGCTTATACCATTGCGATGTTGGGTGTCACCATTGGCGATGCGCAAATCAGTCACGATGAAGAACTCGCCATTAATCCTGGCCAGGTATTCGGTAAACTCGAAGGGCGCGCAACCAAAGATCCTGCCTTCGGTTTAGACGCAGTGTGGATTAGACCAAATCAGCGTGAACATGCACAAACACTCGGTTATACCGTTGTTGACGCTGCTACCGTAGTGGCAACGCATCTAAGCCAGCTGCTGAGTAACAATGCTTATCAACTTCTCGGCCATGAAGAAACTCAGCAACTACTGGATATGCTGGCTAAGTCTAGTCCGAAACTGGTCGAAGGGCTGGTGCCTGACATTCTACAACTCAGTACCGTGGTGAAAGTGCTGCAGACACTGTTATTTGAAGGTGTGCCTATTCGAGATATGCGTACCATTGTTCAGACGTTGACTGAGTACGGCCCGCGTAGTCAGGACCCAGATGTACTGGTGTCTGCGGTGCGTATTGCGCTAAAACGTCTCATCGTTCAGGAAATCAGCCAAGGCGCCAAAGAAGTGCCCGTCATAACTCTGGCACCAGAGTTGGAACAGATGTTGCACCAGTCTCTTCAGGCAGGGGGAGAAGATGGCGCCGGTATCGAACCAGGACTCGCAGATCGTCTCCAACAATCCTTGCAACAGGCCGCACAACAACAAGAGCTAGAAGGCGAGCCTGCAGTACTCCTGACGTCAGGTATGTTGCGACCTGTGCTGTCACGCTTCCTTAAATATTCGGTAGCTGGCTTGCATGTGTTGTCGTACCAGGAAATACCTGACGACAAGCAAATTAAAATTGTCAGCTCTGTCGGTCAATAATCTGACACTGGGTGAGTGAAGAGGTTGAGATGAAAATCAGACGTTTTTTTGGCAAAGATATGCGGGAAGCGTTAAGCCAGGTAAAAGCCGAATTGGGCAGTGATGCCGTCATTATGTCGAACCGTAAAGTGGCCGATGGTATTGAGCTGGTGGCTGCTTACGATAAAGAACCTGAGGCAAAACTTAACCTGAACACGCGCCATGACAACAAAGCATCCGCGGGCCAGCAAAAGGCCACGCCGAGCCTGAGCGAAATTATTGGTGATGATGGTCCTGACAACCTCCGTGCATTATTAGAAAAGCAGGCTGCCGAGCGAAACGCAGCGGCTGACGCTGCTACGCAGCAAAACGCACCGCGCCAGGTTCAGCCTCATTCCCAGCGCGACCTTGCTCAGCCTCAATATCAATCACAGCCTAAGGCACAAGCTCAGCCACATTCCCAGCGCCCACAGCAGCAAACTGCACAGCAAGACAATGATGTATTTTCTTTTGCTGATGTATTTAATCACGGGCGCAACAACACTGCACCAGCTTCACAAATGAGCCCTGACTTCGAAGCTGCGCCTTCTCAGCAGGCACCTTCGAGTAACGCGCAGGGCAATAGTGAACTGGATGCCATCAAAGAGGAATTGGCGTCTTTACGTAATGTGCTGCAATATCAGGTGGCCGACCTGATGGAAGCGAAGAAAAAGCGTCAGCGACCCGTTCACAGCTACCTGATGCAATGCCTCACTGGCATGGGATTAAGCGTTGCGCTGGCTGAACAGTTAGTACATTACACGCCTTCACAGTACACCGAGCGTGAAGCGTGGATTTATTTGTTGAACCTGTTGGCTAACCGTCTGAACGTTTCGGGTAACGATATTCTTACGCAAACCGGTGTTGTTGCACTGGTCGGTCCAACTGGCACGGGCAAAACCACTACCGTTGCAAAGCTTGCTGCACGTTATGCACAAAAGTACGGGGCAGAGCAGGTAGCGATGATCACCATCGATACCTATCGGATTGCAGCTTATGAACAGCTGGCGACTTACGGCAAAATTATTGGCTGTACTACCCGAAAAGCACAAAGTAGCGAAGAATTAGCTGAACAACTCTTTCAGTTACGTCATAAACGTCTAATATTAATAGATACAGCAGGTTTTAGTCAGCGAGATAGCCGATTAATTCAACAACTTGGTCAGTTTAGCAACGGTCAAATGCAACCTGTACGTAAATACCTGGTTGCGCAAGCTAATACCCAATATCCTGCTCTGCAGCGCATTATTGCAGCGTATAATTCGGTTAAACTCGACGGCTGTATCTTCACTAAAATTGATGAGTGCTACAGTTTGGGTGAGGTATTAAGCGTTGCTGTTGAGCAGCAGCTACCGGTGAGTTATGTGACCGATGGCCAGCAGGTGCCTGAAGATATTAAAGTTGCTGATGCGAAATCTCTCGTATCTGCAGCGGCAAAGCTTTATAAAAAGTACGGTTTGAATCATACTAAGCATAATCATGAAGTTAATTCAGTTAAGGCAGTATGATCGAAGATCAAGCGAGTAGCTTACGAAAGATGAATCAATCACGCCTCATTAAGGTTATAGCCGTCACCGGCGGTAAGGGTGGTGTGGGTAAAACCAACATCACACTGAATACGGCCATCGCCATGGCAAAGCAAGGCAAACGGGTGATGGTGCTCGACGCCGACCTTGGCCTGGCTAACGTCGATGTTATGCTCGGACTGCGAGTAGAGAAGAACCTTTCTCATGTGCTGTCTGGCGAATGCACCCTCGACGATGTGCTGGTAACCGGCCCCCATGGCATCAAAATCGCACCGGCAACGTCGGGTACGCAGGCAATGACAGAATTGTCGCCTACCGAGCATGCAGGTCTAATTCGTGCGTTCAGTGAATTGCGCTCGCAAATCGACGTGCTCATTGTCGATACTGCAGCGGGTATTTCCGATATGGTGCTGAGTTTCTCCCGGGCGTCTCAGGATATTATGGTCGTGGTGTGCGACGAACCCACCTCGCTCACTGATGCCTATGCGTTAATTAAAATTCTAAATCGGGAACACGGTGTTTTTCGGTTTAAAATTGTTGCCAACATGGTGCGGGACATACGTGAAGGACAGGAGCTTTTCAGTAAATTATCAAAAGTCACTGGGCGTTTCCTTGATGTGGCGCTTGAACTGGTGGCTACCGTCCCCTTCGACGAGAATATTCGTCGAGCGGTAAGAAAGCAGACCGCCATCGTTGATGCTTTCCCAGGCTCGCCTGCCGCCGTAGCCATTAGTCAATTGGCGACCAAAGCGGCTAATTGGCCGGTTCCTGCCCAGCCAGGCGGACATCTCGAATTTTTCATCGAACAACTGGTAGCTAAACAAGCGGTAGGAAACCAACGTTGAACAGTAAAGCAGCAGCTTACCGACAACAGAATGACACTGCACAGTTGGTAGAGCGACATGCACCATTGGTTAAACGCATAGCCCATCATTTGATGGCCCGTTTACCTGCCAGTGTGCTTGTGGACGACCTGATACAGTCTGGCATGATCGGATTGCTGGAAGCTGCGAAAAATTTTGACGGTTCGAAGGGCGCCAGTTTTGAGACGTTTGCGGGTATTCGTATTCGCGGTGCCATGCTGGATGAAATTCGAAAAGGTGACTGGACTCCCCGTTCAGTGCACAAGAATAGCCGCGCAATCACAGAAGCTATCTCTTTAGTTGAAAGAGAAACAGGAAGAGATGCGCGCGATGTTGAAATAGCTGCTAAGCTAAATGTCAGCATTAATGATTATCATCAAATGCTTAACGAGGTCAATGCCGGAAAATTAATCGGTATCGAAGATCTCGGTGTATCTGAAGATGTGATCACAACAGAACAAAGTAAGGGTAATGACTCACCGTTAGAAGATCTTATGCAAGGCGCCTTTCAGAAAGCGCTGGCATACGCTATAACAACATTACCCGAGCGGGAAGCGATTGTATTGTCTCTGTACTATGACGAGGAACTGAACCTACGTGAAATAGGTGAAGTGCTCGACGTGAGTGAGTCCAGAGTCAGTCAAATTCACAGCCAAGCCATGTTAAAACTAAAAGCACGAATGCAATCCTGGCAGGCTGAAGAATAGCGCACACCAATATTAATAACGATTTACTATCCTTCACCGGAGGCTATTTTGGACAAGAGCATGAAAATTCTCGTGGTAGACGATTTTTCTACGATGAGACGAATCATAAAAAACCTGCTTAAAGATCTTGGATTTTCCAATATTCAGGAAGCTGACGATGGTAGTACAGCTTTGCCTATGCTCCAGCAAGGCGACTTCGACTTTGTCGTGACTGACTGGAACATGCCGGGAATGCAAGGGATCGATCTGCTTAGAGCTATCCGTGCTGACGACAAACTTAAACACTTACCAGTGCTCATGGTGACTGCAGAAGCGAAGAAAGAGCAAATTGTTGCTGCTGCACAAGCTGGCGTAAATGGATACGTGGTGAAACCATTTACAGCAGCTACACTAAAAGAGAAATTAGACAAAATCTTTCAGCGTTTAGGCTAACTTAGCAGCACCTGCCAGAGAAGAGGATTACTGGATGTCACCCATTAAAAAAGTCCCTATTTCGCTAGAAGAGGCGAAGCAACTGGTTAGTTATCTAGAGCAAGGGGATGATGAATCCGCCAATGCTCTGTTGGAGGCAGTATCAGCCAAGGAATCTGTGGAGCTCTTTGCCGAGGTTGGCAAGCTTACCCGTCAGCTCCATGATGCATTAAACACATTTCAATTAGACGAGCGCATCGCAGGCTTAGCCAACGATGATATTCCCGATGCGCAGACTCGTCTGAATTACGTCATCGAAGAAACAGAGAAAGCCGCCAACACCACAATGGATGCTGTCGAGTCATGCATGCCTATTGCGGAATCTCTGGCAGAGCGTATCGGCGCAATTGAGCCTGAATGGCAGAAACTCATGACCCGTCAAATCGAGCTAGGTGAGTTTAAGTCGTTGTGTTTGGAAATTGACTCCCTGTTTAAAGACGCATCTCAGGATTCGACTAAACTTAATAGTCTGTTAACCGAAGTGTTGATGGCACAAGGTTATCAGGATCTCACGGGGCAGGTTATTCGACGTGTAATCGATCTTGTGAAAGAAGTAGAAGATAGCTTGGTGAATATGTTGACTGTGTTTGGTGAAGCTGGTCAGCCTAAAGATAAAACACCCACCAAGAAGCCAGATGCGATTGAGGCAGAAGGCCCAATTCTTGATGCTGAAAAACGTGACGATGTAGTACAGGGTCAAGACGATGTGGATGACCTTCTATCAAGCCTTGGTTTTTAGGGGAGCGAATGAATGTCGTTTGAAGTTGATGAGGATATACTACAGGACTTTCTGGTTGAGGCTGGTGAGATCCTTGAACAATTACAGGAACAGCTGGTCGACCTGGAAAACAACCCGGAAGATGCTGACCTCCTCAACGCTATCTTCCGTGGGTATCACACTGTAAAAGGTGGTGCTGGTTTTCTTTCTCTAACCGAACTGGTAGAGATTTGTCACGGTGCAGAAAACGTCTTTGACGTGATGCGCAACGGTCAGCGCACGCTAACACCTGAACTTATGGATGTTATTCTCCAAGCCACGGATGTGGTTGTTGAGATGTTTGAACGTGTTAAAGCCCGCGAACCATTAGAGGCCGCAGACACAGCACTGGTCGATACCCTCCATAAACTCAGTAAGCCTGAATCCGCAGACGAAAATATTTTCGGCGATGTTTCAGCCGCAGCGCCGGTAGTTGAGGCGCCTGTCGAAGAAGAACCAGAACTCATTGTTGAAGAAACGCCTGTTGCACCCGAAGCTACTGCTGTGGCATCTGGCGACAGTGGTATTGAAGATATCTCAGAAGATGAGTTTGAAGCCTTGCTGGACCAATTACATGGTTCAGGTGCGCCTGGTCGTCCTGCTGAATCTGCAGCATCACCGGCCCCGGCAGCGCCAGCGGCACCTGCAGCGGGTGGCGATGGTGAAGATATCACCGATGATGAATTTGAAGCTCTACTTGATGAGCTTCACGGCAAAGGGCAGTTTAAAGGGCCATCAGATGCTGCGCCAGCACCGGCAGTCGCACCCGTTGAGCCGGCCGCAGATAGCGGTGACGACGAAATCACTGATGACGAATTTGAAGCCTTACTTGATCAATTGCATGGTAAAGGTCAAGGGCCTGCAGGTGGCGTCGAAGTAGACAATACTGCGACCAAAGCAGTTCAGGCCGCGAAAGCAGAACAGAGTAAGGCAGCAGAGCCGCCTAAGGCAGCAGAGCCGCCTAAGGCAGCTACACCGCCTCCGGCCGCCAAACCGGCGGAACCGGCGAAGCCTGCGACACCTGCTAAACCGGCAGCGGCCAGTAAACCTGCGCCTGCTGCTAAAGCCGCGCCAGCCAAGAAAGAAGAGAAGGCACCGCAAGCTGAAACCACTGTACGGGTTGATACCAAACGCCTCGATCAGATAATGAATATGGTGGGCGAGTTGGTGTTGGTGCGAAACCGCTTACTTAGCCTTGGCATCACCACAAACGATGAAGACATGTCGAAGGCCATTGCCAACCTCGACGTTGTAACGGGTGACTTACAAGGCGCGGTAATGAAAACCCGCATGCAGCCCATCAAGAAGGTTTTCGGTCGTTTCCCTCGGGTTGTACGTGACCTCGCCCGCAGCTTGAAAAAGGAAATTACCCTTGAGCTTGAGGGTGAAGATACCGACCTGGATAAAAACCTGGTTGAGGCACTGGCCGATCCGTTGGTTCACTTAGTTAGAAATTCCGTGGACCACGGTATTGAAATGCCAGATGACAGGGCAAATGCCGGAAAACCGCGCATGGGTACGGTTAAGCTATCAGCGTCGCAAGAGGGTGATCACATTCTGCTTACTATCGATGATGATGGTAAGGGCATGGACCCTGAAAAACTGAAAGAAATTGCAATCAGTCGCGGTGTTCTCGATGCCGATGCGGCAGCCAGAATGTCCGATGTTGAAGCATTCAACCTGATTTTTGCCCCGGGCTTCTCCACCAAAACCGAAATCAGTGATATTTCGGGTCGTGGTGTGGGCATGGACGTGGTGAAAACCAAGATTAACCAACTCAATGGTACCGTAAATATTGATTCTCAGATGGGTAAAGGAACCCGTCTTGAAATCAAAGTCCCACTGACGTTGGCAATTCTGCCTACCCTGATGATTGTTGTTGGCAAACAAACCTTCGCATTGCCGTTGGGTGCTGTGAATGAAATCATCAACATGGATATCAAAAAGACTAATACGGTAGATGGTCAACTGACCATGATAGTTCGTTCAAAAGCGATTCCATTGTTCTTCCTCGGCGAATGGTTAATTCGCGGACCAAAAGACATTAGCAAAGAAAAAGGACATGTGGTTGTGGTACAAATTGGTACCCAACAGGTCGGTTTTGTTGTCGACGCGCTAATTGGTCAGGAAGAAGTGGTGATTAAACCGCTGGATGCGTTGTTGCAAGGAACTCCAGGCATGGCCGGTGCAACCATTACATCTGATGGTGGTATTGCACTCATTCTGGATATCCCAAGTCTTCTTAAGCGCTATGCCCGTCGGTCATAGCTGCTAGTAAAGGAACTTCTTGTTATGGCGTTTAAAGTCCTTGTTGTGGACGACTCAACGTTTTATCGTCGCCGTGTCCGTGAAATTCTGGATGAAGACAGAGAACTTCAGGTTGTAGGTGAAGCCTGTAACGGCGAAGAAGCGCTGGATATGCTTGTCAAGCTATCGCCGGATGTAGTGACCATGGACGTCGAGATGCCGGTAATGGACGGCATCACGGCGGTCAAAAAGATTATGGCTAAACGTCCAATTCCAATTTTGATGTTTTCATCGCTGACTCACGAAGGTGCTCAGGCTACCCTGGACGCACTGGAAGCTGGTGCGTTGGATTTTCTTCCGAAGAAATTTGAAGAGATCTCTAAAAATCGCAAAGACGCTGCGAGCCTGCTGAGAACCAAAGTCAGGTTACTTGCGCGACGCGGTGTGGGTATACGCCGACCGCCAATGGCCCGTGCAGCTCCAGCACCTAAGCCTGCGCCTCCGATGCCTGCCAATGCACCCAAAGCCACGTTTTTTAAAAGCTCGTCTGTGCTTACAGGGCGGGCAGAAAGTGCCAGTGCCGCACCAGTGGTGTCTCAAGTTAAAGCCTCAGGCAAGCGTTATAAGTGCCTTGCCATTGGTGCATCAACCGGCGGGCCTGTGGCATTACAAAAAGTGCTTTCAGGTTTACCTGCTAACTTTCCTCATCCTATTGTTCTGGTTCAGCATATGCCCGGAACGTTTACCAATGCGTTTGCTCAGCGTTTACACAACAACTGTGATATCTCTGTGAAAGAAGCGGAGCAAGGTGACATCCTGCGGCCTGGTTGTGCGTATTTGGCGCCAGGGGGCAAGCAGATGGTGGTAGATTCCCGCTCTTTGCCAAATATTGCATTGCGTGATGCGCATGCTCACGAGAAAGATACCTACAAGCCCAGCGTGGATATTACCTTTAACAGTTTGGTTGATATTTACGGCGGCGACGTACTGTGTGTGATCCTTACCGGTATGGGAGCAGACGGGCGCGAAGGCTGTGACGCGTTGCATAAAAAAGGCGCAAAGGTGTGGGCTCAGGATGAAGATTCTTGCGTGGTTTATGGCATGCCGCAGGCTGTGGCAAAAGCCGGTATTGCGGAAAAGAGCATCAATATTGAACATATTGCATCGTGTATCCGCTCTGAGATGATGTAGAGCGAATTCAATCAGCAGGAGTTGAAGGTTGAAAATATGGACGATTGCCAACCAGAAGGGAGGAGTGGGAAAAACCACGACCACCGTTACGCTGGGAGGCATTCTAGCGCAACAGGGTAAACGGGTGTTATTAATCGACACCGATCCTCACGCGTCGCTCAGTTATTACTTTGGTACCGATGCAGAAGAACTAAGTGCCTCTGTTTACGATATTTTTATTAATCATCAGGAGATATCTGCCGATAGGGTACTGGACAGTTTGTGCCCCACCAAATTAGACAGCTTGTTTATTCTTCCGGCATCTATGGCATTAGCCACGCTGGACCGACAAATGGGTATGCAAAATGGTATGGGACTTATTCTTAAAAAAGCCTTGCAGACTGTGGAAAAGGAGTTCGATTACGTACTGATCGACTGCCCACCTGTATTGGGTGTATTGATGGTGAATGCGCTGGCAGCCTGCCATAAAGTGGTGGTGCCGGTGCAAACCGAATTTTTGGCACTTAAAGGTCTCGACAGAATGGTGCACACCCTAGAGATTATGGGGCGTTCGTTACGTAAGGAATTTGACACATTGATTGTGCCAACTATGTTTGATCGCAGGACAAATGCGGCCATCCAGGCACATCAAAAATTGCAAGACGATTACGGCAGTAAAGTGTGGAGTGATGTCATTCCCGTCGATACTCGGTTCAGAGATGCGAGTCAGGCACAGACACCTGCCTCTGTGGTTTATCCGAGATCGCGAGGGGTCTTCGCCTATACTAAACTGTTAGATGAATTGGAACTATGAGTCGACTATGAGCAAGAGTACGCCGTTCGCCCGTGAAGATGTGATGCAGGCGTATCTGGACAGCTTACTACAGAGTCCGGAAGACCCGGCAGATGTCACGGCAAACACCGCTCGGTTACTTGAGCAGGCGACTGCTGACATCGTGGCCCGGGAACCGGTAGCAACGCCCGTTGAAGAGGTTGACGTGGCTGCGCCTGTGGTGGAAGAAATTGAGGAAAGCATTGCTTCTGCAGAAGCCATTGTGGTACCTCAAGAGCCGGTGACTCACCGGCCCATTCAGGATTTGCTTGAGAATCGTTTCCAGGCACTGTTTTTTGAGGTAGCTGGTCTCACACTGGCGGTGCCTTTAGTGACACTAGGCGGTATCCACCGCATGGAAAAAGTCGGTGGGCTCATCGGTAAGCCTAAGTGGTTTAAAGGGGTGATGCTGCATCGTGAACAAAAAATAAACGTTGTTGATACTGCAATGTGGGTTATGCCAGAAAAATACGATCAAAATCTCGCAGAAACGCTAAACTATCAGTATCTTATTATGTTAGGGGACAGTTTGTGGGGCCTAGCCAGCGACAAACTGGTCAATACCGTTACTCTTACCAAGGACGAAGTGAAATGGCGTGAGGCCGGTGGCAAACGTCCATGGTTAGCGGGCATGGTAAAAGAAAGAATGTGTGCGTTAATCGACGTATATCAGTTAATTGCAATGCTAAATAACGGCTTAGGCAGTAATGACCAAACGCCTTAGCGGGGAGCCAGGTTAATGAATGACAAGACCACAAGTAATAATTCACCTGAGAAAGATCAGGTGCTTCAATGGGTCACCTACCGTTTAGGTGAAGAAACATACGGCATCAACGTTATGCAAGTACAGGAAGTACTGCGCTATACAGAAATTGCCCCAGTACCTGGCGCGCCAGACTATGTACTAGGTATCATTAATTTGCGTGGTAATGTTGTTACCGTTATCGATACCCGTGCCCGCTTTGGCTTGATGCCTGCTGATACCACAGACAATACCCGTATCGTAATTATCGAGTCGGATGAACAGGTAGTGGGTATTCTGGTTGATAGCGTTGCTGAAGTGGTTTATTTGAAGTCTTCAGAAATTGACAGCGCGCCAAACGTAGGCACAGAAGAGAGTGCCAAGTTTATTCAGGGCGTGAGCAACCGCGATGGCGAATTGTTGATTCTTGTCGACCTGAACAAGTTACTCAGTGATGACGAATGGGACGAACTGAGCGGCTTCTAAGCAATATCACTGCCCGTTACCCGGCGGGCAGTGCCTGAGCTTCTTTCCTTTCCCAATTTTTGGAGAATTAACGTTTATATGGATGTATCGGCCTTGTCCTTACTTGCCATTGCTACAGGGCTTCTGGCTGTTGTTGCCGTTATCTGGCTGTATTTTCATTTTAATAAGCGTTTGACTCACCTTATACAAACGCATCTTGAGAGCGAATCCCGCGCCGACATGCTCAGTGACGATGTGAAAAATCTTGAAAACCAAATTGCCGAAATGCAAACCCGCTCCATGGTGCAGGGAAAGCACATGCGTGAATTGGCCGACCAATGTGACCAGTTTGAAAACCAGTTGCGGGAAGTGAAGCAACAGGACCCTTCAATGCGCTTATACACCCGTGCCGCCGAACTGGTAAAGTCGGGCGCTTCAGTGGAAGAGGTGATGCAAGCTTGTGACTTGCCCAGAGCAGAAGCTGAACTGCTGATGAGTATGCACAGCCAGCGAAGTTAATCATGCTGGTGTGCATCTCTAATTAATCTGCAATACCTTTCCCCGATACTTTCGCTAACAGCCACGCAGGCAATTATCAAGGGTGCTATGCTTTACCAAGCGATATGTGCTTCAACTCCTAAGGTAAAACTTAAGCCGTTTAGACGTCCAGCCGTAAAGATGTTGACATCGCAAGTGATTCAGCCACAATAGCGGCATATTCTGTCAATCATTGGAGCATCCATGCCTATCTGTATCCCAGGTCAACTTCCCGCGCAGGACGTGTTATCCGGTGAAAATATTTTCACTATGGACAGCAACCGAGCCGCCACTCAGGATATTCGCCCTATGGAAGTAGGGATCCTGAACCTGATGCCGAATAAAATTGAGACAGAAGTTCAAATCCTCAGGTTGCTTTCTAACACGCCACTGCAGGTGAACGTTAACCTTATTCGTGTCGATAATCTGGCACCCAAACATACACCCCAGGCGCACATGGACGCCTTTTATCACGACTTCTCAGAAATCGAAAGTAAGAAGTACGATGGTCTGATCGTGACTGGCGCACCGTTGGCGCATTTGCCCTACGAAGATGTGAAATACTGGGACAACATGAAAGATATTCTGGAGTGGGCACAACGCAACGTGCAGTCCACCATGTATCTTTGCTGGGCAGCACATGCGGCTATGTACCACTTTTATGGTGTACAGCGAGCGCTTCGTGATAATAAGTTATCTGGTGTATTCGAGCATAAGGTACTAGACCCGTACAATGAATTGCTGCGCGGTTTCGACCCGTACTTTTATGCGCCACATTCCCGGTTTGGCTATATCGATTCAGATGTCTACAATAGCGTGAAAGGTTTGCACGTAATCACCGAATCCCCTGAAGCAGGTGCCTACACCGTGGTGTCTGATGATAAGCGGATGGTGTTCGTAACAGGCCACCCGGAATACGATCCGGAAACGCTGCACGATGAATACTATCGCGACTTACAGGCAGATTTGCATCCTGCCATTCCGGCAAATTATTTTACCGACGACGATCCGACAAAAGCGCCTTTAGTCCGTTGGCGGTCTCATGGTAGTCTCATGTTTAATAACTGGCTGAACTATTATGTTTACCAGACTACCCCGTACGATTTGAACCAGCTGGCAGAAAAAGCCCAGCCGAAGAGGTAACCCGTGAGTTCAGACAAACAACACGCTCTGCTGGACGCGGCAGCAAAACGCATTCTTATCCTGGATGGCGCCATGGGCACCATGATCCAGGAACACAAGCTGGAAGAAGAAGATTATCGCGGCAAGGAATTCGCCGACTGGCACTGCGATGTGAAGGGCAATAATGACTTGCTGGCCATTACACAGCCCAAGATCATTTACGATATTCACTGTGCTTATCTTGAGGCAGGGGCGGATATCATTGAAACCAATACCTTTAACGCCACCACCATCGCCATGGCCGATTACGACATGGAAGCGCAGTCAAAAGACATCAATATTGCCGCGGCGAAACTGGCCCGCAAAGCCTGCGATGAATTTACCGCGAAAACCCCAGACAAGCCGCGTTATGTGGCCGGTGTGTTAGGGCCCACAAACCGCACAGCCTCGATTTCGCCTGACGTAAACGATCCGGGCAAACGCAACGTAACCTTTGATGAGCTGGTGGAAGCCTACATTGAATCGACAGAAGCGTTGCTGGATGGCGGTGCGGATATCATCTTGATTGAAACCATCTTCGATACCTTGAATGCCAAGGCCGCCGTATTTGCCGTTGAATCTGTTTTCGATAAGCGCGGCAGCCGCGTACCGGTAATGGTGTCTGGTACTATTACCGATGCCTCGGGTCGTACCCTGTCTGGCCAGACGGCTGAAGCGTTTTATTATTCCATGCGTCATGTAACGCCGCTGTCCATGGGGCTCAATTGTGCCCTTGGCCCTGATTTGCTACGTCAGTATGTGGATGAAATCAGCAATATTGCAGAGTGTTTAGTATCAGCGCACCCGAACGCCGGTCTGCCTAACGAGTTTGGTGAATACGATCTCGGCGCTGAGGAAATGGCGAAGCACATTGAAGAATGGGCGCAGTCTGGCCTGGTGAATATTGTCGGTGGCTGCTGTGGCAGCACCCCGGAGCATATTCGCGCCATGGCGGAAGCCGTTGAAGGCGTTGCACCACGAAAAGTGCCGCACTTCGAACCTAAAATGCGCCTTTCCGGCCTCGAACCTTTTGTTCACTAAGGTGTTATTGTGACAGCAGAGTTTTCAACATTTATCAACGTTGGTGAACGGACCAACGTCACCGGTTCCGCTATTTTCAAGCGCCTTATTCTGAATGCAGAGTATGAAAAAGCGCTGGATGTTGCCCGCCAGCAGGTGGAGAACGGCGCACAAATCATCGATATCAACATGGACGAAGCCATGTTGGATTCGGTGGAGGCCATGCGTACCTTCCTGAATCTGATTGCGTCTGAGCCGGATATCTGCAAAGTGCCTATCATGATCGACTCTTCCAAGTGGGAAGTCATCGAAACAGGCCTGAAATGTGTACAGGGTAAAGCCATCGTTAACTCCATCAGCCTGAAAGAAGGAAAGGAGCAGTTTCTGCATCATGCGAAACTGATTAAAAGATACGGTGCCGCTACCGTGGTTATGGCCTTTGACGAAACCGGTCAGGCGGATACCAAGCAGCGTAAAGTGGAAATCTGTCAGCGCAGCTACAAAATCCTTACGGAAGAGGTGGGCTTCCCGCCGGAAGATATCATTTTCGATCCGAATATTTTTGCAGTTGCTACCGGTATTGAAGAACACAATAACTACGCGGTGGACTTCATCGAAGCAACCCGCATCATCCGCGAGACCTGTCCGCATGCCCACATCAGCGGTGGCCTGTCGAATATCTCGTTCTCTTTCCGGGGTAACAATCCGGTGCGTGAAGCCATGCACTCGGTATTTCTGTATCACGCGATTCGCGCGGGTATGGACATGGGCATTGTCAATGCCGGTCAGCTGGAAGTGTACGACCAGATACCTGACGAGCTTCGCGAAGCTGTAGAAGATGTGATTCTGAACCGTCGTGAAGACGGCACCGAGCGTCTGCTGGACATTGCGCCGAAATATCAGGGCGATGGTAGAGCGGCGGCGGTGGAAGATCTCACCTGGCGTGAGCAGTCGGTGAATAAGCGTCTTGAACACGCGCTGGTAAAAGGCATCACCGATTACATTATTGAAGATACCGAAGAAGCCCGCCTGGCCGCTGAACGTCCGCTGCACGTTATTGAAGGGCCGTTGATGGACGGCATGAACGTGGTAGGTGACTTGTTCGGTGAAGGTAAAATGTTCCTGCCTCAGGTGGTGAAATCTGCCCGGGTAATGAAAAAAGCCGTCGCACATTTGCAGCCATACATCGAAGCCGAGAAAGACGGCGAATCGAAGAGTAACGGTAAGATCCTCATGGCTACCGTGAAGGGCGACGTGCACGATATTGGTAAAAATATCGTTGGCGTGGTGCTGCAGTGTAATAACTTTGAAGTCGTAGACTTGGGCGTGATGGTGCCTTGCGCTACCATTTTGCAGGTGGCGAAAGACGAAAAGGTAGACATGATTGGTCTGTCGGGTCTTATCACGCCGTCACTGGATGAAATGGTCTATGTGGCGAAGGAAATGGAGCGCCTGGGCCTGGATTTACCGCTACTAATTGGTGGTGCTACCACCTCTAAAGCACATACCGCGGTGAAGATTGAACAAAACTATCATGGCCCGGTTGCTTATGTACCGAACGCCAGTCGGGCAGTGGGTGTGTGTCAGAAACTGATTAATCCAGAGTCTCGTAAAAAGTTCGAGCAGGAATTGACTGACGAATACGACAAGGTACGTGCACAGCATGCCCGTAAACAGCCCCGCAGCCGTCCGGTAACGTTAGAAGAAGCGCGTGCAAATGCATATCAGCCAGATTTCTCTGCGCAGCCTGTGAAGCCCAACAAGCTCGGTGTTACGCCGGTTACTGTTAAGCTTGAAACCTTGCGTGACTATATCGACTGGACACCGTTTTTCCTGACGTGGTCACTGGCCGGCAAGTTTCCCCGCATTCTTGATGATGAAGTGGTGGGCGAACAGGCAAAAGAACTGTATGCCGACGCCAACAAGATGCTAGATAAGATCATTGCTGATGGCAGTTTGCAGGCCAAAGGTGTGCTGGGTCTGTTCCCGGCAAACCGGGTAGGTGACGACGTTGAAATTTATACCGATGAAAGCCGTGAAAGCGTGCTGGGTGTGTCCCACCATCTGCGCCAGCAAACCCTGAAAGACAAATTTGCGAACTATTGTTTGTCAGATTTCGTTGCAGCAAAAGACAGCGGTATTGCCGATTACATGGGCGCCTTTGCGGTGACCGGTGGTATCGGTGAAGACGAACTGGCCGAATCGTATAACCAAGCCGGTGACGACTATAACGCAATTATGGTGAAAGCCGTTGCCGATCGTCTGGCAGAAGCCTTCGCTGAATATCTGCATGAACAGGTTCGAAAAGAATACTGGGGCTTTGTGCCAGATGAAAACTTGGATAACGACGCCCTTATTCGCGAGAAATACCAAGGTATTCGCCCTGCACCGGGTTATGCGGCGTGTCCTGAACACACTGAAAAGCAACTAATCTGGGATCTGCTGGACGCCGAGAAACATACCACCATGCGCCTCACTGAAAGCTACGCCATGTGGCCGGGGGCGGCAGTATCAGGGTGGTATTTCTCTCATCCTGAATCCCGCTATTTTGCAGTGGCAAAAATCCAACGCGACCAGCTGGAAGATTATGCCGCCCGCAAAGGCTGGACAATGGAAGAAGCCGAGAAATGGCTGGCTCCTAACCTTGATGACTGATCGCTTGATGATAAACGGATGCTAAACAGATGACCGGCCAACTGCCATTTTCCCAGGCCTGTGAAAACAACAAAGGGCCAATTTTAGCAATACTAAAAGACGCGTTTGCAGACCGTAAACGCGTGCTGGAAATTGGCAGCGGCACTGGACAGCATGCGGTGCACTTTGCACCGAATCTTCCACATCTGATATGGCAAACCAGCGATCGGCCGGCTTATCACGAAGGCATTAAATTATGGTTGTCTGCTTATCCGTCAGAAAATCTGCTATCGCCGTTGTCTCTCACGGTAGGACAGGGCGAGCTACCATTTGCTGAGTATGATGCGGTTTATTCTGCCAATACTGCGCATATCATGCAGAAGGCGGAAATTGCTGAAATGATGCAGACGCTGTCGGAAAAATTGCCTCAGGGTGGTGTATTTTGCCAGTATGGCCCGTTTACCGATGACGGCGAGTTTAGCAGCCACAGCAACCGTGAGTTCCACCTAAGCCTGATAGAAAGAGGCTGCGGAGGCTACCGGGACATTCAAGAACTCGAAGCCTGGGCGCCGGCGCTCACATTGGTAGAAGTTTACACCATGCCCGCTAACAACTTACTGTTGCAATGGAAAAAACGGTAGACTGACAGTTATCACAATGAAGTGGTGAGCAGGTTGATAAAACGCTTTTTTCAAAAGTTCCGCCCCGCACCTGCAAACGTTATCGTTGTAGGTACCGATTACCCATCGTATCAGCTCGGCAGCTGTATTCAGGCTGAATCCTCGTTACACCTGTCATTCTTTATGAACGAAGAACCCTGGCATCACCGCACCTTTATTCTAGAAACCGAATTGCGTTATTCCAGCGAATTGCTTTCACTGGTAGAGAAACATCAGGTGAAAGCGGTGTTTTGTGCCTGTGGCGCAGACTTTGCTGTTTACCAACAAAGATTCGCTGAATCACTGAAACAGCGAAATTGCCAGCTTATTCTTTGCAAGAACAGCCGGTTACCTGCTTTAAGCTAGCGTCTTTAGCGTTAAACAAAATTTGTCTTGTGCGTGGTACTTGTGCTGAAAGCGTATCGCTATTGAGGTTAGGGCTGGCCGATGGATCTGGCCAACGCGATAAACGCTTTGATGAATGGTGCGTTGGCATCCGACTTTCGATAGCCCAGGTTCAACGATTTTTGTATGCCGTTTTTACCTAAACGCACTGTGGTCAGTTGCAGCGCTTCCGCTTGCTCCTCAGCAAGCCATTTGGGTAATGCGCCCACACCACGGCCAGCACTGATCATTTGCAGCATGATTTCAGTGGTTTCGATAGTTTTATGTTTTTTAACTGTACAGCTAGCTGGCGTGAGGAAGTGAGAGAACACATCCAGTCTGGAAGGTTCAACCGGGTAAGTCAGTAGCGTCTCGTCGGCCAATGCTTGTGCTTCAACCATCGATTCCTCTGCCAGCGGGTGTTCGCGAGATACAACGAGTACCTGCTCGTAATCAAAAACCGCTTCGTATTGAATAGAGGGGAGGTGCAGCGGATCTGGCGTCAACAACAGATCGATATCGTAACCATGCAGTGCCTGTAGCCCGCCGAAGGTAAATTTTTGACGCACGTCTACATCTACGTCTGGGTAGTCTGATAAAAACGGCTTCACCACTTTTAACAACCATTGATAACAAGGGTGACACTCCATACCAATACGCAAAATGCCCTGTTTACCCTGAGCTATCTGGGCGAGTTGTTCTTCGGTATGAGCAAATTGAGGGAGTAATCGCTGCGCAAGATTCAGCACGGCATTGCCTGCATCGGTAAGCCGTAAACGTCGGCCATCTTTTTCCCAAAACGCGATGCCAGCTTGCTGCTCTAGCTTCTTCATGCTGTGACTCAGTGCGGACTGGGTCAAATGCATGTTGTCTGCCGCTTCAGTGAGAGTGCCAAATTCATTAATGGCGGCAATAATTTTCAAATGCTGGCGATCAAGCATGGTTGTTCCGTGAGCAGAGTTCATGATTTACTCGAAATATAGCATTTCTACTCATGGTTTATCTGTCTACACAGTATCGATTCAGTTGAAGAAACGGCTAGATGCGTTAAGGTGTCAATTCCGACACCGAAACCGCAGTTTGCAAGCGGTCACTGATCACATTGCGCATTAAACTTGCCAGGTCGCGAAAGGTAGCACGTGCTGGTGAGGTGTTTCGCCAAGCTAACATGTGTTGCCGTACAATCGGCATGTCAGCCAGTTCGCATACATGCAACGCTTCTGGGTTGTGCAGCTCTGAATGAACATAAAGACCAGGCAAAAACGCCATGCCCATGCCCATTACTACCATTTGCCGCAACGTATCCAGACTCGTACCTTCGTAATCGCGATCAACGTTAGCTCCCAACTGAGCACAAATTTCCTGTACCTGATAGTGAAAGTGATGGCGGTCTTCCAGCGCCAGGATTTTCTGTCCTCGTATCTCTTCCGGCTCGATGAAGTCCCGTCCCGACATAGGATGGTCGGCGGGTAGAACGAATTTCAGAGGCTCAATGAACAGCGGTTGTGTTTGAATTTGTGAATCGCGGTTCGACATCGGCGAAAGCGTGATGTCGAATTCACCCGCCAGTAGGCCTTGTAACAGTTGTTTCGGCGCAGCTTCGCGTACATAGAACTTAAGTCCCGGTCGTAAGCGGTGAATATCTGGCAATATGTGTGGTAGCAGATACGGCCCCAGCGTGGGCGGAATGCCTAAACGGTATGTGGTTGAGTCACCTTGCGATAGCGACTGTGCCATTTCACCAAACTGCATAGTCGATTGTAAAACCGCATCGGCATATTCAAGTAAGGCCTTGCCCTGAGCGGAAAGCAAAGTGCCTGAGCGAGAACGTTCGAACAGCACCAAACCCAAGTTCGTTTCCAGTGTGCTTATCTGGCTGGTAAGGGTAGGTTGACTGATACCTAAAATTTGCGCAGCACGGCGAAAGTTAAGGTGTTTAGCTACGGTAACAAAGTAGCGAATTTGATTAAGCGAAGGCGCTTTACCGTTAAAAAACATAGGGACCATCTGTCTGTTAAACGTATTATTTTGTTGTGTGATAGCTTTTTGCTATCGCGATATACTCTATACATCTATAAAGCTATCAGTCAATCTTGTCAGTATAGATTTAAACTAAAGTTTATCCGTGTACCTAGGAGTAATAAATGGATCACGTAATTTCTGGCGTAGCTAAGTTTCAGCGCGACGTTTATCCTGAAAAGAAAGAAACCTTCAAAAAGCTGGCAACCGGCCAGAATCCTGAAGTATTGTTCATTACTTGTGCAGACTCCCGCATCGACCCGAATCTGGTAACGCAAACAGATCCAGGCGAGCTTTTCATCTGTCGCAACGCTGGCAACATTGTACCTCCTCACAGTAACCAAACCGGTGGTATGACTGCGTCAATCGAGTTTGCCGTTGCAGCACTAGGCGTTACCCACATCGTAGTATGTGGCCATACCGATTGTGGTGCAATGAAAGGTGCACTAAATCCTGAAAAATTGGATAGCTTGCCACATGTTAAAGAGTGGTTAGGTCACTGCCGTTGCGCCACTGAAGTCGTTAAGGAAAAGCATGGTGGTGAACTTAATGCTGATAGCTTAGCTGAAGTGACTAAAGAGAACGTATTGCAGCAAATGCAACACCTAAAAACCCACCCAGCAGTAGCCGCTAAACTGGCGACCAAAGCCGTTCAGCTACACGGTTGGGTATATGACATTGAAACCGGCATGGTCCATTGCTACGACCCTGAAACAGAGAGTTTCAAAGAAATGGAACAGGCCTATGCTGAGCGCACTTTAGTGGTAGGCGCGTAAGGAAATAGCCTATGAAACTTGATTTATCGTTTAGTGAAATAAAGAACGATTTACCTGCCAGTATCGTTGTATTTTTTGTCGCGTTACCACTTTGTTTGGGTATCGCTCTGGCTTCTGGCGCACCGTTGTTTTCCGGCGTTATCGCCGGCATCATCGGTGGTGTTATTGTTGGCCTGATGAGTGGTTCTCGCCTTGGTGTAAGCGGACCAGCAGCAGGATTAGCGGTAATCGTTTTTGATGCCATTGGTACACTTGGGAGCTGGGAATTATTTCTGGTTGCCGTGGTACTTGCCGGTGTATTCCAGTTAATTCTTGGATTTATGCGCGCTGGTTTTGTTGCCTACTTCTTCCCCACGTCGGTCATAACCGGCATGCTGGCAGGTATCGGTATTCTGATCATTCTGAAACAGTTACCTTACCTATTTGGATGGCATTCCGATTTTCTGGGAGAAGAAGCTTTTAACCAGGTAAATGGAGAAAATACCTTCTCTGCAATCGAGCACGCGGTGTCTCTTATGTCACCAGCTGCGGTTGCGATTTCGGTGGTTTCTCTAGCCTTGCTGGTTATTTGGGACAAGTACCTCACCAAAGCGCACAAAATTTTCCAGCTCATTCAGGGCCCCATTGTGGTGGTTCTGCTGGGTATTGTTGCGTCAATCGTGCTTGCGCAAGCCGGTATGCCGTTACAGGCCGATCAGCTGGTAAGTCTGCCGGTTATCGACAGCTTCGAGGCATTTAAAAATGAGATGGCATTCCCTGCATTTTCGGAAATGCTGAACATTGATGTGTTTACCATCGCACTCGTGATGGCAGCGGTTGCCAGTATTGAAACACTGCTTTGTGTTGAAGCTACCGATAAACTTGATCCGCAGAAGAATACAACACCAACCAACCGTGAGCTGAAAGCGCAAGGTATTGGTAACATCGTTTCTGGTCTGGTAGGCGGATTACCTATTACTCAGGTAATTGTTCGTAGTTCTGCGAATATTGCCTTTGGTGGTAAAACCAAAATGTCAGCCATTCTGCACGGTGTTTTTCTGTTAATCGCGGTATTTGCAGCAGCCACTATGCTGAACCAGATCCCGTTGGCATCGTTAGCTGCCATTCTTATTACTGTTGGTTACAAGCTGGCTAAGCCTGCCATGTTTAAAGTGATGTACAAAACGGGTTGGGAACAGTTCTTACCCTTCGTTACCACTATCCTGGTAATGGTATTTACTGACCTTCTAACAGGTGTGGTAACAGGCCTTGCAATGAGCGTTTTCTTCACACTGAAACACAGCTACCGCAATTCATACCAGTTCACTGAAACCGTGAACGAAGAAGGCGGTGCGAGAACGCATCACATTGTTATGGCTGAGGAAGTTTCTTTCTTTAACAAACCTAGCATTTTGAAGAAACTAAACTCTATTCCCAAAGATTCCAAAGTCGTTCTGGATTTCTCAAAGAGTAAGTCAGTGGCTTTCGATGTAAAGGAATTGGTTAAAGATTACCTCGACCAAGCCGGTAGTAAAAACATTAAAGTTGAAACTATACAGTTTCAGCAATAATGGAATGTTGTAAGACGCTTTCTGTTATTTAGTCCTACAGTTAAAGGGCCGATTTAGGCCCTTTTTGTTTATCTCAAAAAATTGGTTTATTGTTTTACTGACAGTGTAGTCACTCATCACCTCGTTTAAATGAGTACCTTTGATAGAAAAAAACTATCGCGAGTAGTAGTGTTTTTCTATAAAGCTATCAGTTAAAAATTCTTTTAATAGAATAATGATAATACCATGTTAATTTGAGGTAAATTTTATGGACCACGTGATCTCTGGTGTCGCAAAGTTTCAGAAAGAGGTATTCCCCAAAAATAAAGCAACCTTCGAAAAATTGGCTAATGGCCAAAATCCCGAAGTCCTTTTTATCACCTGCGCTGATTCGAGAATCGATCCCAACCTCGTGACTCAGACCGGCCCGGGTGATCTCTTCATCTGCCGTAATGCTGGCAATATTGTTCCTCCGCATACCACCCATACCGGCGGTATGACCGCTTCTATTGAATTTGCCGTTGCGGCTTTAGGTGTAAGCCACATCATCATTTGTGGTCACTCTGACTGCGGCGCGATGAAAGGTGCACTTGCCCCTGATTCACTCGATGCATTACCTCACGTCAAAGAATGGCTTGGTCACTGCCGTTGCGCCACCGAAGTGGTGAAGGAAAAGCACGGCAATTTATCAACTGATTATCTCGATGAAGTCACCAAAGAGAATGTATTGCAGCAAATGCAGCATATTCGCACCCATCCTGCCGTTGCAGCGAAACTTGCCACTAAGCAAGTTCAATTGCATGGTTGGGTTTACGACATCGAGTCTGGTGACGTGCTTTGCTACGACGAGAAAGCGGAAGCATTCAAACTGCTTCAGGATGTATATGGTGGAAAACCCTTTGGCGAGAAAAAGTAGGAGGCGAGTCAGATGAAAAACTTACTTTCTAATGTAAAAGGCGATTTAACCGGCGGTCTCACAGCCGGTATTGTTGCGCTGCCGCTAGCTCTCGCACTTGGTGTGGCATCAGGTGTCGGCCCAATGGCAGGACTTTACGGCGCTATTGCGGTTGGTTTTTTTGCTGCATTATTAGGTGGTACGCCGTCGCAGATTTCAGGACCAACAGGTCCTATGGTGGTCGTTCTTGCAGGCTTGTTTGCCACGCTTTCGGGTGACCTAGGCTTGATTTTTACGGTGGTGATGCTCGCCGGTCTGCTACAGATTATTATGGGCTTTACCGGTGTCGGTCAGTATATCCGACTGGTGCCTTATCCAGTAATCTCCGGTTTTATGTCTGGTATTGGTGCCATCATCATTATTCTGCAACTTGGCAGATTGATGGGGCATGAGCCGCCGGGAGGCACTATTGGTGCGCTTAAATACCTTCCTACGGCGCTTTCTGACATCGATTTCGTCACCCTTGGTCTTGGGTTAGGAACATTGATTATTGCCTATAAGTGGCCGCCCAAATTGGGCAAAGTGGTACCGGGTGCGCTCGCAGCACTGATCATTGGTACACTGGTGAGCTTAGGTCTTGAAACGCCAATTCTTGGCGATATTCCAACAGGTCTACCAGAGCTGCACATGCCGGTATTCGACCAGTCAAAATTACTTCTGGTGCTGGAAGCTGCCTTCATTCTCGCTATTCTGGGCGCAATTGATTCGCTATTAACGTCTCTTGTGGCGGATAACATGACCCGTACTCGTCACGACAGCAACAAAGAACTTATCGGCCAGGGTGTTGGTAACACGATTGCTGGTCTGATTGGTGGAATTGCGGGTGCTGGCGCGACAATGCGTACGGTGGTGAATATCCGAAGCGGCGGTAAAGAGCGCTTGTCGGGTATGGTTCATGCACTGGTACTGTTAGCGATAGTATTGGGCCTTGGCCCATTAGCCGCGCAAATTCCTCATGCCGTATTGGCCGGTATTCTGGTGAAAGTTGGCCTGGATATCATTGACTGGAGTTACCTGAAGCGCGCGCACACTGGGCCGCGTTGGGACTTCGTACTTATGTTGCTGGTACTGGGGCTGACGGTATTTGTAGACCTGATTACTGCTGTGGGCGTAGGTGTAGTATTAGCTGCATTAGCCTATGTTAAGCAAATTGCGCAACTTCAGCTTGATGAGGTGAATAATCTGCCAGAAACATCAACCGATCCTGAAGAAGACGCGCTGCTTAAACAGGCAGGTAACAAGGTACGTATTTTCAGCTTTGGTGGTCCGTTGAGCTTTGGTGCTGCCGCTGACTTAGGCCATCACGTTCGTGAGAAAGTAAAAAATGGTTCACGGGCGCTTATTCTGGACTTCAGCCGTGTGCCTTCCATGGATGTCTCTGCTGCAATGGCGGTGGAAACTATCACATCTGATGCGAAGGCTGCAGGCCGTCACGTGATTATGTGTGGCGCAGCAGCGGCGGTACAGACCGTGCTTGAAAACATCAACGCGCACCAGAGTGGTGTGGTTGTAACGCCAGACCGCAAAGCGGCGCTAGCTAAGGCGATGGCATTGGTGAATGAGCCGGGAAAGGATAACGGCAGTCCGGGTGCTGCCGCAAATTTCATCCCAGCTAAATAACGAATAATCATAAAAAAAGGGCTTCCAAACGGAAGCCCTTTTTATTTGTTCTTTTTACCAGATTTGTACCCGATCTTCCGGTGCAAGATACAGTGCATCGCCAGGTTTCACGTCGAAGGCTTCGTACCATGCATCCATGTTACGTGGTGTCAGTGTACGGTAACGAGCTGGTGAATGCGGGTCAGTGCGCAGCTGATTAATCAAGCTTTGCTCTGTCCGCTTCTCACGCCAAACTTGCGCCCACGCCAGGAAGAAGCGCTGATCGCCAGTCAGACCGTCGATCACAGGGGCTTCTTTACCATCAAGGCTTAACTTATAAGCTTCATAAGCCATTGCCAGACCACCCACGTCACCGATGTTTTCACCCATGGTCAACTGACCATTTACGTGCTGGCCTTCTACCGGCTCGTATGCATCATACTGGGCACCCAGCTGTTCAACTTTTGCCGTGAACGCTGTTAAATCTTCATCAGTCCACCAGTTACGCTGAATACCGTTGGCATCAGATTTTGAGCCTTGATCATCGAAACCGTGGCCCATTTCATGACCAATAACGCCGCCGATTGCGCCATAGTTTACCGCTGGGTCAGCGTTCGGGTCGAAAAACGGTGGCTGCAGAATCGCTGCAGGGAATACAATTTCGTTAAACGAAGGATTGTAATACGCATTCACGGTTTGTGGCGTCATGCCCCAGCGCTCACGATCGGTTGGCTTCAGTTCGTTCTCAACGTCTTTTTCGTGGAAGAATTTACGTAAGTTACGAATATTCTGTACCAGTGTGTCGCTACTGATTTCAAGACCACTCAGGTCAACCCACTCATCTGGGTAACCGATTTTAGGACGGAATGCCGCCAGTTTAGCGCGTGCTTCTTTCTTGGTTTCGTCGCCCATCCACTCCAGGCCATCGATACGCTTGCCCAGTGCGGTACGCAGGTTTTCAACTAGCTCCGACATTTGTGCTTTTGAGCTTTGTGGGAAATAGCGGTCAACGTATATTTTACCCAGTACAAAGCCGAGTGATTCGGTTCCTGAGAGTTGTCCAACAGCGCGCTTCCAACGTGGGCGAGGCTCTTGCTGACCATTCAACGTACGGCTGTAAAAATCAAAAGATTCGTTATTGATTTCTTCGCTTAGCAATGACGAGTTGTTGCTAATGGTATGGAAGGTTAGATAGGTTTTCCAAATACCCAGGTCGGTTTCGTTGATGATGTTGATCACATCTTTCAGCGGTTCTGGGGTACTGATGTTCAGTTCTGGTGCTTTCAGATCAGACTGGGCCAGGAAAGTATTCCAGTTGAAGCCCGGATAGGCATCGCTGAGTGAGGCGCGCTCAATTTGGTTCAACGTGAGGTCGCGGTTACGGCGTTTCGCACGGGGCCACTGCGCATCGGCAATGCGGGTTTCCAATTCAAGAATTTGCTGCGCACCTTCTGCTGGGCTCTCAGCACCTGCAAAGGCCAGCATCTTCTCTACGTGAGCAACATAGGCTTCGCGAATTTTTACGAAACGCTCTTCATCACTGAGGTAGTAATCGCGATCAGGCAGACCCAAACCACCTACACCTACTGTCACCTGATACTCATTAGGATCGAGGCGGTTATAACCCAGGTAAGAATAGATTGGCGTGGCACTGCCGTATAACCATGACTGACCAAAGACACGAGTAAGGTCATCGCGGTTACCAATTTTGCTGATCATGCCAAGAATGTCAGAGATGGGTTCGATCCCTTTGGCATTGATGGTGTCGGTATCCATGTAAGCAGAATAGAAGTCGTGAACCATTTTCTCTTCGGTATTGAGATCCTGCTTCGTCATCAGGTCGTCAACGATAGCTTTTACCTGTTCTTCACTGCGGTCTCGTAATGCGTTAAACGCACCAAAGCGAGTTTTGTCAGCCGGCAATTCGTAATTTTTATACCAAGTGCCGCTGGCATATCCAAAGAAGTCATCTCCGGGTTTAACTGACGTATCCATGGCGGTTAAATCCACACCAAAACTGCCCAATTCAGGCTTGCCGGCTTCTGCTGTAGTTTGTGCTTCTTTTGCCGGCGCGGAAGACGTCGACTGTTCTGGTTTACTACAACCAGAAAGGCTGAGTGCTGCAGCAATAGTGGCAGCAAGTAACTTATACTTCATTGTCGTTTCTCTTTGTCGTTATGGCAGTGTCGGGTGTGACAGCTGCTGTACTTGTTGTTTTCAGTTTATTTGTCATTGCTTCGTTAAACGGTAACACAGTTGCCGCCTGTTGGAAGTAATGGGAAATTTGGGGCGTTTCCTGATGTAAAAATTCTTCTACAGCACTATGGAAACGGTTATCAAATAAATGGTGAAGAGATACACAAAAGGTTGGCTCGAAGCCGCGTAAAATTTTATGTTCACCTTGTGTCCCCGGGTTAAATAAAGGTAATCCATGCTCAATGGCGAATGCAATGCCTTGATTGTAACAAGATTCGAAATGCAGCCCATCGTTGTCCTGCAGGCTCCCCCAATAGCGACCATAAAGGCCCTGTTCATCGTAAAAAAACAGTGCGCTGGCAACCGGCTCCCCGTTCCTGGAGGCCTTCACTAACAGAATGTGGTCAGCCATAGTACGGAAAATAGCTTCGAAGAACTCAGGGGTGAGATACCCGCTGTGCCCCGACCGCTTTAGATAAGTTTGCTGGTAACAGAGAATAAAAAACTGAATATCGTCGTCAGTCAGTTCGGCACCTTTAATACGCTGGATGGTAACCCCAGCTGCATCCAGTTTTTGACGTGATTTTCGCAGTGAACGGCGTTTTCTTGATGTTAGTGCAGCAGTGAAATCATCTTCAGTTTCGTACCCATAGTTGTACCACTGAAACTGTACGGAATAGCGACGGGCAAAACCATTCTGTTGCCAGGATAGAGAATCAGCCTGAGGGCTGAACAGAATATGCAGCGATGACACGCCATCGTTTAGCAAGGTATTGAGCGAAGCGTGGATAGTGGGAAGCACGTCATCAGCGTTGTATCCGTCTGCAACCAATAACCTTGGGCCGGTAACGGGAGTAAACGGGATAGCGCTAATCCATTTTGGATAATAATCCAAACCATGTTGCTCGTAGGCATGCGCCCAACCGTGGTCGAACACGTATTCGCCGTAGCTGTCGGCTTTCAGATAGCCAGGCATGGCGGCAATCAGTTTTGACTCGTTATGTACCAGCAAAAAATACGGATGCCAGCCTGTCCCTTCACCCACACAATCCGTATTTTCCATGGCTGACAGAAACGGATATTGCAAAAACGGCCCGGCAGACGATGCAAGGGCTTGCCAGGCGGGTGCTGGTATCGCATTAATAGATGTGACAAAGGATGTGGTATATTTCATCTCAGACACGAAGTTAGCTGTTCACCAGAACACGCTGTCAATATAAAGCCAATGTTAGTTAGAAATCTGATAATCCGACACCATGACAGACCCCAACCGCAAAATCATTATTGACGCGATTACCCGCATGCTGGCACGACGAGAGCACAGTAGGGTAGAAGCCCGCACAAAGCTAAGCCAAAAGGGGTTTGACCCAGAGGCATATTTGCCGGTTCTGCAGGAGTTCACCGAGGCTGATATTCAAAGCGATAGTCGTTATGCTGAAATGCGTGTTCGCGCCTGCGCGTCAAAAGGGATTGGGCCTGAAAGAATACAACGAGAATTGTCGCAACATCAGATTGATCATTATGTGGTGCAGGAAGCCATGAAAGAAGCCGATGTAGATTGGTTTGAGTTGGCGCTAAACGTAAAAATAAAGAAATTTGGAGAGGGCCGGGAAACTGACTTTAAAGCCCGTCAAAAACAAATGCAGTTTATGAATTATCGCGGCTTTACCCGTGATCAAATCCAATATGCCGTCAATGGCGACTAAAACCCGACTAAATTAGCAGCGAATCCTTAACAACCACGCGCTTTCCATGATATGTTTGCGCCCTGCGGGCGGCGCACCTGTTCGGGTGCCATTTTCCCCACCATTTTCATGCATCTTCGGTACATCGCGGATATTTTCCCTAGCACCGATGGGATGTGCACTGTTAATAAAAGTAGGAAGTTTGGATTTCAATGACATTATCAACTGCTGACATACGCCAAAAGTTTATCGATTACTTTAAGAGTCACGGCCACCAGGCAGTGGCAAGTTCTTCTCTGGTGCCGGCAGATGATCCTACACTCCTGTTCACCAATGCGGGTATGAACCAGTTCAAAGACGTGTTCTTAGGGGCAGAAAAGCGCAGCTATAGCCGCGCAGTTTCTTCTCAGCGCTGCGTTCGTGCAGGTGGTAAACATAACGATTTAGAAAACGTGGGCTACACCGCTCGCCACCACACCTTCTTTGAGATGTTAGGTAACTTCAGCTTTGGTGATTACTTTAAAAAAGAAGCAATCAGCTTTGCGTGGAATTTTCTTACCGTTGAACTGGGTCTGCCAAAAGAAAAGCTATTGGTAACCGTGTATTCCGAAGATGACGAAGCGTTCGCTATCTGGGAAAACGAGATCGGTGTGCCTGCAGAAAAAATTATCCGCATCAATACCTCCGATAACTTCTGGTCCATGGGTGATACCGGCCCGTGTGGTCCGTGTTCCGAGATTTTCTACGATCACGGCGAGCACATTTGGGGTGGTCCTCCGGGCACGCCTGAAGAAGACGGCGACCGCTTCATTGAAATCTGGAACCTGGTTTTCATGCAGTTCAATAAGCAAGCAGATGGCACCATGGAGCCGCTGCCGAAGCCTTCTATTGATACCGGTATGGGCCTTGAGCGTATTTCTGCCATTCTTCAAAATGTGCACAGCAACTATGAAATCGACTTGTTCCAGAACCTCATTAAAGCGACAGCTGACATCACTGGCGCAACTGATCTGGAAAACAAATCTTTGCGCGTGGTAGCGGACCACATTCGTTCATGCGGCTTCTTAGTGTGTGATGGCGTTATGCCAAGCAACGAAGGTCGTGGTTATGTACTGCGTCGTATTATTCGTCGTGCGGTTCGTCATGGCTATCAGTTGGGCGCCAAAGACATTTTCTTCTATAAGCTGGTAGCGGCACTGGTGAAGGAAATGGGCGAGTTTTATCCTGAACTGGCTGATCAACAACCGGTTATTGAGAAAGTACTGCGGGTAGAAGAAGAGCAGTTCAGTAAAACCCTTGAGCGCGGTATGAATATGCTGAATGACGCGCTGTCTGCACTAGAAGGTGACACGATTCCGGGTGAAGTGGTATTCAAGCTTTATGATACTTACGGTTTCCCGGTAGACCTGACTAACGATGTGGCTCGTGAACACGACGTTAAAATTGATGAAGCCGGTTTCGAAAAAGCCATGGAAGCCCAGCGCAACCGTGCTAAAGAAGCCAGCAATTTTGGCGCGAACTATAACGACTTGTTGAAAATCGATCATACAACATCGTTCACCGGCTATAACGATGTTGACGGTGAAGCGAACATCGTTGAGCTAATCTTCGACAACCAGTTTACCGACACGTTGACCGATGGACAGGAAGGGGTTGTGGTACTGGATCAAACCCCGTTTTACGCAGAATCGGGTGGTCAGGCCGGCGACAGCGGCGTGCTTAAAGTCGCGGGCGGCGAGTTTATTGTTTCTGATACCCAGAAAATGGGTAACGCTTTTGCCCACAAAGGTAAAGTGGTTGGTGAAATTAAGAAAGGTGAAAAAGTCACGGCAGCAATTGACAACGCCAAACGCGAAGCAGTGAAGAAAAACCACAGTGCTACTCACTTACTGCACGCCGCATTACGTGAAATCCTCGGTGAGCACGTAACCCAGAAAGGCTCACTGGTTGAAGCGGCTCGTATGCGTTTTGACTTCTCTCATTTTGAAGCGGTCACGCCAGAACAGCTTCTGCAGGTTGAAAACCGCGTGAACGAGGAAATTCGCGCGAACCATTCGTTGAAGACAGAACTGATGGAACTGGATGAAGCGAAGGCTTCCGGTGCCATGGCGTTGTTCGGCGAGAAGTATGACGAGAAAGTGCGCGTAGTAACCATGGGTCCATTCTCGGTAGAGCTTTGTGGCGGTACTCACGTTCAGCGCACCGGTGATATTGGTTTATTCAAAATCACCTCAGAAAGTGGCATTGCCTCGGGCGTTCGTCGCATAGAAGCGATAACTGGCGCAGCGGCAGTTGAATATGTGCAACAACAACAGATTCAGTTACAAACCGCTGCTGGATTATTAAAAACAGATAGCGCGGGCTTGATTGACCGTATCGGTGCATTGCAGGCGCAAACTAAAGATCTGGAAAAAGCACTGACCGCAGCGAAGCAAAAATTGGCTGCGCAACAGGGCGCTGATCTCTTAGGCGAGGCTCAGGATATCAATGGTGTGAAAGTGCTGATTTCCGAGCTTGAAGGCGTAGAGTCGAAAGCATTACGTGGAATGATGGACGATCTTAAAAACCGAATCGGCGAAGGCATCGTAGTACTAGGTATGGCTGATGGTGCTAAAGTCAGTTTAATTGTAGGCGTCACCAAACAGCTAACCGGCAAAGTTAAAGCAGGAGAACTGGTTAACTTTATTGCCTCACAGGTTGGTGGAAAGGGCGGTGGCAGACCAGACATGGCGCAAGCCGGTGGTAGTCAGCCAGAGAATCTGAAAGGTGCATTGGCGTCAGTTAACGCATATCTGTCAGATAAGCTATAATCCAGTGTGTAAGGTATACAGTGAGTTTCTTAAGTGACATGGAAACAGGGAATCACTGCTGTTACCGTCGGGTCGTGCCGACGAGTGACGAAAGTTAAGGGAAAGTTCATTTTTAAAGGACAGGAGCAAGCGAATGCTTATATTGACTCGTCGTGTAGGTGAAACCCTGATGGTAGGTGATGATGTTACCGTGACTGTTTTAGGGGTTAAGGGTAATCAGGTACGTATTGGTGTAAATGCACCAAAAGAAGTATCAGTGCATCGTGAAGAAATTTACATGCGCATTCAGGCTGAAAAAGGTGGTCAGCCCGGCAACACTGCTGAATAATCACTTATAGAAAGGTCGGTTTAACCGGCCTTTTTTGTGTCTACGGACTGAAAAAGTTGGCTTTTTATCCGATTTGTTTAAAATGGCAGCATACGATTCATTTTATTGAAAAAAGGGTTTGACTCCCTCACGAGTATCAGTAAAATGCGCACCACTGTTACGGAGAGGTGGGTGAGTGGCTGAAACCAGTTCCCTGCTAAGGAACCATACCTATTACTGGTATCGAGGGTTCGAATCCCTCCCTCTCCGCCACTATTAAGGTTGGAAGTGGTGGCCAACAATAAGTTTTAATGCGCGTGTGTAGCTCAGCTGGATAGAGTACCTGGCTACGAACCAGGCGGTCGGAGGTTCGAATCCTTCCACACGCGCCAACTTACAAAAGCACCACCTTTTACGGTAAAACGTAAAAGTATACTTAAAGCGTGTGTAGCTCAGCTGGATAGAGTACCTGGCTACGAACCAGGCGGTCGGAGGTTCGAATCCTTCCACACGCGCCACATTGAAAAGCCCACCATCTGGTGGGCTTTTTCATTTCTGCTTTCTGCTGCTACTTCTTTTCTCAAACATCGACGTTTCACTCATTCCTTCATGTCGCCAGTTTCGCTGCTTTCGTTCAAGGGCCTCGTGCAGTACATAGCATTGCACTGTCATCGTTTGCCCCTTGCTAATAATGAGAAATGGCCCACAATGGTGATAATTTGTACTAAGGAATAAATGCTGACCATAGGTCTTTACATTCTTAATAAATGGACCAAAAAAGCGAACTAAGTGTGAGTTTATGCTTTATTTTTGCATATTTATTGGTTTTATAGGTCTGAAGTCCCATTGTTTTTGCATTTTTAACATGATAATTATTCGCTTCACCCAAATTAGAGGTAATTTATATGGCCCCTGAATCCATGAGCAGCCTACTGGGCGAGGCCGCTACGCTAATGTTTACAGGCATGGCATTCGTGTTCGCCTTTCTTGCTTTGCTGATTGCTGGCGTGCGCTGCATTGCCTGGTATTGCGAAAAGTTTCCAGGCGAGGAACCCGCCGCCGCGCCGGTGCGTACCCGGGCTATGCCGACAGCAAAAGACGCAACAGTTAGCGCCGGAACGATTGCAGCGATAACGGCTGCCGTTCATCAGCACCGAAATAATCAGAAATAGGTTTTTAAGAGGAATCACTATGTCTAAGCCATTGGCACTGACCGAATTAGTTCTCCGCGACGCACACCAGTCTTTACTCGCAACCCGCATGCGCCTGGAAGATATGCTGCCTATTGCCAGTAAACTTGATGATGCCGGTTTCTGGTCTGTTGAATCCTGGGGCGGTGCAACCTTCGACGCCTGTATCCGTTATCTTGGGGAAGATCCCTGGGAACGTATTCGCGCATTGAAAAAGGCGATGCCGAAAACGAAGCAGCAGATGCTGTTGCGTGGTCAGAATTTGCTAGGCTACCGTCACTATGCAGATGATGTCGTAACGCGCTTTGTTGAACGAGCCCATGATAATGGCGTGGACGTGTTCCGTATTTTTGATGCCATGAACGATGTCCGTAATCTGCAAACCGCCGTGAAAGCCGCCATTGACTGTGGCGCCCACGCGCAAGGCACCATGTCGTATACCATCAGCCCCATGCACACCATCGATGGCTGGGTTGATATGGCTAAGCAGCTTGAAGATATGGGCGTGCATTCCATCTGTATTAAAGATATGGCGGGTCTGCTGAAACCTTATGAATGTGAAACACTGGTCACCCGCCTGAAAGAAACCGTTCAGGTGCCTATCGCCATGCAGTGTCATGCGACCACGGGCCTGAGTACGGCAACCTATCAGAAAGCCATTGATGCCGGCATCGACATGCTGGACACCGCGATTTCTTCAATGAGTATGACCTATGGTCACAGCGCCACTGAGACAATTGTGTCGGCCCTTGAGGGCACCGAAAGAGATACGGGCTTGTCGCTAGAGGGGCTGGAAGACATTGCCGCTTATTTCCGCGACGTTCGAAAGAAATACGCCAAGTTTGAAGGCAGCCTCAAAGGTGTCGATGCCCGTATATTGTTGGCGCAGGTGCCAGGCGGCATGCTCACCAATATGGAAAGCCAGCTGAAAGAGCAGGGCGCTGAAGACAAGTTTGATGAAGTATTAAAAGAAATTCCGCGGGTGCGTGAAGATCTCGGCTTTATTCCATTGGTAACACCTACCTCACAAATCGTCGGGACTCAGGCTGTTTTGAACGTACTGACCGGCGAACGTTATAAAAGCATTTCCAAAGAAACCGCGGGTGTACTAAAAGGCGAATACGGCGCAACTGCTGCGCCGGTGAATGCTGAACTGCAGGCCCGGGTACTTGACGGCGGTGAGCCGGTTACCTGTCGCCCAGCTGATTTGATCAAACCAGAAATGGAAAGCCTGACAGACGACCTGACATCATTGGCTAAAGACAAAGGCTTACTGTTGGCGGATGAACAGGTCGACGATGTACTCACTTACGCCTTGTTCCCGCAAATCGGTCTGAAGTTCCTGCAAAACCGCGGCAACCCAGATGCCTTTGAACCATCGCCAGGCAAAGAACCGGAAGTGGCTACAGCGCCTGCTGCTGCTCCAAAAACTGCGGGTCAGCCTTCCAGTTACGATGTTAAAGTGGATGGCAAGGTGTATCACGTGGAAGTGGCTGATTCCGGCACGCTAACCAGCGTGACACCGGCTGCAGCGTCTGCGCCTGCCTCGTCTGCGGAGCCAGCACCATCAGCCAGCGGTCAGACCATCAACGCGCCGCTTTCCGGTAACGTATTTAAAGTTCTGGTAAGTCCGGGTGACGTTGTTGCCAATGGTGATGTGGTGATTATTCTGGAAGCGATGAAAATGGAAACGGAAATACGCTCTGCCTTCGACGGAACGGTAAACACTATTCTCGCTAAAGAAGGTGACAGCGTCGCTAGCGGTCAGGCACTGATAGAGTTATAAGCCATGGAAAAACTATACATACTCTGGGACAGCACTGCGCTGGCTCATTTTCAGAGTGGTGAGCTAATAATGATGGCCGTTGGGCTGTTATTACTGTGGCTCGCCATCGTAAAAAAATTCGAGCCCTTGCTGCTGTTTCCTATCGGCTTCGGAGCTTTGCTGACCAACATTCCGCTGGCAGGTTTTTCTGACCCCGGTGGCTTGCTCTATTATATCTACGAAGTGGGTATTCACTCTGGCGTTTTCCCGTTACTCATATTCATGGGGGTGGGAGCCATGACAGACTTTGGTGCCTTGATTGCGAATCCTCGCATGCTTCTACTCGGCGCTGCTGCCCAATTTGGTATCTTTGCCACATTGTTTGGTGCGATAGCGCTGAATTTTATTCCCGGCTTTGATTTTAGCCTGAAAGACGCGAGTGCCATAGCCATTATTGGTGGTGCCGATGGACCAACTGCCATTTTCCTCGCTTCACGTTTGTCGCCAGACTTGCTTGGCGCTATCGCTGTCGCCGCTTATTCTTACATGGCGTTAGTGCCAATAATTCAGCCACCCATTATGAAGGCGCTGACGACTGAAGATGAGCGCAAAATTGAAATGGCACAGCTTCGGGAAGTGAGCCGTAAAGAGAAAATCATTTTCCCTCTGGCCGTTCTGATCTTAACCATTTTGTTTTTGCCCTCGGCGACGCCGCTGGTGGGCATGTTCTGCTTCGGTAACCTGATGCGTGAATGTGGCGTAGTGGATCGCCTGTCCAAGACTGCCCAAAATGAGCTCATCAACATAGTCACTATCTTCCTCGGGCTGGCAGTGGGTTCCAAGCTTTCTGCTGACAAATTCCTTACCATAGAAACCTTAGGGATCCTGGGCCTGGGCGCGATCGCCTTCGCAATAGGCACTGCTGCGGGCGTACTTATGGCAAAGGTTATGAATAAAGTGAGCGGCGGCGGAATTAACCCATTGATTGGTGCTGCGGGTGTGAGTGCTGTGCCTATGGCGGCCCGTGTGGTTAATAAAGTCGGTTTGCAAAGCAATCCGCATAACTTTTTGCTCATGCACGCCATGGGGCCAAATGTGGCAGGCGTACTGGGCTCTGCCGTAGCAGCGGGTATCCTGTTGGCGCTGGTGGGTTAAGCGAGTTCTACTCTGATGTGGCCAGCGTTTGCTGAGGTACGAGTGACTGATAAGCGAGAATGAGCTTTTTAGTCATCTCGTGCTGAGGCCAACGAAAAATGGTTTCGGTTTTACCTGTTTCGACAATCTGGCCACCGTCCATGACAATGATCCTGTCGGCGATATGACGCACAATCCCTAAGTTGTGAGAGATAAATATGAATGACAGGCCCAGTTCCTTTTGCAGTTTCAGGATCAGGTTTACCGTTTGTGAACGCACTGAGGGATCGAGTGCTGCGAAAGGTTCGTCGGCAACCAGGATTTTCGGTTGCAACACCATGGCCCGCGCAATTGCCACACGCTGTTGCTGACCATCTGACAACATATGGCGATAAAAGTAGTAGTGATCACGCAGCAAACCTACTTTAACCAATATATCTTCAATCAGGGTTTTGCGTTCTGATTCAGACAGTTCGGTATTAAGCTTTAATGGTTCATCGAGAATGCGGCCTACAGGAATGCCCGGATTCATCGCCTCACTGCTGTGCTGGAAGATCATTCGGATATCGTTACTGCTGTTGTAGCTTTTAGTAGACTTCTTTTTAGCCGCGTTGTACATCACGTTGCTCAAGAATATCTCCCCTTCGTCGGCGGGTATTGCACCAACCAGCAGCTTCGCCAACAACGATTTACCCGCTCGGTTCTCACCAATTATCGCAATGGTTTCACCTCGTTTCACCGTCAGCTCGATGGGTCCCAAGGCAAACACTTCTGGCTTTTTCAACCAGCGCTTCTGATCGCTGTGACGAAATGTCAGGCCACTGACATGCATAAGCTCACTCATAGTTTCTCCATATGCAGCGGAAAGTGGCAGCTGTAAGTGTGATCATGAATACGTCTTACGCCCGGTGTGCTCACGCAGGCCCGCTGCGCGCGAGGACAGCGAGGTCCTAAACGGCATCCAATTGGCACATGCTGTAACGAGGGGATAGTGCCGTCGAGAGAGGGCAGTACCGATTTCGGCGGCAAGTCCGCCCGGAAACTTGGTGCACTGTCGATAAGTGCTTTGGTGTACGGATGCAGTGGGCGCTTACGAATATGTTTCATCTTGCCCGATTCCACCGTCTGACCGCAGTACAGCACGGTCATGGTATGGGACATGCTGGCAATGGCCAGCAAATCGTGACTGACAAACAAAATCGAGAGTGATTTTGTTTGATTCAGCCGCGTGAAGAGTTTCAATACTTTGGTTTTGGTGGTGGTTTCCATCCCTCGGGTCGGGTCGTCGGCGATGAGTAATTTGGGTTGTGAGATTAACGCCATGGCAATCATAAACTTCTGACCAATGTCAGTGGGTACCTGATGCGGATACGCGTTCAGGTAATGTTTGTGATTCTTAATGCCCACCTTATGTACGGTATTGATAGCCGTTTTTCGGCGATCCAGATTTCGTTGCCAGAACCATTTACCGTTGACTAACTCGTCGGGGATCGCTTCTTCGAGCTGTTGTCCTAATGTCATCGATGGGTCCATGGACGTAATAGAATCCTGAAACACAACACCAATATCACGGCGCATCAGTTCCCGGCGTTCTTTCGCCGTCATCGATAACATGTTCTTGCCATGCCAGCTCATCCGGTCTGCTGTAACTTTCCATTGGGGCGGTAACGCACCGGAAATGGCCTGTACCATTAAACTTTTACCCGAGCCAGATTCACCCACCAGTGCGCGAATTTCGCCACTGTTAACGGTGAGGTTCACTTTATCGAGGGCTTTTACCCGCGTACTACCGTTATCAATTTCCAGGGTCAGGTTTTTGATGTCCAGCATTGGCATTAGTGTGTCAGCCTCCGTCTTAGTGCAGAGCGTAAACCGTCGCCGACAATGTTAATTGCCAGAACCATAAGAAAGATGGTCAGACCCGGTAGTCCCACATTCCATGGTGCCACATAGGCAACATCGAGGCCGTCAGCAAGAATAACGCCCAGTTCCGGCAGTGGCGGCTGTGCACCCAAATTCAGAAAACCCAGTGCCGAAATGTCGATAACAGCTACGGAAAGCGCCAGAGAGCCTTGTACAACCAGCATCTCAATCATGTTGGGCAGTACCGAGTGAAAGAAAAGCTGCAAAGGCTTGGCGCCGTCCAGACGAGACGCTAGGATGTATTCTTTTTTCATTTCGCTGCGCACAAACGAGCGGGTGTGATGTATGAACTGTGGGATCAATGCCAGTGTTATGGCCCACATACTGTTCACCAGGCCTGTGCCCAAAATCGCGACGATAATGATGGCGATTAACAGAGTAGGAATGGCCATGAGTGCATCCAGGGTATGATTAATGACGCTTGAACGTACCCCACTCGTCATCCCGGCGATGGTGCCGATAGTGACACCTACCAGCATGGCGATTAACACCAGAAGTACGCTGGAGCCGAAGGTTACCCGGCATCCATACATGATACGAGAAAACACATCTCGTCCAAGCGCATCAGTGCCAAACAGGTGGCTGATTGTGCCGTTAGGTTCCCAGCTTGGAGGTACGAGTAACGCATCGATGTTTTGTTGTAGCGGGTCGTAAGGGGCAACGAGCGGCGCAAACAAAGAAACAAAAAGAAACAGACCAAGTACAATGAAGCCCGCAAAGGCGACATGGCTACTGCGAAATTCTTCCCAGGTGCGTTGCCACGGGGAAGGCTGTGATTCTTCCTGATAAAGACTAAACCGTGCCACGTTCGTATTTTTCCCGGCTTGGATCGATGATCCGATTAAACAAATCAATCAAAATAGTAAAACTAACCACTAAAGTTGCCACTGCAAGCATGCCTACCCGTAATGCCGGATAGTCACGCTGGTAAATAGCCTGAATTAACCAATTGCCAATGCCCGGCCATGAAAAGAGCGTTTCCACAATCATCGCGTTGGTGATCAGCGTGGTTATCTGAATAGCCATCAAAGGCAGAATGGGAAGTAAGGCGTTACGCAGGATATGCCGACGGAATATTTGTACGCGGGATAGCCCCCGTGACTCTGCCGCCGCAATATAAGGGCTTTTCAACACATCAATAACAGATCGTCGTGTGAGTCTTACCACTGAAGCTGTAGACACCAGCGCAATGGAAATTGTTGGCAGTAACAAATGATAAAGTGCGTCATTCAATGCCAGTGACGTATCGGTGTTCTCAGCAATAATAATATCAATCAGAATAAAGCCCGTGGTGGGCGGAACATCAAACAACAAGCTGACACGACCAGACAGTGGTACAATCCCAAGGTTCAGACTGAACACCATAATAAACACCAACGCCAGCCAGAAAACCGGAAACGAGTAGCTCACCATACTGGCAGAATTAATCAGATAGTCCCGTTTCGTGTAGCTGCGCATGCCTGCATAACACCCCAGCGGTACACCCACGAAAATCGCCACGAAAAGCGCATATGCACTGAGTTCAATGGTGGCGGGCATGGCGATGCCAATTTCTTCCCGTAAGGGCAATCCGGATACAAAACTATATCCCCAGTTCCCTTGCAGTAGCTGCTGTACGTAATGAATGAATTGAAACAGGTAGGGTTTATCCAACTGGAATTGACGTAGCAAAGCGGCGCGTTCGGTTTCATTTTGCGGGGTAATGCCGGTGAGGTTCACCAGTACGTCACCGGGAAACAGGTATGCCAGTGAAAAAGACAGCGCCGCCAGCACCAGCATGGTGGTGATAAACAGGGTGGCATAACGAATTAGAATTTGTATCACAGGGACTTAGTCACTCCGGCAAATCGCACGCCGCCGTACGGGTTTATACTCATACCTTTTAAATTTTTTCGATAGGCCTGGTAGCGATAAGCATGTGCAATAGGTACCAAGGGAAGTTCATCATACAACAGACGGTTTACTTCTTCATATATAGCTTTTCGACGCTCGAGATCCTGTGTTTCCAGCGCCTCGTTGATCAGAGCATCATACTTTTCATTGCACCACATGGCGCGATTAGTACCCGATGGAATAGCGCCACAGCTGAGAAGAGGGCGGTAGAAATTATCCGGATCACCATTATCAGCAGACCAACCAATCAACACACTGTCATGCAAACCTTCCCGTAAATGTCGCCGGAAGGTGGTCCAGTCATAAGTCACAATATTCACCTGAATATCAACGGCGGACAAATAACGTTGAATCAGCTCAGCCATTTTACTTGCGTTTGGATTATACGCGCGTTCAACAGGCATTGCCCAAATGGTCATGGTGAAGCCTGGCTCAATGCCCGCTTCTTTAAGTAATTTTTTCGCCAAAACCGGGTTATACGCGGTGTCTTCCGCATCACTTTGAAACGCCCAACTGGCTGTAGGAAGCAAGGTTTTCGCCCGCGTGGCGCTTTCAAAATAAACGGCTTCCAGCAGGGTGTTTTTGTCGATGGCCAGTGCCAGCGCTTTTCTGACTTTAGGATCATCAAAGGGTGGGCGTTCCGTGTTGAAGGCCCAAAAACCAATATTCAGCCCTGGCTTTTCAGAAAGCTCGAGTTCTTCCCGGTTACGAATGATCTCAAGCTCAGTTTGCGCAGGGAAGGCAATAGCATCGCATTCACCAGTGATAAGTTTCGCCAGTCTTATCGAACTCTTGGTGGTGATATCGTAAATAAGATGCTCGGTATTAGATTGTCCATCAGGTAATTCATCAACACCCCAGTAATTCTCATTTCGAAGGAAGCGGATGTAATGATCTTTACGATAGCTTTCAAACTTAAACGGGCCGGTTCCTATAGGGAAGTAATCAATGCGTTCTGGCGTACCGCGACTCAGCAAATGGTCGGCATACTCCGCTGAGAGTATGACTGAAAAATCCGTAGCCAGGTTTGCCAAAAATGAGCTATCAGGCTCTTTGAGGGTAATTTGCACCCGGTAGCCATTTATACGCTCAACATTTACGATGTTGTCTGCTAATCCAAGACTTTCGAAATAGGGGTAGCGGCCGCCGGAAACGGCATGAAAAGGATTAGAAGGCAAACGCCAGCGGTTAATACTGAAGATCACATCGTCAGCATTCAACGAGCGGGTTGGCGTAAAATAAGTCGTGGTGTGAAAAGTAACGTTTTTATGAAGCTGGAAGGTGTAAGTTAGTCCGTCATCAGACACCATCCAACTTTCAGCAACGTTAGGCACAATTTGCCCGCTTTCGGCATCGAAATTGAGAAGGCGATCGTAAAGTTGATGTGCCGTAGCATCTGCAGTGGTGCTGGACGTGTCAGTTTGCGGATTAAAGTTCACCGGATTACTTTCGGAGCAGTAGATGATCCCTGATTGGTAAAAGGCAATCTGTTCTGATTTGTCGCAGGCCTGCAAACCCGTTAAAGCAACCAGAAATGCCGCCCACCGAAAACCGCCTCGCACCGTCACGCCTCCACAGATTCTGCCGAAGAATCCAGTAAGTTATATTTTTTCAGATATCCACGAAGCTGATGATAAGTCAGACTCAACTTTTCTGCAGTCTTTTTCTGATTAAACTGACTGTCTTCAAGGGCCTGGCGAATCATATCGATTTCATATTGCTGAGAGCGTTCTTTTAGATCAATGGGGAAGTTAAACGACGCCGTCGCCGGTGCAGCAGGCGCGTTTGCCGCGACATCGGGTAATTCAGGCGGTACTTCCACAACGTCTGACACTGTACCAGAGCTTGCCATTCTGTCCTGGGTTTTAATTCTGCCCTTGGGTCTGAACGGAGACTCAAACGGATCGAGAATAATTTCATGCACAGGTAGGTGAGGGTTGTTGGTGCGATAAACCGCCCGTTCAACCACGTTTTTCAGCTCACGGATGTTGCCCGGCCAGGAGTATTCCAACAGCGTTCGGCGTGCCTTTTCGGTAAAACCGCTAAAGAGTTCCATTTCCAGTTCACGGGCCATATTAATGGCGAAGTTTTCTGCCAGAAGCAATATGTCTTCTTTTCGTTCCCGTAATGGCGGAATAGTAATAACATCGAATGCTAAGCGATCCAGCAAGTCAGCGCGGAATTCTCCGCTCTCTGCTAAAGCCGGTAGGTCTTCGTTTGTCGCCGCAATAATACGCACATCAGTTTTCAGTGTTTTACTGCCGCCCACACGTTCGAATTCACCATATTCAATCACTCTGAGCAGCTTTTCCTGAATAAGTCCTGAGGTGTTTGCCAGCTCGTCGAGGAACAGGGTGCCGTTGTTAGCGACCTCAAAACGACCTTCCCGTCGTTTAGCTGCACCGGTAAATGCACCAGCTTCATAACCGAACAGCTCACTTTCAAGCAGGTTTTCATTCAGTGCGGCACAATTGAGTTTGACGTAGTTTTGATCCCAGCGCTGTGACAGAAAGTGCAAACGAGCAGCGATAAGTTCTTTACCGGTTCCCCGTTCACCGATTACCAGCACCGGTTTGTTCAATGGCGCGATCTGTGAAATCTGTTCCAGTGTTTCCAGAAAGCTATTGGCCTGCCCAAGCAAGTTATCTTGTTGGCGAAATCTACTCATTTATTCCCTCAAGTGTTAGTCAATTAGACCAATTCTTAGTGTAGATGAAAAAGTGGTGAGAATCGAACTATTCTTTTTCACGAAAAAAAGCTTTCAATTCAGTGGTATGCAAATACGATGAAGTTGGCAAGTATATTGTATAGATATAACCCAGTCGCAGATTGCGAATTTTCGAAACCATGCACTTTTGCATGATTATTTCACGAGATAGAGGTAATGAATATGGGTATCTTCTCGCGTTTCACCGATATAGTGAATTCAAACATCAACGCTTTACTGGATAAAGCTGAAGATCCGGAAAAAATGGTTCGTCTTATCATCCAGGAGATGGAAGACACACTGGTAGAGGTGCGTTCTGCGTCAGCGAAGACCATTGCCAGTAAAAAGGAAATTGTAGCGCAAATCAGTAAATACGAGCGTGATGCTGAAGATTGGGGAGCGAAAGCGGAACTGGCGCTGAGCAAAGACCGCGAAGATTTAGCGCGTGCTGCCCTGCAAGAACGCAAAAAAGCATCGGAAGCTGCTGTTGCACTGGGTCAGGAACTGGCTATTGTTGAAGAGCAGATTTCTAAACTTCAGGACGAAGTGGGTCAGTTGCAGGATAAACTGGCAGACGCAAAAGCCCGTCAGAAAGCGATTATTATGCGTCAGAAAACAGCCAGCTCTCGCTTAGAAGTGAAGCGTACGCTGGATAGCAGTAAAGTGGATGCGGCAATGGGGCGCTTTGAGCAATATGAGCGTAAGATTGACGATTTGGAATCTCAGGTTGAAGCTTATGATTTGGGTAAGAAAACCCTTAACGATGAGTTTGCTGAGCTGGAAGCCGGTGACAAAATCGATGAAGAGTTAGCCGCATTAAAAGCCAAAATGAATCAGAATAAGAGCGCAGAATAAAAAGCGCGTCAAACCGGCAACCAAACGGTTGCCGGAAAAAGAAACACGATTAATTTTACTCCTGATATTATGGAAAAAATCAGAGTATTTGCTGGAGGAGAGAGAATATGGACGCGGGAATAATGGCATTAATAACAGCCCCTTTAGTTCTGTTTTTAATTTTTGTTGCACCTATCTGGTTAATTTTACACTACCGCAGCAAAAAGCAGGTGAGCCAGGGCTTGAGTGCAGAAGAATATGCAGAATTAAAAACCCTGGCTGAAAAAGCGGAAAAAATGTCAGACCGGATTAAAACCCTTGAGTCGATTCTAGATCATGAAGCGCCACAGTGGAGGGACAGAGCATGAAAGGTCAGTTATGTCGCGACACCCAGCACAAGCGTATAGCAGGTGTTTGTAGTGGAATAGCGGAATATTTTGGTCTTGAACGCTGGCTAGTCCGCATTCTGGTGGTATCAGCTTTCTTTCTACTTGGTGGTCCGTTTATCTTTATTGCATACGTAGCATGCTGGTTTATTCTTGAGCCGAAGCAAGCTAATGCGCAAATTTTTAAAGACGACCCGGTGAGCCAATTTAAGTCTGGCGAAGGCAAAGGTTGGACGAACACCCACGCTGTGCAGCCAGAGCAATCTGCCAAAGTGGCGGTGAAAACCAAAGTCTGGCAGGCTGGCGAACCGCCTAAACAGGCTGTTCATGATATCGCCGCGCGTTTTAAAGACGCAGAATTACGCCTGCGTAAAATGGAAAAGTACGTTACCTCCCGCGAATTTCAACTAGACCGCGAAATTAGCAGACTTTAATTCGATCCTCTTGTCGATGGCAGTGATGCCATCGACTTTTTTGTTTTTAAAGCCTGCAAATCAAATGTTTAACTCCGTTTGTAAAATTTATGTTACGGTGTTCGGGGCAACCTCAATGTGCCTCTCTCTTCCTTCCGCCGGTAAAGTCCTTAGACTGAAATGAGTTTCTCAATTCACGAAGGTACCCATGGCAAAGTCGTCCGCATATCAGTCAAAACAGCCCGATGAAAATGGCAACATCCACTGGTCTCAACAGGAAAATGCTATTTGGTCAGAACTGTATCATCGTCAGATTTCACTGTTGCCGGGCAGAGCCTGCCAACAATACCTGGATGGCTTAACGTTGCTAGACCTGCCAGAAAATCGTATTCCTCAGCTGAGCGAAATTGATAGTGTATTGGAATCGACAACAGGCTGGCGAACCGCGCCGGTCCCCGCATTGATAAACTTTTCCTCATTTTTTGCCTTGCTGGCGGATAGACAGTTTCCTGTGGCCACTTTCATCCGTAGCCGGGAAGAATTTGATTATTTGCAAGAGCCGGATATTTTTCACGAGGTATTCGGGCATTGCCCATTGCTAACCAATCCTGCATTTGCACACTTTACGCATACCTACGGCAAACTCGGCTTGGCAGCGTCTAAAGAAGAGCGAATTTATCTTGCGCGGCTTTATTGGTTTACCGTGGAGTTTGGTTTGGTTAGTTGCGCCGAGGGGCAGCGTATTTATGGCGGCGGCATTTTATCTTCTCCAGGCGAAACCTGTTACGCGCTGGAAAGTAATGCACCGTTGAAGGTACCAATGAATCCTCTGGATGTACTACGAACGCCATACCGCATCGATATTATGCAGCCGCTTTATTACGAATTAGCCTCATTCGACGATTTATTTACGCTGGCAGAAAGCGACATTATGAAACTCGTCCGGCAGGCAATGAAGCTGGGGTTGCATGCACCGCTTTTCGAGATAGCGCCTAAACAAGCGAGCTGAAAATTATTTAAGCATAGTAATGTTATGATTTTGTGATATCCTGTAAATATATATTTACAATGCTATATTCATACTAATGTAGCCACAAAAACAATGACAGAAACCCTATGCGCTTAGAAATCAGTTGCCAGGATCGCCTTGGTATTACGCAGGATATATTGGATATCCTCGTTGAACATGAAATCGACTTACGTGGCATCGAAATTGACGTCGCGGGAAAAATATTTCTGAATTTTCCTAACATTGAATTTGAAGATTTTCAGCACTTGATGCCAAAGATCCGGCGGATTAATGGCATCGACGATGTGAAAACCACCCCGTTTATGCCGGGGGAAAGGGAGCGTCACCAGCTTTCAGCCATCCTTCGTACATTACCAGACCCGGTTTTCTCCATCGATAACCGTTGCCGCATTTTAATGTGTAACGAAGCAGTGATGAGTGGGATGGAAATGCCGTTCTCGGAAATCAAATCAATGGACGTGGGGGAGTTGGTTAAAAATTTCAATTTCACCCGTTGGATGGAAAATGAAGAAGGGGCCGCGACGTCGGTTAAAGTTAAATTCATCCAGCAGGACTACCTTGCCGATGTATTGCCGGTAACCGTTCCAGATGGTCACAATCAGCCTATTCTTGCCGGCGCCGTCGTCATCTTGAAATCTGAAATTCGCCTCGGGCAGCAGTTTAGTGCTTTTCATCAGGTTGAGACGGATTCTTTCGACCATTTCATTACACGTTCCGCGGCTATGGCGAAAGTGGTCAATGAGGCCAAACAGATTGCTGATCTGGATGCGCCTGTGTTGATATTCGGTGAAACCGGTACCGGCAAGGAAATGATTGCCAAAGCGTGCCATCAAGCCAGCCGCAGACATAAAAGCGAGTTTCTGGTTCTGAATTGTGCTTCTTTGCCAGACAGCGTCGCTGAATCGGAGTTATTTGGCTATGCTGCCGGCGCGTACAATCAGCCTGATGGCAAAGTTGGACTATTAGAGCTGGCAGAAGGCGGTACACTATTGCTCGACGAAATTGCCGATATGTCGCCGCAGTTACAGGCAAAGCTGCTGCGAGTTTTGGAGAATAACGAATTTCGCCGGGTGGGCGGTGATAAACCTGTTGAAGTGAATGTGCGCTTTATCTGTACGACCAGTCGTGACCTTGGCCAACTGGTAGAAGAAGGCGTGTTCAGAAAAGATTTGTATTATCGCCTGAACGTACTGAGTTTAGTCATGCCGTCTTTAAAAGAACGTCGCCAGGATATTCTGCCACTGGCCGAATCTTTCATTCTACAACACAGCGGAAAACTCGGGCGTCGACCGGCCAAACTCAGTAAATCCTGCGTCGACTTTCTGCAGCAGTATCCGTGGCCGGGGAATGTTCGGCAACTACAAAACGCTTTGTTCCGCGCGTTGTCGTTACTAGATGGTAATGAAATTACCAAAGAAGATATTCAACTGCCTAGTTGTGCCCCAAGTGTCACGTATATCGATGAGAACTTTGACGGAACCCTCGATGAGGAAGTGAAGAAGTTCGAGCGTGACTTGCTAAAACGTCTTTATCCTTCATACCCGAGCACTCGACAGCTTGCGAAAAAGTTGGGGCTGAGTCATACCGCCATCGCGAACAAGTTACGTGAATATGGCATCAATAAAAGCACTGTAAAGCTTTGATGACAGCTTGTTGCGTTGGCTTTACGAATTAAGCACGATTTGACGTTATTCGGCGGGGAAGAACGTGGTTTCCCGCCGATTGTCCACAAATCTGTACGCTTTTGCACTTCGATACCATCAAAATACACTGTTAGCCCCCCACTGTCCTTCCCTATAAATTTGGTGTTTATTGTTCACATAACATTAACAAGTGTGAGGAATGCACCATGTCAGATATCGATTACTCTTATAACCCGTTGGGCTCAGATGGCTTCGAATTTGTTGAATATACAGCTGCTGATGATAAGGGCATCGGCGATCTCAAAGCGTTGTTCTCGTCGTTGGGGTTTGCTGAAGTTGCTCGTCATCGCTCCAAACGGGTTTGGTTGTATCGTCAGGGTGACATCAACTTTATCGTTAACGCTGAACCCGCTTCTCAAGCTGAAGAGTTTGCGCGTATGCGAGGGCCGAGCGTTTGCGGCATGGCATTCAGAGTTAACGATGCCGGCGTTGCTTTTGAACATGCGGTGACAAACGGGGCGAAAGCCTTTCACGGTAATCTTGGGCCGATGGAGCTAAACATTCCAGCGGTTTACGGAATAGGAGAAAGCACACTCTATTTTGTCGACCGCTACGGCGATGACAGTATCTACGAAGTCGATTTCCGCTTTTACGATGACTGGCAGGCGCGCATGAGCGATGCCAATGCAGGCCTGACTTTTGTCGACCATCTCACTCACAACGTCCGACGCGGCAACATGGCGGTATGGGCGAATTTCTACGAAAGCATTGGTAACTTCCGCGAGATCCGCTATTTCGATATTGAAGGGAAGCTTACCGGTTTAGTGAGTAAAGCGATGACCTCACCCTGCGGAAAAATCCGCATTCCTATTAATGAATCTTCCGATGATAAATCTCAAATCGAGGAATTTATTCGCGAATACAACGGCGAAGGTATTCAGCATATTGCTATGTCTACCGACGATATTTATCAAACCGTACGCGATTTAAAAGCCCGCGGAATGCGCTTTATGGACACGCCGGACACCTACTACGAAGGTGTGGAGAAGCGGGTTCCCGGTCATGGCGAATCGCTGGCAGAATTGAAAGAACTGAAAGTGCTGATTGATGGCGCACCGATGAAAGACGGCATTCTATTGCAGATTTTCACTGATACCGTTATTGGCCCAGTGTTCTTCGAAATTATTCAGCGTAAGGGCAATGAAGGATTCGGTGAAGGTAACTTTAAAGCCTTATTCGAGTCTATCGAGCTTGATCAGATTCGCCGGGGCGTGTTGGAAAATAGCAACGAGAAAGAAAATGCGTAACTGGATCCGGTTTCCCGTCACTCAGGGCGTGCATTCGAAACAAGCTCACGCGGACTTTCCTGAACAAGGCATTTATGAACGGGAAATTGGTCGCAGTGGCTTTTTCGGACCCGCTACGCATTTGCATCACAAGCATGCGCCCACCGGTTGGACGGAGTGGGAAGGCGATTTGCGTCCTCGTGCGTTTGACTTAAATACGCTTAAACTGAGCGGCGAAAACAGCCCGTTTTCTGCCCCGGATATCCTGTCGAATGCCCATTGTAAATATAGGTTGTGGAAATGCGCTCAGCCGATGAAGCATTTAGCCCGCAACGCCGATGGTGATGACTTGTTGTTTGTGCATGAAGGTGAGGGGGATTTGTTCTGTGATTTTGGTCACCTGGAAATTACCGCCGGTGACTATGTATTACTTCCTCGTTCAACCATGTGGCGGCTTGAGCCCCGCGAGCCCTTCACGTTACTGATGATTGAAGCCACAAACGAAGCCTATCAGCTGCCAGACAAAGGCATGTTAGGGGGCCAAGCGGTATTTGACCCTGCGGTATTGGAAGTACCGCAGATCAATCCGCGCTTCTTGGCTCAGCAAGATGAAAAAAGCTGGAAAGTTGAGGTGAAGCGTGGCGGTAAAACGTCGGTAATCACCTATCCGTTTAATCCGCTAGATGCGATTGGATGGCACGGTGAGGTGTGTGTGGTGAAATTGAACTGGCGGGATATCCGCCCGTTGATGAGTCACCGCTATCATCTGCCGCCTTCAGCTCATACCACATTTGTGGCGCCGCGCTTTGTGGTGTGTACATTTGTTCCGCGGCCAATCGAAAGCGACCCCGGTGCACTGAAAGTGCCTTTTTACCACAACAACGACGACTATGACGAAGTGCTGTTTTATCACGAAGGGGATTTCTTCAGTCGCGATAATATTGAAAAAGGCATGGTGACATTTCATCCGGCAGGATTTACCCATGGGCCTCATCCCAAAGCATTCGCCGCAGGCAGGGCGCATAAGAAAACCTTCACCGATGAGGTAGCGGTAATGGTGGATACCAGAGATGCCTTAATCGCCAGTGATGCTGCCTTGCGGGTGGAAAATCCGGAATATGTGTACAGCTGGAAGACCTCAACAAAGGAGGGCGAAGAATGAAATTTGCAACCTATAAAAATGGCCAGCGAGACGGCGTATTGATGCTGGTCTCCAGAGATTTGACACAAACCATAGCCGTGCCAGATATTGCTAACACACTGCAGTACGCGCTGGATAATTGGTCCGAGCTCGCTGCTCAGCTGCAATCACGTTATCAACAGCTTAACGATGGCATGCTAAAAAGCGATCCGTTCAGAGAAGAGCGTTGTGAATCTCCGCTTCCACGGGCCTATCAGTGGGCTGACGGCAGTGCCTATGTAAATCATGTCGAGTTGGTTAGAAAAGCACGGGGTGCTGAAATGCCCGAAAGTTTCTGGCAAGACCCGTTAATGTATCAAGGCGGCTCCGATGATTTCATCGGTCCTCGGGATGATGTGATTTTACCCAGTGACGACTGGGGCATTGATTTTGAAGGTGAAGTGGCGGTAATAACCGATGATGTGCCTATGGGATGTTGTGAAACGGTGGCGGTTGAACGAATACGATTGCTGATGCTAGTAAACGATGTGTCTTTGCGTGGGTTAATCCCCGGTGAACTCGCCAAAGGGTTTGGTTTTTTTCAGTCTAAACCAGCCAGCAGCTTTTCACCGGTGGCGGTAACGCCGGACGAGTTGGGAGATACCTGGAATCTGACAAAAGTGCACCTTCCGTTACGTTCGACTTACAACGGCGAATTATTTGGCGTGCCCCATGCTGGCATCGATATGACATTTAACTTTGCACAACTTATTGCGCACGCGGCTAAATCGCGTAATCTGAGAGCAGGGGCTATTATCGGCTCTGGAACAGTATCCAATAAACAAGGTACTGAACATGGTAGTGCTGTAAAAGATGGTGGTGTTGGTTACTCCTGTATTGCCGAAATTCGGATGATTGAAACCATACGCGATGGCAAACCGTCCACGCCGTTTATGCAGTTCGGCGATCGTATTCGCATTGAGATGCTGGATGGACAGGGGCACAGCATTTTTGGCGCTATTGATCAGCAAATAAAACCGCACAACTAAAATAACGCTAACATAATGAGAGTGCGGTGAATGAAAGAAGGGTGAAACATGAGTCTGAAACTTTACGGTTACTGGCGTTCTTCTGCAACTTACCGGGTGCGCATTGCGCTGAATCTGAAAGGACTGGATTACGAATATGTGCCGGTTCATCTGGTGAAAGAGGGCGGTGAACAAACCCACGAACTTTTCACCCGCTTAAATCCGGCCCAGTTAGTGCCAGCGCTGGTGGATGACGATGAAGATTTTGTACTGAATCAGTCTCTGAGCATTATTGAATATCTTGATGAGCGTTACCCGGAAACGCCGCGGTTGTTACCACAACACGCGCTGGAAAGGGCACGGGTTCGTGGTCTCTCTCACGACATCGCAATGGAAATGCAGCCGTTAGGAAACCTGCGTGTGCTGAATGCGCTTCGTGATGATTTCGATGCCGACGACGAAGTAGTTGGCGCCTGGGTACGCAAGTGGTCGAAACTGGGTTTTGAAGCCATTGAAAGTCGCTTGCAGACACAGGCTGGGAAGTTCTGTTTTGATTTCGATGTAACCATGGCTGATGTTTGCCTGGTACCGCAGGTTTATATTGCCAAACGATTTAACCTGGATATGACGCCTTATCCACTGATCGAAAAAATTGTTGCGAATTGTCAGGCGCTGGAAGCCTTTGAGAAAGCCCGGCCTGAAAATCAGCCGGACTGTCCGGAATAATTCGGCGATGCCATTTGGCAGACACCACGACTAAAGGTACAAAAAAGCCCGTTTTCACGGGCTTTTTTCTGTTACTGACTCTTAATGGGTAACTCTGTGGTGTTCTTCACTTGCTTCAGTGCAAACGTAGAACTGAGGTGATCAACCAGAGGTAAATGGGTTAGCTTTGTCTTAAGAAGATATTCATACTCTTCTATGCTCTCTACGACCACTTTAAGAAGATAATCCTTCTCCCCACTGGTTGTATGACATTCAACCACTTCGTCAATCGATTGCACCGCATTTTCAAAATCGTTGAGGGAGTCGCCGTCATGGTTTTTGAGGGTGACAAAGATAAAAACGGAAACACCCAGATTGAGTTTTTTGCTATTTAAAAGGGTAACTTTACGCAGGATGATCCCCTCGGATTCCATGCGTTTGACGCGACGCCAGCAAGGCGTATGTGACAATCCGACCTTCTGGCTCAGGTCGGCCATCGATACGGTTGCGTCCTGTTGAAGCACGCGAAGAATTTCGCGGTCAAATTTATCTAATTTCATGAATCAGGCTTCTCGTTAGGTCTATGATAATTATTATAACACTTCCATAATACTAGGATATATATCCTAGTCTATAGTTCTTCTGAATAACCATATTTCCGCTTGTAAACTTCCGTGACCAACAATGCAAAATCTGTCCTCGTCATGTTCGGCTAATATAGCCGCAATTTAACCCGCTTAGAGAAGAACCATTTTCATGTCAGTTTTTGAACATCCTGAGTTCGATAGTCACGAACACGTTGCCTTTTATCATGACAAGCCGTCAGGCTTGAAAGCGATTATAGCTGTGCACAATACCAATCTTGGGCCAGCACTGGGTGGATGTAGAATGTGGCCTTACATCGATAGCCAGGAAGCACTAACAGACGTGTTGAGACTGTCGAAAGGCATGACCTACAAATCGGCGATGGCGAACCTGAAGTTGGGTGGCGGGAAGTCGGTCATTATCGGTGATCCTCGCAAACAAAAGTCTGAAGACATGATGCTGGCCATGGGCCGATTCGTGGATTCACTGGGCGGTAAGTATTTTACTGCCGAAGATTCGGGTATTGCAGTAGGTGATTTGAAAACCATGGCCACCCAGTCTGACTACATCACCGGTGTGAGTGCACAATATCACTACAACAATGAAACGCCTGATGGTAATCCAGCGCCGTCTACTGCCTACGGCGTGTTCACCGGCCTTAAAGCGTCAGTAGAATATGCACTTAAAACTGATCTGAAGGGTGTACGTGTGGCAATTCAAGGCGTAGGACATGTGGGTTATCGTCTGGCTAAACATCTGCATGAGCATGGCGCTGAACTTTTCGTTACTGACATTTTTCCGGAGGGCGTTGAACGCGCGGTACAGGAATTTGGTGCCCAGGCCGTTGCCCCTGAGAAACTGTATTCGTTAGACGTGGATGTAATTGCACCATGTGCCTTAGGCGCGTCTATTAATGATGAAACGCTGCCTGAAATCAAAGCCAAAGTGATTGCGGGTGCGGCGAACAATCAGCTGGCAAAAGAGACAATGGGGGAAGCCTTACGCCAGCGCGGTATCTTGTACGCGCCGGATTATGTGATTAACGCAGGTGGCGTTATTGATATCTATCATCAACGTATGACATCTTCGAGTGAAGCATTACGCACCCATATTGAACAGATTGGCGATACGCTGAAAGAAATTTATCAGCGCGCGGAAAGTGATGAAAAAGCCACCAATATCGTGGCAAATGTCATTGCAGAAGAACGATTTAATCACAAAGCTTGAAACTTCGGTCTCAAGTCGTCATAATGCGAGCCGCTCCTGAAGACAGCCAAACATAATTTGCATCTTCAGGAGCCGCAAGTTTCAATGGTGGGCCTTGGTCCTCTCGCAATGATACTCTGTGAACCCGGTCAGGCCCGGAAGGGAGCAGCCGCAGCAGACGACTCATGTGCCGGGATGTGGCTGGGGCCCGCCACCCAATTCCCCAAAGTTTATTCTTCAGTTGTCCGTTTCGTTTTAGCTTGATCTAAATAGCGCATCGCCTTTTCAACGGCACTTTCTACATTCATTTCCATTTGCTGACGCTCGCTCTGTGGCAAATAAAAAGCCATGTCGACTTCAAAGCGGATGTAACGCGGTGGTACCTGGTTAAGTGCCAGGCAACAGACGTCAGCTAGATAGTCAGCTGATTTGGTTTTGTCCAATTCCAATTCACTCAAACGCTGCAACACCAGATGTTCATAATAGTTATGGATGTCATCATCTAATTTCATGTTTGTATCCTTTGCTTAGAATGGCCCTTCCATGCCCTAACAGGTTGGTTACTCAAAATCATGTTTTGTCTAACGCGACCTGATAATCGGCATTATTGCTTTTACTTGTATAGTCGTTTTAACGCAAATGTCGAGAAGAGATGGCTAAAAGCATAACAATAAAGAAAATATGCGATATTCCTTGTTTCGTCGTCTTAACCTATTCAAATGGCGATAGCGGTTAAAGATTAAATTTTAATGATTGTGGAAAAATTAATCTGGGGATGCTCCCGCGTTAAATAACGTTTTTTGTATATTTATATTTACAACCCTATGATTAATGATAATCGTTGTTATATATTTGTTCTTGTAATGTTGCAATGTGATATGGCAAGAAGCTCTTTTATCCGCAATTTTGTGGTTTATCGAGATGAAAATTCTAATAATAGAAAAAAATGATAAATCTTATCTTAAAAGTGTGTTTAAAATCATACTAGAAGATGATCGTTTTCCTAATAACGTAAAAATTTAAAAAAAATTTGAACTTTTGCAACTTCGCTCCGCAAAGTAAGTTGACCCTCTGTTGACTCTGTGGTTATTATCGTCGGTGAGGTGTTATACCTTTTAATAATAAGTCGTAGATAAACGATTTAATAACACACACTAAACGATTTTAGTGGTCCAGGGAGACAATACATGTTTAATAATTCTAAGCTGGCCAAGTCTGTGAAACTGGCTTGCGCTTTCGGTGCGCTTTCTGCTGCTACATTTGGTTCTTCAAGTGTATTTGCACAAGAAGAAGCAGCTGACGACAACGTTGAAAAAATTGCTATCACTGGTTCTCGTATCAAGAGAACTGATATGGAAACTGCAAGTCCTGTTCAAATCATCTCAACTGAGCAATTCGTTGAGCAGGGTCGTGTATCTGTTGCTGACGCGCTGCAAAACGTAACGGCTAACAGCTTCGGTTCTTTCGTACCTTCTTCAGGTTCATCTGCTCAGTCACAAGCTACTGTTAGCTTGCTGGGTGCCGGTTCTGACCGTACTCTGGTATTGATCGACGGCCGTCGTATGGCGGGTTCACCTTCTTTAGGTGGTTCATCAGTTAACTTAAGCTCCATTCCAATGGCTGCTGTAGAGCGTATCGAAATCCTGAAAGATGGTGCTTCTGCTATCTACGGTTCTGACGCTATCGCGGGTGTAATCAACGTAATCCTGAAAAAGAACTACGAAGGTGTAACTTTCGATGTTCAAGTTGGTCGTCCTTCTAACGAAGGTGCGGATACTCGTCAATTCTCTATTGCAACGGGTGTATCTAACGACAAAGGTAACATCACGTTCGTTTATGACCACCAAGAACAAGGTGCGATCTTCGATTCTGACCGTGAGTACACTGCGGCTTCTTGGGAAGACTTAAACGGTGACGGCCTGATCTCTATTTACGACGAAACCGTTGGTGTGAGCTACTACGGTGCAACGCTTTATGGTCCAAATGGTCTGGAAGCTTCTCCAGATTGTGACAACCTGGCTGCTAACGTTCCTGGTTTCGTAGGCGTACTGGACCAAGGTACTCAATTAGTTGGTTCTGGTATCGGTAACGGTTCAGTGTGTGGTTACGCATATGCTAACGTATCTGCGAACATGGCATCAACTAACCGTGACTCTATCATGTCTAGCGTAAACTACTCGCTGACTGACAACATCGAGTTCTTCGGTCGTGCAATGCTGTCTCGTAACGATTCTTTCGGTCGTTATGCGCCTCCTGCTGCTCCTTGGAACGGCGTTCCTGCAAACAGCACAAACAACCCATACGATGAACCAGTTCAAGGTTACTGGCGTTGGTACCAGATCGGTAACCGCGACGGTCTGGTAACTGACTATCAGCAAGATTACATGGCTGGTTTCTCTGGTTTCTTCGGCGACAGCGTTGAGTGGGAAATTGCTTACCACAAAGCTAAACTGGACTACCGTCAAGTTGGTCGCTACTACCTGAGCTATGCGGGTCTTGCATACAACCAAGCGAACGATATCGATCTGGGTTCAGAAACTGGTGTGAACAACATGCGTTCTACCATCTATCAAGAAGACCAGAACGAAATGGACCACATCTTCGGTGGTATTCAGTTCTCTCTGGGTGAACTGCCTGGTGGTGAAATCATTCACTATGTTGGTGGTGAATACTTCGACCAAAACTTTGCTTCTAAGTACGATGCACAATCTGAAGCGGGTCTGATCGGTGGTTCTGCGGGTAACACTGCTGAAGGTCAGCGTGATACTACTGCTTTCTTCTATGAGATTTCTGCTCCAGTTACTGACGAAATTTTAGTTTCTGCTGCATACCGTCACGACGATTACAGCGACTTCGGTACGAAAGGTACACCAAGTGTAAAAGTTGAATACCGTCCAATGGAAGACCTGTTGCTACGTGGTTCATACTCTAAAGGTTTCCGTGCACCGTCTCTGAGCGAACTGCTTGCAGCAACTTCATTCAGTGCGACCTCTGCAACTGACTACGTAGCATGTCGTGACGCAGGTATCCCTGTAACTGATTGCCGTAGCCGTCAGTTTGATAACCTGATTGAATCTAATGAAAACCTGGGTCCAGAAGAATCAACGTATATCAACGTAGGTTTCGTGTACTCTGGTGTTGAAAACCTGTCTGTGTCTCTTGATTACTTTAACCTGGACGTTGAAAACGTGATTGACAGCATCACAGTACAGACGCTGATCAATGCTGAATACGGTGGTTTCCTGGACGACTTTATGGCTGCATATCCAGGCGTTTCTCTGGTACGTGCTGAAGACGGTTCTGTTCTTGAAGACGTTGTAACTCGTTCAGAAAACGGTGCGGTAATGAAGCGTACTGGTCTTGATTTCAGCATCGAGTACTCACTGGAAACTGAATTCGGTGATTTCCGTCTGACTAACAACACCACTTACATGCTGAGCTCTGAGAGCGACGTATACTTCGGTGGTCCTTCTCAGGATTACGCTGGTTTCGCCGGCCAACCTGAGTACAGAAGCCAATTCGGTGTTAACTACTCAGTTGCTGACCTGACTGTTGCGTGGACAACTGACGTGATCAGCGATACTGCAGAAGATGATTACCTGGATGTTGCTGACGGTAACCCGCAAAACTTCCGTTATGTATCTGAAAACCACAACCCAACTTACGTTGTTCACAATATTAACGTTAAGTACTTCACTGATTACGGTACCTTCTCTCTGGGCGCTCGTAACCTGTTTGACAAAGGTGTTGTATATGACGACGCAGGCCTGTGGGTAGACGATACTCTGTATCAACAGGGCCACATCGGTCGTAACGTTCAAGCTGGATACCGCATCAGCTTCTAAGTTTAGCTTGCTAAATGTAGTGTAATTATCAAAAGCCGCTTTTCAAAGCGGCTTTTTTCGTTGGGTAATTCCTCTTTCCAATCTTTATATACCTGCCTTTTCCCGATAAACTGACTCCTCAATAGTTAAAAGATACACATCCGTTTGTGTCTGAGGGTTTATAATAATAATGAGTGATTTCTGGACGGATTATTGGCGACAAGGACATCTGACTTCTTTTGGTGATAGTCAAGGCGCAGGGTATCAGGGGGCGCTAGCCGCGCACTGGGAAAATACTTTCACAAAGCGTTTGCGTGCTGGCCAAACCCTAGTCGATATCGGTTGCGGTAATGGCGCAATGTTTGACATTTTGCTGAGTACACCGGTTGCTGAGCAAGTAAATATGATTGGCGTTGACGCTGCCTCACTGACTATTCCAAAAAAGTTCTTGAAACCTAACGTTAGCTTTCTTCAACAAACCTGTGCTGAAGCACTCCCTTTGGAAGCTAATACTATCGACATGGTGATTTCTCAATTCGGTCTCGAATATTCCAATTTCTCTCAATCAATTGAAGAGTTAGCCAGAGTATTGAAGACAGATGGTAAGCTTTTGTGCATCATGCACTGCGATACATCTTCTATTGTCGCGCCGAATGCCAGTATCCTCGCAATGGCCGAGCGACTTGCTAAACCCGAGTGTGGACTGTTCGCATTACTTAATCGTTATGTGTTGGCCTTGCGCGATAATACCGATGTAGAGGTGCACAGAATGCGTTTTCAAAACGCGTTTAGTCAGGCGTCAGCAGACAACCGCAATGCCCTGGATGCAACAAACTTTCCCCAATTCTGCCAGGTGCTTTTCGACCCTCAACGCGACTACAATAACAGACAGATCATTCTTAAAATGTTTGAGGATGAACTCACTGGGCAAATTGAACGCTTATCTGACTTAACGCAAGCCGCTCTCGATGAAAACGCGCAAAATGCCTTAGTCAACATACTTACTCACAGTGGATTTAACGACATTAAAATCGACCCATTTGTTGATGACAACGGAGATGTACTGGGTATAAAGGTAGACGCTAATGCCAGCTAGTGTATCAATAGTTCGTCCTATTATTATCTTGTCGGCGCCGCGCAGTGGGAGTACGCTGCTTTTTGAAACGTTGAGTCGTCACCCTGAGCTTTATTCATTAGGCACAGAAAGTCATGGGTTAATCGAAAGTAATCCATCACTTTCGCCGCCATTTAATAATTTCGACAGCAATGCACTGACAGAGGGTCATGCGACACCAGAGATTACTGAGCGGATAAGAAACGCATTCGCATCTTCTATAGTAAGTTATAGCAAAGAGCGTCCATCTTCAGACGCATCCGTAAGGCTACTCGAAAAGACACCAAAAAACGCAGTGCGGATCCCGTTTCTCAAGAAGCTATTTCCTGATGCGCGGTTTGTTCACTTGGTAAGGGACCCAATTAAAAATATCGCCAGTATCATGGATGCCTGGCAGTCTGGTCGCTTTGTCACTTACCCGTTTTTACCCGGTTGGGACGCGCATTGGTCATTATTTCTGCCGCCGGGCTGGCGTACTTTAAAAGGACAATCCCTTGCTGAAGTTGCTGCATACCAGTGGAAAGTGGCCAACCAATCAATTCTAACCAACCTGGACTATTCGGAAAATGGCGATACGGTATTGGTTCGCTACGAAGACTTGGTTGCTGAACCACAAAAGGTATTGGCACGGATCTGTGATTTTCACAAACTCGCACCTCACCAGTTCGTTACTAGTGACGAAGCACTGCCTTATTCACAGTTCACTTTGACGCCACCAAGCGCAGATAAGTGGTTGCGTCATCAGCAAGCGTTAAGTGCAGTTCAATCGACGCTATCACCAACGGTTGAGAAAATTAATCTAGCGTTAGCTGAACAAGCACTGCCTTCGTTGCATGTAACACAAGTATCTTAATGGTCATTTCAGCTTAAGCTGCAAAAGTAAAAGAAAACACAATGAAGCTTACAAACGAATTTATTCAATTGCCCTTATTGTTTGATGTAGAGCAACTCAAAAAAGAAGTGGCTAAATTTACTCAAGCTGACTGGAAACCCCACCACGAAGGCTTCAATGGCAACTTTTCTATTCCGCTTATTTCAGTGGGTGGCAAAAACAATAACGACTTCAAAGGAGAGATGAAAGAAACGTCGTATCTTCAATCGTCGCCATATCTACGCCAGGTTATTAGTAGCTTTGGTGAAGTCATAGGTCGCTCAAGATTAATGGGACTATCTCCGGGCGCTGAAGTACCGCTGCATTCTGATATTAATTACCACTGGTTTCGACGTGTTCGCATTCATGTACCTATTGTCACAGAACCGTCGGTGACATTTTACTGCGCCGATAAAGAAATAAACATGAAAGCAGGGGAAGCTTGGATTTTTGACTCTTGGAAATACCATAGAGTGTGCAATGCGTCAGACGTGTTTCGCGTTCACCTGGTTATCGACATTTGTGGTTCTAGTCGCTTTTGGGCGTTATCTGAAAAGGGCAATTGCCCCGGCGAAGCAGAGAAAACACCACGCTCTGCGTTTACAAATATTCCTTTTGAAACGTCAACTCAACCGCCAATTTATACCGAGAAGTATAATGCGCCCTTGGTGATGTCACCGGGAGAAATGGAAGGCTTAGCGTATGAATTGTTCGATGAATTAGACCGCAGCCCTAATAATTCAGCCGAGGATGCAGCCGAGTTTCGAAAAATAGTCAGAGGCTTCTGCCAAGATTGGCGCGTGCTTTGGACGCAGTTTGGCTTAACGGAGGCTGGGTGGCCTCACTACCATAATTGTCGTAACCGCGCTTTCGAATCAGTCCGTAAATTTGATACTCGATTAAAGCTTGCGAACGGAACTCAGGCGCCGCGGATGTTCTTATTTTGCATGATAGATCCCGCCCTTAATGTTGAAGTTAAAAACGACTATCTCGCAGCTATGAATACCGACGACAGCGGAAATATCACACTTTAGCATTGGCTAATATTTCTGCTCGTTGTTCAACTAGCTTATTTACTCGCGCTTGATAAGGTGCGAGTAATTCGCTGAATTTGTCGCCTGAGCCTAAGGATGATGCCGATATGGGTTGTCTTACCTGACTTGCACTCGGTGTAAGGACAGGCGTGGACTGCTGATAGAAGTTCAGGTTTGAATCTGAGTAGGGCAAACCACAATAAGTGAATAGTTTCTTCACTTCTTGCTGTGGCTCGTGTACCAGTGCTTCATAGTCGATAATATATGGTGAACACTGTTGCTGTTGTGCATGCTGTAATAGAGCGTAATACCCTTCTATGTAAGTCAGAATATGTTCAATGTTGTAGGCATATTCATTCCCACTCATGAAATACTGGCGATACAGCGCGATAATGTTATCCGTGACAGGACGCAGAATATTAATCACCTTGGCGGTGGGGAAAAGCTGCGTGATCAATTGGTGATGGATAAAATTATTCGGGTTTTTATCAATCAACATACCATCGGGTAAAGTGACGAAGTCGCGGGCTTGCTGCAAATAGAATTCTCTCAGCGCGGCTTTGTCGTTTTCAGATACCGGAGAAGCTGGATTTCTGCCAGTCATCTGTAGATGCAACGCTATTCTTTCCATGAATGGCAATTCATTGGTTGTTTCCACTTGCTCAGCACTTGCAAGAATTTGTTCAATGAGTGTTGTGCCTGAACGGGGAAGGCCACAAACGAACAGTAAATTACCTCCTTGGGGATGCTTTTTATCAGCATTGTACGGTTGGGAAAGTAGTGCCTGAATCAAAGAGACAAACGCTTCTCGCTGAAAAGGGCGGACACGACACAGTAAACTATTTCCTGTTTGTAATAATGTAGTAGCCGCTGCAGTTTCCCCTTTATCAGCCTGAACTTTTGATAACGCTAAATTGACCAAGCCAGACTGCAAAGGATCTGTGAGTTGCGCTAATGCCGACTCGGCGAGTGAAGCGTCGGTGTCAGAAAATCGAAAGCCTTTTAAATCGCAAAGGGACCATAGCCCGGTACCTGAAGCGTGGGGACACTCATTAATGAATCGTCGATAGGCATTAGCTGCAGAATCAATTTGAGCAAAAGACTTGGCATAGTGACCTTCAAGCAGGTCCAAGCCCTTCGCTTGTGTGGCCTGATGTCGAAGTCTCTTTAGCCAATGTGCGGAGTCAGCCATATTACCCGTAGCCTGGCCACTTAATACCAAATGATACAGTTGTTCATTGGTTAAGTGGGGGTGCTGATGTGAGACAGCGCAAAGTAATTTGAAGAGCGGGTAGTGCAGTTCAAATTGAATGAGTAACTTCATCAATATATCGACTAACTCACCTTCAGGCCCTGCTTGCACCGCTGAACGGAGCATGAATGTACCCTTGATGATGTCGCCAGAACGAAACAGGGCATAGCCTTGAGCCACCGCGTTCGCTGCAGGATTCTTTATAGCATCTGCCTTGTTGAGGGCTTCTGCAACTTGCCCGCGATTCACTAATCCAAACGCTTCCTTTAGCAATGCCACATCATTAGGCTGCACTGAGATACTCCGCAAAAATATCCATCATAGCCTGAACGGCAGATTGTGAAAATAAAACCCAGACAAAAACAACATTTATAAAGCTGACACTTTCGCTGCTTTCTAACGCGGCTCTGCTAACAATCGCGGAAGGCAATAGATTGGTCGCAAAACAAACACTAAAAACAAAAAGCGTTGTTTTATAACTACGTCATTTGACGTAGGAAAAGACGAATATTCACATCGAAATCTTGGCGAAATAGAATGTTTGGGCAAAAAAAGTAATTAAAGAATCAAACATACAAAAACTCTCTAACGTTCTGTTAACTAATAGGCGTCTTAACGTAGAACTAGTCAGGGAAGAATGAGATTTCCGAAAAACAGTTATTAACCCAAAGTATGAAGAGAATGCACTGATTACGCGGTGAAATTCCGCTAAGAAAGGCTAACTTACAGCCTTTTCAGCACACTTTTCTGGTACGACCATATCCAGATTGGTTAAAGTCTAATCGTTCAGACAAGATTAACAGCCGTGTTAAGACAGTGTTACTTGACTCATTCCATTGATCCGTGTGAGTATTGGAGTTCGTAGTGTTGGCGTTTTGGCGCTAAACACTACCTTCCTTAAAAACATTGATAAAGTTTTTACGCCCCTGGCTCGAACATTTACTTAATGTATCGCGCGAGGATTCAAATAAGAAATTTGGTTGGGAACTATGTCCAAGATGAGCAAGAGAACTCTTATTGCTTCTACTGTGATCGGTGCATTCGCACTTACTGGTAGTGCAGCTGTCTCTGCAGTGGAGCTATCCGATCTTCAAAAAGAAGACGCGAAGATTCATGCTGCTGCAGCGAAATCTCAAGAAAAAATCAACACGCTGTTCGAACAGTCTCAAGAACTGCTTGTTGAATACCGTTCAGTTGTGGATCAGACAGAAAATCTGAAGATTTATAACGATTATATCGCTAGCCTGGTTGCTGACCAGCAACGTGGTATCGATTCACTGCAACGTCAAATCGATAGCATCGAAGCAACTAAGCAGGGCATCGTTCCGCTTATGTTCCGCATGATCGATAGCCTAGAAAAATTCATCGAGCTGGATTCTCCAATCCACCTTGAAGAACGTCGCGAGCGCGTACAGCGTCTGCGTGACTTGATGGCTAATTCTAACGTTACGGTTTCTGAGCAATTCCGTCAGGTAATCGAAGCGTATCTGGTTGAAGTTGAGTATGGCACGAAGATGTCTTCTTACCAGGGTACAATTGACGTTGACGGTGCTGAACAGACTGTTGACTTCTTTAACCTGGGCCGTACTGCTCTGCTGGCTTTGTCTCTTGACCAAACTCACGCGTGGGTATGGAACAACGAAGCTCGTACATGGGAAAAACTGGGTGACGAATACCTGGCCTCTACTGTTATTGCAGTGAAAATGGCTCAGGGTACTATTCCACCAGATCTTCTTAAGTTACCAATTGAAGCAGCAGCGGAGTAAGTGTTAATGAAACCAGTATTCAAATCTCTTGTAGCCGCTGCAACAATGGCAGTGGTGGCTTCTGGTGCTCAAGCACAAGAAGCAGTGAGCCTGCAGGACCTGCTGGAACAGGTTAAACAAAACCGCGTTTCAGAAGCGAAAATTAACCAGCAGCGTGAAGCAGAATTCCAATCTGCACGTGCTGACAAGCAAGCTCTGTTGAAAAAAGCACAATCAGACCTTCAAGCGGAAGAAAACCGTGGCGATCGTCTGCAACAGCAATTTTCTAACAACGAAACAACACTGAACGAAAAAGCTGCAGAGCTGGACCAGGCAACGGGTACTCTGGGTGAAATGTTCGGTGTGGTACGTCAAGCTTCTTCTGAAGCATTCGGTCGTATCTCTACTTCTATCGTAAGTGCACAGTATCCTGGCCGTGACGACTTCCTGGCAGAAATGTCTGAAGAGTCTAAAGGTCTGCCTAACATCTCTGAGCTGGAAGACCTGTGGTTCGCACTGCAGACTGAAATGACTCAGGGCGGTGAAGTTGTTCGATTCACTACTGAAGTAGTTAATCTGGACGGTGGTTCTTCTGAGCAGGAAGTTGTACGTGTTGGTTCTTTCAACCTTATCGGTGAAGAAGGTTACCTGACTTACGACGACATGAACGATGTAGTTCAGCCTCTGGGCCGTCAACCAGACGGTTACCTGGTATCTTCTGCTAAGGACCTGGTTGCTGCTAACTCTGGTCTGGTAGGTTTCTACGCTGACCCTTCACAAGGCGCTATCCTTGGCCTGTTGAAGCAAAAAGCCACTATGGCTGAGCGTTACCATGCAGGTGGCGTAGTAGGTTACGTTATTACTGGTATGCTTATCATCGGTCTGCTGATCGGCGTATTCAAGATGATTCAACTGGGTGCAGTTGGTGCGAAAATCAAATCGCAACAGAAAAACCCAGGTAACCCGTCTACCAGCAACCCACTGGGTCGCATCCTGATGGTTTACAAAGACAACAAAGGTGCTGACGCTGAAAGCCTTGAACTGAAACTTGATGAAGCCATTCTGAAAGAATTGCCTTCTATCGAGAGCGGTATCAACGTAATCAAAATCTTCGCTGCTATTGCCCCTCTGCTGGGTCTATTAGGTACGGTTATCGGTATGATCGAAACCTTCCAAACAATTACTCTGTTTGGTACGGGCGACCCGAAAATGATGGCTGGTAGTATCTCAATGGCACTTGTAACTACTGCTCAAGGTATCATCGCGGCTCTGCCTCTGATCCTTACTCACAGCATCGTTGCATCGCGCAGCAAGTCTATCGTACACGTTCTTGACGAGCAGACTGCGGGTATCATCGCAGCTCACTCAGAGTCGGAGAAAGCGTAATATGTTATACCTGATCGGATTATGGGAATCTGTCAGGGATTTTATCGCTACCGGTGGTGACGTCCTTTATTTCGTCGCCCTCGCGCTCTTTCTCATGTGGGTACTTATGATTGAGCGCTACTGGTACATGACTTCAGTGTTCCCAAAGGTGAAGAAAGATATCATCGCCAAATGGGACGCTCGAAGTGATACTACCTCTTGGTATGCGCATAGAATCCGTGACGCATGGATTTCTCAGGCGTCAGATGATCTGAACGCCAGGATGCTAATCATTCGCACGTTAGTGGCAATTTGTCCGCTAATTGGTCTGCTCGGTACTGTTACCGGTATGATCTCGGTTTTCGAAACAATGGCAACGCAAGGCACCAGTAACGCCCGTCTGATGGCATCTGGTATCTCAATGGCAACAATCCCGACAATGGCGGGTATGGTTGCGGCACTGTCCGGACTATTCATTAGTTCTCGTCTCGAAGCTAAAGCGAAGATGGCTAAAGAAGGCTTAGTAGATAGCCTTCCACATCACTAGAGAGAACGATTATGGCTCGAAAAGTTAGAACAGAAGAGGAAGAAGCAGCGATCGATATGACGCCCATGCTGGATATCGTATTCATCATGCTTATCTTCTTCATTGTTACTACTGTTTTCGTTAAAGAAGCAGGCATAGAAGTAAATAAGCCTGAGGCGAGCCAAGCGTTTCTTCACAAAAATGCCAACATTTTCATCGCTGTAACAGAAGATGGAACTGTTTGGATGAATAAAAGTGAAGTCGCTGTGGACTCGGTCAGAGCTACTTTAGAACGATTGCTTACTGAACAGCCAACGGATTATGTATTTATCCAGGCTGACGTCAAAGCCAAACATGGTGTCGTAGTGAAAGTTATGGACCAAGTTAAAGCTGCAGGCATCGATCGCGTATCGGTAGCGGCGAGGGGTTAAGATGGTAAGGATAATTGTTTCTATTTTGTTAGGTGCAGTAGTTGCGTTTGGTCTGTTTATTATCATGGCAAAGCTCATTGAGAATTCAGGCAGACCAGCAGATGAAGTAGCACCTGCTCCGATAATTGATATTGTGATGCGACCGCCGGAAGACGACACGCAGACGCGTTCTCGTAAGCCGCCTCCGCCTCCGCCGCCACCTCAGCAACCGCCTAAGGTTCAACCTGTTGAACCAGAAGCTGCTGAGCCAAACACAGACGGTTTCAGTCTGGCAATTCCGTCAGTTGATACCGGTGGTGTTGGTGTAGATATCGGTGGTGTAGGTGCGATGCAACGTGACGGTGACGCAACACCTATCGTACGTATCGACCCTAAATATCCACCTGATGCTGCCCGTGATGGCCGTGAAGGTTGGGTAAAACTGCAGTTCACTATTAATGAACAAGGTGGCGTAGATGACATTTCAGTTATCGACGCAGATCCTAAACGTATTTTCGACCGTGAAGCGCGTCGTGCACTGAGCAAGTGGAAATACAAGCCTAAAATTGTTGACGGTAAAGCGGTTAGACAAGAAGGCATGTTCGTTCAGCTGGACTTTAAACTGGAGCAATGATCATGAAACTACGTACATTTAAAATGTCCGCCGTTGCTTTAGTATTAGGCGTTGGGGCTGCTATTGCAGCGCCAATGGCCGCAGCGCAAGAATCTGCGCCTGCAGCCGCTGCGCCTAAGAAGCCATCGGGCCCTGTGGTTTGTCCTGGTTATGTTAAGGGCAAAACCACACTGGTTGGTGAACGTACCGGTAAAAAGGTTCAGGCAGCATTTGAAGCATATAACGAAGATCGTGTGCAAGAAGCTATCGACATCCTGAAGGAAGTTGATCCTAGCGACGATTTTGACCGTGCATATGTGAATCGCTTCCTGGGTAACCTGATTGCTTCTCAAGAAGGTAAGGGAATGGAAGCATTCGGTTACCTGAAAAGTTCTGTTGAACCCAAGGTTCTAAACGATCTTGAGCATGCTGGAACACTGAAGCTTCTGGGCGACCTGAGCATGCAGGAACAAAAGTATTCTGACGCTGTAAGTTACTACGATCAGTGGATGGACTTTACCTGTAAAGAAGACGCTCAAGTTTATACCCGTAAAGCGCAAGCTTTGTACGAACAGAAGAAATTCGACCAAGTAGCCTCTGCTGCAGATAATGCGATTCGTTTAAACGAAGAAGCTGACAAGTTGGATAAAAACCCGTACTTGTTAAAATTATCTGCGTTCTTCGAATCGAAGAAATATCCTGAAACAGTAAGCGTTGCCGAAACACTGGTGAACAAGTTCCCAGATAACGGTACCTACTGGATTCAGTTAAGCAGTTTCTACATGATGGTTGAGCGTTTTGATAAAGCGGTTCAAACTCTGGATGTTGCATACACTGCAGGCTTCCTAGAGAAAGACTCGCAAATCAAACAGTTAGCATCTCTTTATTCTAACGCTGGTAATCCACATGCTGCCGCTTCATTGCTGGCAAAATATGTAGATTCTGGTCTGCTTAAGAAAGACGCGGAAATGTTTGCGAACATTGCCAACTCTTTCCACCAAGCAAAAGATTATAAAGATGCGGCTTCGTTCTATGGTAAAGCTGCTGCTGCCGATTCAGATCCTGAGTATTATCGTAAGCAGGGTACATTGTTACTCGTAGCTGAAGATTACAAAGGTGCGATTAAGGCACTGACAAACGCACTGGAGCGTGGTGCTGAAGATCCTGCGAAGATTCACTTCTCTTTGATGGAAGCGAACTTCTACGCTGGCAACTTCAAAGCTGCTTACGAACATAATCAGAAAGCGAAAGAAGACAAATCTCTGCGTCGTAACGCGTTAGCGTGGGAACCTTATATTAAAGATAAGGCTAAAAACCGCGGCATTAAGATTTAATTCTGCATTCATTAAAAAACCCTGCTTCGGCAGGGTTTTTTGTTTTAGTGCGATTCAATAGATTCAAGCCATTCAGATACGCGCCTTCGGCAATCTGCAATCATGGTTTTCTTGCCATTGTAACCCGTGTCTTGCGCCACTTTTGCAGGGTTTATTTTCTGTTCCAGCAGCGATAGACAAAGACAAAGTATTGCATCATCACAGCGTGACAATAGCCAACTCGATGAGGAGTACAAATGATCAACGCTGCGACTGCCGCTAGCAAATTGTTCCAGCCTACGCTGATGTAGTGGCCTTGCGATAGGATTCTCAGGAGTACGTTCACAATCTATCAGTTGGGAAATGACGTTATCAGCGGTATCACTGATTGGCAGTGCCATTAAGGCGCTAGTAAATCCTGAAGCTTTATCTGGTTTCCGTCCTCGCTTAATAAGTAGAAAATCTGCTGAAGTCCAAAATTTCAGCAGAGGCTCATCTGCCCCGAAAGATGTTGTGAGTAAATCTATTTTCTCGACGTGTTGGTAGTAGTGTTTTAAGTTTGCCAGCAGTTCGCTTCCCAACCCGTTGCCCTGCCATTGTGGCTGCACGGCGATTCGATTTATTCTTCTGTAGCGCAAAGTCGCTACATTGGCTTGCGCAGACTGTAGCGCGAGACTCTGCGCGGTAAGGTGTCCTTTAACCCGTCGGGTGCCGCTGGCAATGCCACTGGCCACATCTGCTAAGTGTTCGTCACCTTCTGCTTCAACGGCACAGGCAGCCATCAGGTTGCCTTTTGTGAAGAGTAAATGAAACTGAAGGTTAGGTGAGTCCATCATTCTCGCTAAATCGTCAGGGCTACTTTGATAGTGCGCGGTAGAAAGAAGCTGCATAACTTCTTTTACCAAGCAGAGATCCATTTCCGATACTTTGTAGATTTTGTATGCGGTTGAACCATTGCCATTGGCGAATTCTTCTGACTTGTCTGTAGTGAAGTGAGCAGTGCCGACTGCGGCTGGTATGGTTCTCTGCTCAGGACTGGCAAATATTAATGCATTAACGAGTTTTTCCAGAGGGTCATTTTCAGACCACCTTAATGGGGGGCGAAGTGTAAAAACAGGTATATTCCTGTGTTTTAAAAACTTGGTACGAAAGCCCTGTCCGCTGCCCTCGTATCCATCTGTAGTGGTACTAAGAAGTGTTAATCCAGGCCTATCAGTCAATTCATTTAGCACCGGTAGCGGCACTGATGCAGCTTCATCAATGATCAACACATCATAGATAGCTTCGCGTAACTTCGGATTATCGAGTGCCATCCATTCAAGGGATAGAGCGGGGTCTTCTATCAGGCTTTCAGCCACGCGCTCCAATGTTTTAACCGATAAGAGGGATGGAGCCGACAGCATGACACTTCGCCCGGTATTGATGAAATGAGCGCCGATGTGGCCCGCCAGTGTGGATTTACCTCTTCCTCTTGCTGCAATAATGCATCTACAACTTTGTTTGTTTACGTTTTCTGCGGTGATGGCGGTAAATATTTTTTGCTGGTCGGGCGTTAACGATAAACCGTCGGTTAATCCTTTATTTTTTACCTCTTGCGGTAACGGCAGTATTTCGGTTGTTGACGTAATCCTGCCTGCGAAATCTGCGTGTACTAACAAGTCGGCCAAATAGCTAATGTATTGGCTCTTGTGTATTTCGGACCCGTGACTCAGAAAGTGCGGGTTTAGCACACTTTTATGCTGTGCCCAGGTTTCAAGTGGCGGACAAAGTAGAATGGTTGTACCGCCTTGTCGAACAGTTCCAGCTATGGCAGCTAACACAGACGGGCGAAACGTTTCTCCGGCATCTACAACCGCAACATCGAATTCTTTGCCCAGTAAATCTTTAAAGTGCGCGTAGGAGCGGTGCTTCAAAGTCATTGCAGGAGCAAAATCGCCTATCCAGCAGCAATCTAACTGGCCAGCCAAGCCCGAGACGATAGAACTAGCCTTGTCTATACACCAGGTGGTTTCACCCGCGATCAGCAGCAGTTGTCGCTGATAGCAACCATTCGTCGATAATAATGGGTGAGAAATCCACTCAGTTGGGTCTGTCTGGGCCATGTGCCATTTTTTCACGTATAATCCTGCGCTTAGTTTATCGATTGTTTAAGAGGAATTCGAATGCGCTTTTTGTCCCGCCGACTGGTAATGCCGAATGATTTAAATTATGCCAATGCATTATTCGGAGGCAGAGCGATGGAGTGGATTGACGAGGAAGCAGCCATTTTTGCAACTTGTCAGTTAGAAACTAATTGTCTGGTGACCAAACATATTGGCGAAATTACTTTTGAGTCGCCAGCGCTTCAGGGTGATATTGTTGAATTTGGTTTGGAAACGAAAAAGGTGGGTAGAACATCGATTACCGTCAGTTGTTTGGTACGAAATAAAGCCACTAAAAAAACCATCTGTCTGGCAGACGATATTGTGTTTGTAACACTCGATCCAGAAACCCGAATGCCAACACCCCATGGAAAAACCATGGCTGCGCTGGAAGCGCAAACGGAGCAGGAAATTAGAAACCTCAACTTGCAGGTTGATTAGCCCCCACACATGTGAGGCAGCCTGTGTCAGGCTGCCGAAGATTTCCAATTTGCGAGTACGTCGGTGAGAGTGTTGATTTGCGCCTCTGTTAGACCGTCTCCCGCCGTATAGGTTTGCGGTTCACCTAATTTTGCCAGTGAGGTGAATGCAATGTCATGACACAGCAAAATTTGCCCTGCTACTGAGCTGGCACTTCCACGTTCTTCTATATTACAAAGTTTCCAGAGTTGCTGGTTCAGGTCGCTGGCAAACCCCCAGCGGAGTAACATTAACGACGTTGCGCCATACAGACAAATGCCATAATCCTGATTCACTTTATCGACAAAATCGCTAAAGCTTTCGCTTTCCTCCCACCCGGATAACGCACCGTCCGCAAACAAACATTCATCGTGGAAAATTAAAAATACCGATAGCGTACCGAACAATAACAACTGTTTAATTTTTTCTGTCTGCGCTTCATCGTATTGTGAAAAACCAAAAAGCCGTAGGAACACGGTATAACTGAGCAGCATCGCATCGGTGAGAATTTCAATATTGGAAAATCGACACTGTGCGGTCAGTAATTGTTGCGCTGCAAAAATGACAGCGAGATCTCGGATATTGCCCAACCCGAGATTGCGGCCAATGGCTTGTTCCAGACTTTTGGGCGTTGTTCCGTACACCGCGCGGCTTGCTTTACTCATCACGTGAGCTTGAAATATCGGATCTTTTTCAATGAGAGACACAACGCCAGGCAATGTCATGGCTTCTGCATCCATTTTCAGCAACGAACGAATTGAGTGGGGCAGTGGAGGCAGATTTTCTACCACCTCCAGCAAATTACTGTTGCCCGTCTGAAATCGAAGTCGGTTGCCCAACTGACGAAGCTGACCGGCACTTATACCGCTATGCTCTTTAAAGCTCCGCTCGAATGAACGCCGGTCAGAAAAACCTAAGGCTTCAGCAGCATCTTCTGTTTTCTGGCCACTCAATAATCGATGACAGGATTGATCATGGATGAACTCTTTCAGCAAAGCACTGAATGAAATGGAATCTTGTCTAAGCTGACGACGAAAAGCGGATTCAGTTTGCCCTAGTTGAGTTGCTACCCACTCTGAGCGGATACGTGCAGGACTCGCTGCTTTTTGAAAAACGTCACGCACCTGTTGCTTAAGTGGAATGTCATGGGTTTCTTCCAGTCCAGCAGAAAGCATCTTTTTAATCGATTGCGAATAGTAAAAAGACGCGACTTCACACCAGGCGTTGGCAAAACAAAGGCGTACTTTGCCAGACTCATAATTGATATCACTGCGGCTCAGTGGCGCCAAAAGCGCTTCAGGCTGAGCGTTCATAGGCGGCATGGTGACCCGGGAAAAGTCAAACTTACGACCGGCAAGATGACGAAAAAGCGCCAGCAGAAAATAGCACCGAAGTTCCGTTAGTATTATGTGTGGCGATGAAGCAAATTCTACCGTGGTAATGGTACCGTCTGATTTCACCGTGAGATTGGCTTGCTCACCCATTAAATGACGGTAATGCTTGCCCAATACATGCATGGCGTCGTCGATATGTTTGCTGGCAGTCAAATACACCACCAGGTTACTCATTTTATTGAAATCGAGATAACCAATAAGTGAACGGCCGGTCTGTTGAAACTGACTCGGAGGACAAAGATCGTGGAAGAGGTTTGCTAAGGTCTCATCATCAAGTCTGCCGCTTTCAACGCTGGCAATACATTCCAGTGCAAGATTATCTCGCTCATTGTTAAGACCAGAATCCCGTCTGAAACTGAGTAAAGCCCGAATAATTGCTGACCAGAAAAGTCCTTGGTAATGCACGTGTGCTCCCATGTTTTAAGCTGCATGTTAGAATATAGCAAATGCAGGTTGCATGACAGAGGAGGGCACTATTTATTCCCTGGTACAAATGTGTCCCAAAGATCGAACGGATCTGTCCTGTTTTGCTTTACGCCGCCCTCGTATTATTACAACCGTTGATTGAATAAGGGAAACGTCACTTCCCCCAACAACATGCCAAACCTGCCGTGAGGCAGGGACGGAAAGCCACGGGTCTTACTGACCAACCGCCAGTAAGACAGCCGGGCTGCAGTGAAGTTGATTAATTACTTTCAGGCACACACTGCTCAAGGACTCAAAAAATGAAATTTAGCATCAAAGCTGCAGCACTGGTAACCACGTTTTTCGCAGCCTTTTCTTCAAACGCTGACGTAATTTCAACTTACGATATTGATTTCGCCACCGCTGATTTAGAAGCGCATCAGCAGAATAGTAGTAGTACTTACGATGTTTACACGAATGGCGTACTTAATTTACGAGAAAATGCGTGGGTAACGCTGAACCTGTTCGATACCTTTGGTATTTCAGAACTGGATCTCGATAATGGTGCGACATCATATAATTTCACTTTCGACATCAGAGTGCTGCCTGGTGCGAGAAATCCGAATCCTAACCCTTTTACTGAAATCGCTGGGGTGTGGTTTGCCGATTTTACTAGCGGTGAGCAGAACCACGATGCAAGTCGCACGTTCAATCTAGCAGGTACACAGAACTTCGGTATTCAGGACTTGGTGTACACCAATGCGCCTCGCTGGGAAACGTTTAGCATTAATCTAGACGATTACTTCTCGGGTGTTATCACGGATATCGTATTCATAAACGACTGTGATTTAAATGCTGGTTGTGGCGACATGAAAACTCGTTTCCGTAACGCCTCTATCACTGAAGTCAGTGAACCTGGCGCCATGTCACTCATCCTTTTAGGTATGGGATTGATGGGATGGCGCGCAAGACGCCAGAAATAACAAGTCGTCAGACTTCCTCAGCCCGCCAACGTCACATGGCGGGCTTTTTTGTGTTTGCGGATCAGTGTTCTGCAGCTTGACTCAGGTTATGAAGTTGTTAGACTGCAGGCGCATTTTTGCTACAACGATAAAAATGCATTAGGCCAAGGGGTGCCGGTTAGCGGCTGAGATCCATTGTGTGGGAACCCTTAAACCTGATCCGGATAATACCGGCGTAGGGATGGTGAAAAATTTGATTTAGCTACCTCAATACCTGCCTGTAAAACCGGATCTTTTTGATGACTGAAGAGATCCTTAATGAAAAAAAGCACATTACTCCTCGCCATTCTGGCAACACCGGCATTTGCTGATAACGACACCGACATAGAAAAAATCACGGTTACCGGCGATTTCAGAGCATCTACCTTAGAACAACTCAGCGCCAGCGCATCGGTTTTCGGCGAAGATCGCTTAGATAGCCGTCAGGCCTCTCACGTTGAAAATATGCTGAATGTAGCGCCCAATGTGAATTTTGCCAGTGGTGCTTCCCGTGGCCGTTTTATTCAAATTCGTGGTATCGGCGAGCGTAGTCAGTTTGCTGAGCCCATTAATCCTTCTGTCAGCTTTATGGTTGATGACTTTGATTTTTCAGGTCTTGCTGCCGCTGGCGTATTATTCGATACCCGTCAGTTGGAAGTGTATCGCGGCCCGCAGGCTACCGTATTCGGTGCTGGGTCCCTTGCTGGTGCAGTGAAAATTGTGAGTCATGCCGCAGATGCAGACGACAGTCACTTTGAATTCGGTTTGGGCAACACGTCGTTAATGCGTATTGAAGGTGCACACAGTGTACAAGTGTCAGAAGACTTCGCTATTCGTCTGGCCGGGGTGCATAACAGTAGTGACGGCTTTGTTGAGAACGACTTTCTTGAGCGTGACGATACCAATAATATTGATGAAAGTGCGGTAAGACTCGCTGCACAATGGAATATTAGCAGTAAGACTAGCCTGAATGCCGACCTGCGTTGGTACGACGTAAACAATGGTTATGATGCCTTTTCGCTGGACAATAACCGCCACACACTTTCTGATGAACCTGGATTTGATGATCAACTCACTAAGGGGGTCAGCCTGCATTTGAATCATCAGCTGGATGCCGGTTTACTGGAAGTGATTGCAACCGCTGCGAACCATGATATCGCCTATGGCTACGACGAAGATTGGACTTACGATGGTTTCCATCCATGGGGATACACGTCGTTCGATGCCTACTTCCGTGACGTTCAACAACGCTCAGCAGAAGTGCGCTTTACCTCGGCAAATGACAAGAAACTGTTCAGTGATACCACGACATGGGTTGTTGGCGCGCGCATCAATCACAGCGAACAAAACTTGTTACGTGAATACACCTACGCCGACGGTGACTTCATTAGCCAATTTGAACCAACCACCACGGCAGTTTATGGTCAGCTTGATACACAGTTGAATGACTCGTGGTTGTTAACCACGGCGCTGCGTGTTGAAGAGTATTCTCAAAAGTATAATGATAATGCCGGTTTGGACTCAGAAGACGACTCCAGCATGGTGGGCGGAAAAGTGGCTCTAACCTATGACTGGGACGGTGATTTTGTTTATGCCAGTGTCTCTCGTGGTTACAAAGCAGCAGGTGTCAACTTCGACGAGCAGGTGAGTGAAGCGCGTCGATTCTATGATACTGAATATAACTGGAATTACGAAGTGGGTTATAAAGGGCAACTGTTTGACCCCGCGATCACCGCACGTTTCGCTGTGTTCTATATGGACAGACAAGATACTCAGGTGAATGATTACGACGTTCAAACCCGTGAAGATGGCTCGGCAGCCTTTATCGACCTGACCGCCAATGCCGATGTAGGCACCAATAAAGGTGCTGAGGCTGAACTGAGCTGGCAGGTAACTGACGCGTGGACTCTGCAGGGTTCTGTGGGCTATTTAAGTGCAACCTTTGAAGGTTATGAAACGGCTGACGGTGCCTATGTTGACGAACAGCGTCAGGCGCAGTCGCCTAAATTTACTGCTAACCTGTTCAGTGAGTTCTGGCTAACCGATGAGTGGGTATGGCGGGCAGACATGGACTTTAAAGACGAATACCGTTTCTCAGACAGTCATGACGAAACCGCTCCCGCTGCCACATTATTTAATACCGATATCACCTGGGTTCGTGGCGATTGGCGCACTACCTTGTGGGTGAGAAATCTAACCGATAAAACCTACTACACTCGTGGGTTTGGTGGTTTCAGTAATGATCCGCGAGACGAGTATGCCTTTGCCGAACCGTATTATCAGTTGGGTGATGGCAGACAATTCGGTGTTACCCTACGCGTTCAGTTTTAAGGAATAGTTATGCAAGTAATGGTTGAGTTATCTCTGTATCCGTTAGTCAACGAGTACATTCCGCCGATTCAGAATTTTATCGATCGTCTCAATAGCCATCAGGGGTTGGTGGTTACTACCTGTTCCACCAGTACCCAGGTGAGCGGGGAGTACGGTCTGGTAATGGATGTTCTGGGTAAGGAAATGCAGCGTACCCATGAAGAAGTCGGGCAGGCTATTTTTGTGGCCAAGTTCCTTAACTTTGATGCCATGCAAGCACGCAAGAAAAATAATGACTGATTTTTTTTCGGCATTTATCGGTCAGCTTACAGCCACCTCTCCTGCGGAGTGGGTGGCTGTAGTGCTGGCACTTGCGTATGTGTGGCTGGCGGCAAATCAGAACCGCTGGTGTTGGTTATGTGCGTTCATTAGCACTGCTATCTATACCTGGTTGTTTTGGCAGGTAACGTTGCCGTTTCAGGCAGTACTGAATTTGTATTACATGATAATGGCGGGCTACGGTTATTATCAATGGAACCGCCAATCTGGCGGGGAAGATATCGTGCGTTCATGGCCCTGGTACTGGCATGCTATGATGATTCCGGGGTTACTGTTTATTGCCTGGGGATTGTCGTTATGGGCACAAGGCCAGTTCAATAGCGACCATTTGCTGCTCGATGCCAGCATTCAGGTGGTGAGTGTGGTGACCACCGTGATGGTTGCGCATAAAGTATTGCAGAACTGGTTATACTGGTTCGTGATTAATCTGGCATCTGCCTATTTGTACGCACAAAGCGGCCTAGCTTTATCTGCCTGTCTGTTTTTTGGCTATGTAGGTTTCTCTATTTTTGGCTATTTACAATGGTCCCAACAATGGAAGCTGCAACAGCATGACGCCCACGCGTATCGTTGAGTTGGTGTCTGCACCTCTCGGCCTTTCAAGCAACGTAACTTGCGAAGCGTGGGGGGGGGGAGATGTGAATCAGGTGTTCCGGCTTACCGATGGCGACCGGCAGTTTGCCGTTAAATGGACTGGCGACGATGACTTCAGTGGTATCGACAAAACCGCGGTGTTTGCACTGCAAAAGCAGGTCGCGCAAGCCGGCATGGCCCCGGAACCTTGCTGGCTGAGTACTGATCGCCGCTTATGGGTGGAAGTCTGGCAGCCTGAAAATGTGCCGGTAGACGCGGAGCCTGGTATTTCGACCAAACAAATCCTGTTGCTGGCATCGAGTCTTGCTTCTGTTCACCAGCTTACGGCTATTGCGCCGGAGCTGGATTTAACTGCCCGCTGGCAGCATTACATCGAACTGGCGTCTTTATCCGGTGACAATGAACTGGTTACGCTGGCCGCAGAGCTTACCGCGAAGGGGCTGGCCCGTGTCGGTGTTGATGACCAGCCAGTGCTTTGCCACAACGATTTGTCATTGCCGCATATCGTTGAAACGATCACGCCGGTTATCGTCGACTGGGAATATGCGGCAATGGGCAACCGCTATTTTGATGTGGCGTCCTGTGCGCAGATTAATCAGCTTGGCGCTGCACATAAGCTGGCGCTTTATCAGGCTTATGCGCTGTATTGTGGGTTGGACCAGCAGCAGGTGATTGAAAAATGTTTGCAGCAGGAAGCGGTTGTCGCCCTGACAGCCTCTCTGTGGACTGCCGCTTTGCCTGCTGAATCAGTTAAATCATAGGCATCAGCGGATGGTTTTTGTGCGCATTGGTTGAATGGTAGTCAAACGCACGATTTTGCTGATAAAAAGGCTTTACCTTTGAAGATGCATACGTATAATGCACAGCGCGCTAGGGGTGTAGTTCGAATTGGTAGAACAGCGGTCTCCAAAACCGATGGTTGGGGGTTCGAGTCCCTCCACCCCTGCCACTTTTCCTCTGAGTAAGTTATAGTGTCCTCACTTTCCTCCACTCAAAATATTATGTCTTCATATTTAAATCCTTATCAGACGGCAATCCTCCAGGAAATGGGCATTTGTGTCTGGCAATCTCAGTCTGTACTTAATCAGGTGGTAAAGCCTGAAGACGCTGAAGCATCGCCTGCTAATCAGTCCCGGGAAGCGGTGAGTGAGTCTGTCGGTGTCGCGCCCACGGCGGCAAACAGCCGTGACAGAATTGCGCAACTGCGTTCGATGCTGGGCACCAAGGATGAGAAAACGGCGGACAGTGCACCGCAGGCAGAACCTGACACACCGGTAGCAGACCTCCGGCAGCAGAAAAGCCAGACAGTGGCGAAGTCTTCAGAACATCAAAAGCCCGCTTCAGAACCTATTGATCCGCGTAGCTTTGGTCAGATGGGACGGGATATAATGCTGGCGCTGTCGTTATTTCATGATGTGAAAGCCATTCGCTGGCAATATGCGGATGAACTGTCACTGAAGGACAATGTGCTCTCGCTGCCTTACAAAACCGCGCCGACCCGTGCTGATGACAAACGCCATTTGTGGGAAGTGATTTCTGGCAGATAAGCTCTCGGAAAGTGCCTTTTTACAATACTTTCCCGAGAGTTCATTTATCAACACAAGCGCTGCAACCTGCGCTTTTTAAAAAATTATGAAGACCTTTGTTTTAAAACCGCTCACCAAACACTTTGTTGCTGATGCCCATGCCATACATCAACAGGCGACGTACAATCCCTGGTCGCAGTCCACCTTTGCTGATTGTCTGACGCCGCCCTATGCCGGGCTGGTGGCTGTTGATGAAAACAATCTCGTTGGTGGCTATGCTGTGATCCTGTTGGTAGCCGGTGAAGCCACGCTGATGGATATCGCGGTAGCCCAATCAGTCCGCGGACAGGGGCTTGGCATGCAGTTACTGAGTGGTGTGGTTGCCTGGTGTCAGCAGCACAATGCTGAATCTCTCTGGCTTGAGGTGAGAGCCGGAAACACCACTGCCATTTCGCTTTACGAAAAAGCCGGATTTGAAGACATCGAAATCCGCAAGAATTATTACCCTTCTGACGATGGCAAGGAAGACGCGCGGATTATGCGCAGGATGCCGGTTTAGTCAGCAGAAATCTGTTTACCTGCCTGAAGTCCTTTTCCTGCTATTTCCGTTATTATATGATACTGAGAATTATTCCTATCTAAGTCGCCGCTATGTCTCAATTCTCGCTGCCCCCCGGTGTTGCCTGCCTGAGTGATTACGAACGCTACGCCCATTCTGAGATGGACGAAAAAACATGGGCGTATGTGTATGGTGCATCAGCCGATGAAATAACGGCATCAAGGAATACTCAGGTTTTTTCTGAAATTAAGCTGCTTAACCGCGTGCTTGCTGAGGTAAGTCATGGAAGTACTGCAATCAACCTGCTTGGAGAAGCGCTGGCTCACCCCATTATTACCGCTCCGGTGGCGTATCAGAAGCTTGCCCATGAAGATGGAGAACTTGGTACGGCCATGGCGGCTGCGGCGCAGGATGGCCTGTTTGTTCTTAGCACGCTAGCCAGCACCTCTATTGAAGATATTGCCGCAAACAGTGATGGTAAACGCTGGTTTCAGTTATATTTTCAGCACTCCCGGGAGCAAACCTTGGCGTTGGTAAGAAAGGCTGAAGAGCATGGCTTTACCGCAATTATGGTAACGGTAGATGCACCCGTAAACGGATTGCGCAATCGCGAACAGCGTGCTGGTTTCGCTTTGCCTGCAAACATCCGTGCGGTTAATTGTCAGCAGCAGAATATGCAGGTGGCGTCAGGTGAGAGTGGCGTTTTTCAGGGGCTGATGTCTGTTGCACCAACCTGGCAGGATATGAAGTGGCTCAGGCAGCAAACGTCACTGCCGGTGGTTATTAAAGGTATTATGCATCCGGCAGATGCCAGACGGGCATTGGAGTGTGGAGCAAATGGTATTGTGGTATCAAATCATGGCGGCAGAACCCTGGATACTTTACCTGCCACCGCCGAAGTATTGCCGTTAATCCGGGAAGCGGTGGGCGAGATGTTTCCCATTATCCTCGATAGTGGTGTGCGTCGTGGCACGGACATCGTAAAAGCCATTGCACTGGGTGCTAACGCTGTGATGATTGGTCGCCCTATCATGTATGGGCTTGCCAGTGCCGGTGCAATGGGGGTTGCACACACTATCCGGCTTCTGCGCGACGAGCTTGAACTGGCCATGGCACTTACCGGTTTTAGCTCGGTAGATCAGATTGACCGCACTTGTCTTTGGAAAGGGTAGGGCATAGCTAATGCCCCATCAGGTTTCTGACCACTGACGAAGCAGATTATGATACACCCCGGCAAGTCTGACTAACTCTGGGTGTTCAGGGTTTTCCTGAGTGAGTGCCTGAATGCTTTTATCTAAATCATAAAGAATTCTGCGTTGCTCGCCGCTTCGGATAAGGCTCTGCATCCAGAAAAAGGAAGCCAGACGACGGCCACGGGTAACCGGAGTAACCCGATGCAGGCTGGTGGAAGGGTATAGTACCATATCGCCGGCATTAAACTTTACTCTCTGTTCGCCGTAAGTGTCCTGAATAACCAACTCGCCGCCGTCGTATTCGTCAGGCTCTGAAAAGAATAACGTCATTGATATATCGGTGCGAATTTTAACTGGCGTGCCCGCTACTCTGCGGATCGTATTATCAATATGATCGCCAAATTCTCCGCAGCCCTGATAGCAGTTAAACATTGGCGGGTAAATTTTGTTTGGAAGCCCAGCTGCCATCACCTCCTGTGACTCTGCCATTCTGGCAAGAATGAAGTCGCCTAACTGATGAGCAACCGGTGAGTCTTCCGGTAGCTGCAAGTTTCTTTTTGCCTGCTTAGCGAGGTGACCTGCGGTAACCGCGCCATCAACCCAGTCTGCCGCCTCAAGCATTTGTCTGGCTTCCTGCACCTGAGAGGGTGTAAAAAAGTTTTCAATTCTAAGTAACATAGCGTCATCTGCTGAAAAGCCGCAGCCCCGATGATGAGGTTGCGGCATACTTAAATGTATTGCTGATTCCCGGTTTAGCAGCCCGGCACAGCGTTCACATTGTGCGGGTTAAAACTGATAGCTGACAAACAGCGCCGCGCTTCTTGGGTTACCCGGACGGAAATGCCCTTTAGCGCTGTAATCGGTAACGTATTCTTCGTCGAACAGGTTATCAATATTCAACTGCACTTTCAGATCTTCCGTTACCTGATAGCTTGCCATCATATACGCGGTGGTATAGGCATCAACAGTAAAGTAGGCCATATTCCTGCGCCAGAATGTCTCGCCGGAGTTGTAATAAAGGCCACCACCAATATTCAGCTTGTTGTTCATACCCATCCAGGAAAGCCATACGCTGGCAGTATCATCAGGCGAACCTTGTAACCCGTTGCCTACGGTATCGGCGTTTAAATCCTGCGTGATTTCAGTGTCGAGTTTAGAATAATTCGCTGACACTGACAGTGAGTCTGTAAGTTTACCCACCACACCAATTTCAAAACCTTTGGCTTCCTGCTCACCGGTAAGATAATAGTTGGTTACACTGTTGCCCTCAGCATCGGTAAGACGTTCTGAATCTACCACGTCTTTAGTGGTTTTAAATACCGCTGCAGTCACCATCAGCTGATCTTCAAACAATTCCCATTTAGTACCAAGCTCAAATGATTTGGAGCTTTGTGGGTCGAGACTGTTTTGTTCATCGTTGGTAGACAGCGCCAGATTCGTGCCCGGAGGTTGTTCTGAATTACCGTAACTTACGTAAATATTACCATTTTTGGTCGGGCTATAGCTCAGTGCAGCACCGTAAGATAAGAAGGTGTCTTCTGCATCAAGGCCTGTTGCGCATCCCGAACGACGACCGCAGGCTGAGCCTTCAATGTCGAAATCGTCGAATCGGGCATTAACATCCAGAGTGAACTGCTCATTTAGTTTAATGGTGTCGAAGGCGTAAATCGCCAACGTATCAGATTCACCTTTGGTGTCTGAGCCATTGCGCACCAGCCCGCCAGTGGCAGTAAAGTTATTGGCTCCGGCAAAGGGATCGATATAGGCTTCTTCAACGATAGTGCCGCTGCCATCGTAATAAATAAAATCAGACGACACGCCGAAATTGGTTTGTTCTTCTTTTGCATACTCAGCGCCCACAACAAGGTTATGGATCATTCCTGCTGCATCGAGCTCCCCTATAACGTCCAGTTGAGTCACGAATAATTCGTTTTCATTATCCAGCCCCTGAGTTCTTGAGCCGATGAGCAGACTGGCCTGATCGTCACGTCCCCACCAGGGACGCCCAAGTACCGATTCCTTTTCATTGGTGCCATAACGGGTCTGGCTGCGCAGAGTAAAGTCGTTATTCAGTTCGTGATTTACCGTCAGCGTGTACATGCGGGTGCTGACATCCTCATAATCTCGCCCTTTAATGCCGTAATAACCATCCCACAGGTCTGCATCCAGAGGACCTTCCGCTCGGCCTGTTGCTGCGGCGGCGCTTTCGGTAATAAACGGTAACCCCAGCACCGGCGTGTTGTCCTGTTCCATGATAAATACGTCGAGGTTGGCGTTCGTTTTATCAGAAAAGTTGTGAAGCAGGGAAGCGGCAATACCGGTTGTCTCGTAGTTTTCTTCACCGTTATCGAAGGTGTCACCGCCATCGGAATAGAGCAGGTTAATCCGGCCTGCGGTGTTATCAGACAGCTCTTTATTCACGTCAGCGGTCACCCGGGCCGTTTCAAAGGTATCGTAACGGGCTGTGACGTTACTGAAATCGCCCAGTCGGGCACGTTTCGTATTTAAGTTAAGGCTACCACCACCATTAGAACGTCCGTCGATGGTGCTGCTGGCACCTTTAATCACATCCACCTGTTCATAGTTGAACATATCACGGCTATAGCCGGCGATATCACGGATTCCGTCCACGTAAATACTGGAGCGGGCATCGAAACCACGAATGGTGACTTTGTCACTGGCAGAGATCACGCCACCGCCCCCTTCACCACCACCGAATGTGGATACACCCGCAACGTTTCGTAAGGCATCATTTAAACTAGTAACACCCTGTTGCTCCAGCATGCCCGAAGAAATGACGTTGATACTTCGGGGCGTGTCTGCCACGGGTTGAGTGAGTTTTACCGAGCCGGTCTCATCAACTTTGAAAGTTTCGTCTTTATCTGTCTCTGCCTTGGTCAGTTCGAGCTCACCCTTGCTCTCAGCATTCTGCGCTTCCTGCGGTGATACAGCAGCTAAACTGCTCATGGGGAGTGCAGCCAGAATTGTCAGAGTCAGTGCGTCCTTTTTAAATTTTTTCGCAGTTGTTCCTTGAGTCATATCAATATTTCCAGGTAGTTTGAGAATCTAAAAACATTTCTTAAGTTTTTTTTAAAAGAGTGTGCTGAAAAGCGGGAACAAGTTAACTTTTTGATTATGTAAATGCAAACGATTTTTATTTGTATTTGTAATTCGATGTTTGCACGAATTTGAGGCTTAAAAAATGCTAAGGGAAGGCTCTAGAGACACATTAAAAAAGTGGTAAAGTTTCTGATAGGGGGAGTCGCACCCTTATGGTGGCGCTCATCTGACTTCATCCGATATCGGGCTTGTTGAGAAGAATAATCCCGTCATTCATTGGGGCATAATTCTGTTGATAGCTGGTGCCGCCACGCCTATAGATATCGCCCTGGTGCAATCAGTCCGCGGAAAAAGGCTTGGCAAGCAGTTACTTCACGACTTTGTTGTATGGTGTCAGTAGCAGAACGCTGAGTCTCTCTGGCTTGAGATAAGAGCCGGAAACACCACTGCCATTTCGCTTTACGAAACCCCCGGATTTGAAGATATCGAAGTCCGCAAAAATTATTACCCCTCTGACGACGGCAAGGAAGACGCGCGGATTATGCGCAGGATGCCGGTTTAGTCTTTTAATCATCCCTCGTTATGCCATTTTCATATCCGGACCGGATGCCTTAAAACCCAATCTCATTTTTTCACGTATAATTAACATATTCCCGTTTTGAAATGTGAACAGGTGAACGTGATGTCTGAAACGAATAAAACTGAGAAGCACGAAAGAGACATAGCCCTTCAGGATGATGATTTCCGGCACGATGACAAAGAGTTTGATTCCGTAGCCGGTGAAGAAGACCCTGGCGCGGGGCTTGAAGCGCTGGTGGAAAATGACAAGTTGCCCGGGTCGCAACGTAAGTCAGAGTAAAATAAATCAGCCCGAACGCGGTCTTGGTTTCGGATTATTCCTCTGTTGCCAGAAAATTCGCTTGTCTGCCCCATCGCGACAGGTGCGCTACGACTGTGTTAAGTGGGAAAAAGGGCGGCAATTTCTCTCATTTCTGGTATCATGCGCGCCAATTTTTGAAATTACAGGTGACGCTTTTTCTAAGCTCTGAGCCCGCGTCCACCCTCACACAGTGACAGATCAGAATATTCATGAGTAATCTAACCAGCGAAATCAGCAAACGCCGTACGTTTGCGATTATCAGTCACCCGGATGCGGGTAAAACCACCATCACCGAAAAAGTGCTTCTGTTCGGACAGGCACTACAGAAAGCCGGTACCGTAAAAGGTAAAAAATCCGGTCAGCACGCCAAGTCAGACTGGATGGAAATGGAGAAGGAGCGGGGGATCTCGGTTACCACCTCGGTAATGCAGTTTCCGTATCGCGAAAACCTGGTAAACCTGCTGGATACCCCGGGACACGAAGATTTCTCTGAAGACACTTATCGAACGCTCACTGCCGTGGATTCCTGCCTGATGGTCATCGACGCGGCGAAAGGTGTTGAGGATCGTACCCGCAAGCTGATGGAAGTTACCCGTCTGCGTGACACGCCCATTATCACCTTCATGAACAAGCTCGACCGTGATATTCGCGACCCGCTTGAATTGTTGGATGAAGTTGAAACTGAGCTTAAAATTCTGTGCGCGCCAGTAACCTGGCCTATTGGCTGTGGTAAGGAATTCAAAGGTGTTTATCACCTGCACCGTGATGAAGTCATTTTGTATAAATCCGGTCTTGGCCACATGATTCAGGATGTTCGCATCATTAAAGGACTGGATAATCCGGAACTGGAAGCGGCTATCGGCGGTGGCCTGCTAGAGACCCTGAAAGACGAGCTGGAACTGGTTCAGGGCGCGTCTAACGAGTTCGATCAGGAACTGTTTCTTGAAGGCGAACTGACGCCGGTTTTCTTCGGTACTGCTTTAGGTAACTTCGGCGTAGATCACATGCTCGACGGATTGGTTGAGTGGGCGCCAACCCCGCAGGGCCGGGAAACCGAGGAAGGCAAGATTGAAGCAGATAACCAGGCTTTCACCGGCTTTGTGTTTAAAATTCAGGCCAATATGGATCCGAAGCACCGTGACCGTGTGGCGTTTTGTCGAATCGTATCGGGTAAATATGAGAAAGGCATGAAAATGCATCATTCCCGTATTAACAAAGATATCCGTATTTCAGACGCGCTGACATTCCTTGCCGGTGACCGCGAATTGCTGGAAGAAGCTTACGCCGGTGACATTATTGGTTTACACAACCATGGCACAATCCGGATCGGTGACACGTTCACTTCAGGTGAGAAGTTCCGCTTCACCGGTATTCCTAATTTTGCGCCGGAACTGTTCAAGCGTATTCGCCTGAAAGATCCGCTGAAACAGAAGCAACTGCTAAAAGGCCTGATCCAGCTTTCCGAAGAAGGGGCTGTGCAGGTGTTCCGTCCGCTGATCAACAACGACCTGATTGTGGGCGCGGTAGGTGTGCTACAGTTTGACGTGGTTGTAGCCCGTCTTAAAGCTGAGTACAACGTTGATGCTATTTACGAGCATATCAGTGTGAATACTGCGCGCTGGGTTTACAGCGACAGTGACAAAAAACTTGACGAGTTCCGCCGTAAAGCTGAGCAGAATCTGGCGCTGGATGGTGGTGACAACCTCACTTATATCGCGCCGACTATGGTGAATCTGCAGCTCGCGAAAGAGCGTTATCCTGATATTGAATTTAAAGAAACCCGCGAACATTAAGACCGGACAAAAGATCGAGAACTATGAATATACATGCTTTACTTGTCAGCCGTTTCTCCGAAGCGTTAGATAAATTAGGTGCAGAAAACGCACCCGTGCCAGTGGCACGCAGTTCACGTCCTGAGTTCGGTGAGTATCAGTTCAACGGTGCCATGGCGCTGGCTAAACAGTTACGTCAGAAGCCCCGCGATATCGCAGAGAAAATTGTTGAGCTTGTGAATCTTGATGATGTTGCCAGCAAGCTGGAAGTGGCTGGTCCGGGTTTCATCAACGTTCACCTGAGCGACACCTGGCTGGCTAATCAGTGCGAACTGGCGCTTCACGATCCGCGCATCGGCGTAGCGAAAGATGCTGAACAGACCATCGTAGTGGATTACTCTTCGCCAAACCTCGCCAAAGAAATGCACGTGGGTCACCTGCGCACCACCATCATTGGCGATGCCGTGGTGAAAGTACTGGAATTCCTGGGCCACAAAGTGATTCGTCAGAACCACATGGGCGACTGGGGCACGCAGTTCGGTATGTTGCTGGCGCACCTGTCTGACAAACTGGAAAACCAGATGGCGGAAACCGCGCTGTCTGATTTGGAAGACTTTTACCGTGAAGCAAAAGTGCGCTTTGACGAAGAAGAAGGTTTTGCTGACCGTGCCCGTGAATACGTGGTGCGCTTGCAGGGCGGTGATGAGCAATGTCTCAAGCTGTGGGATCAGTTTATCGATATTTCGATTAAGCACAGCGAAGAAGTGTACGACAAGTTGAATGTGAGCCTGACCCGTGAAGACATCATGGGTGAGTCGGCTTATAACGACGATCTGGCAAACGTGGTTGCTGACCTTAAAGAAAAAGGTATCGTGGTAGAAGATCAGGGCGCGCAGGTAGCGTTCCTGTCTGAACTGGCCGATAAAGAAGGTAAGCCAGCGGTATACATTGTGCAAAAATCCGGTGGTGGTTATCTTTATTCCACAACTGACCTGGCAGCTATCCGCTATCGTTGTGGCAAGCTACAGGCAGACCGCACGCTTATTCTGACTGATGCCCGTCAGGCACTGCACTTTAAACAAACTGAAATTGTGGCCCGCAAAGCAGGCTTCATCAGTGACGAGCAAACCTACGAGCATTGCCCATTCGGTATGATGCTGGGCAGCGACGGCAAGCCGTTCAAGACCCGGACCGGCGGCACAGTGAAGCTGGTGGAATTGCTGGATGAAGCGGTTGAGCGTGCCGGTAAGCTGATTTCTGAGCGCGATACTGATTTGTCTGAAGCGGAACTGAAAGAAGTGGCGGACAAAGTCGGTATTGGCGCAGTTAAATACGCTGATCTGAGCAAAAACCGGACGACCGACTACGTGTTCAACTGGGACACCATGCTGAGCTTTGAAGGTAACACGGCGCCGTATCTGCAATACGCTTACACCCGTGTGCAGAGTATCTTCCGTAAGTCAGGTATTTCTCCACAGGATTTAACCGGCGCGATGCGCTTCACCGAGAAACAGGAGCACGCCTTGGCGGTCTTGCTGCTGCAATTTGAAGAAGTGATTGGCGTAGTTTCTCGTGAAGCAACTCCGCACGTGCTGTGTACTTACCTGTACGACGTAGCAAGTGCGTTTATGAGCTTCTACGAAGCCTGCCCAATTCTCAAAGACGGCATTGAAGAAGACGTTCGTAATAGCAGACTCGAGTTGGCTGCATTGGTTGCGAAAACCCTGGAACAGGGCCTATCGCTGCTAGGCATCGAAACCCTCGAGAAAATGTAGCGCGCTGCGCTTCGGCCTATCGGAGGGACGGTGTTGATGAGCGATGACACGCCGTGAACTCATCCCTGAGGGCTCGGCAGCCGCATCCTTGCGGCTGACGGTCCTCGCTCCCCAACACCTTACCCCCTGCGGGCTCAGCGATAGCAACTGTGCTCTATTCGCATTAGCTTCCCTGCGGCAGACGGTTTCAGATTGAAATCACTTCGTACGCTTATCGATTACGCCGCATAACTGAACCTAAGCACATCTGTCACGCCACATCAGGCTTTTTGTCCTGTTTCCGGAATCAGTCTCAATCTATAGCATGAAATTCGGAGTTTGCTTATTGACTAAGAAAACTCTAGTCATATCGAAATATGTTTTACTTTGATGATGGGTTTCAAATAATTCAGCTTTTCAGAAATAACTGAAAAAAAATTTTATATCAATCAATAATCTAAAGGAACTAGCAATGTATGAATTGAATAGTAATGAATTAGAGCAAGTAAGTGGTGCATTGAGCGCTGAACGCGGTGCGATTGCTGAAGCAGCTATCGCTGGATCAGCATTCGCTGTTGGTATGACCGGAGTTGGATTAATTGCGACTGGTGCGGTTCTTGCTTGCGTATATTTAATGGATGACTAATCGTTCAAATAAATACTACGGGAGTTTTTCCGTAGTATTTATACTCACCAAGGAAAGTGGTCAGCTATGATAGTCATGAAAACGGGATCAACCCCCAAAAAAGTCAACAATCCAGAAGAATTTATAAATCGTTGGCGTCCCGTTGATGGGTGGTTGATTGCTGACAAAAAACTTTATGTGCTTCCGACACATCATTCTGAATTCGGGAATGCTTTTTACTACGCTTATTGCAAAAAAGTAAAATCGAACCTGTTGGCAATATTACTATGCGGATTTTTCTTAATAGCGGTATTAATTTTAAAGCCAGTGGATAACTATCAGAATCACCTTGTTATATTAACTCTTATTTTAGCTTTTGCCATAGTCGATAACATTCTATGCGTCAGGAGCATCAATAGCTGTCGTCAGAAAGTTGAGTTTTTATATAATTTTAAAGGCGCTTTTGAACTAACGGTTTTTCCATTAGCTATGTTTATGTGCGGTATTTTTTTAACGCAGTGGATAATGGAGTTGAATCTAGGAGGCTTAGAACCTTTAGTTAAATTAGCAGGGAATTACTATCCCGTCATCCAGATTTCTTCTTACTGGCGCTTTGTAACAGGTTCTCTGATTCATGGCGATTTTCAACACTGGTTATTAAATTCCATATTGACAATACTGTTTGCCTCAACAATTCCAAATATTAAGCCAACTAAAACAATAATCTTTCTAATTACTGGCGCAGCAATTTCTCATTGCACGACATTTATCGTAAATGCATATAGTGCTTCTGCGTTTGACTGTCTACTGGGTATATCTGGCGGCACATTTTTTCTTTTAGGCTACTCTATTGCTGTGCATCTGCAACTGAGATCCAAAAGTACTGCAGTGACGCTTCTTGCGGTCATGACGATAAGTGAAATTTCACTTTTGCTGTTATCAGTTAACACAAGTCATGTTGCACACCTGAGTGGGTTTGCGTCCGGCATAGCCTATGCTCTTCTCAAGCCTCTGAAACTCACTTATCCATTCAATAACAAATGATGTTCTGAAACGAGGTGGATTCGGTAAGTGCTTTATAGCCGTGAGGTTGATCAGCATGAAAACGCAGGCTTTGGCCAGTTTTTAGGTCGTGCCATGATTTGTCAAAAAATACCGACAATTCACCACTGAGCACCTGCACATGCTCTATGACGCGGGTGGCGTGAGGTTCAGAATGTTGCTCATGATGATTCGTCAATAACACTTCCATCACTTCGATACGGGTATCGCTTTCATAGGGAAAAATCGCTTTAACTTTCATGTTGGGATCTTGAGGAAAGTTATCAAAATCGTTTTTTTCCTGGGCCGTGGTAGCAAAAAACGCTGAGAATGATGCATCCAGACCACTGGCAATTTTCCACAAGGTGGAAATCGTCGGGCTGGATTCCTGCCGCTCAATCTGACCAAGCATGGCTTTAGAAACGCCCGTGAGTTTCGCTACGGCATCGAGGCTTAAGCCCTGAGTTTTACGCAGTTGTTTTAAATGTTGTGCGATGTGTTGTTTAAATTCTTGTTCTGCCATCGTAAAAGAGTGTTGTGCGTTATAGCGCACGATGCTATGGTTGAATTGTTTGTGCAGTATAACGCACAGCTAACCAGAAGTCTGTCCTGGATTTAGCTCTTCAAAAGCCAGGGTAGTAATAAAACAGCAGTGAGATTTTGGGAAGCAAATGTATGACATCACTCATAGAAAATTTTGAACGTTATCCGTTAACCTTTGGGGTTACGCCGATTGAATACCTGCCACGATTGACCGAAGCGCTGGGTGGCAAAGTGGAAATTTATGCTAAGCGTGAAGATTGTAACTCTGGTCTGGCCCTTGGCGGCAATAAGTTAAGAAAGCTGGAATACATCGTCCCTGACGCAATTGCCAGTGGCGCAGATACGTTGGTTTCTATCGGCGGTGTGCAATCAAACCATACCCGCATGGTAGCAGCGACGGCTGCGAAAATTGGTATGAAGTGCGTTGTGGTACAGGAAAAGTGGGTGCCACACTATGACGCGGTTTACGATCGTGTGGGTAATATTCAGTTAACGCGTCTGATGGGTGCAGACAGCCGCTTAGTGGATGACGGCTTTGACATCGGTATTCGCGATAGCTGGCAGAAAGCCATAGAGTCGGTAAAAGACGCTGGTGGTAAACCTTATGCTATCCCAGCAGGCGCTTCAGTACATAAGTACGGCGCGCTCGGTTATATTGGCTTTGCCGAAGAAGTGATAGCTCAGGAGAAAGAGCTCGGCTTTAAATTTGACTACATTGTTGTGTGCGTCGTCACCGGCTCAACCCAGGGCGGTATGATTGTCGGCTTTGCTAATCATGATCGTGCCGATACGGTAATCGGAATCGATGCATCTGGTACCGTAGAGCAAACCCGTGAACAGGTTACCGAAATCGTTAACAAGACCGCAGAGCTTGTAGGTCTGGGGCGCGAAATTCGCGAAGAAGAAATTGTCATCAATCCGGATTACGCTTACCCGGCTTATGGCGTGCCCTCGGAAGAGACCAACGAGGCGATTCGTCTGGCGGCCAAAACCGAGGCCATGATCACCGACCCAGTGTACGAAGGAAAATCCATGCAGGGCCTTATCGACCTGACTAAGAAAGGCTTTTTCCCGGAAGGTTCAAAAGTTCTGTACGCCCACCTTGGCGGCGCGCCTGCGCTTAACGGCTATAGCTATCATTACAAAGATGGCTGATGCGAAAAGATTTATGCCAATTGAATAAACTTCCTGCAGCAGCAGGAAGTTTGCTTTCAAGCATCCTAATGCATGTTTCTGTAATTTTACTCATGCTGGTTGTCGGGCCGGGGCATCCTCAACGCCAGGTACAGGGCAGCAGCTGCGAGAAGAGATAATGCGACGGCGCCGGCAAAGGTAACCGCCATACCGCCGGGCAGCCAGGACATGAATGACGACAAAAACTGCCCGGAGAAAAGCGCCACTGATAATATTGCAAGGTTTTTGCCCCGCATGGCAGGAGCACTGAATTCCACCGTCATATGGTTAACCAATGGCACCGAAAAACCGAATCCAGCACCCATCATAACGGCCCCGACAAGGTATCCCGGCATGCCCGCATCGGCGAAAAACATCAGGTGTGCAAAGGCATAAAGAACAAATGACAAGCTAAGCGTGGCGGTTTGACTGATGCCCTGAACTACGCGGGGCATCATCAATGCTGCCAGCATCGCAATCAGTGATACGAAAGAAAGGTAGTAGCCGGTCTGTGCAGGTGTAAAACCCGCAGCACTGAGCTGGATGGGGAGATTAATAATGGCAGTGAAAAAACATATCATCGAAATCAGCGCGGCAAATAATATCGGTTGCAGACTTCGGGAAGCGGCGAGGTTCTCGTCAGAAGTGGTATGGTGTTTTGTCGTTTTCTCAGGAACAGGAATGAAGCATAGTTGCATCACCAACAAAACCCATGCAACGAGATAAAGCACAAAGGGATATTGCCAGCCGACCGAAGCCAGCAGACCGCCGATAAAAAGAAATATGACACCGCCTAATTCAATGGACATTCCTTGTACTGCCATCATTTTCAGACGTTTTTCGCCGCTAAAGAAATGGGATAGCAGAGAGGTACCGGATGCCATGACCACAGCAGTGGCACCACCAAGCAATAAGCGATCGAGCAGCTCAGGAATCAGGCCATGCAAAAACATGCCTGCAAAGCCTGTCGCCCCGTATAAAAAAAGACCAACGGCCAGCGCTTTATAGGCGCCACTTTTGTGAATGAATTTACCTGCAATCACCCCAAATAGTACAACGCCCAGGGCGGGGACCGTGATTAGCCAGCTGGCGTAGCTTTCCATTCCGAGGGCCGGGGCAATCAGAGAGAGACCCGGAACCAGCACACAGCCAACCATGATGGTTAAACTGGCGATTGCCATGAGGGTAAATGTGCCGATAGGAGAGAGTTGTGTCAAAAGTAATGCTCCAATAACCGTTATATGGTTTGCATTGTCCGATATGTGGTTTTTAAAGGGAATAGAGTATGCGATATAACCACGCCACTGAGAGACCAATTCTGGACGGAATCAATATCCAGGCCGTGTTAATCCGGAGATTACTGATTCAACATGAACAAGAAGTTGACTATGATGGACCGCTTTCGGTGGTCTATTCCGCGAACAAAGTCATAAGCAGAAGTAAGTGAAACCTATGTCAAAAAAAGAATCATCCGGTTCTCAGGTGATTGCCAGAGCAGCAAGTTTGCTTAGTGCGCTAGAGCATGCTGCTGTCGGTCTGACGCTGAACGAGCTTGTCCAGGCTAGCGGGCTGCCGCGAACCACGGTAAACCGCCTGGTGCAATCTATGGTTCAGCATGAATTGCTTAGTGCGCAGGACAAGCGCTTTAAGCCGGGGCCTGCAATCACGCGGTTAGCTGCCACCGCGCATCACGATGTAACAAGCCGTGTTGAGCCGCTGCTTGAAAAACTGGCAAAACGCACCGGCGAAACCGTGGACTTTTGTGTACTGCGCTCAGCACATATGGTGTCTGTAAAGCAGCAGTTGTCACAGCACGAACTCAGGGTGGCTTCTCCGCTGGGCACGGCGTTTCCGGCGCATACGTGTGCCCACGGAAAAGCCGTACTGGCTACGCTTAGCGATGAGAGCATTGCTGATATCCTTGGCGAGACGCCGGAGCTGCGCACCGTAAACACACTGACGTCGTTGCCCAGGATTCTCCGGGCAATGGCTGAAATCAGACAGCAGCAGTATGCGATAGATTATCAGGAGCATGGCGAAGGGGTATGCGGCATCGGTGTTGCGCTTTCGCTTCCGGTCAACGAGCGCTACGGCATGGCGCTGGCGGCTCCCACAGCGCGGTTTGAACGCGACAGGGATAGCCTGAAAGGGGCGCTGTTGCAATGCAAAGCCGAAATCGAAGCCTTATTTAGTGATAAAACTGCCGGATAGTTCCAGCCATTCTGCGGAAAGCTGGGAGAGCGGGCAAAATCTCAGCCCGTTCCACTATCAAAATTCCCCTGAATTCGGTAGACTGCGCGGTCTTGATTTATGAGTGAAATGACAAACTATGTTTGAAGTTAATCCTGTAAGAAATGCTATCGAAGATATTCGTGAGCGTGCTGCGGCGCTCCGGGGGTATCTTTGACTTCGATACGAAGTCAGAACGTTTAGAAGAAGTTAACCGTGAACTGGAAAACCCGGATGTGTGGAATGAGCCGGAACGTGCTCAGGCGCTGGGTAAAGAGAAAGTTGCGCTGGAGCAGGTGGTAGAAACCATTCAGCGTCTCGATCAGGGAACGGAAGATGTGGAAGGTTTACTGGAACTCGCTATTGAAGCTGAGGATGAGGAAACCTTCGAAGAAGCCAAATCCGAACTGGAATCTTTGGTTAAAGATCTGGAAGTGCTGGAATTCCGCCGTATGTTTGCAGGCCCCAATGATGCCTGTGATGCGTATATCGACCTGCAGGCCGGTTCCGGTGGCACGGAAGCCCAGGACTGGGCGAACATGCTGCTGCGTATGTATCTGCGCTGGGGCGAGGCACAGGGCTTCAAGACCGAGATCATCGAATTATCTGAAGGTGAAGTCGCGGGTATCAAGAGTGCAACGATTCGCTTTGAGGGCGAGTACGCCTTTGGCTGGCTGAGAACGGAAACTGGTGTTCACCGCCTGGTGCGTAAGTCGCCGTTTGACTCGGGCAACCGTCGTCATACGTCATTCTCATCGGCCTTCGTCTATCCTGAAATTGATGACAATATCGAGATCGATATTGACCCGTCTGATTTACGTATTGATACCTACCGTGCATCCGGTGCCGGTGGTCAGCACGTTAACAGAACTGACTCGGCGGTACGTATTACGCACGAACCCACAGGTATTGTGGTGCAGTGTCAGAACGACCGTTCGCAGCACAAGAATAAAGATCAGGCGATGAAGCAGCTGAAAGCCAAACTTTATGAGTTTGAGTTGCAGAAGCAGAATGCCGAAAAGCAAGCGATGGAAGACAACAAATCCAATATTGGCTGGGGCAGCCAGATCCGTTCTTACGTTCTGGACGATTCCCGTATCAAGGATTTGCGTACCGGTGTCGAAACCCGGAACACCCAGGCCGTTCTCGACGGCGATTTAGACAAATTTCTCCAGGCCAGCCTTAAATCCGGCCTGTAATACGTAAAAAGTGGAAAGGTTATGACCGACCAGCAACACGATGAAAACAAATTAATTGCCGAGCGCCGCGCTAAGCTCACGTCTATCCGTGAAAACTGCCGCGCGAACGGTTTCCCCAACGAATTCCGTCGCGAAAACTACGCTGAAGAACTGCAGGCGCAGTTTGGCGAAGTGGAAAAAGAGGCGCTGGCAGAGCAGGGCAATAAGGTTTCTGTGGCCGGACGTATTATGGCCAAACGTGGCCCTTTCCTGTTGCTGCAGGATATGACGGGTCGTATTCAAGCCTATGCCGACAAAGAAACCCAAAAAGAAATCAAAGCGAAGTTTGGTAGCCTGGATATCGGCGACATCATTGGTGTAGCCGGCGATCTGCACAAGTCAGGAAAAGGCGACCTGTACGTGAACATGGAAAACTGGCAGTTGCTGACCAAGTCACTGCGTCCGTTACCAGAAAAATTTCATGGTCTGAGCGATCAGGAAACCAAGTATCGTCAGCGTTATGTGGATCTGATCACCAGTGAACACACGCGCAAAAACTTCAAAATCCGCAGCGCCTTGATCAACGGTATTCGTCAGTACCTGACTGAGCGTGATTTTATGGAAGTGGAAACACCAATGTTGCAGGTGATTCCGGGCGGTGCGACGGCCAAGCCTTTTGTAACGCATCACAATGCGCTGGACATTGACATGTACCTGCGTATCGCGCCTGAGCTGTACCTGAAGCGTTTAGTTGTAGGTGGCTTCGAGCGCGTGTTCGAAATCAACCGTAACTTCCGTAACGAAGGTTTGTCTACCCGTCACAATCCTGAGTTCACCATGCTGGAATTCTACATGGCGTACTCTGATTACAACGACCTGATGAACCTCACTGAAGACATGCTGCGCAAGCTGGCTCAGGACATTCTGGGTACCACGGAACTGGTGAACACCACTCGTGACAGCGAAGGCGAAGTCACGTCTGAAACGCATTACGATTTCGGTAAGCCGTTCGACCGTTTAAGCATGGGTGAAGCTATTCTGAAATATTGGCCACAAGCCAACGAGGCAGCAATCCGTGATCCGGAAGCACACCTTGATGAACTAAAAGTCATGGCGAAACAGTTGCATATCAAAGAGCCTGAAGTTGATGGCATTTGGGGTGCGGGTAAATACCTGTGTGAAATCTTTGAAGCGACGGCAGAAGAGAAACTCATTCAGCCTACCTTCATCACTGAGTATCCGTGGGAAGTATCGCCGCTGGCTCGTCGTAACGACAACAACCCGTTCATCACCGACCGTTTCGAATTCTTCGTAGGCGGCCGTGAATTGGCGAACGGCTTCAGCGAGCTTAACGATCCGGAAGATCAAGAAGCCCGTTTCCGTAAGCAAGTTGAAGAAAAAGATGCCGGTGACGACGAAGCAATGCACTTCGACGAAGACTACATCCGCGCGCTGGAGTACGGTTTACCGCCAACAGCGGGTCAGGGTATCGGTATCGACCGACTGGCGATGCTGTTCACCGACAGCCCGACCATTAAAGACGTTATTCTGTTCCCGCACATGAAACCGGAAGTTCAGGAGTAACGCTAGCGTTACTTACGAAATACCAAACGGCAGCGTTAAAACGCTGCCGTTTTTTTATGCGCGTTCTATATAAAATCAATCGAATTTCATGCCCTTGTCGTATCAGCAGTATTGTAAATCTGTTGTTTAAATCATTTCAGAAGGGCTGCCAATGACAGGCGACAAACATCACAAGCACCAGGATCATGAAGATCATCAGTCTCCGCTTACCGAAGAAGAAGAGCAGGATGTCAAAGAGCATGGGAGCCTCAATTCGGTCTCACTGTATGCGGTTATTCACCGGGAAGGGCTGGAAGAATTAAAACGCCCTTTTATGTCGTTGTGGTGGTCCGGTGTCGCCGCGGGGATCGGCATTTCAACCTCTGTGCTGGCAGAGGGGATCCTACATACCATGTTCGAAGGCTCAGATAATCAGTTTGCGCTGGAGAACTTCGGTTATACCGTGGGTTTTGTGTTAGTCATTATGGGGCGCTTGCAGTTATTCACTGAAAATACGCTGACTGTAATCCTGCCTTTGCTCACCGACCGCTCTTGGAAAATGCTGGGATGTCTCGGTCGTTTGTGGGGGATTGTCTTCATAGCCAATATGGTGGGCACATTTCTCGCGGCCTACTTAATGTATGGCCTACATACCGTGCCGACAGAATACATTGAAGGGATGAACGCAATTTCAAAACACTATGTTGAACTGGATTTCTCGGAAGTGTTTTCTTATGGCGTGATTTCCGGATTTATCATTGCTGCTATTGTGTGGATGAAGCCGTCGGTGCAGTCTGCTGCGTTTTTCGTTATTGTGATGTTTACTTACCTTATCGCAATCGGTAATTTCACCCACGTGATTGCGGGCTCAACTGAACTGTTTTTACTGGCTTTGCAGGGGGAAGTGTCTGCGTTGCAAACCGTTACATTAATTTGCGGCACGTTATTAGGGAATATCGCCGGTGGAACCTGCCTGTTTGCTTTGCTGGCCCACGGTCAGGTGGCGCAGGAGATTGAGCCTGATTAAACGGAAAGTTGGTTTATCTGTTGGTAAAGCCGCGCGTTGGTGGGAACGGCAATGCGCTCACCCGCGGCTTTCGACAACAGATAGCCAGTGATAGCGTCTATCTCTGTTTGTCGCTGATGAGCGATATCCTGATGCATACTGGAAAAGTTATCTGCGGTGGCCTGGGCCACCGTTTTTATGCGAGCCAGTATGGTTTCAGCGTTTTCATTCAGCCCACAAACCTGCATAACTTCAGCAATCTCACGACTTAGTGCGTCAAGAACTGCGACAAAGCGAGGTGCCAATATCTGACCATTTCGAATATTGTGGATGGCGGTGAGCGGATTAATCGCCAGGTTTACCGACAACTTTTGCCAGAGTGACAGATAAATATCTTCACACCATGTAACGGGCGGAAAGGCAGTTTCAACAATCGTTCTCATCTTGTCATCGGTGGCTGGGTCGGCCGGTGTGGACAACGAGCGGCCTGCCAATGTAGTCCCCATTCCTGTATGCCGCACTGATTCGTGATTGGTTTTCAAAGCACCGTGACTGGTGGTGGCTTGATAGATACGTTGCAAAGGCAAAATCTTGCGCGCTATTTCTTCGCCCCCCATGCCGTTTTGCAATAGCAGAATGGGGCTGTCGCTTATCACTGCTTGCCACTGAAGCAATGCTGCTTCAAGTTGATAAACCTTCAATGGCAATACAACAAGATCATAGGTAAGGGGTGTACCGGTGGGCGAAATATCTTCCGCGTAACTCGATATTTGTTTGCCATCGAATAAGGCAACGCTTTTCACACCGGTTTTATGTTCACGCATTCCCCGGTGCACCATGACATCATTTGCTGACGCAAAAGCGGCAAACAGCGAACCGATGGCACCATCACCAATAATACACACGTTATTTTGCGTCATTCATCGTCCCGTCTGGTTGGCAAAGTAAAAGCGGGCCAGGGGAGTGAAGTCACGCAGGGCTGTTTTTCAAGCCATGTGGTGAAAAGCGGGGAAGTAAAGAATTCACCGTCTTGCGGCAGACAATGAATGGTAAATTTTTGCCCTTCATAGTCGAAATGCAATTGCCAGGCATGCAAGCTAACTCTATCGGCTTGCGGGGCGCCGTAATGGGTGTCACCGAGAATGGGAGCGCCTAGGCTTTTCATTGCAACCCTGATTTGGTGGGTTTTACCAGTCAGCGGTTTAACCTGTGCAATTCGCCCCAAATGGTCGATATGATGACTGAATAACTGGGTAACCGCAGGGTTCTCGCGGGTTTTGGTGAGAACATGTTGACCTCGTCGCCGGTTCTTCATGTCACCGGCAATCGTGCCTTGTTTTTTCGACGGTTTTGCGGACAAGGCGGCAAGATAGTATTTTTGAATATTGCGGGTAGCAAAAAGTTCGCTAAGTACCGCCGCGGCGTTTTTATGCCGTGCCAGCAATAAACAGCCCGAGGTAACTGTGTCTAGTCGATGACAAAGATAGAGCGCGCTATCACCGGTGATTTTTTTTGTTTGCGCAATAACGCCTTGCTCACTATCGTGCATCGCTACGCCCACAGGCTTGTTGATAACGATAAAGTCGGCGTGTTCAGCAATAATTTGTATGGTCAAACCGTTAAGACGCTCGCAAAAGTGCCAAGGCGCTATCATAATCTAACTCATCGATAGCATCGCGTAGCGTTTGCTGCAGCCCTGCATCGGATGTGGTTTGCTCAAGCCAGCTATCCAATTGGTCCTGGGCAATAAATTCACTTTGTTCTAGCGCTCGGATAAAAGCATCCGGGGCGGCGGTGTTGCCTGCGCCTTCAGCGGTAGTCGCCGATGGCGTCATGTCTTGATCAACAGAAATATCGGATGATGGCAGCAAGGCCGATTGTGGATTATCTAACAACGCTGGGTTGGCCTGTAGCTTCGCTAACAGCAACAAGGTTTCATCCATCGCGGTTTTCAGTTCCGGCAAAGAGGCTGGTACAGCAGCATCGGTTTTGAGTTCAGCTTCAGTTTCTTTGCTGGCAAGATGTAGGCGGGTAAATCCCAGGTTGCTGGCAACCCCTTTAATGGTATGCGTATAGAGTCTGGCCTCCTGCCATTGCTGATCATCCACCATAGTCTGAAGCTTATCTGATGCTTGCTGGTACTCGTCGGCGAATTTTTGCAATAAACGCAGAAAGAGGGTTTTATTCCCACTTAATTGAGACAGGCCAAATTCAAGATTAATTGTCTGTTCGGCAGAACTCATAGCATCTCCTCATCAATTTCGGCCAGTGTATTTCATTGTTGAATAAATTGATACATGGGCTACGGAGAACAGGGTTTTCTGAGCTAATTTCTGGTAGTCTCAGTAACAATCTTTATCAAACGCAGTAACAACTTATTCTCGCTAGTGCGCTTTATCATAGGTTAGCAGTAGTGGTTGCTGACGCAATCCGACATGAAATACAAAGAAAAGGAAGCCTGATGACGTTATCTCTCGCCGCGAAAGCCTTACTCTGTGGCAGTGTTGCAGTGTCATTATTAGGATGTCAGTCTCAAAAGCCTGTTGAGCCGACAAACGACACACTGCAAGAACAGCAAGTTCATATACCCTTTGAGAAATACACGCTGGATAACGGCCTGACCGTCATTCTTCACGAAGACCACTCTGATCCGCTGGTACATGTAGATGTTACCTATCACGTGGGCAGCGCCAGGGAAGAAGTTGGCAAGAGTGGTTTCGCCCACTTCTTTGAGCACATGATGTTTCAGGGCTCTGAACATGTTGCCGACGAGGAACATTTCAAGATTATCACTGAAGCGGGTGGCACGCTGAATGGCACCACTAGCAACGATCGTACGAATTATTTTGAAACTGTGCCGGCAAACCAACTTGAAAAAGTACTTTGGCTGGAAGCCGATCGCATGGGGTTCTTATTGCCTGCGGTTAACCAAACAAAGTTTGAGAACCAGCGCGAAACCGTAAAAAACGAGCGTGGACAGCGTGTTGATAATCAACCTTATGGTTTGCGGTCAGAAAAAAACGGGGAAGCGCTTTATCCTGCGGGTCATCCTTATTCGTGGCTGACAATTGGCTATGTGGAAGATCTCGACCGGGTGAATGTAAACGATCTAAAAGCGTTCTTTAAACGTTGGTACGGGCCGAATAACGCGGTACTGACCATCGGTGGCGATATTAATGCTGATGAAACCAAAGAATGGGTTGAACAATATTTTGGCTCAATTCCCCGGGGCCCGGAAGTGGCGGAGCCAGAACCTCAGCCAGTAACATTAGCTGAAGACCGCTATGTAACACTCGAAGATAAAGTTCATTTGCCACTGCTGCAAATCACCTATCCCACGGTTTATGCCCGTCACCCTGATGAAGCGCCTCTGGATGTGTTAGCCGATATTCTGGGTGGGGGTAAAACCTCGTTAATGTACAAAAATCTAGTGAAAGAAGGGATAGCCGTACAGGCGGGCGCTTCTCACCCTTGCCGCGAACTGGCATGCGAATTTCAGTTGATCGCGTTAGCGAATCCACAAAACGGTATGGATTTAGGTGCGTTGGAATCAGTCATCGATAGCACACTGGCAGAGTTTGAAACCCGAGGTGTGAATGCCGACGATTTGCAGCGCACGAAAGGGGGCATTGAAGCATCCACCATTTTCGGCTTGCAGAGCGTATCAGGTAAGGTGAGTGCATTAGCCGCCGGGGAAACGTTCTACGGCAAACCTGATTTAGTGCAAGAAGATCTTGAACGCTACCGCAATGTGACCGCTGCAGACGTTATGCGTGTGTTCAAGCAATATGTGAAGGGTAAACACAGCGTCACTGTTTCTGTGGTTCCTCAGGGCCAGGCCGACATGGCCGCCGCCCCACAGAATTTTGAAATGCCGCCACGTCAAATTCCGCAGCAGGCACAACCTGCCGAAACCGTGGAAACCGTCAGTATCGAAGATGATTTTGACCGTAATGTAGAGCCTGCGGCAGGGCCAGCTCCCACGGTGGAAGTGCCTGAATTCTGGAAAACCAAACTAGCTCCAGCTATCGATATGCTGGGTGTGACCAGTGAGGAAACACCTACGGTAACACTCACGCTGAACCTGGAAGGGGGAATGTTACTCGACCCCATGGATAAAGCAGGCTTAGCTTACGTTACCGCGGCAATGATGAATGAATCGACACAGAATTATTCTAACGAGGCCCTTTCTAATGAACTGGCTAAGCTGGGAAGTTCAATTCGTTTTAGTGCCTCAGGCCGTTACACGCAGGTTTCTGTTTCTACCCTTACCAAAAACCTGGATAAAACCCTGGCGTTGTTGAATGAAAAACTGTTTAGCCCGGCGTTTTTGCAAAGCGACTTTGATCGCCTTAAAGCGCGTATGGTGCAGAGCCTTCAGCAAAGCATGCGGAATCCAGACTATATGGCTAACCGGGCAAAAGAGCTTGTATTATATGGCGATGAAACTCGCGTGAGCCTGCCATCTTCCGGTAGTCTGGAAACCATTGCCAATATTACGCTGGACGACGTGAGAGCATTTTACGATACCTTCTACACGCCGTCTCACGCCAGTATTGTGGTGGTAAGCGATCTCACGCAGGTTGAAGTGGCCTCTGCGTTGTCTTTTTTGTCTGAATGGCAGGTCAGAGACTACGAAATTCCGACTTTTTCTGAATTCCCTCAGTACGAACAGCCACATGTATTCCTGGTAGATAACCCGAATGCCGTGCAGTCTGTGGTTTACATGGTAAAACGCGCAATGACCTTTGATGCCACAGGCGAGTACTTCTTATCGAGACTGATGAATTTCCCGCTTGGTGGTGCCTTTAACAGCCGGATTAATCTGAATCTTCGCGAAGACAAAGGTTACACCTACGGGGCGTCTACTTCGTTCATTGGTGGCAAAACTCTGGGCTGGTTCGAGGCCCATGCCAACGTAACCGCGGTAAATACGGTGGATGCCATAAAAGAAATGATGAAAGAGATTAAGAATTACCGTGAAAACGGTATAACAGACGCCGAATTACAGTTCATGCAAAATGCGTTTACGCTAAGTGATGCGCTGGAGTACGAAACACCGGCCAGCAAGGTGGCATTCCTGCGTCAGTTACTCGCTTATGATTTACCTGATGATTACCGCGATCAACAAACCATGATGATCAAAAATGTAAGCACGAAGGAACTGAGTGAGTTAGCGAAATCACAATTGAATATCGACGACATGCAAATTATTGTAGTCGGTGATGCCGCGAGCCTTAAGGAACCGTTAAAAGCCCTGGGCTTGCCGGTCGAGACGTTATCACTGAATTAGTGAAAGGTTTTTATTGAAATTCTGGTGTTGCGCCCCACATTTGTGGGCCAACACTCCTTGATGGATGAACACATTGACCTCATCAGAGCAAATTTTTACCCGTCGCGTTGAAGCGATGGAATCGCCTGCGTTTCTAGATGCGCTAAAAGATATCAAACACGGTGTAGAGCGTGAAGGCTTGAGAATTGAGCCCGCTGGTGCACTGGCCGTAACGCAACATCCTGAAGCACTGGGTGCCGCTCTGACGCACGATTGTATTACCACTGATTTCTCTGAGTCGCTGCTCGAATTCATTACCCCGCCGGTAGCCAGTAGCGAAATCACAGAAACGCAACTGAAAGACATTCACAAATTTGCCCTTGAGAATATGGGCGGTGAATTGCTTTGGCCATTAAGTATGCCGTGTTTCATCGATGACGAATCCCGTATTCCACTGGCCTATTATGGTGAATCAAACGTGGCGCAAATGAAGCGTGTGTATCGTATGGGCCTTAAAAATCGATACGGCAGCATGATGCAGGCGATTTCCGGCGTGCACTTTAACTTTTCTTTGCCAGACAGTTTCTGGAAAGTGTGGGCAGACTACACAGGGCAGACCTATTCACAAGATCAGGTGTCTGCCGACTACCTGGCGATGGTGCGTAACTATCGTCGCCTTTGCTGGTTGTTGCCTTACCTGTATGGCGCTTCGCCGGCATTGTGTCATTCCTTCATGAAAGGAAAACCGACTACTCTACCGTTCAAGAAAGTGGGCAAGGGCACTTTATATATGCCTTACGCCACTTCACTGCGAATGAGTGACTTGGGCTATACCAACTCAGAGCAGTCGGCGCTGCAAATTTGCTACAACCAAATAGCCACCTACACGGAAAAACTCCGCAGCGCCATGTACACGCCATCTGAACGTTTTGGCCAGTATGCTGCTGGCGAAGGCGGTCATTATCAGCAGTTATCGAAAAATATTCTGCAGATTGAAAATGAGCTCTATTCACCCATACGTCCTAAGCAACCAACGGCATCGATGGAAAAGCCCACCGATGCTTTGGTACGTCGTGGGGTGAGTTATGTGGAAGTGCGCGTATTGGATGTAAACCCCTTCTCGCCGGTGGGCATTACCAAGTCGCAAATGGATTTCCTTGATGTGTTTATGGTGAGTTGTCTGATGATGGAATCACCAGACATGACGCCAGAAGAGTTAGTGGTGTGTCGCGAGAACATGGACAAAGTCGTGCTGGAAGGCCGTAATCCTGAACTTAAGTTACACACCAATGGCAGCGACATCGCTTTTAGTGCGTGGACTGAAAAGCTGTTTGCTCAGTTCAGAAAAACTGCCGAATTGCTTGATAAAGCTAACCAGCGTTCTGATTATTCCATCGCGGTAAACACCGAATGGGAAAAGGTGTGCGATCCGGCGCTAACGCCATCAGGACGCATTCTCGATGCGTTGCTTGCAGAAAATAAAGATAACGTGGTGTTTGGTCTGGAACTGGCGCAGAAATATGCGTCTGAAATAAACGGTTACGATTACAAACAATATAGCCGCGAAGATTTTGAGAGAATGGCATCTGAATCCATCGCTGCTCAGAAAGCGGTAGAGGCGGCAGATGACAAATCATTTGCTGATTTCATTCACGATTATTTTGCCGAACCTATGGCAACGCGAGCAAGTTGACGTAAAGTTAAGTAAACTGAAGTCAGAACCGTCGTTTATGCTGCATCAATGCAGGGCTATACCTGAACGACAGACAAAAAAATGCCTGGCAAGAGGGCCAGGCATAAATAATGTTCCAGGGAAACACACACATTTTGCTAGAACACTTATTCAGACAACGTCCAGTGAGAAAGTTCAACATTCGTTTCAAGTTTTTTCTAGCTGGCGCCACTTTTTTTTCGGCAAGCCTGCTGAGCGGTTGCGCTACCTCCCCACCTCAGGACACCAGTAATATCTGTGAAATCTTCTATGAGAAAGAAGATTGGTATGACGCTGCGGCTGATGCCCGGGATAAGTGGGGCGTGCCTATTCATATTCCAATGGCAATCATGTATCAGGAAAGTTCTTTCCGTCATGATGCACTGCCACCCAAAGATTATGTTTTCTTCGGTCTTATTCCATGGGGCAGGGTGAGTTCTGCTTATGGATATTCTCAGGCTAAAACCATCACCTGGTCAGACTACGTGCGGGAAACGGGTAACAGTTGGGCCGACCGGGACGACTTCGAAGATGCCATGGACTTCATGGGCTGGTTTATTTCTAAGTCGTATAAAATAAACGGGGTCTCGAAATGGGACGGTTATGCCCAGTACCTGAATTATCATGAAGGTTGGGGCGGCTACAAACGCCGTAGTTATAATAGCAAGCCCTGGTTGAAAAAAGTGGCTAGCACCGTTAAAGCGCGATCATTACGTTATGCAACGCAACTTAAAACCTGCGAAGAAGACTTAAGTAAGAGTTGGTTCTGGAAATTATTTTCCTGATTGATGGAATGCGGAGAAAAAGAGGTAGGCAGGCGCACCACACACCTGCCTACAATCGACGCTAAGCCAAGACCGTTAATCACCCAACGTCGAACAGGCAGTTTCAATATATTGCAAATGATAATGATTTGCAATAGCAATAAGTAAAAACTTTTCAGATTGTTTTATGGCCTGTTGATCTAGGTCATGCCCCCGCGAGCGTCAGAAAAAACCCCTTGATGCAGATCACAGAAATTTCTCCGACACCGTTGCACACTTAACTCGTCAACCAATGTTAAGGAGCAGAACGATGTTCATGTCCATGATTAAAGATCCGGTAGTGTGGGGTTCGCTGCTATTAATTTTCGTCGTGATTGTGATGATGGGGTATTACACCTGGCTGTTTATGCACAACAGTGCCGAGCAGGATAAATAACAAAGCAGGCTTAGCCCTTTTTTGCATTTCTGTCTGGGGTATCAATTAAAACGAGTAACGCGCCTTGCCCACCGTACTCCAGGGGAGCCTGGTGAAACGCTTTGACATGGGGGTGTTGAACCAGGTAATGGGGCAAGGCGTTTTTTAAAATTCCAGCGCCGATACCATGCACAATGCCAACGCAGTCAATCAGTTCTTTGCGGGCGGTATAAATTAATGCGGAGAGTTCCAGCTTTACATTCTCACGATTTAGGCCGTGGAGATCCAATACCAGCTCCGGGTAAAAATCACCCCGACGAAGACGTTTAAGGCTATGGGTTGGTTCGTCTTCACGGCAATAACGCATGGGGCCTTGGGCGGGAAGACTTGCTTGATACACATCAGAAAAAGCAAAGCTGGCATCGAGCAAACGCTGCTGACGGCTGTCAGGCTGTGTGGCTGAATGTAAACGCTTGGTTGGCACATGGCGGCGCTTATGCACCACTTTATCCTGCGTTAACGGCTTAATGCCGTTCATTTCATCCATAAAGGCCGCGAAATCGTCATCCTTATTTTCAGGCCCGCTTTTATCCGCCAACAATCTTCTCCGGTTATCACTTATACACGCATTGAATAGGGCAAATGCGGCGTGGTGCACGCATTTTGTGTTGGGAGTCGCCCTGAGTTTCGGTATGATACCAGCTTTATTTCTGGCGATGTACCTCACTCCATGACCGATAAGATTTATTTAGACGAAGCCATCCGCGATTTGCACACTGTACTAGATATGGTGCGATGGACTGTCAGCCGTTTCAACTACGCTCAACTTTACTACGGTCACGGTACCGATAACAGTTGGGATGAAGCGGTTTGCCTGGTTATGCACGCGCTACATCTGCCACAAGATATTACTGCCCGTACCGGCGATGGTTTATTTTCTGCGCGACTAACCCAGTCAGAAAAAGAGAAAGTAACCGATTTGGTACTTAAGCGCGTGCAAACCCGCATGCCGCTGCCATATATCACTCATGAAGCCTGGTTCTGCGATATGCCGTTTTACGTGGACGAGCGCGTGCTCATTCCTCGTTCGCCATTTGCTGAACTGATTAAAACCCGCTTTGCCCCGTACCTTGAAGAAGCGGTTGAGCCAACCAGTATTCTGGATATGTGTACGGGCGGCGGTTGTATCGCTATCGCTCTGGCGCACACCTTCCCACTGGCGCAGGTTGATGCCGTGGATATTTCATTCGACGCCCTTGAAGTGGCTGACTTTAATATTCAGGAACATAATCTGGGCGATCGGGTTTTCCCCATCCACTCTGATTTGTTCACCAGTCTGGAAGGCCAGCAGTACGATTTAATCGTGTCTAACCCGCCTTATGTTGATGAAGAAGACATGAACGATCTGCCTGATGAATATCAGCATGAGCCTGAGTTGGCTCTAGCTGCCGGTGAAGACGGCTTAGATCTGGTGGAACAAATGCTAAAACAAGCACCACACTACCTGAAAGACGGTGGTTGGATGCTGGTGGAAGTGGGCAACAGTGAAGTGCATATGGCAACACGTTTCCCGGGGTTGCATGTAGATTGGGTTGAATTGCAGCAGGGCGGTCACGGGATTTTTGCGGTGTCTAAATCGTCACTGGTGACTTATTTAAACGGTAAGGAAAATTAATACAGATGTCTGGCAATAGCTTCGGAAAAATGTTTACTGTGACCACCTTTGGTGAAAGTCACGGTATTGCTATCGGTGGTGTGGTTGATGGTTGTCCTCCTGGACTGGAAATCACTGAGGCGGATCTGCAGATTGATTTAGATCGTAGAAAGCCTGGCACGTCACGTTATACCACAGCACGTCGGGAAGGCGATGAGGTTCAAATTCTGTCTGGTGTGTTTGAAGGCAAAACGACCGGTACCAGCATTGGTCTTCTGATCCAGAATACCGACCAACGTAGTGGTGACTATTCCAATATTAAAGATCGTTTCCGCCCTGGTCATGCAGACTACACCTATCATCAGAAGTATGGCACTCGGGATTATCGTGGTGGTGGTCGTTCTTCTGCGCGGGAAACGGCTATTCGTGTTGCAGCGGGGGGAATCGCCAAGAAATTCTTAAAAGCGGTTTACGGTATTGAAATTCACGGATACCTGTCTCAACTGGGTCCGATTAAAGTGGACACGGTTGACCACAGCATTACTAACACCAATCCGTTTTTCTGCCCCGATGAAAGTAAACTGGAAGCGCTGGATGAATATATGCGCGACCTGAAAAAATCCGGCGATTCAATTGGCGCGAAAGTGTCCGTGGTTGCCACGGGGGTTCCTGTGGGTTTAGGCGAACCGGTGTTTGACCGCCTCGATGCCGACATCGCCAGTGCCATGATGGGCATCAACGCCGTGAAGGGCGTGGAAATTGGTGATGGTTTCGACGTCATTGAGCAAAAAGGCAGTGAACACCGCGATACGTTAACACCAGATGGTTTCACCAGTAATCACGCTGGTGGTGTGCTGGGTGGCATTTCCTCAGGCCAGGATCTCGTTGTACACATGGCGCTCAAGCCTACATCGAGCATTTCTGTGCCAGGTAAAACCATTGATGTTGACGGTAATGAGATTGATATCGTCACCAAAGGTCGTCACGACCCTTGTGTGGGAATTCGTGCCGTGCCTATTGCCGAAGCGATGCTGGCCATTGTATTGATGGATCATTGTCTGCGGCACCGTGCTCAAAATGCGGGTGTTTCCACGTCTACGCCGGTTATCCCTGGCAACGCTGACAAATAATTCTTGAATATCTCTCTTAAAGTGTGCGTGAAATGGTAGCTCATTCACGCACCAATCTTATTCTTCTCGCTATCACCTACTGGCTCTATTTCGGGCAGCTAGGCGTTCTTACTCCTTATCTGGGCATTTTTCTCGATGGACGTGGCTTCTCTTCCGCCGACATTGGTGAACTCTGGGCCGTTATTACCTTATCTCGCATCGTCGGACCATCTCTGTGGGCCAGTGTGGCCGATAAAACCGGCAAAGCGGTTAACGTTGTCCGGTTAGGCTGCTTATTGTCGGTACTGTGTTTCAGTTCGGTGTTTTGGGTTCACAGTTTTTGGGGATTAACATTGGTGTTCGGGTTAATGATGATGTTCTGGACGGCAGTGCTGCCGCAACTGGAAGTTATCACCATTCAGTCAGTGAAACCGACAAAAATCAGCTACGGTCAGATCCGTTTGTGGGGCAGTATCGGTTTTATCGTACTTACCGTTTCCGTGGGTAAAGCGCTGGATATTTTCTCTTCTGAAGCCCCGGTATACGCCAGTTTATTTGTGCTCACGGGTTTGTTCATCGCTTCGCTGTTTATTCGTCAGCCAGAGAAAGTGCCGTCAAAAGAAGAGGAAACCGGTACCTTATGGCAGATAGCCAAAAATCGCACATTTTTGCTATTTCTGGCCGCGGCCGCTTTATTGCAAGTGAGCTTTGGCGCGTATTACGGTTTCTTTGCATTGTACATGCGGGATTTGGATTACTCGGGTCAGCAAACGGGATTACTCATCGCTATCGGCGTTGTGGCTGAAATCGGTATATTCCTTATTGCCCGTCGGCTCATCTCACGTTTTGGCGTATGGCAATTGTTGTTGGCTTGTTTGGTCCTTACCGCAATGCGTTGGTACGCGCTGGCAGCCTGGGCCCAGTTTGGTGTGGTTGTAGTGATCAGTCAGCTCATTCATGCACTGAGTTTTGGCCTTGCGCACGTAACTGCTATGCATTTTATCACTCACTTTTTCCCGGCCCGGTTTCAGAGCCGCGGACAAGCACTGTATGTGAGTATCGCTTTTGGTATCGGCGGCGCGTTGGGTAATTATGTAGCAGGGCAGCTGTGGGATCAGGGCGTTCATGCCTACGAGACGTTTGCCTTTGCTGCTGGCGCTGCGTTTATTGGGGCGTTTTGTCTTATTTTCTGCGACCGGGCAACAATCAATACCACGCGCCCTGCCTAAAGGCGTTAACCCGAAGGGTTAACTCAATAAAGTGGTTTCTGTTTGACTGGAAGCTGCTTTGGACTTACTAAAACGGGTCGCGCTGTAGGGCTCAGGGTCGGTAAAGGGCGTTTCACCGGTCATGATTTCTGCCAGCAATCGACCCGTCACTGGTCCTAACGTCAGGCCATGGTGGGCATGGCCGAAATTAAACCATAAGCCCTTATGTCGCGGCGCTGCGCCGATTACCGGTCGCATATCCGGCAGGCAAGGGCGAAGACCCATCCACGGCTCATCTTCTATTGGTTCACCAAGGGGCAGTAAGGTTCTGGCAATGGCTTCACAGCGGCGCAGCTGGCTGTCATTTTTTGGCGCGGCGGGGCGGTCAAACTCAATTCCCGTGCTTAGCCTAATGCCTTGTTCCATAGGCGCGAGCACAAAGCCACTTTCACTGTCGCATACCGAATGATGTAATTGTTTGCCTTCTTGCATACAATAATGACGATGGTAGCCCCGCTTCACGGCAAGCGGAATAGCATAGCCAAATAACTTAAAAATGTCTGCAGACTGTGGCCCGAGTGCCACTACTACATTTTGGCTGGTAACCGGCCCTTCTAAGGTATCAACTTGCCATCCATTTTCACCCTGGGCCAAAGAGCGTGCATCACCCTGCAAAATAATCCCTCCCTGTTGGCGAAAGAGTGCTGCATAGCCTTTTACCAGCGCTCCGGGATTGGTCACTGTTTTCGGATCAAGCCAGTGAATGCCCCCAATGACCTTGTCAGAGAGGTGTGGGTCACGCTGTTGTAATGCCGATTGGTCGAGCACATCATAGTTTATGCCATAGGAGACGAGACCCTGGGCCTCTGAACGAGCGCGGCTAAAAGCTTGCTCGTGCTTAAATATTTCAATCCAACCTTCACAGCGAATCAATTCTGACAGCCCGGCTTTTTGCACAAGGGTGTCATGCTCGTCAATGCACCGTTCAATAAGCGGAAGCATGGCCAATGTTGATGCATTAAGCGGTGAGGGCGCGGATTGCTTCCAGTACTGGAACAACCAAGGGGCGATTTCCGGCAGGTAACCGGGATTAAACCGCACAGCGGTTTCCCGATTTAAACTATAGCGGAGCAGAGCAGCAAACTCCCGAGGGAATGCGTAGGGAATAACGCTTGAGCGTTCTATTAGACCAGCATTGCCAAAACTGGTACCTTCACCGGGCTGGTCACGGTCGAGTAAAACAACCTGATGACCCCGGGATTGAAGGTGTAGCGCTGTGCACACACCAACAACTCCCGCACCAAGCACGATAGTGTCGTACTGCATGATAAAACAATTTCCTTATTATTTGCGCTTATCAGGCGGCGTTGGCCGTGCGCATACAGCTGGCTATTACCTCTGCGCCGTTGCCAGTATCTTGCTCAAGATATACATCAAACTTCCATAATCGGAACAGGTGTCGCATGACTTCGTCTTTCGAGTCTGCCAACGGAATTCCCCGCTGTGGCACATAACGAAGGGTGAGTGAGCGGTCACCGCGAACATTCACATTATAAACCTGAATATTCGGCTCCAGATTACTGAGATTGTATTGAGCAGACAGTTTTTCGCGAATTTTCAGATAGCCTTGTTCATCATGAATGGCACTCACGCTAATGTACGGATCGTCTTCGTTATCCTCAATGGAGAACAGTTTGAAATCACGGATCAGCTTGGGTGATAGGAACTGACTAATGAAGCTTTCATCTTTAAAATTATGCATAGCGAAGTGCACGGTTTCAAGCCAGTCTTTACCTGCTACATCTGGCAGATAATATCTATCTTCCTCCGTAGGATTTTGGCACATGCGCTTGATATCCATGAACATATTAAAGCCCAAGGCGTAGGGGTTAATACCAGAATAATACGGGCTGTTGTACTCAGGCTGCATCACTACACCGCTATGGCTGTGCAAAAACTCCATCATAAAGCGGTCGGTTACCAAACCTTCATCGTACATTTGATTGAGAATATGGTAGTGCCAGAAACAGGCCCAGCCTTCGTTCATCACCTGAGTTTGCTTCTGTGGATAGAAGTACTGTGAGACTTTGCGAACAATGCGCACCAGTTCACGCTGCCAGGGCTCCAACAGAGGCGCATTTTTCTCGATAAAATACAGTAAGTTTTCTTGTGGCTCCGATGGGAAGCGGGCTTGTCTGGGTTTGGTATCGGCATGTGAGTCGGGCACGGTGCGCCAAAGTTCATTCACCTGAGATTGCAGGTATTTCTCCCGTTGTTCCTGACGAGCCTGTTCTTCCTGCAGAGAGATTTTCTGCGGCCGCTTGTAACGGTCAACACCATAGTTCATTAACGCATGGCAGGAATCAAGAATGCTCTCCACTTCATCGGTACCGTAGCGCTCCTCGCATTTGGCGATGTAGTTTTTGGCAAATACCAGATAATCGATAATGGAACTGGCGTCTGTCCAGGTCTGGAACAGGTAGTTACCTTTAAAGAATGAGTTGTGACCATAGCAGGCGTGAGCCATCACCAGCGCCTGCATGGTAATGGTATTCTCTTCCATCAGGTAGGCGATACAGGGATCGGAGTTAATGACGATCTCGTAGGCCAGGCCCATCTGGCCGCGGCGGTAGTTTTGTTCAGTCTGAATAAATTTTTTGCCAAAGGACCAGTGGGTGTAGTTGATGGGCATACCAATACTGGCATAGGCATCCATCATCTGTTCAGCGGTGATGACTTCTATCTGATTCGGATAGGTGTCGAGTTTGAAATTTTTCGCAATGCGGTCGATATGGGTTTCATACTCTTCCAGCATGTCGAAAGTCCAGTCTGGACCATCGCTTAAAGGCGTTTCCGCACGTTTCTGCGTTTTTGACATATCATCCTCCTGCGGCAGCGCTCTGTTCAGATTTCTTAAACAGTTCCCTGAATACAGGGAAGATGTCGCTGACGCTCTGAATGTGCTTACAAACGAAATTCTCGCAGCTGTTTTCCACCTGCTGATACTCGCGCCAGAGACTTTGGTGCTGACGCTCGGTAATTTCGATGTAGGCGAAATATCGGGTAACCGGTAACAGCTCTTTCATTAGGATCTGTTTACACTGGGGCGAATCATCCGCCCAGTTGTCACCGTCCGATGCCTGAGCGGCATAGATGTTCCAGTCAGTATCCACATAGCGCTCTTTGATGATTTCATCCATCAATTTGAGTGCGCTGGATACAATGGTGCCACCCGTTTCTTGCGAATAGAAAAACTCCTGTTCGTCCACTTCCTTGGCCTGCGTATGATGGCGAATGTAGACCACCTCCACATTCTCATAAGTGCGGGTAAGGAACAGATAAAGCAGGATGTAAAAGCGCTTGGCCATGTCTTTGGTCGCCTGATCCATCGAACCGGACACGTCCATAAGACAAAACATCACCGCTTTACTGGTGGGAATGGCTTTCTTGTCGTAATTTTTGAAGCGTAAATCGAAGGTGTCGATAAACGGCACCCGGGCGATTTTCGCTTTTAACTCAGCTATCTCTTTCTCCAGTTCGAGAATGGCAAGGCTGTTATCGTGTTTGTCGGCTTTAAGTGCTTCAAGCTGCTCCTCTTTCTCCCGCAATGCCCGTTTGTCGCTGCCGCTTAATGCGATACGACGAGCAACCGAGCCTTTTAGTGAGCGAACAATGTCGAGGTTACTGGGCACACCGTCGGTCTGATAACCCGCGCGATACGTTTCGTACTGCACGACCTTGTCGAACTGGTTTTTTTTCAGGTTGGGTAACGCCAGATCGTCGAACAGCAGGTCGAGGTATTCATCTTTGGAAATAGAGAATGAAAACTCGTCCTGACCTTCGCCACTGTCACTGGCTTCACCTTCACCCTGGCCCTGACCACCACCGGAAGGCGGACGCTCAATTTTGTCGCCAGCCGTGAACTGATCGTTGCCGGGATGGACAACGGTACGCTGTCCACCTTTGCCGGTATGGAATACCGGCTCTTTAATGTCTCTTGACGGAATACTGATTTGTTCGCCGGTTTCCAGATCCGTCACTGAACGTTGGCCAACAGCGTCGGAAACCGCACGCTTGATCTGCTGCTTGTAGCGACGCAGAAAGCGTTGACGGTTTACCGTGCTTTTTCCCTTACTGTTTAATCTTCGGTCAATAAAATGCGCCATAGATACCTACTATTTGGTTTCAACAACAATGCGTCTTGTTCCGCTACCACGTAAGCAGACTAGGACGCTTTGCGTACCCGCAGATACCATTCACATAACAGTCTGACTTGCTTGGAGGTATAGCCTTTCTCCACCATGCGATTAACAAAGTCGTCGTGTTTTTTCTTATCTTCTGTCGAACCTTTAGTATTGAAAGAAATGACAGGTAATAAGTCTTCTGTGTTGGAGAACATTTTCTTCTCGATCACAGTGCGCAGTTTTTCGTAACTGGTCCAGGCCGGGTTTTTACCACCGTTGTTAGCCCGGGCGCGCAGCACGAAATTAACGATTTCATTTCGGAAGTCTTTCGGATTACTGATTCCGGCAGGCTTCTCGGTTTTTTCCAGTTCCGCATTCAACGATTCGCGGTCGAACAGCTGACCGGTTTCTGGATCGCGGTATTCCTGGTCCTGAATCCAGAAGTCAGCATAGGTGACGTAACGGTCGAATAGGTTCTGACCGTACTCTGAATAGGATTCGAGATACGCGGTTTGGATTTCCTTACCGATAAATTCCACGTAACGGGGAATGAGGTAACCTTTAAGGAACTCGCGATAGCGGTCAGCGGTATCCTGCGGGAACTGTTCACGCTCAATCTGGCGCTCCAGAACGTAGAACAGGTGAACCGGGTTCGCGGCCACTTCCTGATGATCGAAGTTGAACACCCGCGACAAAATTTTGAACGCGAATCGGGTAGATAACCCTTCCATGCCTTCATCGACACCGGCGTAATCGCGGTATTCCTGATAGGATTTGGCTTTCGGGTCGGTGTCTTTCAGGCTTTCGCCATCGTAGACCCGCATTTTTGAATAGATGCTGGAGTTTTCCGGCTCTTTTAAGCGCGATAACACAGTAAACTGGGCCAGGCATTCCAGGGTATCTGGTGCACAAGGTGCGCCGTTGAGTTCACTGTTATCAAGCAACTTGCGGTAAATATGCAGCTCTTCCGATACCCGCAGACAATAAGGCACTTTTACGATGTAAACACGGTCGAGGAAGGCCTCATTGTTCTTGTTGTTACGGAAAGATTGCCATTCAGACTCATTAGAGTGAGCCAGAATCAAGCCGTCGAAGGGCAGGGCAGAGAAACCCTCTGTAGGGTTATAGTTGCCTTCCTGCGTAGCCGTAAGCAGCGGATGTAGCACTTTAATCGGTGCTTTGAACATCTCTACGAATTCCATCAGGCCCTGGTTGGCTTTACACAGGGAGCCGGAATAGCTGTAAGCATCCGGGTCGTTCTGAGCAAACTGCTCCAGACGGCGTATGTCTACTTTACCGACTAACGATGAAATATCCTGGTTGTTTTCGTCACCTGGCTCGGTTTTAGCGATACCGGTTTGATCGAGAATAGAAGGATAAACCCGAACCACCTTAAATTTAGTGATATCGCCACCAAACTCGTGCAGACGTTTACGGGCCCAGGGTGACATAATGGTTTTTAGATAGCGTTTTGGGATGCCATATTCTTTCTCGAGAATATTGCCATCTTCGTGTAAATCAAAAAGTGAGAATGGATGGTCGTTGGTGGGTGACCCTTTCAACATGTATATGGGAACCCGTTGCATGAGTTCTTTCAGTCGTTCGGCAAGGGAGGATTTACCGCCGCCTACCGGACCAAGCAGGTAGAGAATTTGTTTTTTCTCTTCGAGGCCCTGAGCGGCATGCCTTAAATAAGACACTATCTGCTCAATGGCTTCTTCCATGCCGTAAAACTCATGGAATGCCGGATACCTTGCAATGACCCTATTTGAAAATATTCGACTAAGCGCCGGGTCAGTGGAAGTGTCGACCATTTCAGGCTCACCAATGGCCTGAAGCAACCGTTCTGCTGAGTTTGCATAAGCGGTTGGGTCGTCTTTACAGATATCCAGAAATTCCTGGATGGTGAATTCTTCTTGTTGGCGCTCTTCGTAACGTTGCTGGTAATGCTCGAAAATACCCATAGATTTCCCCAAAAAACGGATTCCCGTATTTACAGCTTAGACCTGTTTGAGCAAGTTGGAAGTGTTTTCTCAGGATATTTGGTAATAAAAACCGGAATATTCATCTAATAAAAGAATGAACCTTTTCAAAAAGGAATTGTCTTTAAAGCCAGTGAGTTAAAGGTTAAATTTATGTAACAAAAAGCCCGCTGGTCAGCGGGCTTTTAGAATTCTTAACTAAAAACGGTGCATTTAATTATGCAAAGTTTTCGTTCGCAAATTCCCAGTTAACCAGTTTCCAGAAGTTTTCCAGATACTTAGGACGTGCATTGCGGTAGTCGATGTAGTAAGCATGTTCCCACAGGTCAACAGTCAGCAGAGGTGTAACACCTTCTTCAGTGATAGGCGTGCCTGCGTTGCTGGTGTTAACGATGTCCAGAGAACCGTCAGCAGTTTTCACTAACCAAGTCCAGCTAGAGCCAAAGTTGTTTACTGCTTTATCGTCGAATGCAGCCTGGAAGTCTTCGAAAGAACCCCATTTTGCTTTGATGGCATCGGCCACTGCGCCAGTTGCTTCACCGCCGCCATTCGGGCTCAGGCAGTGCCAGTAGAACGTGTGGTTCCAGATTTGCGCCGCGTTATTAAATACGCCGCCTTCAGAAGTTTTGATAATCTCTTCCAGAGATTTGCTCTCCAGATCAGTACCTTCTACCAGACCATTTAACTTAGTTACGTAAGTAGCGTGGTGCTTACCGTAGTGATATTCCAGCGTTTCAGCAGAAATGTGCGGCTCAAGTGCATTTTTTTCGTACGGCAGTGGTGGTAGTTCAAACGCCATTTGAATTCTCCATTTTTCTCTAGGAAGTAAAGTCGGATTTCGCGGCCAGAACAGAAAGCTGAAAGCGAAAACGACAACGGTCAATTACTGTGGATCAGATATAAGGGTTGAATTTGATAACTCAATGACAGATTTATGCATTTTTATTCTGAGAATGCAAAAAATTGTCTTTAGCCTATATCAGAAAAGCCTGTGTAATAGTGTTATAGCAATCTGGCAATAAAGATCACTCATCTAGCGACGAAATTTCCTTTTTACGGGATTTATTCTGGCTGACCCTTGAATCCGTTGTCAGGATACCCATAATGCAATGACTAGTTAAACCGACCACCTAAAGAGGATTGGATGGAAAATACGACCGAATCAACTGTAGACAGAATCAAAGAGCAAATTGCTGAAAACCCGATCCTGTTATATATGAAAGGCTCCCCAAAACTGCCAAGCTGTGGTTTTTCTGCACAGGCGGTACAGGCGCTGATGTCATGTGGCGAACCTTTTGCCTATGTTGATATTCTGCAAAACCCGGATATCCGTGCGGAATTGCCAAAATATGCAAACTGGCCAACATTTCCGCAACTGTGGGTTGACGGCGAGCTGGTAGGTGGCTGTGACATCATCATCGAAATGTTCCAGCAACAAGAGTTGCAACCGCTGATCAAAGAAACTGCAGAAAAGTACAAAACAGAAGAAGAGTAATCGACTTTCTGGCCAATGCAGTTTGGCGGCAAAAAGCACAAAAAAATAAACCCGGCATCGCCGGGTTTTTTTGTGTCAATCTGACACAAACTGGTCGAAGGGAGATAACCAAAAAAAGTACAAAAAATAGCCTGAAAATAGCATTTTTTAAGACGTATAAACGCCGCCAATATAGTAATAGACAAACCACAAAACCAAATCCTCTATCACTTTAAAAAATATTTTTAATTTCTTTAAAATCGTTTGTTTTTGAGTGATTTGCGATTTATAAGTTCCCTCAGCAAACGGCCAGTTTGCAAAATTATTAAACATTAAAAACAGAAATTATCACCCACTGAGGGACGTTTTTTTACATCGAAGAAACACCCAGTGGACAGATGACGAAAATCCAGGAAACCACTATGAAAACTTCACTGTCACAAGTGACCAGAAATGTGCGAATTGCACTGGCAGCATCTGCTGCTGTGGGCATGCTCGCATCTGCAAATACCTATGCGCAGGAAGCTGACGAAGCCGAAGCGAAAGATTTTGAACAAATCGCCGTTGTAGGTACTCGCGCTGCGCCTCGTTCTGTTGGCGAGTCTCCAGTACCGGTAGATATCATTTCCAGCGACGAATTCCAAAACCAGGGCGCAACTGACATGGTCTCCATGATGCAGACCGTTGTTCCTTCGTTTAACGTGAACGACCAGCCAATCAACGATGCATCAACACTGGTACGTCCGGCTAACCTGCGTGGTATGGCATCAGACCACACCTTGGTGCTGGTAAATGGTAAGCGTCGTCACCGCTCTGCGGTAATCACTTTCCTGGGGGGCGGTCTTTCTGACGGTGCACAAGGACCAGATATTTCTGTTATTCCTTCATCTGCACTGAAGCAGGTGGAAGTACTGCGTGACGGTGCAGCTGCTCAGTACGGTTCTGACGCTATCGCGGGTGTGGTTAACTTCGTACTCAACGACGCCGATGAAGGCGGTATGGTTGAAGCCCGTTATGGTTCTTACTACGAAGGCGACGGCGACCTGATGCAAATCTCAGGTAACATCGGCCTTCCGTTAAGCGAGAACGGTTTTATTAACCTGTCTGCTGAATACCGCACTGCTGATCCAACATCGCGCAGCGTACAGCGTGACGACGCAGCGGCCCTGATTGCTGCGGGCAACACTGCTGTTGCCGATCCTGCCCAAGTATGGGGTTCGCCTGAAATTAAAGACGACATCAAGTTCTTCGCGAACTTAGGTCTGGAACTGAATGATAACGCCGAAGCCTACATGTTCGGTAACTACGCAGAGCGTGAAGTGGAAGGTGGTTTCTACTACCGTAACCCGCACAACCGTGGCGGTGTGAATGACGGTGGTACTGATGCCGACGGTAACCAGTTACTGCTGGTTGGCGACCTGACAGGCGATATGTCTGGTAACTGCCCAACTGACATTCAAGTAGGCGACAACGTGCTTGAAAATCCACGTTACATCAACGAAGTTGCTAACAACCCGAACTGTTTCGCATTTAACGAAATGTTCCCAGGTGGTTTCACGCCTCGCTTCGGTGGTACGGTTCAAGATATGTCATTGGTATTCGGTACCCGTGGTGAGCTGCCAAACGAAATTGGTTACGACATCAGCTTAAACCTGGGTCAGAACGAAATCGATTTCGCGATTTCAAACACCATCAACCCCTCTTTAGGTCCAGACACGCCAACGTCGTTTAAGCCTGGTACTTACGTTCAGTCTGAACAGACTTTCGACCTTGACCTGACCAAGCCAATTGAAGTGGGTCTGAATGAGCCTCTGTATCTGGCTGGTGGTTTCCAGTATCGCCACGAGAGCTACGAAGCGAAAGCGGGTGATATTGCCTCTTATGAAATTGGTCCATTGGCTTCACAAGGCTTCGGTATCGGTTCAAACGGTTTCCCGGGTCTGTCTAACAAGAGCCAAGGCGAAGCATCACGTCACAACATTGCATTCTATTTAGATGCTGAATTGTACCTGACGGATGATTTCCTGGTTGCCGCTGCGGTACGTTACGAAGACTACTCTGACTTCGGTAACACCACGAAAGGTAAAGTGTCTGCGCGTTACCAGTTAACCGATAACATTGCACTGCGTGGTGCGTACTCTACTGGCTTTAAAGCGCCTACAATCGGTCAGAGCACCGTGCGTAACGTAACTACTGCATTTGGTGCGAGTGGTCAGCTGGAAGATCAGGCAACATTGCCACCAACAGATCCTATCTCTGTACAGAAAGGCGGTACGCCATTAACACCAGAAGAATCTGAGTCTATGAGCTTCGGTGTTGTTGCTGAGTTCGACAACGGTCTGTTCTTGACTGCCGACTACTACCACATTGAAGTGACTGACCGTATCAGTACAACTTCAGCAATCGCGTTAACTGAAGAAGACATTGCAGCACTGCTGGCACAAGGTGTGAGCGATGCGTCTAGCTTCTCTGCGGTTAAGTTCTTCACTAACGATTTCGATACCACAACTGAAGGTCTTGATGTTGTTGCTAACTACAGCCAGGACATGTTTGGCGGTGAAACCAAGTACTCACTGGCATACAACTGGACCTCAACAACGGTTGACCAAGCTTCAGACAACATCACACCAGAGCGTGTACGTATGCTGGAAGACAACCTGCCAGCAACCCGTTGGAGCTTTACTGCCAACCACACCAATGGTGACTGGCGCGTACTGGGTCGTCTGAACTATTTCGGTAGCATCTTTGAAGATCACCTGGATTCAGGTCTGCCTATCGACAATATTGGTTCCGAGCTGAGCCTAGACGTTGAAGTGGGTTATCACTTTACCGACGACCTGCAGGTTGTTGTAGGTGCGAAGAATGCGCTGGATGAGTACCCAGACCGCAATACGCAGTACGATAATGAGATTGCTGGTGCGATGTATCCGGTAACTTCACCACTGGGTATCAATGGTGGTTTCTACTACGTTCGTGGTATTTACACCTTCTAATAACTAGAACTGTCAATTAAAAGGGGGCTTTGCCCCCTTTATTGGCTGTAAAAAGTACAAAAAATGCATGACTTATGTAGTAATAAACTGGCAATATAGCCTGTGTTGTAACGGTTTTGCTACATATACTGCGAAGAGAATATGACCAGAAAGTCGACTATTGCTGCCACATTTATAAAATACCGCACAAAAATGATGCGGGCTGTGGGCGCTATTGTCAGTTCGGATGATATCGAAGACATCGTGCAGGAAGCGTTCATAAAAAGTTACGAAGCAGAACTTACACAAGAGATCCGCTACGAACGCACTTACATGCTCAAAACAGCAAGAAACCTTGCGCTTAATCATGTGAACAGTGCTGCCAGCCAGTTAAATCAGGCGGTAGACGATATGGACATGCTATCTAATGATCTCATTGGATATAACCTTGAAAAGCATGTCGAAAGTAAAGAGCGATTTATTCATTTCTGTCGTGCGACTGAATCTTTGTCGCCAGAAGTGAAGCGAGTATTTTTATTAAAGAAAGTTTATGGCATGAGCCAGCGCGACATTGCTGAGCTTGTGGGGCTAAGTGAAAGTACTGTAGAGAAACATGTGGCGAAAGGCCTGTTACAGTGCTCTAAATTTCTGGCGTCATCCGGTGACACATCCAGAGACAAACCCGTTAAGCCTAAACATCATCAGGACAATCATAGTAGTTAAGCCATGAGTAATGTCAGTAAATTTACCAGCAAGGACGATATCCACGAAGAAGCGTGTTTGTGGATAAGCCGGATTGATCGCGGTTTGAGTAGTGAAGAGACCGAATCACTGCATGCATGGTTGGGCGCAAGTTCCAGTCATCGCAGGATCCTTTTCGAAGTGGCTCAATTGTGGGACGACTTGAGCGTACTTAATGAATTAAAAGGGCTGTTCCCAGATCGTAATCAATATAACGGCGAAGCCCGCAAAGCTAAGAGCATTTTGCGCCAGGCACGCTGGAGCGTTGCCGCGGGTTTTATTTTGATGGTTGCCGCTGCTGCCATGATGGTGGATTCCTATTGGCTTAATCAGAGCGATTCCGGCTATCAGTTGGTCCAGCGAGTAGGAACGGCCATTGGTGAGCAGAAAACCCTGACCCTGAACGACGGTTCAGTGGTGCACATGAATACTAACTCCGCGATTCACATTAAGTTTGATGAAGACGAGCGGATCATTGATTTAATCAAGGGTGAAGCCCACTTCACCGTTGCCCACGATGCAAGCAGACCTTTCACCGTGACTGCTGGTATTAACACCGTCACCGCCATCGGTACGGCGTTTAACATGCAGTATACCAACGACGAGGCATTTGAATTGGTCGTCACTGAAGGGCGAGTTCTGGTGCAAGATAAAGTGTCTTCGATTTCCCGGGAGGAAATTGCAGATGTAATAAAGTCTGGAACAACTCGCGCTGACCTTAAGTTACTGGCCGCTGGTGAAAAAGCCAATGTCGACGGTATCCTCAGCGATCTGAAAAATCTCGACGATGATGCCATGGAGCAAGATCTCGCTTGGCAACAGGGCATGATTGTATTCAAAGGTGAAGCGTTAGAAGATGCTTTACGTGAAATTGAACGTTACACCGCTGTCAGCTTCGAAATAGATGGCGTAGAACTGCGTAAAAAGCGCGTGGCTGGATATTTCAAGGTAGGTGATATCAGTGGCCTGCTATCTGCACTTAAAAACAGCTTCCATATCGAGCACAAGCGAGTGGATGCTATGACGATTCAATTGTCAGAGCAAGAAAGCTAATTCAAGAGTAGCCCGCTTCATAGCGGGCGGCTATTTTTTTGCCTTATATCAATTTTTATTAGCCTCGTTCACAGTGGATGTGGCAATTCTCAAATTATCTTAGTATTAATTTTTATTATTCCGACCATTGGTATACTGTGCCGGTCGTAGTATGTAGGTAGCGTTGTGGAAGTCAGAAAAGTCGTTATACTGCATTAACAGCAACATCAATACTTTGTAACTCACTATATGTATAGCCTGTAAGCGAATCAGCGCTGAATAATAATAACGAAACCACGTAATAGTGAAAATTCGACAATGTTAATTTTTAATACTTTTGACACCTAGCCTGTTCATGCGCTTTCCATTAGTAAGCCAACGCCTTAGACGACAGCTTCGCATCACCGGATTAGTTGCAGCCAGCTACTTCGCTGCATCTGTTGCAATGGCTCAACAGAAAATTGAATTCGACATTCCTGCGCAGCGGGCGGATGTTGCGTTAACAGAATTCGCTAAACAAGCGAATACCACTTTACTGTTTCCTTATGAACTCGCCGAGAAAGTGCAAGCTAATGGCTTGTCGGGTACTTTTACCCTGCAGGAGGGGTTACTTCATCTTTTGAAGGGAACCGAGCTCGCCGTGCAGATTGATGCTACCGGCATGCTAACCGTAAAGCCTATTGTTGAGTTACGCCAGCCACCACCGCGTCCACCTAAATCCCGCATTAATGATGACATCGGTTTTTCTATTGAACGCATCGCTATCGTAGGCACCCGCAGTGCACCACGTTCAGTGGTTGAGTCGCCGGTGCCACTAGACATTATTGCCGGTGATACACTCCAAGCCCAGGGCAGTTCTGATGTGTTAAGCATGTTGGCCGGTGTTGTACCGTCACTGAATGTAAACGATCAGCCCATTAACGATGCCGCTAGCTTAGTACGCCCGGCCAATCTGCGAGGGATGGCTGCCGACCACACGCTGGTGTTACTTAATGGCAAGCGACGTCATCGCTCTTCTGTGATTACGTTCCTGGGCGGCGGTTTATCAGATGGTGCACAGGGGCCTGATATTTCAGTCTTGCCCGCCGGTGCCATGAGACAGGTGGAAGTGCTTCGCGACGGCGCCGCAGCACAGTACGGTTCGGACGCGATTGCTGGGGTTATCAACTTTGTGCTCGACGATCGTCGAGAGGGGGGATACCTCAGCGCGAAAACCGGTGAGTATTATGAAGGTGATGGTGAACTGGTTCATCTACAAGGGAACCTTGGCACGTCATTGGGAAGTGGCTTTTTTAATATCACGGCAGAGTACCAACAACGAAATGGCACGAGTCGTTCTGTGCAGCGTGCCGACGCACAAGCGCTTATCGACGCCGGTAATACGTTTGTTTCATCCCCCTCCCAGGTATGGGGAGCGCTGGATGTAAATAGCGACGCCAAACTGGCTTTTAATGCGGCAGTTCCGCTAACCGAGAAAGTCGATGTCTATTGGTTTGGTACCGCTGCACGTCGTGAAATTGAGGGCGGATTTTACTATCGTCACCCTCATACCAGACTGGGGATTTTTGCTGATCCAAACAGTGATACAGCCAAACTTCTCGTCGCAGACAAAGATGGCTTAGGGCAGGGGATAACGTGTCCCGATATTTTTATCACCGACAACAACGTGTTGGACGACCCCGCCTATTTGCAAATCGCGGATAATTCTACTCCGCTGGGCCAGAACTGTTTTGCATTTAATGAGTGGTTTCCCGGTGGTTTCACGCCACGTTTTGGCGGAGTGATAAAAGACGGTTCTGCATTTGCGGGCATTCGTGGTGAGCTCAATGATGATTGGCTTTTTGATCTTAGTGCCAGTGTCGGTTATTCGAATGTGAGCTACCGCTTGCATAACACCATTAACCCCTCACTAGGCGAAGCAACCCCAACCAGTTTTACGCCCGGTGCAGTTAGTCAGTTAGAGCGTACCATCAACCTGGATTTTTCTCGCTTCTTAGACAGTTGGACATCTAAACCTATCAGTTTCGCCACGGGTATGGAGTGGCGACGTGAGCGCTATAGCCAGCAGGCAGGGGATGACGCGTCGTGGATTGAAGGGCCGTTTGCGAACAATGCAGAAGTTGCGACTTCTCCTGGCTTTGGTATTGGTTCTAATGGCTTTCCGGGTTATCAGCCAGTAACTGCAGGGGACTGGAGCCGCCACAACTGGGCCTTATATGCCGATGTGGAAATGTTCCTGAGCGAAGATCTGCAACTTGCCACCGCATTGCGCTCAGAGCACTTCTCTGATTTTGGCTCTACCCTAGATGGTAAGGTCAATCTGCGATACCAGTTAAACGATATCGTTTCTTTTCGAAGCTCTCTCAGCTCGGGCTTTAAGGCGCCCACGGTGGGGCAGAGCAATGTCATCAACATTACTACAGCCTATGCGTCAACGGGTCTGGAAGATCAAGCAACGCTGCCTCCTACGCATCCTATCTCGCAAATGCTGGGTGCCGAACCGCTAACCCCAGAAGAATCGATTAACAGCAGCATTGGACTGGTCGCCTTTTGGGACGAGGATTTTTATCTCACCGTCGATTATTTCAATATTCGTCTGTATGACCGTATCAGTACCACATCCGCCATTCCTCTTACTGCAGACGACGTGGAACAACTTATCGCACAAGGTAATCCCGAAGCCGACAACTATCGCGCGATTAAATATTTTGCCAATGATTTTGATACTGCGACACAGGGTGTCGATATTGTATTGAATTACCGGTTTGATTTGGCGGATGTGACCAATGCGCTAACGACATCATTTAACTGGACAGATACGCGGGTTAAGCGGCTTTCGGCTTTTCCGCAAACTCAGCCTGATGGTAAAGTGTTACTGGTGCCTAGTCTGACACCGCAGCGGGTGCGCATGCTGGAAGACAACCTTCCCGCCGTGCGGATAACCACTACCTTAAAGCAACACTGGCAGGCCTGGTCTATGCTTTGGCGGCTTAAGTACTATGGCGCGTTTTATGAAGACCATGTTGATGCGGCTGCGGGAATGGATATCGACGGTAGCAGCATGATTACCCTGGATGCGGAATTAAGCTGGCATTACTCTGAAAACTTGACGGTGGCGTTAGGGGCTTCGAATGTATTTAATACAACGCCGCAAATTAATCCCTATGCAGATGTAGTCGGGGCGCTGTATCCACCTACATCACCTTCAGGCATGAACGGCGGATTCTGGTACTTGCAGTCGCGATATGATTTTTAAGAACGTGTGCAGGTTCGTGTTCGAAAGAAGCTTGAGGGCGTTAAACGTGCTAGGGCGCTGAACCCTGGAAGGCGTAAAATAAAACTGAAATAAAGGGGAAGGTTAGTTAGCAAACCTCTTTGAATAACGTTTCATCGATAATTGTTGAATCGATAATTTGCTGAGCCATCTGAATGCACTTTCCGCATTGATTACCCAGATCGAGTTGCTGACGAAGTTCACGGATGTTACCTACGCCATCTTGTTCTACTGCATTTTTGATGTCTTTATCTGTTACGCCATAACACATGCAAACAAACATACTACCAACCCGTTAAATTAAATCGTTAATGATAATAATTGCTATTTGTATGTTTGGCAAGGTGGAAAGATCATTTTTATGATTAAACTTTAGACTAAATACAGTGGCGATTAATAACATCGATAGATTTTGACAACAGAATACTTGGCTTTCATTTATCCGCACCTATATTGAAAGTGCCGCAATGGCAAAACTATAACAATCTGAAAAAATTTGGAGCAAACAATGAGCGTACTGGTAGGCCGTCCGGCCCCTGACTTTACTGCAGCAGCTGTTTTAGGCAGTGGTGAAATCGTTGATACTTTCACTTTAAGCGAAGCGATTAAAGGTAAAAAAGCGGTTATCTTCTTTTACCCGCTGGACTTCACTTTTGTATGTCCTTCTGAACTGATTGCTTTTGACAAGCGTTACGAAGAGTTCCAGAAGCGCGGTGTAGAAGTGATTGGTGTATCTATCGATTCTCAGTTCTCTCACAATGCGTGGAGAAACACGCCAGTAAATGAAGGCGGTATTGGTCCGGTTAAGTACACACTGGTTGCTGACGTTAAGCATGAAATCTGCCAGGCATATGACGTTGAGCACCCAGAAGCAGGTGTAGCGTTCCGTGGTTCTTTCCTGATCGACGGTGAAGGCAATGTACGTCACCAGGTGGTTAACGATCTGCCTCTGGGTCGGAACATCGACGAGATGCTGCGTATGGTTGACGCACTGAGCTTCCATGAAGAGCATGGTGAAGTATGTCCAGCAGGTTGGACTGAAGGTAAGTCTGGCATGGACGCATCCCCAGCAGGTGTTGCTAAATACCTGTCAGAAGAAGCTGACAAGCTTTAATCGACGGTGTGATACCTCTACGCCGCGCTGATGAAAATCATCGCGGCGTTTTTGTTTCTAGCGCTTCTCGGAAGACAAACTATTACCCAAATGTTCCAGTGTTTGTCAGTTGGTCAACGGCTTAAGCGTTCTCGGCTACAGGCCATCCACCTAGTGATTTGTAACGATTAACGATGTAGCAGAACAACTCAGCGGTTCTTTCGGCATCATAGAGCGCGCTATGTGCTTCACTCTGATCAAACGGGATGCCGGCTTCACGGCAGGCTTTTACCAGTACGGTTTGCCCTACAGCAAGGCCTGCTAAGGTAGTGGTATCAAACGAGACGAAAGGGTGGAATGGCGTGCGTTTGATATTGCTTCGCGCAATAGCAGCATTCACAAAACTCTGATCAAAGGTCGCATTGTGGGCAACAATGACCGAGCGTTGACAGTCAGCATCTTTTTGCAGTTTTCTGATTTGCTTGCACACTTCCTTCATGACTTCGGTTTCATCAAGGGCGCCGCGTAATGGACAATGAGGATCAATACCGTTGAAATCCAGCGCAGCCTGTTCGAGGTTCGCCCCTTCAAACGGGTTAACATGAAAGTGTACGGTTTTATGAGGGTGTAGATCGCCGTTTTCATCCATCTGAAGTGTCACCGCAGCAATTTCAAGCAGGGCGTCGGTGGCGGCATTGAAACCGGCAGTCTCCACATCAATAATGACGGGGAAATAACCGCGAAAGCGATGCTTCAGTACATTGGCATTTTCAGACATAAACAGCAGAAATCCTTGATAATAAAGGCGTGCATTTTACAGATAGTCGCTGAAAAACCAGCCTGGGCGTTCAGGAATATCATGGCGAAAGGCGTGATTATCGCAAGAACTGCTTTGGGTATCTACCTTTGAAAACTAAGCAATGCTGCGAATACGCGAATTGTTGTTGTGCTGTGCTAAACTTTTTTCTCATCGTGGCGATAAAGAAAGTGCAGATCATCTTTTGTAGCAGGGCGGAATATGTTTCGACAGGTATTAATCGGCATCTTATTGATCAGTGCGCCAGCAATGGGCGCAATGCGGCAGTATGCCGCTCCCGTAGAAGCATCTGACTGGATGCTGAAAGAGCAAACGCGCCTTCAGTGCACTCTTGCTCACACCGTGCCGGGCTATGGCGATGCGCTATTTTCAAGTGTGGCTTCCAAACAGTTAAACATGGAATTTGAACTGGACATGGATTTGTTGCCAAAAAAATTCGATGTCGCTGCGGTGTATTCCGTGCCGCCTACCTGGATGCCAGGAGCAATGCCCAAGAATATTGCCGACATGACGCTGCGAACCCAATACAACGGCGACTTACCTGAGCAAGCTGCATGGACCATGCTAAGCGAGCTTGAAAAGGGTTACTGGCCCACGATTTATTACAAAGATTGGTATAACGAGTACGATAAAGTTGCCGTGGCACTGAATGCCAGTAACTTTACACCTGTATATCGAAATTTTGTGAAATGCGTTTCGCAGCTCCTGCCTTACAATTTCGACGATATTGCATATACCGTGTTGTCCTACGAGAAAAGCAGTGTTGACCTCACAAAATACTCGCAAAAGCGATTGAGTATGATTGGCGAGTACTTAAAAGAAGATAAAGAATTGGAGTTAGTACTTCTCGATGGCTACACCGATAGCTATGGAAGTCGCTATAGCAACGAGCAGCTTTCTATTCGTCGTGCGGAGCAGGTAAAGTCGTTCTTCACCTCTATGGGGGTGGATGCTGAGAGAATTGAAGTTACCGGGCATGGTGAGAAACGCCACATTTCACCAAACACCAATGCCGATTCACGGGCAATGAACCGTAGGGTTGTAGTGCGCTTGTCCAAAGGATAGACACGCCACAGTGAGAAACTAAAACGCCGGCAAGACTGCCGGCGTTTTGCTATTTACCACTTTGTCGCAGAAAATTCTTCACGGGGGGAATTTGATCGGTAAATACGCCATCTACTGCCAGTGGTCCCGTTAATAATCCAAGGATCTGCTCTGCAGTCATTCCCGTGGGGAGTGCATCAATCCGAAATGTATAAGGGTGGATAACCAGGCCTTCTTTTTTTGCCGTTGCCAGCCAGGGACTCGGAACAACCTTACCTTGCTGCAGCGCTTTCATGTCTAATAGCTGTGGGAACCAGGGGCCAATGCCGTCGGCGTATTTTGCTATATCCTGCATGCCTTGTCGGGTTAGCAGCGCCTGATAATCGGTCGCAGACTCGCCCCAACTGTTGTCGGCCAGCAGTAAGACAATCTTGCCTTTAAAACCAAGCTCGTTGCGTAAGCGCTTCACTTCAGCAAAATCAAAACACTGCACATAAATGTTCGCATTTTTGCCATTGAGATTGTAGCGCGCCAATGTGTCCAGTAGTTGTTGACTGATATCTACGCCTTCTTTTTTATGCCAGGCAGGGGATTTGATTTCAGTATAAAAGCCAATATTGCTTTTGAACTCGCGGTTAAGTTCACTGATAAGTTCAATGTGTTCATCCAATGTAGCAACGGTAAACAGGGCTTTGCTGCCATGATAGCGATTGGCAAACACTTGTTTTCCATCGGTATCCGACCGTTCTTTTACTTGCAATGTACGTAATTCCGCTAGCGTAAAATCCAGTGCGTACCAACGGCCATCGTCACGAGAGCGTTCGGGAAACTTCGAAGCCACATCGGTTACGGTTTCCAGATGAATATCGTGAAGCACAACCAATTCGCCGTCTTTCGTCGCCACCACATCTTGTTCGATGAAATCGGGTTGCTGAGCAAACGCCAGAGAAGCAGCTTCCAGGGTATGTTCAGGCAAATAGCCAGATGCGCCGCGGTGGGCAATGATATCGAAGGCGCTGGCTTGGCTGGTGATCAGCGCTGTGGATAACGCAATGGCTTTTAGTTTGCTGGTAAACACGAGTAATCCTTTTTTGTGATGCTCGCCGAATGATCATGACGATGCTTTAAATGTTAACACGCGTTATAGACAGTAATGTGGCAGTGGCACTATCTCAAGAAGAAACGGTTAGATAGAGCGCTGAATGGGTTCGGCAAAAGTGACTGAGTGAAAAGCTTAAGAGGGGGAGTATTCGCTATTTTAAGCGCTAGGTTGAAATGCTATCAATAACGACGAGAGGCAAAGAATGGGTTTGCAGGCAAACAAACCCGTTCAATTCGTTACTTATGACGCTTAAAAGGAGGACGATTACCTTTTAATTTGGGTTTGTCCTCATCTTCAAGTAATTCTAACTGCGCTACATCGTAAACTGGCATGCGAGTGGTAACCCGTCGATAGGGAGGCTTGCCGCGTTTAATGACTTCTTTTACTTCCACGTACTCTGTGGCGGCTTCTCCGAGTGCTTCGAGTTGAGCAACGTCGGAAACCGGTACCGTTTTAACTACACGCTTGAACGGCGGCTTGCCAGAGTAATCTACAACTTGAATGTCGATGGTGTCTTGATCGTTACTTGCCATTACTAAGCTGCTCATTGAAGAGGCAAAAGCGAATGTGGCTAATCTTAGCGCAAATTTCATCATGGTGTCCTTATCTGTTTTTGCATCAATATGGTGCTTAGTTATTGTGATAAACAAATAATTAACAAACAATCCTATCTGGTGATAGCTTTATTCTATCAATGATTATTTATTCTGGTAATGATTGCTATCTGATTAGGCCATTATAGGCGCATTTTCATGAAATTTGCTTTTTGGTGGTGCAATCTCGTTGTGCGGTGCTCGTTAGTGGGGCGATAGCCAATTTGCTGAAGACTTTGATGTCTGTGAGATCAGGCACTTACATACTGGCCATATAGTTGCTGTGTAATTAGGGTTAATAAACAGGACAATGATCATGAAACCCCTGAGTAACCGTGCACAGTCGTTTAATCTATTAAAGAGCCCATTAAAAAGCGTACTGATATTCGCGCTAACATTGCTGTCGATGCATGCGCTAGCCAGTGAGCAAACCATCAGTCTACAACAACATGCGGGCGGTACATTGTATCTGGATGCCACGCTCGACTCGGCGGTTAAAGCATCATTCCTGCTCGATACGGGTTCCAGTTTATTGACACTCAATGAGCAAACCTTCAAAGCGTTAAATCGAAGCAAAAAGCTGACTGCAACCAGTAAAGCCGCCGCGCGAATGGCCAACGGTAAAATTGTCACGGTGTCTCAATATCGTCTCGATTCAGTACGTATTGGTGGGCATTGCGAAGTTGGGCCGGTGGATGTCTCTGTACTGCCAAGAGGCAGTAATATTCTTGGTGTGAACGCACTACTGAAAGCGGCACCGCTAACCCTGACAGCGGAACAAATAACACTGTCAGGATGCTTACAAGAGTAAACACTGGTAGCAGTTTTGGAGTACATTTAAGAAAGATTGCGGTTAGAGCCTTATTAACGGCAAGAGACTATATTTCTCGTCGGTCCATTCAACAGCGAGATCCGAGTTTGAACGGGTACTATTGGCTTGGAAAGGAAAATGCTCAGCAGTAAAGTCATGATCATTCGTGAGTACAACCCAGTCTGAACTAAAATTATTTTGTAATTGCAAAGTGCTTCTCCATTGAAAAATAGCCTTATCAAAGTAAGCCGAATGGCTTAGCAGCACGGGCATAAGATCAATGTGATTGTTGGATATATGAATAATTAATAGTCCATCTTCCTCTAGTCGTTGCCAATAAATATCAAAAGCCTCTCTGGTAAGGAGATGAGCAGGAATGGCGTCACTGGAAAACGCGTCAACGATGATTGCGTTAAACTTCTGTTTTGAGGCATTCAGTTGTCTGGCAATCGCAATTCTCCCATCGTCAACATTCACCGTTACAGAGCCTCGAGCATTCTTGAGGTAGGAAAAATATTTGTTTGCCATTTCGTAAACGGCTGGATTTAATTCGAAGAAGGTAATGCTGTCGTTCGGGCGAATGTAACTCGCCAGTACGCCAGCGCCCAAGCCGATAACGCCAAGATTAATTGATTCCCTTTGCTGTAAATAATTTACAGCGACAGCAACGCCGCTGGTTTGCTGGTAATAGGAGCTTTCACTCGCGCTTCTTAATTTTAGAGGTTCGGAGCCGTGAACTGTGGTGCCATCTACGAGTCTCCGCTCTGATATATTGCCTGCCGTTACATCTTTAACCGTCACGTATCCATAAAAATTACGTACAGTGGCAACATCATACTGGTCAAAACGGTTTTCAATATACAGGTAGCAAACAAGGAGCGTTGTCAGAACACATATGCCACCAAAGTTCGTAATCATTCTGGTTTTCTGACTAGCCGCTCTCGGGGCGTTACAGATATAGACAATTACCACCAAAAATAACCCCAAAACGTATTCGGTGATTCGCTCAAAGATCAATGTGGCAATGATTGACGAGAACAAGCTGCCTAACGCGCCGCCCATTGCAATAGCCACGTAAAATGTTGTCATGCTATCACTGGTTGGTGCACGGGAACGAAGTTCTCCATGGCAAATAATGCAGCAAACCAATAATATCAAATTGTAAATGATAAGCTGAGAAAGGGTATTAAACTGGCTGCCCAAAAAGTACATAATCAAACCAAAGAAAATGGCAGCGAACAACAGCGGCAACATCTTTTTGCGTTTGTACGTTTTTCTGGAAGAGAAGCAGAACGTGTAACTGGCTAGATAGATTAACAAAGGTAGCAACCACACCAGTGGCATTGGTGGAATATTGATACTCATTAACTGTGTAGTAGCAATAAGCATGATGGAGCTGGTGGCAGACAGCGTAATCCATAACAGAACCTGCTTGCGGCGAACGCCATCTGGCTGTTGAGTTTTATTCTTTACTGGCTTTGTTGGTTCAACGGCATACAGGCTTGCCATAAGAACCAGTTTTAGTATCACTGTAATCACATATAATCCGAACCAATAATGCTTCTGTTCAGACGTTGGCAAATAAGCCTCAAAGAAGAAAGGGTAGCTTACTAACGCAATCAGAGAGGCTAGATTGGAGAACGAATACCAGTGGTAAGGCACCTCAGAATGGCCGGTACGAAAATGCCATTGTTGCAGTAGCACACTGGTGGCTGCCAGCAGAAAAAATGCGAGGCCAATTTCTGAAGTGAGTTTCCCTATTACGGCTAATGCCGGATAGTCATTGTTACTGTTCTGGACAGATTCACCACTAAGCGTGATAAAGGTGGAAAGAAGAAGCAATAAAGCATGGATGATAAACTGTGAGTGGAGTTTAAGTTTACTCAGGCCGTGTGCGTAAAGATATCCAAGAAGTAACACGCATTGGTAGAACAGCATACTCGCAGACCATACTGAAGAACTGCCGCCGAATTCAGGCAATAGGCCCTTCGAAATAATGGGTTGGATCTGAAACAGCAGGAACGCACTGCACAAAATAGGTAGTATAAAAAGAAGTCGTTTCACGGTTAGCAACGTTATTGAAATTATGTTGCGTGAAGCCTCTCTGGTATGTCATTTAGCAGCAATGTAGTCAGGCTTATTTTTTCCTTAAGAAAAGCTTAGTATCTGTTTTTAATGTATTTATGAGATGTAGATGGACAAGTTTCAAATAGGGAAGTTTGATGTTGATGTGAAGCGTTGTCGGATTTCATCGGCAGATCATGTTGCTGTCGTTGAACCCAAAGTGATGGAAGTGCTTCAATATCTGTATCGCAATGCTGGCGAGGTAGTGAGTCATGAACAGCTGTTTAATGCGGTTTGGCCCGGGTCGATATTCAACACCAGTTCAGTGCAGCGTTGCATTGCGTTACTACGCAAAGCGCTCAATGAAGATTCCAGAAATGCCGCGATTGTTGTGACCCATCCTAAGCGAGGATATTCGCTCGAGCTTCCCCAACAATTACCCAAAAAACGCAGAAATTATCATTACGCCTATTCGTTGGCATTCATCGGTCTGTTGGCTCTCGGTGTCGGTTTGTGGCTCGCAATTGCACCTGCACAAGTAAAAATGGATTACGCCAGATTATTGCCATTGAGTTCTAGCGGTGCCAGCGAGTCATTCCATGCTCTCTCTCCTGATGGGCAATTTCTAGCCTTTGTTCGCGAAGGTGAAGTTGAAAGGAAAAATGAGACACAAGGAAATATTTGGCTTAAAGAATTAAATACGGGTAAAGAGCAAAAGCTAACAAACTATGATTCCCACTATTCTAGCTTGGGCTGGAAGCCCGATGGTTCAGCGCTGGCCTTTATGGAAAAAACTGGGGGCTTATCAACCATGTCCTATTTTGCCTTCGACACGTCAACACACAAGGTAATTAGCAAAAACGAGATTGCAAGCTTTCCGGTATTTTACGTAAGCAGCGATAAACTTGAGTGGCATAGCGAAAACCGCGTTTATTTCGTCGAAATGGATATGCGCAATAACGACACATGGCTATCGTACATTGATGTATCTAGCGAAAATAAACAACAGTTGCTGAAAGCGACAGGGCAGGATTGGCTAAAAACGCTGGCCCTCTCCCCTGATGAACAAAGTATCTTGCTGGGTTATGAAATGGGGCAAAATCGTTACCGCATCGATGTACTCGATACCGAAAAATTTCAAGCTGATGTACTTATTGAAATAGAAGACAGCCTTTATGGGCTTAGCTGGCATCCCTCCGGAAAGTCAGCACTTATCAGCAACCGCACAAAGCTTCAGATCGTTGATATGGAGGGTGAATTGTCGGAAGTCGCGTTTAACAATTACAAATTTATTCAGAATGCGCAGTTCGATCCGACAGGACAGGAAATTGTCATGGAGTTGCGTAACGTAGATGTCGATATCTTGCGAAAAACAAAACTCTCTCCGGATACTTTTGAAACCCTGGTTGATACATCTTCACTGGATTTCCTACCGGTATTCTCACCGGATGACAGCCGCTTCGTGTTTGAATCTCACCGCGCAGGGCTTAAACAGTTATTTGTTTATGAACAGGGAATGCAGCGAATGATTTTCTCCAATCCTGACAACGAAGAACTCTTCGGAGTAGTGTGGACGCCCGATGGTGAACGGGTTGTTGCAGCCAGTAGTGAAAAGCTGTTTTATGTTGATGTAGCAACTGGTAATTACACTGAAATAGCCCACGGCCACGCACCATTCGGATTACGCGAGCATTTTAGAAATGAAAACGCGGTATTGGTAACGTACAGAGCGGATGATGGATTAACATTCTACGTAGCAAAGTTGGATCTGGACAGTTTAACACTTACAACATACGAAACCGAAGGTGAGCGGCTGGTATGTTATTCAGCCGCGCTGGGGCCGCAGGGTCAAGTGTATTTTGCCAATAGTAAACAAGTGTTTCGTATCAGCCCTCAGGGTCAAACTGAGAGCGTTTGGATAGCAAAAGAACGAACGATCAGTGGTATTCACATTGCTAACGATGCGCTTTCAATGAAACTGGATAGCGAAGACGGATTTATCCTTCTCTCTGTCGACGTGCAAAGCGGTGCGAGCGAAATTATTCATCAGGGAATGGAAACCGGCGACATGCTGATCAATACGTCGAATGATGAGCAGCAGTTTCTGTATTTGAGTAAACCCGTTAGAACCAGTGAGCTGGTAAAATTGCAATAGCAGAAGGGGAGATTACCTTCCTCCCCTTAATCATTTCACTCGTAGTCCGATGCGTAAGTATCTTCATAGGAATGGGAGTAAAACTCGAACAAGTTGCCGAATGGGTCTTCAAGATACACCATTTGTGCTTGTTTAAGCTCATCATCAGGATGATAGCGGTGGATATCCATACGCACTTTGCCGCCATACGCTTCAACACGCTGAATCGCCGTATTGAACTGTTCCTTGGGTAACTGTACGCAGAAGTGGAAGATACCAAGGCGTGAGAAGTCTACCTGGTGGCGTTCTTCACGGTCTACCATTTCGAACAACTCGACTCCGATCCCGTCGGATGTAACTAGGTGAGCAATATTGAAACCCTTAAAACCTTCGCCGAATACCGCGGTGCACATCCGGCCAATGGCTGATTCTCGCTCTTCGACAACCTTGGTGTTGTTCATCACAATTCTAAAGCTTAACGCGTTGGTGTAGAACTCAACGGCCTTATCCATGTCGCCAACCATAATGCCCACGTGATTCATTTTCATAATGTTCTCCTCAACTAAAACAACATGAGCAAGCGTAAGGAAATTACTTGATTACGTGAAATTATCATTAATAATTAAATTGATAATTATATGTTATGGTCTTTCTATGTTGAATCCGATTTGGTTACACACCTTTATCACGCTGGTGGATACAGGGCATTTTACCCACACGGCAGAAAAGCTGTTTATGACGCAGCCGGGTGTGAGTCAGCATATTAACAAGCTTGAGCAGGCATGCGGCCATGTGTTGATCAAGCGCGAGAATAAATCTTTTGATGTGACTGAGCAGGGCAAACTGGTTTATCGCTATGCAAAGGGGTTGGCCGCGCGGGAACATAGTCTGTTCGAGCAACTTGCTTATGATGATCCTCACGTGGGAGACATCACCATTGCTAGCTCTGGCTCAGTGGCGCTATTGCTTTATCCTCAGTTGGTTGATTTGCAAAGCCGGTACCGACAATTGTCTATTCGGTTTGTTGCCGCGCCAAATCATCAAATACTGCAAGATGTGCAGGATAGTCGCGTGGATATGGGAATTGTAACAGATATTAAAAATTCACAATTATTCGATTCTCATAAACTGGGTGAGGAAGAGCTTTGTTTGGTGGTCCACAAAGAAACCGATTTAAACGTGAATAAAGCTGACTTACTGATGCAAGCCGGCCTGATATCACACCCCGATGCAATACATTATTTGTCGCTTTATTTTAGTCAATGCCAGGAACCATCGCTGTCGAAAATCAATATCAGCAATATACCGGTAGTCGGTGCGGTTAACCAAATTGGCCAGATCTTGCATCCCATTGCACAGGGCATCGGGTTTACGGTGCTTCCGAAAAGTGCGGTCTCAGCATTTCCATTAAACGCGCAGTTGCAGATCGTGCCGCCGGTACGGCCTGTAATCGAAGAGCTCTATCGAATTACAAAAAGAAACAGATTGCTACCAGCACGTTTTGATACCGTCAATCAGGTGATTGAAATGGTTTGGTGAATGTGGCGATTCCCCGTGCTGACGCGCCACTAAATCTCAGTTTTTTCTTTAAACTCACACAAATCTTCAATAATGCAGGAGCCGCAACGGGGTTTGCGAGCGATACAGGTGTACCGGCCATGAAGAATAAGCCAGTGGTGTACATCGACTTTAAATTCTTTGGGGACCACTTTAAGCAGCTTTTCTTCCACTCGGTCTACATTCTTGCCCATGGCGAATTTGGTGCGATTTGATACCCGGAAAATGTGGGTGTCGACAGCAATCGTGGGCCAGCTAAAGGATAATTAAAGTAGCTATTGATTAAACAGAGTGTGGCTGGAGGTGCTGTTTAAGCTTTTCATCCCAATACGGTTCACTATTAAAGTAACTCGAAAAGTAATCAATAAACGCTCTGACTTTAGGTGCTAATTGTCTGGAGCTTGGGTAAACCGCCCAAATAGCGGTTTCAGAAATCAATGGGTATTCGGATAATACTTCTACTAACTCACCATTAATTAATTGTTGATAGGCACTCCAGGTTGAATTGACAGTTATACCTATGCCATATGAGCAAGCGTCACGTATTGCTTCCCCGTTGTCGGTACTAAAGTTGCCGGTGACTTTAATATTTAGCGTTTCATTGCCACCCTTAAATGCCCAATGATCTAAATTTAAGAGGGTTATACAGTTATGATCTCTCAGTTCCATGGGTGAGGCAGGAGAACCATATTTAGATATGTACTCAGGGGACGCACATAAAATCCGTCTATCGTTTACTAGTTTTTTGGCTATTAGTGTTGAGTCTTTTAATTGCGAATTTCGGATGGCAATATCAAAACCGCCTTCTACTAAATCAACTATGGTATCGGACAGTTTTAAATCTATTTTTAGATTAGGGTATTCATTCATAAAGCCTTTCATCGCAGGCAATATATGCATGCGACCAAATGAGGCTGGAGCAGCAACACGCAACGTTCCACTTGGCTTTAAGTTCCCAACTCCCACCGATGCTTCAGCCGCTTCCACGCTAGCAATTACGTCTTCAGCATGATGAAGAAATGCGACGCCATCTTCAGTTAAAGATATCTTTCTTGTTGTTCTATGAAAAAGCCTTACGCCCAAACTTTCTTCCAGCTTTCTAATATGGCTACTCGCCACAGCGGCAGATAAGCCAAGTTCAGCGCCTGCAGAGCTTATGTTGTTTGTAGTGGCTACTCTAACAAATAGCTTTAGATACTCAATATTCATTATAAACTTTTTGTTGAAAGTGATTATTTATTTTGGGCAATTATCAACATCCCCTTTGAAGATTATACTCGTTTTAGCTTAAACATGAACAGAGCGTAACCGGAGAGTCAAAATGAGAGCAATGGTAGTTAACAAATTTGGTGGACCAGAGGTATTTGAACTTAAACATGTCGGCAAACCAGAAGTGAAACCGATGCATGTGTTGGTGAATATAAAAGCCACAAGTGTGAATACCGTGGACACAATGATCCGTCAAATGGGCAGCGAGTTACCTTTGTCCCCTTCAGCGCCTGCTATTTTGGGAATGGATTTCGCCGGAATAGTAGAAGAAGTGGGCGATGGCGTGACAGATTTCAAAATAGGAGATGAAGTGTATGGGTGTGCTGGTGGGCTTGCTGATCTGCCCGGGACATTAGCAGAATATATCGCTGCGGATTTTCGACTTATAGCTAAAAAGCCAGGGAATTTATCCATGGAACAAGCTGCCGCACTGCCATTAGTGGGTATTACTGCTTATGAAGGGCTAACCCGTGCGGGTGTTAAACAAGGCCAAAAAGTGCTGGTGCATGGTGGCTCAGGAGGTGTTGGTCACGTAGCGCTTCAACTTGCAAAATATTTTGGCGCTGAGGTTTATTCAACAGGAGGGGGAGATGCGCAGCTAGCTCTTATCAGTAAGTTAGGAGCCACCGCTATAAATTATAAAACAGAAGACGTAGCCGAATATGTAGAAAAATATACTAAAGGAATTGGCTATGATGTTGTATTCGACTCGGTTGGTGGTGAAAACATGCTGAACTCGTTTGAGGCGACTGCTTTAAACGGACACATTGCCACAACTGTTGCAATGCTTGACTTAGATTTATCGTTAGCTCATTTCAAAGGTTTGTCTTTGCATGTGGTATTTATGCTGATACCTATGCTCCACAATGTAAATCGGGAAGATCACTCTGACATACTTAAGGAGCTAGCCCGAATTGTTGAAGCGGGAGAGCTTGAAGTTGTTCTGGACAGTCAATCATTTTCACTAAATGAAGCGGGAAAAGCACATGAACGATTATCTAGTGGAAAAGCCATGGGCAAAGTTGTGATCAGCGTGTGAAGAGGGATGAAATGAAAACCATATTAATCACAGGTGCGACAGATGGCATTGGTCTAGAAACCGCGCAGATATTGGCTGGTTTAGGACACAACCTGGTTATTCACGGACGAAATGCAGACAAGCTGAAAAAGACTCACAAATTGCTATTAGAGATTGCTCCAAATATTGAAATAGACACTTATAAGGCTGACCTCTCAGACTTTTATCAAGTGGCGCAGTTAGTGGACAATATAAAAAAATGTCATCAATCGCTAGATATTATTATCAACAATGCAGGCGTATTCAAGACGGATAAGCCTGTTAGCGGTGTCGGGGTGGATGTAAGGTTTGTCGTTAATACGATTAGCCCTTTCATCATCACCAAAGGGTTACTGCCAGTGCTAAAAGATAATGGGAGAATTATTAATTTGTCATCTGCTGCACAAGCGCCGGTCAACCTCGAAGCTATGCGAGGGAGTTTGACGATTACAGATGACTTTCAGGCTTATGCTCAAAGTAAATTGGCCATTACTATATGGTCACAAGAGTTAGCCCATGAACTAAAGTCAGACCAGGTTGTATTAGCGGTTAACCCCGGTTCATTATTGGCTAGTAAAATGGTTAAAGAAGGTTTTGGTTTGGCAGGAAACGATATCGGGATCGGTGCTGAAATATTAGTTAAAGCATCGCTCTCTGATAAGTTTGCAGAAAGCTCCGGCCGGTATTTCGATAACGATTCTAAAACGTTTTCAGTGCCTCACGTTGATGCTGCAAATTCAGAGAAGAATAAAGCGTTAATGACAATTTTGGAAAGCTTCTACACCCAATTTGGATAAAACTACCCGGTTTTATCCTTAAACTCACACAAGTCTTCAATAATACAGGAACCGCAGCGGGGTTTGCGGGCGATACAGGTATAACGGCCGTGCAGGATCAGCCAGTGGTGAACGTCGACCTTAAATTCTTTTGGGACCACTTTAAGCAGCTTTTCTTCCACTCGGTCTACATTCTTGCCCATGGCGAATTTGGTGCGATTGGATACCCGGAAAATGTGGGTGTCGACAGCAATCGTGGGCCAGCCGAAGGCGGTATTGAGCACCACATTAGCGGTTTTTCTACCAACGCCAGGTAATGCCTCTAGCGCTTCGCGGCTTTCTGGCACTTCACCGTTGTGTTTCTCAACGATAATTTTACTGAGCTTGTGTACGTTCTCGGCTTTCGCATTGTACAGGCCGATGGTTTTAATGTATTCCTTTAAGCCATCTACACCTAAATCAGCAATGGCTTGTGGCGTATTGGCGACGGGGAATAGCTTAGCTGTGGCCTTATTCACGCCCACGTCTGTAGCCTGTGCAGACAGGGTTACCGCAACCAGCAATTCAAATGGCGTAGTAAAATTGAGTTCGGTGGTCGGGTGGGGATTCGCATCCCGCAGGCGGGTGAGTATTTCCCGTCTTTTTGTATTATTCATAGCGCAACATTAACTTTCAGCGGTTACCCTGATACGGGTAACGGTTTTCGTTTCAGGCTGTTGTCTCGCGGCCAGGCGAGCATCGATAACATTCTTCACGGCAATCAGTAATCCCATGCCAAGAAAGGCACCTGGCGGCAGTATAGCCAATAAAAATGGCTGCTCTGTATCAAACAACGTGATGGTCCAGTTAGTCGCAATACTGCCAAAAAGCCGATCTGCACCGGCAAGCAGCGTGCCTGAGCCCAACGCCTCTCGCATGCCGCCTAAAACCATTAGCACGGCAGTAAAACCGGCGCCCATCATCAGCCCATCTACCGCTGCAGGCAGAACCGCATTTTTCGACGCATAGGCTTCGGCACGGCCGATGATGGCGCAGTTGGTTACGATGAGCGGAATAAAGATACCCAGTGTGAGATAAAGCTCGTAGGTAAACGCATTCATTAATAACTGAACAATGGTCACAAATGCGGCAATGACCATGACAAATACCGGGATACGGATTTCGTTACGCACGATGTTGCGTACCAGGCTCACGGTAACATTTGAACCAATGAGCACCAGCATGGTGGCAAGACCAAGCCCCAGGCCATTAATAACGGTAGCGGTCACCGCCAATAAAGGGCATAAGCCCAGTAGCTGCACTAGCGCTGGATTATTTTTCCACAGACCTTCAACGGTGAGCTCTTTTAATTCGCTCATTTTGCGTCTCCTGTCGGTACGGCACAATTAGATGGGGCCGAAAATAGCATTTCTTGATTGGCTTTCACGTACAATAATGAGGCTTTCACGGCGCCAACAACGGCCCGGGGCGTAATGGTAGCACCGGTGAATTGATCGAATTCGCCACCGTCTTTTTTCACTCGCCATTTTCCAAGATTATCAGCCTCAAAATGTTCACCATTGAAGCTGGTGATCCAATTGCTTACCGCCAGTTCAATTTTGTCGCCTAACCCGGGTGTTTCCTGATGTTCCACCGCACGCACACCGAGTACAGTGAGTTCAGTATTCACACCAATTACCAAATCGATGTCACCGCTATATCCGTCTGGTGCGGTGGCTTCAATAACAAGAGCTGAGGGAACGCCATTTAGTCGGCCACGATACACGCGGTGCTGACTATCAGCGTTACCCAGCATGGGATCTGACACAATTGTACAGTCGGCATACAGTTCATTGTCATGGGTGGCCGGAGGCACAACTTCATTAAGGATAGACAGCAAACGCTGTTGTCTTTGCTGTTCAATGCGCGTTTCAGTGCCGTAAAACGTGACACCGATGAGACCTGTTGTTACCAGCGCAAACGCGCCAAGCATTACCCCATTTTTAAGTATGGTGTTCATTATTGCTTACCCCGCGAATAGCCATAAGTGCGCGGACGGGTATAGTAATCGATGAGCGGTACTGCCATGTTCATGATGATCACGGCAAAAGCCACGGCATCCGGGTAACCTCCGAAAGTACGGATTATTACTATCCAGAAACCAATCATAGCGCCGAAAACCAGACGACCTTTTTGTGTTGTAGACGCTGATACCGGGTCGGTGGCGATAAAAAATGCACCGAATAACAAGCTACCGTTGAGTAAATGAAACAACGGCGATGCGTAAATGTCTGGATTAATGAGGTGCATGAGCAGTGCACAAATGATGACGCTTAGCATCATGCTACCGGGAATATGCCAACTGATCACTTTCAGCCGCAATAACAGCAAGCCGCCTAGCGCGTACGCGAGGCCAACCCATGACCAACCCGCGGCGGCACTGTCTGCAACACCGCTATTGAACAACCCCGAATTTAGTAATTCAGAATAGGTTTGTGACTGCGTTAAACCCGTTTTAACGTAATCGAGAGGGGTGGCCGACGTGATGCCGTCTATCGTTGTTTTTACCTGCGTAATATCCATTCCATCCACGGAGAAGCCGGTAAAAATCAAACTTAACGTGTCAGCAAAATTCAGTTGTGTTGCCTGTAACGAGACCGGGGGAAGCCACTGCGTCATTGCCGCCGGGAAAGACACCAGCAACACAACGTATGCAATCATTGCCGGGTTAAAGAGGTTGTAACCCAGTCCACCATAAAGTTGCTTCACGATGGCAATGGCAAAGAAGGTGCCAATCACTGTCATCCACCAAGGTAAGGTGGGAGGAATACTCACTGCCAGTAAACAGGCTGTGAGTACAGCGCTGTAATCGCTGAGGTTGCGTATAACGGATTTATTCCGCAACGCGAGAATAGCGGCCTCGGTTACAATCGCGGTAATAAGGGCAATAGCAGCCTGAATCATTACACCCCAGCCAAAAAAGTACAGTTGACAGGCAAAGCCTGGCAGCATGGCATAGAGCACCAGACGCATCACCTGTCCGGTATCCCGTTTGGCGCGTAGGTGAGGGGAGCTAGATAAGGTTAATTTCATTAGGCTTTATTCTCGTTTTCTTTCTGTGCCTTCTTGGCCTTTGCCTTGGCGACTGCGGCGGCGATACGCTTTTTCTTTGCCTCTGCGGCGCTGTCTTCAGCACTTACATCAGGATTATGTGGCACAGGAGCCTGCTCACTTTCTTCTACCGGTTTCGTTGCTGGTGCTGAAGTGTCTGACTGAGGTGCGGATTGCTGTTCGGCCTCTCTCGCCGCTTTCTTCGCCTTGGCACGGGCAACAGCGGCGGCCACCGCGGCCTTTTTATCGCTAACTTCATTATTAGGCGCAGGGCTGGCTTCTGGCTGCGGCGTGGAATCTTTCTGCTGTTGAACAGCTTCAGCTGCGGGCGAGCCAGCCTCCCGCGCGGCCTTTTTGGCTTTGGCGCGTGCGACGGCGGCAGCCACGGCCGCTTTACGATCGTTCGCTGGTGCTGGCGCTGGTGAATCTGCGGGAGTCACAACTTGGTCAGAAGGGGTCTCTGCTGTTTCAGCATTCTGCGCAGCCTTTTTCGCTTTTGCCCTTGCAATAGCGGCGGCAACGGCTGCTTTCTTATCACCAGCGGGCTTCTCACTGGCCTGGGTCGCGTCCGCTGTTGTTGCTTCCGCTTTTTCTACGGAAGCTTTTTCGCCTGTCGCTTGAGCAGCCTGTGCGGCCTTTCTCGCTTTTGCCCGAGCCAGTGCAGCGGCGACTTTATCTTTCGCCGGATCGGCTGTTGCATCGGCCGCTTTTCTCGCTGGCTTTTCAGCCGCGGCTAATCTGGCTTCTTTAGCTTTGCGATGCTTCTCTTCTCGCTCTGCTTTTTCTTGTTCAAGCCGGGCTTTACGGGCTTCAAAACGCTCTTTGGCTTTTTCCGATTTTGCTTTTTCGTCGAGTTCGAGGCGAATATCGGCCTTTGCTTTACGGTAATAATGCACCAGTGGAATTTCACTGGGACACACATAGGCGCAGGCACCACATTCAATACAGTCGAAAAGATTGTATTCCTGAGTTTTGTCGTATTCGCGGGCCTTACTGTGCCAATATAATTGCTGGGGCAATAAGGTTGCAGGGCAGGCATCGGCACAAGCGCTACAGCGAATACATGCCCGTTCGTCTTCGCCTTGCGTCAGTTCATGGGTTTCAGGAACCAGTAGGCAATTGGTGATTTTAACCACTGGCACTGCTGCGTCATTTAGGGTAAAGCCCATCATTGGCCCGCCCATAATCACTTGCGGTGTTTTTTGTTTATCCGCTAAATACCCCGCCAGAGACAATAAATGATTCACTGGCGTACCAAGGCGGGTACGGTAGTTGCCAGGGCGTTTTACTGCTTTACCCGTTACCGTGACAATCCGTTCAATGAGTGGCTTGCCAAATGAAATGGCATCATTGATTGCATGACAAGTACCTACGTTGAACATGGTAACGCCAATATCCAGCGGCAGGCCTTTTCGTGGTACTTCACGGCCTGTCACCACTTGAATAAGTTGCTTCTCGCCGCCAGCCGGATACTTTGTCTCGATGCTCACTACTCGGACATGAGGGCGTGAAACCACCTGTTTTCGAATGGCGTCCAGTGCTTCTGGCTTGTTATCTTCAATAGCAAAAACCACACATTTAGGTTTTAGCAAATAGCTGAGGATATCGATGCCAGAGAGAATACTTTCTGCATGCTCTCGCATTAGGCGATCATCAGAGGTGATGTAGGGCTCACACTCCGCACCGTTGATAATGAGGAATTCAACCTCGTTATTCGCTGATGCTTTGATATGAGTGGGGAAACCTGCACCGCCCATACCTGAAATTCCTGCGTCGCAAAGCTTTTCAATCAGGGCTGTTTTATCAAGCGCGGTGTAATCGTCGCATGGGGAAAGTGGTGCCCAGATGTCCTGGCCATCGGCTTTCAGCACCATGCAAAGTTCGTTTAGACCACTGGGGTGCGCGGTAACATGCTGCGTAATGTCGGTAACAACACCGGAAGTCGGTGCGTGTACCGGTACGGAAAAAGGCTGATTACTTTGCGTAAGGGGTTGGCCTTTCATGACCTTATCGCCCGCACGCACAAGCAGGGTACCGTCTGTCCCAATATGCTGTCGTACGGGAATAACAAATTCGTTTGCTAGCGGCAGATCGGCAATCTGTGTCTGATTCGACAGCGCTTTGTGGTCCTGAGGATGAACACCCCCTGGAAAAGTGGCAAGTTGGCCTTTATCCAGTCGTGAAACGACGTCTTCAAATTCCGGGAACATCACGCTTAAGACACCATCTTTATCGGAATATCGCCCTTAGGCGTTTTATCAAAATCCCATTTCCAGGACGCTGGTGTTACCTCCACAGGTAACATATCAATACAGTCTACCGGACAGGGATCAACGCATAAGTCACAGCCTGTACATTCTTGGGTTAATACGGTATGCATTTGCTTCGCAGCACCCAGGATGGCATCAACGGGGCAGGCTTGAATACATTTCGTGCAGCCAATGCATTCGTCTTCGCGAATAAAGGCGACTTTTTTAACGTCTTCCTCGCCATGAGCAGCATCCAGTGGCTTCGCTTCTTTACCCGTTAAATCGGCAAGTTTTTTGATGGTTGATTCACCACCTGGTGGACATTTATTGATGTCATCACCATTGGCAATCGCTTCGGCATACGGGCGGCAGCCGGGATAACCACATTGGCCGCATTGCGTCTGCGGGAGTACTTCATCGATTTGTTCTACTAGCGGATCGGCTTCTACTTTGAATCGAATGCTTGCATAGCCAAGTAACAAGCCAAATGCAGCGGCTAAGACGCCTATGGCGATAAGGGCAATAGATACTGTCATTATAGTTTCACCAGACCGGTAAAGCCCATGAATGCTAACGACATTAACCCAGCGGTAACCATCGCTATTGACGCACCTTTGAACGCTACCGGTACATCTGCAGCGGCGAGGCGTTCACGCATGGCTGCGAATAAAATAAGTACCAGCGAAAAGCCAACGGATGCGCCGAAGCCATATATTAAGCTTTCTACAAAGTTATGTTGTTCGGTGAGGTTTAACAAAGCGACACCTAATACTGCACAATTGGTAGTGATAAGCGGGAGAAAAATACCGAGCAGGCGATACAAGGTGGGGCTGGTTTTGTGCACCACCATTTCTGTGAACTGCACCACTACAGCAATTACCAAAATAAAGGCAAGGGTGCGAAGATAGCCAATTCCTAATGGTGCTAGCAGGTAAGTTTCTACGAGGTAACTGGTTACGGAGGCAAGCGTAAGAACAAAGGAGGTGGCCATCGCCATACCAATAGCGGTTTCTAGCTTGCCAGACACACCCATGAACGGGCAGAGACCCAGGAATTTAACCAGAACGAAATTGTTTACAAGTACTGTGCCCACTAAGAGCAACAAGAAATCTGTCATAGTAAAGTTGCGGACGCGAATCTATGGTTTGAAATAAAACACTCAGGCTACTGCCTGTCAGGTGGCGTATTATCGCTTTTTGTCGCGTGATTAACAACTTAATACAAAAGAATAATGGTAATCTTAAAATGAATAATTTGAGAGAATTTAAAGAGGGGAGGGAATTATAAATCGAATTAAGAGAAATTTGGCTCCCCCTCCCCGACTCGAACGGGGGACCTGCGGATTAACAGTCCGTCGCTCTAACCAACTGAGCTAAGGGGGAACCGAAATTGACATTGAAAAGTTGGCTCCCCCTCCCCGACTCGAACGGGGGACCTGCGGATTAACAGTCCGTCGCTCTAACCAACTGAGCTAAGGGGGACCTGCCTTTCAACGGGGCGGAATATTAATGACGTAATCGGTTACTGTCAACAAACGTTTTGAAGATTTTTTACTGTTCGCTCAAAAAATAACTTTTTTAATGCTTTTCAGTCAAAAAAGCATCAAAGCGATTAAAAAACGCACTTGAAGAAACCCAGTTAAGGTAGGTTGTTGAAAATAAAGTCAGAATTTTGACAAGGCAAAGTCTAAAAATATTGGATTAAATGCTTATAACTATTTTTTAGTCATAAGTATGAAATGAATATGAAAAAGACTTTGACTACTGTATTAAAGTACAGTTATTAATAGAAGTGTAACGTTGTTCAGGCAATTCTAAGGTTAGTCTTCACTTACATAAAATGATGCGGGATCGGCACAAATACCCGAGAATACTGGCCTTTAGCCAGTTATCCACTAAATCTGTGGATAACTATGTTGATAGGTGTGCTTTTAGTTTAATTATTCAGCGATTGTTGTGCTTAATTAAGCCTGGTGTCTTACGCGGATATCTTGGTATTTTATTTATTATCAATGGCTTACTTTAAAAGATCTAAGTGCGTAGACTATTTGATCTGATTTGTACAGACATTGACAAACTTGTGTGTTAATTCGCTAGTCGCGCTTAATAAGCCATCAGTATTTTGACACCTGAGCATAAACTTAACGCTAATTTAACATTTTGTACGATTCAACCGTTTACGGTTTATCGGGATAATCGGGTCAAAAGCCTGACTAGCACTGTCAAAATGCTGTCATCTGAGTGTCACAGAATTACAAACCGAGATCTCATACGATTGTTGTAGTAATAAAGGTAACTTTTGCCGCTTAACCCCGCCGCTGGGAAGATACGATGCTCTGAGAAGATTAAACCTCTATGCCGATTGTATCACCCATACGAAACCTGGCATTTAGAGACATCACGATGGCGTATATAAACAGTGACTGATTAAATCCCATATAGTCGTGCAAGCGGGGAGGCAGTCAAGTAAACTGAATGGCTAACTGCTCTAACACCATTAATCCTTCTGGATTGATTTTTATTGAGACTGATGTGACAGATTCGAAAAAAAATGTGCGTGCTACAAGTTTAACAGAAGGTGATGTTGGCACCATTTTGAAGCGCATGACCATTCCGATGATTCTGGGAATGATCATGATGATGAGCTTCGGCTTGGTGGATACCTTCTTTGTCAGTTTGCTGGGAACGGAGCCCCTGGCAGCAATTAGTTTTACTTTTCCGGTAACGTTTACCGTGATTAGTTTGAATATTGGCTTAGGCATTGGAACCTCCGCCATAATCGGTAAGCTTCAGGGCAGCGGCAACCTGGAAGAATCTAGGGAATATGCGACTAGCTCACTGATGTTGTCATTTTCATTGGTCGGCGGGTTAGCCCTTATCGGTTATCTTACCATCGATCCTATCTTTGCCTTACTTAATGCCGATGCGTCGTTAATGCCACTCATTCACGACTATATGACATTATGGTATCTCTCCAGCGTGTTTCTGGCTTTGCCGATGGTGGGTAACAGTGTATTACGCGCCAGTGGCGATACCCGTACGCCGAGTATTCTAATGGCTGTAGGAGGCGGACTTAACGCTGCACTTGATCCTATCTTTATCTTTGGGGTTGGCCCCATTCCGGCCATGGGAATAGAGGGAGCTGCTTTGGCAACCTTACTCGCCTGGATTGTGGGAGCAGTATGGATTATTTGGTATTTGGCGGTAAGAAAACAGTTAATGGTGCCGCGCTTGCTTACGTTCAGTGAATTAAAGAAAAGCGCGCTGCCGGTTTTACGTATAGGTTTGCCTGCTGCCGGGGCTAACATGTTAACCCCCATTGCCGGTGGTGTAATGACGGCGGTGGTGGCAAATTATGGTGCTGAGGCAGTGGCTGCATGGGGAGTAGGTAATCGGCTCGAATCGATAGCCTCTATTGTCATTTTGGCATTATCAATGACGCTGCCGCCCATTATCAGCCAAAACGTGGGAGCCAGTTTATATGACAGGGTGGAAGCGTCTTATCGCCTGACACTGAAATTTGTCGTTTTCTGGCAATTGCTGGTGTTCGCTATTCTGTGGCTTTTATCGGACTGGATCGCTACCTCGTTTGCCGAAGAAGCAGAAGTGGCATCTTTAATTCACTTATTTTTAATGATTGTACCGTTGGGATATGGCTTTCAAGGCATCATTATATTAACGAATTCATCATTAAACGCGATGCACCGCCCGATGGCGGCGTTGGTGCTCAGTTTCATCCGATTATTTATCTTCTACGTACCAGTATCCTATGCGGCCAGCCTGTTCTTCGGACTCAATGGCCTATTCTGGGGCGTAGTGGTTGCCAATCTGTGTATGGCAACGGTGTCCTATATTTATTTCAACCGGGCGTTGTCTGAACATCGTCAGGAACCAGGAGAGCAAACAGCATAATGAGTAGAGGCTTTGAACTGCAATCCAAATATCAGCCAGCGGGCGACCAGCCAAAAGCGATAGAAGCGCTGGTTGATGGGCTTGAAAGCGGCCTGGCGAGTCAGACATTATTGGGGGTGACTGGCTCCGGTAAAACCTTCACCATGGCCAACGTCATTCAGGATGTGCAGCGTCCTACGCTCATTCTTGCTCACAACAAAACGCTGGCAGCACAGTTATATGGCGAAATGAAAGAGTTTTTCCCCAATAACGCGGTGGAATATTTTGTTTCGTATTACGATTATTATCAGCCAGAAGCTTATGTGCCGAGTACCGATACTTTCATTGAGAAAGATGCTTCGATAAATGATCACATTGAGCAAATGCGGCTATCTGCTACTAAGGCGCTAATGGAGCGTCGAGACGTAGTTATTGTGGCCAGTGTGTCGGCCATTTATGGCTTGGGCGACCCCGAATCCTATATGAAAATGTTGTTGCACCTGCGCCAGGGTGACACCATGGATCAGCGTGACATTCTGCGTCGTTTGGCAGAGTTGCAATATAAGCGCAATGATTTGGCGTTTGAACGAGGTACATTCCGCGTGCGCGGTGATGTGATTGATATCTTCCCGGCAGATTCTGAGAAGCAGGCGGTGCGGGTTGAGTTGTTTGATAGCGAAATCGAGAAAATCAGCTTGTTTGATCCGCTCACCGGCGCGGTGGATAAATCCGTGGTACGGGCAACGGTATTTCCGAAAACCCATTATGTGACACCCAGAGAAAAAATCCTCAATGCCATTGAAGATATCAAAGAAGAACTGAAAGGGCGCAAAGCGCAGTTACTGGAGAGTAATAAGTTACTAGAGGAACAACGGATTTCTCAACGTACTCAGTTCGATGTAGAAATGATGATGGAATTGGGTTATTGCTCGGGTATTGAAAACTACTCACGTTACCTCTCGGGTCGTGCGCCGGGCGAGCCGCCTCCTACCTTGTTGGATTATTTTCCTGCCGATGGTTTGATGTTTATCGACGAGTCACACGTAACCGTATCGCAGATTGGCGCTATGTATAAAGGCGACCGCTCGCGAAAAGAAACGCTGGTTGAATTCGGCTTTCGTTTGCCTTCGGCCCTGGATAACCGGCCACTGAAGTTCGAAGAATTTGAACAGATCTCCCCGCAAACGATTTACGTGTCTGCCACCCCGGGTGATTATGAACTGAAAAAATCCGACGGCGAGATTGTCGAGCAGGTAGTACGTCCTACCGGTTTGCTAGACCCAATCATTGAGGTGCGCCCTGTAGCGACACAGGTAGACGACGTTTTATCTGAAATCCATAAACGTGTGGCGCTAGACGAACGCGTGTTGATCACCACGTTGACGAAACGGATGGCGGAAGATTTGAGTGAATACCTGAATGAACACGGCGTTAAAGTACGATATCTGCATTCAGATATCGACACCGTTGAACGTATCGAGATCATCCGCGATTTGCGTTTAGGGAAATTCGACGTACTGGTTGGTATCAACCTGTTACGGGAAGGTTTGGATATGCCAGAGGTTTCTCTGGTGGCTATTTTAGATGCCGACAAAGAAGGTTTCCTGCGTGCAGAGCGCTCGCTGATCCAGACTATCGGTCGCGCAGCTCGACACGTTAATGGTAAGGCTATCATGTACGCGGACGTGATCACCAAGTCGATGAAAAAAGCCATCGACGAAACCGATCGTCGCCGTGCAAAGCAACAAGCACACAACAAAGCTCATGGGTTAACGCCTCAGCGGCTGAACAAACCCATCACTGATATTATGGATCTCGGTGGTGACGGTGCCCATCCTGCTTCTGGTAAAGTTAAACTGCGCAAAGTTGCAGAGAAGAAGAAAGAGCTGCAGGCTGCCAGTGCCACCGACTTGATGTCTCAAATTGCAGATTTGGAGAAGAAAATGTTCGAATATGCGCGAGAGCTTGAGTTCGAAAAAGCCGCGTCGACCCGGGATGAAATTGAGACCTTGCGTAAACAAGTCGTCGCCATTTCTTAAGGGTTTTATCCTTCCTACACGCCCTTATAAACCGCTTTTTATGTTTCAGTTTGATTAAAAAGCGGTTTATCGCTAAGAAACTTGCAAAATAGCGTTGTAATCCCCGTGACAGTTACATATTATGATTCTAAAGTATTCATAACTATACCTATAAGTTCAGGGATTGCGCCATGTTGAATCGTTTACAAGAATCAGACATTAAATTGCTAAGGGTTTTTTATGCGGTAGCCAGTTGTAACGGATTTACTGCTGCAGAACCTGTATTAAGAATGCAGCGTCCGAATATTAGTGCTGCAATCAAAAAGCTCGAAGAACGTTTAGATTTGGTACTGTGTCATCGCGGCCGTGGTGGTTTTCAGATGACCAAAGAAGGTGAGGTGGTTTTCCAGGAAACAAAGCGCATCTTTAATGCTTTCGATAACTTCGTCTTTAACCTTAAATCCCTTCACGACGACTATTCTGGTCATGTCACACTGGTTATGATGGCGGGTCTGCCACTCTCTATGCACCTGGCTGTCAGTAAAGCAGTGAAAAGTACGATGAAGAAGTTCGACGACATTCACGTAAACATTCAGACCCGTCTTTACAACGAGGTAGAGCATGTTGCGCTGTCTGGTGAATGCCACCTGGTTATTTCTACTTACGATATGGTGAAACCTGAGTCTGTTACCTTCCATCCTGTGGGCGTTAACTGTACTGGACGTTTGTACTGCTCACCAACGCATTCGCTGGCAAAATACCGCGATGTTTCGTTACCGGAAGATATCAAGATTAGCGATTATCCTGCGATAGGTATTTCTGGTTTGTCTTCGGCGAACTATATCGAAGATGATCAACGTTTGGCGATTCAGACTTTTTCTGATTCATTTGAAGCGGCGTTGTCAGCCATTATGACCGGCGAGTACATTGGTTTGCTGCCAGATTATATTGCCAAAGAGCAGGGCGCTAGTTTAGGTCTTGTGCCAATTGCGAAGGGTAGCTTGTTCAATTTCGAACACGAACTGTTCGTAATGAACGGCAAAAACACTCGTCTCAATCCGGTTCTGCGTCATTGTATTAAAGAGCTCGGTTATTTTATTTCTGAAAGTCAGAAGTAAAAATCGCAAATTAATAAAAAAGCGGGAAGTGTTATCACTTCCCGCTTTTTTTTGTTGTTAGGACAAGCTAGCTTATCCGATGGGATGCGCTAAAGCCCGCGCAGCGCCTAGTCTGCTTTCAAGGTTAACAATGCGCTGCTGGTTTTTGCTTTTAGGTGCTGACTGCTGTTTAGCAGGAAAAGCCTGCTGGCTTTGATATCAGCTTCATTTGCAAGAAACACCTTCACGGCTTTCGCCCGTTCTGCCGCCAACGCAAATAAATCTCCGTCAGTTATTACTACCTGGTTTCTCAGTTGATTGTACATGGCGATGTGCAAAGCGCGGGTCACTTCATTTTCTTCGGGCGGGGTGTCTTTCTCTTGCTGGAGTTGTGCGCGAAGGGTTTCACGCTCGGTTTCCACTGTATGCCCAGTGCGTTCACTAAACAATTGCGCTACCGCTTGCGCCAGTGGTCCTTCAAGAGGTATTTCGCTGGCAGAAAAGTTGTCAGGCAAGCTTTCTAGGCCTGCTGTTTTCATCAAATCACTGTTCAGACGATCGATTTTCATCTGCCTGGTATCATTCACTTCGTTCACCGTGCCTTCAATGCTTAAGCGAAGTCCGGGTCGCTGTCTCAGAGCATCTGCCAGGGTTTTTAGTTTCTCAGTTGCGGCGGTATTTACGGTGACGCTACCGGCAGAGAAGTCGACTTCGTTGAGTTCATCTTCATCACTTCCGACAAGGTTAGCCAGGAATGAAAAGGGGGCGGTTACCGCTTTTTTGATGATGTTCCCCAGTGCATTGAAAATGATCGAACCGAAGCTAAACGCGGGGTTATCCAAATCACCAGAGACTTCCAGGCCCAAATCAATCACACCATCGCTATCTTGAAGTAGCGCGACGGCAAGGCCAAGGGGAAGACTCAACGCCTGCTCGGAATCACTTTTTCGACCTAACGTGAGCTGATCAATAACCAGATGGTTATCGCCCTCTAGCTGGTTATTTAGAAGCTTGTATTCAACATCCAGCGACAACAGACCGGCATCAATGTAGTAACCCATGTAGGTACCGGCGTAAGGGTTTACTGAGGTCAGTTCAGCACCACTTACAGAGAAATTAAGATCAAGGAAGATATCTTCCAACAGCGGGTTCAGTGCGCCTTTCAACGATACCGGGGCGTAATTATCGATCTTGCCTTCAATATCGACTTTGGCCGCGGTGCCAGAGCGGGAATATAAGTCGGAAATCGATCCATTTAAAGATTCAATACCAGAAGCAAAGCGGGGAGTGAGAGAGTTATCTGCAAAATAGGCACTGCCATTTTGGATGTCGATACTGTTTATTTTTACTAGCAGCGGCGTGGTTTTATCTACGACGGCTTCACTTTGCGCTTGTTCTACTTGCTCACTGGTCGCGGACTCTGCTGCGTTCGTGTCGGTACTGTCACTTTTGATAATTGCCCCTATATTAGTGCGGCGCTGTTCATCAATTAGCAGTTTACCGTAGGGCGCTGTGAGCGCGATATTATCCACAAGCAGTTCGTTATCGTCGCTGCTATAACGAATGCCAGATACTTGCATGTCCTGCCATTTAAGTAAGGGTTCAAAATGCAGGCCGTCCAGAATGTCCAGTGACGTAATGCCCGCACTACCGTCAAACAGAATACTGCCTTCCTTACTCGCTTTAAAATGCCCCTGAGCCGTTGCAGCACCTTCCGTTAAAGACACATTGGCGTATGGTGCGATGTAAGGCTGAAATTGACTCAGGTTAAGGTTTTCAAGTGAAAAATCACCGTTGAAGCTGAGGGTATTGATATCTGCCTCGCCCGATGTTGAAAGGGTACCGGCATGGTCTTGCGGCACGCCATCTGGATCACCGGCAATACCAAACCCAATTTCGTACTTTATGGGTTGACTGAAATCAGACTGTATTGCCCCCGTCATCACATCGAGCTGACTGACTCGCCAATTTACTGACTCCGCAATGTGTTTTTCTGCAAGTTGAATATTACCGTCGCGGAGAGAAAAAGCGTTCAGTGTAACGAGCCAATCATTGGCGGAAGTATCAGGCGCTGAGGTAGAGGAACTTTGTGATGTTGCGCTAGGCGATGTGGCGTTTTTTAAGCGAGGCGTAAATATAGCAACTAAATCTACATTACCTTCGTTATAAACCCCGTTTACTGTAGGGCGCGCGACTGTTAATGATTCAATATCGACCCGAGTACTGGCCGTGTCCATGGCCAGCCCTTTCAAAGCAATTTCATCGACGGTGACTCTTTCTTTTTCACTGTCTGATAGTGCCAGTTGAGATAAGGTCAGGTTACCATTTCCTGCTTTCAAATTGATGCCATCGGCTGTTTCGGCAAGACGGTACTGTACATTGAAATTTAATCGTCCACTGCTGAGTCTGGCCTCAATAATGTCTTCAGATAGCGGCCACAAAGGCGGCAGGTTGATATTGTTTAGCCTGATTTGTCCGGCAACTTCGAGTGGTGCCAACTGGAACAAACCATCGAAATGAAACTTACCCCCATCGTCGGATTCAATATCTAACCGGTAACGATTTTTCAGTGCGTTTTGTTCAACTTTCTCAGGTTGCAACGAAATGGTGGAGTGCGTATCGAGGTTAGCGAGGTCCAGATTTAAATCAGGATACGACAAGGTTGCACCGGTAACCTTATCGGCTAATTCAATATGTCCCTTTTGAAGATGAAACGCGTCCAATCGAATATGTGGAACAGCGGTTTGCTGGGATGCTTGCTGCTCTGGCTCGCGGTTTTTTGCCAGGTGGTCGAGGATGTCAGAGAAATTAAAGCGAGTATCTTCTCCCTCATCCAAGCGTTCAACTTTTGAATAGGGCGCTATCAGGAAAACATGTTCAACGGTTGGCGTAAACGACGTGAGGGTACGCCAAAACCCAATATCTGCTTCTAATAGGTCGAACTTAACAAAGGTATCATCGCTCCTGTCTTCGGCAATAACAAAGCCCGACACTCGGGCCCGTAATAAAAAGGGATTAATGCCAATTTTATCGATACTGACCTGCCTTCCCAATGTTTCAGATAACGACGACGGCAGTTGAGATTGTAAGACGAGTGGTGTGATAGCCCCCACCAACAGTGCATAAAGCAGGTAGGCGAGTATCAGATAAGTGCTAAACCGAAGCCAACGAGGAAAGCGGGAAAATGCGGTAGTCAGATTTTTCAGAGCCATGATAACGAGATTGCCAGGTTAAGGAGATTGCGGGACTCATAGGCAGCCCCGCAGAATGCGTTAAAGATTGCTAACTAATTTATCCAGACCACTGCGGAATAAAGTTTGGGTCTGTTGGCCTTCTTCTGATTGTAAATATGTGCTTATTTGACTGACAAAACTGCTGATCATTTCTGGCGTCAGCCCCAGTGCTTCAAATTGATTTTTAAGATCGTTAATCGACTTCATCGAACCACTGTATTCGGAAGCTTTATTTAACAATCCGGACAAAGAAGAAGATTTACCAGACGTTGAGCCTTCAGTGGTTGTCTCAGGTACCATGCTCATTAAGCTGTCCAGGCCCGGTAAGCTGTCAGACAATGACGAGAAATCACCGGAAGATAAATTTCCCTTAACATAGTTAAACACAGACGCAATACCACCTTGCGACTGTGCTTCCGTAACGCCCAGGTTTTCTGAAACGCTGCTAACCAGCCCCATAATATCTGTACCTTGTAAATCCATTAGCGCAGACGTGGTCGCAGTGGATTCGGCGGGTTTCTTACTATTCAGTAAACCGGACAATGTTTGTTGATTCACACCCGCATAGGCGTGCGATGACATCACCAGTGATACGGTAATAGCGGCGATTGATAATGCTTTCATACATTACTCCTGTTAATGATTAGGCTTCGTATGCCAGCGGGTCAGTAGCCTGATTTTCACGGAATGCTTCAAGACGCTCCTGACAAGCACCACATTTTCCGCAGGCTTTTTCCCTGCCGTTATAGCAAGTCCAGGTTTTTCCGTAATCCAGTCCCATCTGCAAACCCGCCGTAAGAATAGCGGTTTTGCTTACCTTGAGGTAAGGCGTCACAATTTCAACGGCCTCGTAGTTAGCAATAGCGCATACATCATTCATTTTTTCAACGAATTCGGGACGACAGTCCGGATAAATGGCATGATCGCCTGAGTGGGCACCGTAATATACCTTGGTAGCTTCTTCACTTACTGCGTAGCCTACAGCCAGTGAAAGCAGGATCATATTACGATTGGGCACTACGGTGGTCTTCATTGATGGCTCTTCATAATGACCTTCTGGTACATCAATGTCGTCGGTTAATGCAGAGCCACCGACCAAAGCGTTAATCGCTGAAATATCAACGATTTTGTGTGGCACGTTTAATTCGTCACAAACACGGGCTGCATAATCAAGCTCCTTTTTATGACGTTGTCCGTAATTGAATGACAGCGCATACGGTTTTTTCCCATCGGCAAGGGCTTTATGCAGCACGGTAAATGAATCCATGCCGCCGGAATAGATAACAATGACTTTTTCAGACATAAGTTTCGTTTTTTTCGCGAAAAGATGCCTGAATTCTATTTGATTCTTGGTAAAATCCCAACCTGAATACACCACAGGACCACCACATTGCCGCAAACTCAGCTAAAAATTAATGAAATGTTTGAAACCATCCAAGGCGAAGGGGTGCAAACCGGTGTGCCGTCTATCTTTGTCCGCCTTCAGGGATGCCCTGTGGGATGCCCATGGTGTGACACTAAACACACCTGGACCCTGGACGACGCATTTCTAACTTCTGCCGATGCGGTGTTAGACAAAACACAGGAAAGTGAAGCGTTCTTCGCCTGCACTGACGACGCGCTATTGGAAATATTTGCGCAGCGCGGCTATAACGCACGCCATGTTGTGATCACTGGCGGTGAGCCCTGTATGTACGACTTAACCTCGGTGACATCACTGCTGCATGCGCGCGGCTTCACCACGCAAATTGAAACAAGCGGTACCTTCGAGGTGCTTTGCCATGAGGATACCTGGGTAACGGTGTCGCCCAAAGTCGATATGAAAGGCGGCATGAAGATTCTGACTAGCGCATTGCAACGGGCTAACGAAATTAAACATCCGGTGGCCATGCAAAAGCATGTGGATGAGTTAGATGCACTGTTGGCGCGTTTAGGTGACGCGCAACCGGCGCACGTTTGTTTGCAACCCATTAGTCAGCAGCAACGTGCAACCGATTTGGCGATTGCGACTTGTATTGCTAGAAACTGGCGTTTATCGTTACAAACACACAAATACATCGGTATCGAGTAAAGGGAAGGATGTCGCTTATGCGCAAGTGGTTCGCAGTCTCACTGCTGTTATTAAGCATTAATGCGCAGGCCGCGTTATGGTCTATTACCTATCCTCGACCTATAGACGACAAAGATTTACGTACCGAATATCCACTGGCGTTGTTAACCCTGGCGCTGGAAAAGACCGGTGTGAAGTACAGTTTGTTGCCCTCCGACCGTATCATGCTGCAGGGGAAGGCGCTTCGCCAGTTGCGTGAAAATCGCGAAGTGAATGTGGTTTGGAGCATGACTGACAGTCAGCGAGAAAAAGATCTTCTCCCAATTCGTATTCCATTGGCCAAAGGGTTAATTGGCTGGCGTGTATTCCTCATCAACGACATGAGCGAGGCACGATTTACCAAAGAGATGAGCAAAAATGATTTGCTCAAACTGGTACCTATTTCAGGTGAAGAATGGCCAGATACCAAAATTTTGCAGGCAAACGGCTTTAATGTTTTTACCGTTCCGTCTTATGGTAATGCGGCTGAAGTGCTCGAAACCCACAAGGCTGATTTTTTTCCTCGATCGGTAATGGAAGTGCTTAATGAGCTGAATGCCGATACCATGCCCTCGGATATCATGTTAGAGAAAAACGTCGCGATGTATTACCCCACGGCGCTGTATTTTTTCGTTAATAAAGGTAATACAACACTGGCGAGGCTAATTGAGACAGGCCTTAAAATGGCCATTGAAGATGGTTCCTTTGATGCCTTGTTTATGTCGACGTATGAAGATGCGTTAAAGCAACTGGATTTGTCGAATCGCAACACCATCGTGCTCGACAACACCTTGTTACCTGAACAAACCCCGCTGCAGGACGCTTCGCTTTGGTACAAGGCGTCTCTCGAAAACCAGGAGAATCCCTGAGAGCTCGGTCACTTATTCTTTTAATTGGTATATTGCTAATACGAAAAAGCCCGGTCAATGACCGGGCTTTGTATTTCTAGTTGTGCAACTTAGTGACTTTTGCCAGAGTGCACGTCTTTCATAGAGCGACCTGATGGGTCAGCGTTGTTCTTGAAGCTTTCATCCCACTCAAGGGCTTCAGCCGTTGAGCAGGCAATGGATTTACCGCCAGGTACACAACGCGCAGCACTTTCTTGCGGGAAGTAGCCTTCAAAGATAGTGCGGTAGTAATACCCTTCTTTCGTATCAGGCGTGTTCACCGGGAAGCGGAATTCTGACGTAGCCAGTTGCTGATCAGACACTTCGGTTTCTACGAAGTCACGGATAGAGTCGATCCAGGAATAACCTACACCGTCACCGAACTGCTCTTTTTGACGCCACAGCACTTCAGCTGGCAGCGTTTTGCCATCGTCGAAGGCTTTACGCAGGATCCATTTTTCCATGCGGCCATCCACACACATTTTATCTTGTGGGTTCAGGCGCATTGCTACGTCCATGAAGTTCTTGTCGAGGAACGGTACGCGGGCTTCCACACCCCAGGCGCTGGTGGCTTTGTTCGCACGGGCACAGTCGAACATGTGCAGGCGATCCAGTTTACGCACTGTTTCTTCGTGCAGTTCTTTGGCGTTTGGCGCTTTGTGGAAATACAGGTAGCCACCGAATATTTCGTCAGAACCTTCACCAGACAGAACCATTTTGATACCCATGGCCTTGATCTTACGGGTCATCAGGTACATTGGCGTCGCGGCACGAATAGTCGTGGTATCGTAAGTTTCCAGATGATAAATAACGTCACGAATGGCATCCAAACCTTCCTGAATAGTGAAGTGGATTTCGTGGTGAACAGTACCAATCATGTCAGCTACTTGTTTCGCTGCTTTTAAGTCTGGTGCACCTTCAAGGCCAACGGCAAAGCTGTGCAGACGAGGCCACCAGGCATCAGACTTGTCTTCGTCTTCAACACGCTTAGCAACGTATTGGGCGGCAACGGCAGAAACCAGAGAGGAATCCAGACCACCAGACAGCAGTACTGCGTAAGGTACGTCAGACATCATGTGCGACTTAACGGCTTTCTCGAAAGCCACTTTCAGGTCGTCCAGGTTAGTCTCGTTGTCTTTAACGGCGTCGTAGCTCATCCAGTCGCGCTTGTAGTACTTAGTCAGCTCGCCGGTTTTGCTCCACAGGTAGTGGCCCGGAGGGAATTCACTGATAGTTTTACAAATTGGCGCCAGTGCCTTCATTTCTGAGGCAACATAGAAGTTGCCATGTTCATCGTAACCGGTGTACAGCGGAATAATACCGATGTGGTCACGGGCAATCAGGTAAGCATCCTGTGCTTCATCGTAGAGGATAAAAGCAAACATACCTTCCAGTTCATCAATGAACTCAACACCTTTTTGCTCATAAAGAGGAAGAATAACTTCACAGTCCGAACGGGTCTTGAAGTCGTAAGGTGTTGCCAAATTCTGGGCAAGCTGTTTGTGGTTATAGATCTCACCGTTAACGGCCAGGATCTTATTATTATCCTGGCTGATGAGCGGCTGAGCACCAGTGTCTACATCGACGATGGCCAACCGTTCATGGCACAGGATGGTATTGTCATTATTCCAGATACCCGACCAGTCAGGGCCGCGATGACGCAGCAACTTTGTATAATCTAGCGCTTGGGTTCTGAGTTCAGACACGTCGGTCTTGATATCAAGGATACCGAAAATACCACACATAAAACGGGTTCTCTCTTGTCACTTGTTGAAAATAGGATTGTTTTTTCTGTCGGGTCGCTTAATCGCGGCCGCGGGTGAGACTTTATTGTTTTTGAAGGGTGCAAACTCCGCGTTTGTTGAATGTGCCAGTATGAGAAAAAAAAGCAAGGATTAACTTAACGGAATCGCAAATAAAGTGACGATTTTGCCATATAGGGCGGGGGAAACAGGGGAATCATGAGGCAGAATGCAAAAACGGGCCACCTTCACGATGACCCGTTTTCGTTAAACCTTAATGCGGTTTAAGGACGTTGAAATTCGCTAGTGGCATTCCACTGCGGCCAACTGTCAGCGTTGGCAACGTCATAGCCCACTTCAAACAGCAACTGGGTGTCCTGGGCAATGCCGGATAAATCCCATTCTTTACGAAACTCGTCACAAACCTGATGGTAGCAACCTTTAACAATGACATTCATGCGCTTTTTGTAATCGGCAGTGGCCGCATCCCAGGGTTCGCTACCGCCTTTAGCGTAAAGTGCCGGTACGCCTTTCTTCGCGAAGCTAAAGTGATCTGAGCGGTAGTAGTAACCGCCAGCAGGGTGTTCTTCCTGGGTAAGGTATCGGCCCTGGCGCACTGCTGCTTTTTCCAGATAGCTTTCCATTTCAGATTTGCCCATACCCACCACGCTCACGTTTTTGGTTTTACCCAATACGTTCATGGCATCCATGTTGATATTCGCAACGGTTTTATCGAGGGGAATAATTGGGTGGTCAGCATAATATTTTGAGCCCAGAAGTCCTTGCTCTTCCGCAGTGACAATGAGGAACGTCACGGAACGCGCTGGACGCGGAGACAGCTTGCTGAACGCATGTGCCATGGCAACAGCAGCGGCTGAACCGGTGGCATTGTCATGAGCACCGTTGTAAATTTGGTCGCCTTTCAGGCTTTCATCTTTACCCAGGTGATCCCAATGTGCCGTATAAATCACGTGCTCGTCGGGCTTTTCAGTGCCGGGCAGGGTAGCAATCACATTATTACTTACCGATTTCTGGAAGGTATTTTTCACCGTTACTGACGCCGTTAAGCCAAGGTCTTGATGATAAGGCCCGCTCAGTGCGGCTTTTTTCTGTTCGTCAAAATCGAGTCCCGCATCAGCAAAGACTTTCTTTGCTGCGTCCAATGTCAGCCAGCCTTCAACAGCCACACGGCTTGCGCCACCGTCTTTGGTAACCAGGCCATACTGCGGGCCGCTCCAACTGTTTGCTACCACAGACCAGCCATAAGAGGCGGGGGCAGTCTCGTGAACAATAATGGCACCCGCCGCACCCTGGCGACTGGCTTCTTCGAATTTGTAGCTCCAACGACCGTAATAGGTCATGGTGGTGCCCTGGAATTTGCCGGAATCAGGATTTTCAAAACCCGGATCATTTACCAGAATCACCACGGTTTTGCCTTTTACATCAAGGCCTTCGTAGTCGTTCCAGTCGTATTCTGGTGCATTTACACCGTAACCCACGAAAACCAGTTCAGAATCTTTCAGCTCTACCAGCGATTGTTCGCGTTTAGAGCCAGCCACCATGTCTTGTTTATACGCAAAGGCATTGTCGCCGATGGTCATAGTCATGTCTGCATCAGCAGTAATTTCCATCAGGTCAACGGGCTGTAGATAGCTGTTACCGTTACCAGGCTGGAAGCCAGCTTCTTTAAATTGGCCAACTAAGTAATCCAGGGTTTTCTTTTCTCCTGGGGTCGTAGGTAAGCGACCTTCAAACTCGTCGGAAGAAAGGGTTTTCAGCGGGCCGACAATTTCATCGGCAGTAATGCCGGCGTAAACCTGCTCGAAGGTTGATGTGGCTTCTGCTTTCGCTTCTGTAACCGGCGGTTGATCACTGCTACAAGCCGTGAGGCCCACTGTTGACAAGCCCACCATCGTTGGAACCATGAACGGCAAAAGAATTTTTTTCATTGTTAGTCTCTGTTTGCTCTACAATAACCATCCAGTATAGAGAAACCCGCCAGGCTAACCAATACATCATTTATGAATTCCACCGCAGTCTCATGGTCATCTGCCATAAATCATCCCGAGCTTGTCAGCCCTATTAAGCAATTGCTTTGTGAAACAGGTCTAACAGAAATTGCCGTTTTCCCTCAGCCAGATACACTGATGGCAGTAACAAACCACTGGCATAACGGCAATTGGTCGGGGCCGGAGTTTAAGGGCCAATCGACGTTTAGTGATGATGATGGTCGTTACTACGAGGAAATTATCTTTCAGGATAACGTGGTGCCAACCCGGGAGTCTAACTGGCATGACTTTTTTAATGCATTAATTTGGATACAATTTCCGCGTACTAAAGGATTGTTGAATCGAATGCATGTGGAAGACATTGCTGCGCATGGGGTTCATCCTCGCACACCATCGCGCAATCGTATTACCCATTTTGATGAATGTGGAGTAGTGCTTGCGGTACCAGAACGTTTGCAAGCACAAGGGCGTGAACTGGTGTATGCGCTTGCTCATCATAACTGGATTGAAGTTATGCTGGAGAAACAGGCAAGCTGGGGCGACGTGTTTTACCCATTTATTTTCGGCCACGCGAATTTAGAAATGTTACTTGAACCCTTTATCGGACTTACGGGGAAATGGCTGGCGGTGACTGTACCTGATGATTTCAATCAGATGTCTTTTCAACAGCAATGTCACGCCGTGGACACGGCGCTGTTTCAACGATTCACTCACGCAGATATTTTTTCTGCGAAAGGGCACTTACACCCATTACCGTTATTAGGTGTGCCGGGCTGGTACTCGCCGCAGAACCTAACGTTTTATCAAAATACCGATTATTTTAGGCCTCTTAATAAACAAAAAACGGTCGGGGAATTACTTCCCTGACCGCTGGGTTGATTGGTTGGTACTCGTCGAGTTCGCGCTTACTTGTAATTAGCGTTTACACAATGGCGAAAATCAGCCAAATGCCGTATATCACCGCCCCCGGTGCCAGAGCAACAATCCACGATTTTTTGGTAGAGAACGACGTCCACTGACCTAGTGCGACAGCGGTAAGGTAATAACTCCAGAACATATCGAGACGAATTGACTGGCCCAGGTTAAAAAAGGCGGAGGTGGGCTCAAGACCAAAAATGTAGGCGAGCGACAGCGGCGACAGGGAAATTGGGTCAATCTGATGTGAATCTGCCATTACCAGTAACACTAGCGCGAGCAGGCTTGGAATAATGGAAGGCAAAGCCGTCCACCAGGTCATGCCATACCAGTCGGTGAAGCCCTGAATACTTTTTTCATCGTTGCGGGTCATGAATGTCAGGTAACCGGCTACCAGGGCATTAATGATTAAAAAGCCCAGGAAGGATCCAATCAGCGTGCTCCACTTTATCATTCCTAACGTGAGTTGATCTTTGTAAGCTTGTTTTTCAGCCGGACTCACATCACCCAGTTGAACATCTGCAAGGTAATTGCTGTACCAGGCAAAGTCGATAGTTTGAAAAAAAAGATAAAGCGGCAATAAGGCCAATGTCATCACGATAAAAAACGGCACCCATGACCAGTTGTCTGTGTTTGCTAATTTGGCAAATACTTTGTTAGGCCGGATAAAGGTTTCGTTTACTGCCTGAAACGGATTGCTAACCTCTGACATGTTCTTTTCCTGTCTTATTTTGTGTTTTCCATAATGCGTAATAACGCTGATCTTAGTGCTATACGGTATGAAAAATGTGGGCAACTGTACACGGCGTATTTGTAAGGAAATATTCTGTCGCATTTTTTTCCTGTGCTTCGTAATATTTTTTTCCTAATCTTGACTGGTAGCAACGTGAGCAGTTTAGAAAGTGGTTCTACATTAGCTGCTTTTGCAAACAACAATATGGACGCTATTTACGTCAGGAAGCTATATAAATGATAGAAATCAATCGATTAGCTAAGAAGTTTAAAGTTGAAAATCCGAAAAAGCTGAGTGAGCAAGAAAAGCAAGACCCTCGCTTATCCGGAAAGTTTTTTAAATCAGTGGAAGATGTTTCGTTGTCTTGTGCTGCTGGAGAGGTTTTAGGGTTACTCGGCCCAAATGGGGCAGGGAAAACCACAACACTGCGTATGCTCTCAACCGCTCTGAAGCCGGAGGCGGGCAGTATAACCATCAATGGTGTCGACGTGCTGAAGAACCCCGTGGTGGCCCGTCAAAAAATTGGTTTTCTCTCAGGTGCTACCGGATTATACGGTCGGTTAACCGGTAGAGAAAATATCGCCTACTTCGGACAGCTTCATCAAATGACAAAAACACAAATCGATGACAGGATCGCTGAACTTGCCGACTTACTCGATTTGCACAGTTTTCTGGATCGCCGCTGTGAAAATTTCTCCACGGGAATGAAACAGAAAACCGCCATTGCCCGAGCAGTGGTTCACAAACCCGAAGTTGTTATTCTCGATGAGCCGACTACCGGCCTTGATATCATGGCGTCGCAAACGGTACTTAACTTTATTCGGGGCCTCAAAACCCAGGGCGTGCCGGTTATTTTTTCAACCCATCATCTTGATGAAGTGGCCGAGTTGTGTGACCGGGTCACCGTAATCAACCACGGACGCACCCAATTTAACGACGAGATTGCCGCATTCAGAGCGCTAGTACCTGGCTCTTTGAACAGCGCATTTCTGGCAGCACTGGAACAAGGAGTTTGATATGTGGCTGGTATTTCTAAAGGAAATTAAAGAACTGCTAAGAGATAGAAAAACCCTGTTTTTCATGATTGCATTGCCAATCTTAGTGTTTCCCGCCATTTTCGGCGTAGTCACTTACGTGTCATCAAAAGCGATTCAGAAAGCGGAAAGTGAAATTCTCGATTACGCCATTGTTGGTGCTGAATACGCGCCCGACCTGGTCGCGCGAATAGCTGAGTCGGAAGAATTTAATCTCGTTGCCGCACCGCAAAATACCGACATCAAACAGTGGGTAAAAGAAGAAAATGCGGATTTTGTGCTGGTAATCCCAGAAAACTTCAGTAATGACGTATTAGCCAATGGTCAGATTTCGCTCACGTTATATCTCAATGACTCAGGGTTAAATTTGGTACAGCGCCGACTCAATGAAATTGTCGACGCCATTGAAGAAGAAAACCAGCAAGGCGCGTTCGCTACGTTGGGTCTGAATGAAACCCAGCAATTAGCGCTTATTGACCCTGTAGTGGTTGAGAAAGTGAATGTGGCCGATCAGCGGGAAAACTGGGGGGAGAAAATCGGTGGATTTATTCCCTACCTGGTGTTCATGCTTTGCTTGCAAGGCGCGATGATCCCCGCCACCGATTTGGGCGCAGGTGAAAAGGAACGTGGCACGTTGGAAACTTTGCTTATTTCTCCTATTGCTCGTCATAAACTGGTGTTAGGGAAGTTTCTGGCCATTGCGCTGGCTGGAGTGACTTCTGCAATGGTGACCGTAGGCAGTATGGCAATCTGGGGCATCGTACTGAGTCAGGGCATGGCCATTGAGTTAGTTGCCGACTTTATGGGCTCAATTAGCGGCATGGATTTCCTGCTTATTTTCTTCATGCTGATTCCGGTTGTGGCTATTTTCGCGTCGGTATTACTGAGTCTGTCTATCTACGCTCGAAGCTTCAAAGAAGCACAGGGTTATATGACCCCGCTGGTGATGTTCACTATCGTACCGGTAATTATGGCAATGCTACCTGGCGTTGAGTTGAAAGGTGGCTGGGCCTGGGTGCCACTGACTAACGTAGCGCTCGCCATGAAAGAGCTGATCAAAGGTACCATGGACTACGTACAGTTAATTGCCATATTTGGCTCGACCGCTTTGATTGCTGGCGCCCTTATTGCCTTTAGTGTGTACTGGTTTAATCAGGAAAATGTGCTTTTCCGTTAAGTGCTGATCAATTTAATTGTAGCTGACGGTATAGAAATTTGTACTTGTCAGCTATTTTTACAATCTTCAAAATGTCTCTGGTTAAGCTGTTGAAAAAACAACCAAAAATTAGTGGTTCGTAATCTGCATAACCTTCAACGCTAATTTTCATTTCATCAAAGGATTTTTGTAATGTTTAAAAAGTTATGTGTAGCGAGCCTACTTTTAACAGCGCCAACCGTTGCAAACGCTAGTCTCATGTTGAATATAACCGAAGATAATATCGGCGGTGGCACTATCTGGGAATTCAGCGGGTCTACTTTGGCAATTGGTTCTGACACATTTAGTCATGACGATTTTGTGGATGCGGGAGAAGCTTGGAGTAACCTGCAGTTTGACCTTACAGTGATGAGCGATCTCAATGCTACTGTATCTTCAGGAGCTGCTTGGCTGACTATCGCTGGTGAAACTCGTGATATAGAGTATGTTTACATTGACGATGATGGTGTGGTTGGTGACGAGTTTGGCATTGATGTATCAGGTGGTGAATTTGCTTTTAGTGATGGCGATATGATCAGCTGGATGGGAACGATTACAGTTGATTCCATCTCAATTTCTGATTTTTTGGTTAGCGGTTTTTCTATCACCGACTTTTCCACTTTTGCGGGGTCGCAGATTGCTCTCGATGTCACAATAGGTAACGCTGTAAATGTTGCTGAGCCTTCGACATTTGGAATAATTTCACTTGGCTTGCTGGGCTTTGGGATTTCGCGTCGCAAGAAACACTCATAATATTAGTCATCTAATCCGGGCAGCCTTATCGTAGGCTGTCTGTCTTCAAAATGCATCCCCGCAAGCTCCGGCTCTCCTGAGTAATATCATAAACTGCTTAAAAATTTCCCACTCTCAATATGATGAGCTAGTTTATTGTCTTATATTGCCATCTACACGCTAACTTTAGCCAAAAGTATAAGTAACCTTTAAGCCATTTCATGTAATCATTTCTTTGCAGTATTGATGGTGCCACCCCCCCTTTTTCTTCCTGTTGGCACAGTCTGTTTAGACTCTTTTCCGGAATGGCCATGTCGCTGAGTAAGCAAATCTACAAAGTTCTATTTACCCCTCTCGTTCTTACTGCTGTTGGTGCGGTGATTTGCGCCTTGCTGATTTATAACAGTCAGAATCAGATGCAAAAATCGACTGATATATTTATGCAGAAGAAACAGTATCTAGAACAGCTTTACACCAACCTTGGTTATGGCGGTGGCATACATTCGTTCAAGAATTATATTATTCGACGTGATCTTCAGTACAAAGTAACAGCTGAAGAAAAGCTTAATGAAGCGCTGCGTGCTTCTGGTAATTACAAAGCCTTGCCTAAAGTAAGTAATGTAGAGTTGGCGCAGATCACTGACATAGAGCTTGTTATTAATCAGTACCTTGAAAAGATAAGATTATTGCGCTCTGAGCAATTGGCTAGCTTGTCCGTCGAAGAACTTGATGCACAAGTAAAGGTGAATGATGAGCCAGCCATTTCTGCTATCGCCAGGCTCGACAACCTGCTCGATGCGGAGAACAGACTGGTTGGTGAAACGTTGGAATCTTCAACCTTCAGAACAATCAGTTTTATCTTTGTCGTACTGCTACTTACTGCGCTGTTATCATGGGTTGTTGCGCAGCGTCACGTTACTAAAATGCTGCTGTCGGTGAAAAGCGTAACCAGGCTGTCCCGCAACATATCAGACGGTAAAATGGACTTTTCTCTCGTTGACAACACTGACTATGGCAACAGCGAGATGAACAAGCTCGCCGGCGATCTGTGCGAGATGGGCAAAAAGCACCGAGATTTGCTAGATGAAATTCAGCAAAAATCTGCTCTGGATAATCTGCTCCAGCACATGTCGATGGCATTTACCGGGCAGAGTAGTAAGCAAGACGTTTATAACGCCATTATCAATAAACTTGCCGATTACATGAGCGCAGCCAGTATTTGCTTATATGTCGCTGATGGTAAATTTCTTTCCCTTGTAGCCCAGTGGGGGCTAACCTCTCTGGACGCTGATAAACCAATCCCCCACAAAGATTTTTTAAAACAAATGCTGGATGCCGGTGAGGTAACTACTATTGAGCAAGTACCCGATAAATTCTGGCGTTTGAAATCCATGATGGGCAGCATGGTGCCAAATAAATTGCTTTATTTGCCACTCGTCTTTGAATCTGAGCAATTAGGTATTATTGAGATTGCTTTATCAGACAATAGTGAGTTTACCAACAGAGCTGCAGCTGACAAATACTGTAAAGTAATTAGTCAGGGTCTACACAGCCTACATATACGTGAAGAAAATCAAGACTTGTTACAAGCGAGTCAGAGGCAAACGGCTGAGCTGGAGTTGCAACAAGAAGAATTACGGGTTTCAAATGAAGAGCTCCAAAAACAGTCCAGGGAATTGGAGATAAAAACCGTCTCTTTGGATAGCTCTAACAGCGAATTAAGCCAGGCTAAAACGGATCTCGAAGCGAAAGCGGCAGAACTGATTAAAATAAACAGCTACAAATCTGAATTTCTTGCAAACATGTCTCATGAATTCAGAACACCGCTCAATAGTTTGATGGTGCTCTCTTCGTTACTGCTAGAAAAGGAAACGTCACTCACAGGTAAAAATCTGGAATATCTGAAGTCCATTCATCAATCGGGTAATGATCTTCTTATGCTGATTGAAGACATTCTCGATTTAACCAAAATTGAAGCCAGGAAAATCACCCTCAATATCGAAACCTTTTCTCTGCGCGACTTTATTGATGAGCTCGATGTGTCTTTCAACCCTCTTTTTAAACAAACGAAGGTCAACTGGAATATTCGCATTGAAGATTCTGTTCAAACTAGCACACTGACAACTGATCGCAGCCGATTAAAGCAAATACTGCGTAACCTGATTTCAAACGCGCTTAAATTTACCAGCGAAGGGAAAGTCGAGTTATATCTTCATCAGCGCAGCGCTGACACGATTTCTCTTTCCGTTTCAGATACGGGGGTGGGTATAGATGCCTCTAAACAGCAGCGGATATTTGAAGCCTTTGAACAGGAAGATTCTTCTGTCGATCGCGCCTATGGCGGCACCGGCCTGGGCCTCTCAATTTCAAAAGAGCTGGCGAGTTTGCTGAAAGGGTGCATCACACTTGAATCTGAGAAGGGTAAAGGCAGTAAGTTTGAGCTAACTATTACAACCAAACTCGATGCTCCTGAAGCCACTAAGTTACCTGCGACGTTTACAATGCTTGAGAAAGGGAGTCAGCAAAAGGCCCAAACCTTAAGCAGCGAATTCATTGAAAAAGACGCTAACGCGGATGAGCTTATTGAGCTGAAAAGGCAAGTCGAAGAATTGGACGGAACTAAGCTCTGTTTGTTGATTGTTGAAGACGATAAAGCGTTTGCAATGGCGGTTGGAGCTGCGGCTAAAAGACTGGATATGCAGGCCGTGTGTGTGGCCAGTGGTGAGCTGGCCATGGCATTGTTAGATAGTTTTACGCCTGATGCCGTGCTGTTGGATATCAAACTGCCTAATCTTAGCGGTATGGCCATTCTTGAATCTTTAAAATCCAACGTTAAAACGCGGCATATTCCCGTTCATATGATATCGGGTATGGACTATCAAAATAATGCCCTGCGTCTTGGGGCAATGGGGTATCTGACTAAACCCATGACGATTGATAAAGTTTCAGCCGCATTGGAACGGGTTAAACGAATTATTACTACGCCTCATCGTCGTCTGCTCTTGATTGAAGACAATGCAGGACAGCAGCAGGCAATTTCAGCGTTGCTGGGTTCTAAAACCACAGAAGTTGTGGTGTGTGGTTACGGTGAGGATGCTATTGCGGCGCTCAAATCGTCTAATTACGATGCTATTGTGCTGGATTTAAGTTTACCAGATACAACGGGTTTAGCTTTCCTTGAAACCATAAAATATATGGATATTTCGCTTCCCCCTGTGGTTATTTACACTGCAAAAGAGTTGGACCTAGAAGAAGAAAACACGCTATCCGGCCTGGCGGAAAGTATTATTCTGAAAGGTGCTCGCTCGCCAGAAAAATTGCTTGAACAAATCAATCTGTTCTTACATCGCGATGAAGCAGAATTATCCATAGAGCAACGTAAAGTGTTAGAAAAAAATACGCTCGCTGATTCAGAGCTGTCAGGGTACAAAATCATGCTGGTGGACGACGATATGCGCAATATATTTGCCTTAACCAGCGCGCTTGAGCAACGGGGTGCAGATGTCGTTATTGCCAAAGATGGTGTGGAAGCGATGAATCTGCTTGCTTCTGAAAGTCATTTGGATTTGGTGTTAACCGATATCATGATGCCTAACATGAATGGCTACGAACTCATAAAAGCCATCCGGGACGGTAAAGTAAAAAAATACGCCCGGGTGCCAATAATAGCGTTAACGGCAAAAGCTGGAAAAGAAGATCACGAGCAAATAATTGAATGTGGCGCCAATGATTATCTTGCAAAGCCGTTAAACCTGACCGCATTAATGTCTGTATTACGAGTATGGCTGCCAGAACAAGGGCTCATGGTGTGAGTCAGTTTCTACAGCAGGAAAATGCGCTTTTTCTGCATGGGCTAAAAATTTGTTTCAATTATGATTTTCAGCACTATGCTGACGATTATATTGCCCGCAGACTAGATAGCCTGCGCGGACAAAGTGGCGGTCGCTCGTTACTTGCGCTTCTGGATGAATTGCTCAAAGGAAAAGAGTCTCTCGCGTGGATAATTGATATTCTAACGGTGGGGACCACCGAGTTTTTTCGTGATCCGGATACGTTCCAGTTAATCAACGAGCAGTTATTTCCCTACTTTGAAACCCGTGCACATATTAAGATTTGGTCTGCAGGTTGCAGCAGCGGTAAAGAGCTCTACAGTTTGTTAGTGCTGCTATCGGAACAGGGCTTGTTATCCCGCACCAGCGTTTATGCCACAGATGTGAGTACTGCGGCGCTAGAAAAAGCCCAGCGCGGTGCATTTTCCCAAGATGAGATCAGGCAATTCATCCGTCACTACACCCAGGTGTCGGCGCAGAAACATGCCAGCGATTATTACTTTTTTCGCTACAATCTTGGCTTCTTTGATCAAGCGTTATTAGACCAGGTTACTTTTATTCAGCACGATCTTATTAAAGATGAACCTCTTGATGACATGGATCTCATACTGTGTCGTAATGTATTGATTTACCTGAACGAAGACGCGCAAAACAAGGCGTTGTCGTTGCTGGTATCGTCTCTTCACCAATCCGGTTTTCTTGTTTTAGGCCAATCCGAATCGCTGTTCAAACGAGAGAGTGAATTCGGGCTTCGAGCCTTCAATAGCCCAAAGCGTATATATCAGCGAAATACAGAGCACGTGTAGTATGTCTAATAAAATTCTAGTCGTAGACGACAATAACAGAAATCTAATGGCCATTGAGGCCCAACTGGAAACTCTCGAGCAGGCAGAGATTATTACTGCCCAAAGTGCAGATGAAGCGCTTGCTCTACTCACTGAGACGAACTTTTGTCTTGCCATTATCGACATAGAAATGACGCCCGTTTCAGGCTTTGAATTAGCGCGTTTAATCCGCGGTGTAAAAAAATTTCGCGAGCTGCCTATTGTGTTTCTTACTGCGCACAGTCAGTCAGAACAGTTTGAGTTAGATAGCTACGAAGCCGGTGGCGTGGATATTCTTTTTAAGCCTGTGTCTCGACCGGTTATTCAAAGCAAGGTGAAAGCTTTTTTACAGATGCATCAGCGCAAGCAAGATCTGGTGGCAAAACTGGAAAAAGAAGAAGCATTGCGCCAAAAAGTGGAAGCTGCGAATAAATCCATCGCGTTGATGCTTGCGAATGTTTCTCATGAACTGCGGACGCCACTGGGTAATATTACCGGGTTTGGTGAATTGCTCACTATGTCAGAATCCTTAAGCGATGAGCATCGCTATTTAGCGGAAAAAGTACTCAAAAACAGTCGCGAACTGAAAAACATTATTGATGATGTACTTGACCTTTCCCGGATGGAGGCGGGCCGTATTTCCATCGATAGAACAACGTTCTCTCCACGGGAACTATTGAGAGAGATAGACGAGCAAGCATTGCAAGCGGCACAGGCCAAAGGTCTGCGATTTATTTTGGCTATACAAGATCCGCTTCCCGTTAAAGTTGTTTGCGACCCCTTGCGAATGAAGCAAGTACTGAACAACATGATAAGTAACGCGGTTAAGTTCACCGAGTCTGGTGTCGTTACCTTATCGGTTTACTATGAAGACGAGATCCTCACCTGTAAAACTCAGGATACCGGTATTGGCATCAATGAGTTTCAACAAAAAGCCCTTTTCCAGCCCTTCAAACAGGCGAATAAGGCAATTATGGGGCGCTTTGGAGGCACCGGATTAGGACTCGCGCTGTCAAAAGACATTTGTGAAGAATTGGGTGGCTCATTGGTGCTGGAAAAATCCTCACCGTCAGAGGGTAGCCTCTTTGCTGCAAGTTTTCATGCACCGGTAGCAGAGCAGGTGGTTCCGGAAAAAAGTAAGCAGAGTAAAAGCGATCTACTGGCTGATATCAGAGGAGCCGCACTACGAGCACTGTACGTAGACGATTTAGAAGAAAATCGTTTTGTTACTGAGGCGTTGCTTTCACACATTGGTATCGACCTTCACACGGCCGAATCTGGCCCGGAAGGGTTAAGGTTAGTCGCTGAAAACCAATATGATTTCATTTTACTGGATATCCAGATGCCAGAAATGGACGGTTATGAGGTTCATGCCAAACTGCGAGAGATGGGATACAACAAAACCGTCATTGCACTCACCGCTCATGCCATGCCTGAAAATGTAGAAAAGTGTAAAGCATTAGGGTTTGATGGCTTTTTATCGAAACCGGTTTCGATAGATAAAATCGCAGCAGAGCTGAAGACTTTGTTACCATAAATATTAGGGTAGCGTTTTAAAATCCAAAAAAAGCCCCGCAGTGCGGGGCTTTGTTTTGTCAGTGGTTTGTTTTATTTGCGCTTAGCCATCTTAGAAATACGTCATATTCAATAATATGAGTACAATGCTGCTATAGGTTAGCGATATGGGTAATCCAATTTTAATAAAATGGGAAAACCGATAATTCGCCGCGTTATATACCAGCAAGTTGGTCTGATAGCCGTAGGGCGAAATAAAACTGGCGCTGGCGGCAAATGCGACAGCCAGTGCGAATGGCATCAGAGGCGCACCAATCAGGCCCGCCACGCCATACGCAAACGGGAACATTAATGCCGCCGCTGCGTTATTGGTGACAAACTCGGTAAGCAGCAAGGTAGCGACATACACCACGATAAGAGCAACAAACCAGTTGGTGTCAGACAAGTACGGCATCAGCATTTCGGTGCTCATGCTTATCACACCTACATTTTCCAGCGCACTGGCTAGGCTTAGCGCGCCTACAATCACCACTATGAGGTTCAGTGGCAGGTTGCGTTTGATTTCACCATTGCTGGTTACCTTGGCCGCGATAAGCACTGCAGCGAAGAACAGCAGCCCGATGCCGAGGCTAAGTATATCTGTTGCTGATAGGGCAACTACCAGTAAGAAACCACCCATGGTGATCCATTCCTGCCAGTTCGTCAGTGGTCGGGTGATCTTCTGCTCCGAGAGGATAAAGAAGTTTTTCGACAAATTCTGGCGAGTCTGGAAATCCGGACCGGTGGCTAACAGCAAAAAGTCACCCGCCTGCAATTTTATTTCACCAAGTTTGCCTGATAGCTGCTCACCATCCCGGCGAATCGCTACCACCGCAGCATCAAATAATGCGCGGAAACCGAGGGCTTTGATGGTTTGGCCGATGATTTGCGCGCGGTTAGATATAATCACTTCGGTAAGGTTTTCGCGAAGAATGCCGTCGGCTTCAGCGAACATGGTTAAGCCTTTAATGTGGCTTAAATTGTCCAGCTTTTGCACGTTACCAGAGAATATCAACTTGTCGCCCTGTTCAATAATGAAATCAGGAGACACCGGCGTGATCAGCTGACGGTCACGAACGATTTCCACCAGGAACAACTCAGGCAGATTTCGTAGGTGGTTCTCTTCCACCGATTTACCAATCAGTTCAGAACCGGCTTCTACTTCGGCTTCAACAATGTACGACCGGTAATCGGTTTTCTTGTTGGCGATATCCGGGAGCAGGCTTGCCAGTACGAACATTAACAAACCACAACTTAAACCCGCAGTAAGGCCATAAAGGGTGAAATCCCAGAAGGCAAAACCCGGATGACCGTGTTCCTGCAGAAACGAATCTACAATCAGATTGGTAGAAGTACCAATTAACGTGACCGTTCCACCGAGAATAGCGGCATAGGAAAGTGGAATAAGTAAGCGGGATGACGGGTGATACTGATTCTGTTTTACCGGGCCTATCAAGCTTGCTACCACTGCCGTGTTGTTAAGTAGGGCAGAAGAGAAGAAGGTTAAGCCGAATAAACGCCAGTAGGAAAGGGCAAAACTTGGAGCAATAAGTTTGCGACCAATTTGCTTTATCAATGCCGTTTTGTCGATGGCACTGCTTACCAGCAATAGGAGAATAAGGGTGATAAGCCCTTTGTTAGTCAGGTTCTGCAGTATTTCATCAAAGGTAATTTGCTGAGTAACCAGCAAAAGCAACATGGCGACCGCGAAAATAGTCGAAGGCCGCTTGTTGGTGGCGACTAGCGCAAAAATGGTGCTGAAGAAAACCCCCAGCACCATGATTTGGTTGACATCCATTTAAACCATTCCGGTTTGTTACAGTTTGCTGATGTCGATCGCGTTCCAGTGTGGGAAGTGCTTGCGAACCAATTCGTTGAATTCCAGCTCGAATGCTGAGAACTCAGGCGCTTTGTGTTGCTTGTCTTCGGCCAACTGGTCGATGATCATACCTGCACCCACGGTGCCATTGGTCAGCCGGTCAATAACGATGAATGCACCGGTTGCACGGTTGCGATCGTAATTGTCACAGGCCACTGGCTGAGTGAATTTCAGATCAACAACGCCAATTTCGTTCAGATTGAGATGGGCACCAGGCTTGTGTTCCATGGTGTTTACATCAATCTGGTATTCTACTTCTGACACAGAACCTGAAGTCGACTTGGTCGCAAACTTAAACAGATACTGCTTATGCGGCATCATCGGCTCTTCAGCCATCCATACCAGGTGAGATTTAAACTGGCTCGACAGCAGTGGCAGGTTGTCAGACTTAACAATCATATCGCCGCGTGAAATATCGATCTCATCTTCCAGTGTCAGGGTAACCGCCTGCGGTACGTAAGCACGTTCCTGATCGCCCTCGAAAGTCACTACTGACTTAACCTTAGACGTTTTCATTGAAGGCAGTGCAGTGATTTCATCGCCAGGCGCAACCTGACCAGATACCACGGTACCCGCGAAGCCACGAAAGTCCAGGTTAGGACGGTTTACATACTGAACCGGGAAGCGGAAGTCGTCTTTGTTGTCATCGTTACCGATTTCAATGGTTTCCAGCATTTCCATGAGAGGTTTGCCAGTATACCAGGGCGACTGTTCGCTGCGGTTTACCACATTGTCACCCTCAAGGGCTGACAGCGGAATAAACTGGATATCAGGGATATTCAGATTTTCAGAGAACTTCAGGAAGTCAGCTTTGATGTCTTCAAATACTTTTTCACTAAAGTCCATCAGGTCCATTTTGTTCACAGCAACGATAACGTGCTTGATACCTAACAGGCTGGCCAGGAACGAGTGACGACGGGTCTGGGTTTTTACCCCGGCGCGGGCGTCAACCATCAGGATGGCCAGATCACAGGTAGACGCACCCGTTACCATGTTACGGGTGTACTGTTCGTGTCCCGGCGTATCCGCGATGATGAACTTACGCTTGTCGGTGGAGAAGTAGCGGTAGGCTACGTCGATGGTGATACCTTGCTCACGCTCAGACTGCAGACCGTCTACCAGCAGTGCCAGGTCAACCTTGTCACCGGTGGTACCGCTTTTCTTACTGTCTTTAGTAATTGCTGCCAGCTGATCTTCATAAATCATTTTTGAGTCATGCAGCAGGCGGCCGATCAGGGTACTTTTACCGTCGTCTACGCTACCGCAGGTAAGAAAGCGCAGCAGGTCTTTCTGTTCGTGCTGTTCAAGGTAGCCCAGGACGTCTTCTTTCAATAATTCGTTATCTACATTCATTGCTTATGCGCTCACTAAGAAATAAGGGTTCAACACAGATTCTTTCTGGTTATAAGTCAGGTCAGGGGCGTCTTCTGCCAGCGGGTTTGAGCCATCCAGCACGGTCACTTTCGCGCCTGCTGCTGTGGCAACCGCATGGGCTGCGCCGGTATCCCATTCAGAAGTTGGGCCTAAACGCGGATACAAGTGGGCTTCACCAGAGGCTACCAGACACAGTTTTAACGAACTGCCCATAGCAACCAGTTCCGCTTCACCGCCCAAATCTTCCAGTAACTTCTGGATTTCAGGACTCTGATGAGAGCGACTGCCTACCACTTTCCATACTTCACCGTCTGTGTGTTTCTTCGCAGAAATCGGAGCAAAACCGCCTTCGTCTTCAATCCACGCGCCTTGCCCGTCGATACCGATGTACGAACGTTTCAGGGCCGGGGCGTAAACCACACCCATCACAGGCTTACCGTTTTCGATAAGGGCGATATTGACGGTAAATTCACCGTTCTTCTTGATGAATTCCTTGGTGCCATCCAGCGGATCAACCAGCCAGTATTTATCCCAGCCACGACGTTCGTCCCAGGGGATATCGGCAGATTCTTCTGACAGGATAGGCAGGTGAGATACCGCTTCCAAACCGGCAACAATAACGTTGTGTGCGGCAAGGTCAGCTTCCGTCAGTGGGCTGGTATCTTCTTTTTCGTAAATGGCGAAATCTTTCTCGTAGATTCCCATAATTTTGTCACCAGCTTCTTTGCTGATGGCAAGAATCTTTTCTGCTAATGGATCAGGTAATGCCATTACACAAGTCCTTTTTCTTCAAGCATGGCGTACAGACGTTCTGCAGTTTGTTCTGCAGGCTCGTCTTTGTACTCCAGATGGATCTCCGGGTTAACCGGTGCTTCATAAGTGGAGGAGATACCGGTGAAATGCTTGATTTCACCTGCTCGGGCTTTCTTATAAAGCCCTTTGGGATCGCGGGATTCACACACGTCCAGCGGGGTATCAATGAACACTTCCACAAACTCACCTTCTTCAAGCAGATTGCGGCAGTAGTCGCGGTCAGCCTGAAACGGAGAGATAAATGCAGTCAGTACAATTACACCAGAATCGACAAACAGTTTGGCCACTTCACTCACGCGACGAATATTTTCAACGCGGTCTTCATCGCTGAAGCCCAGGTCGCCACATAAACCGTGACGAACGTTATCGCCGTCGAGCAGATAAGTGTGTTTACCCTGTTCCTGGAATTTCTGTTCCAGCAGGTTCGAAATGGTGGATTTACCGGAACCGCTGAAGCCTGTCAGCCACAGTACGCGTGGCGTTTGGCCAAGGCTTTCGGCACGGGTCTTTTTATTGACCTCGTACTTGTGCCATACGATATCCGTCGACATTAGAAGTACCCTTCCATTTTCTTCTTCTCCATAGAACCGGAGCTATCGTGGTCGATAACACGGCCCTGACGCTCAGAAGTCTTGGTCAGCAGCATTTCTTGAATAACCTCAGGCAGCGTCGCAGCTTCAGACTCAACCGCACCGGTCAGCGGGTAACAACCTAAGGTACGGAAGCGTACTGAACGCATTTCAGGGGCTTCACCTTCTTCCAATGGCATACGGTCGTCATCAACCATAATCAATACGCCATCGCGCTCTACAACCGGACGTGGTTTTGCCAGGTAAAGAGAAGGAATATCGATGTTTTCCAGGTAGATGTATTGCCAGATATCCAGCTCAGTCCAGTTAGACATAGGGAATACACGGATGCTTTCGCCTTTGTTTACTGATGAGTTGTAGATGTTCCAAAGCTCAGGGCGCTGGTTTTTCGGGTCCCAGCGGTGGTTACTGTCACGGAATGAGTAAACACGCTCTTTCGCACGTGATTTTTCTTCGTCTCGGCGGGCACCACCGAATGCGGCATCGAACTTATACTTGTTCAGTGCCTGCTTCAAAGAAGCAGTTTTCATGATGTCTGTGTGCTTTGCACTACCGTGGCTGAATGGACCAACACCGGCATCAACACCTTCTTGGTTGATGTGTACCAGCAGATCGAAACCATGTTTCTCAGCTTGTTGATCACGGAACTCTATCATTTCGTGGAATTTCCACGTGGTGTCAACGTGCAGCAGTGGGAAGGGAATTTTGCCTGGGGCAAAGGCCTTACGAGCCAAGTGTAAAAGAACAGAGGAATCCTTTCCGACGGAATATAACATGACCGGATTATCAAATTCGGCAGCAACTTCACGGAAAATGTGGATGCTCTCGGCTTCGAGTTGTTTCAGATGGGTAATAGACGGTATATCAAGTGTCATTTTCGAGTCCGATTGTTGGGGTTATATGCTAAACAATTATATGTATAGAACCCTAACATATTTAGATCAGAAAGTAGTAATGCCAATTTGCTATACAAAATAGCCGTTTTATTACATTGAAACGAAATCGTCATACTAAAAAGCCGCTCAGGAGAGCGGCTTTGGTCAGGATATGCTTTAAGGATGGCTGTTTCTCAAAGAGAGGGCAGTAATCTGTCAATGCACATCATGTCTGATTTAGCTGCCATGTTTCGCAGCGTTATGTCAGGTTCTAAAGCGATGCAATCTTTCAATGAATACGCCGGCCCATCCTATAAGTTCATCTACTTCTTAAATTCAGTCAGCTTTGCACTAAATGCATCAAACACATCGACTACACCCTCTCTAGGCGTTCCACTCTTACTCAGAATGATGATGGTCAAACTCGATAGAATAAATCCTGGGACAATTTCGTACATCCAGCTACTCAAGCTTTCACCGCCAATAGTGAATGGCAGATAAATCCAAAGCAGCACCGTAACCGCACCCACAATCATACCGCCTAGCGCTGCTCTGCGGGTCATATCACGTTTAAACAAGCTAAACAGGACGAGTGGGCCAAACGCTGCACCAAACCCAGCCCAGGCATTACTTACCAGTGACAGAATTGTACTGTCTCTGTCGTAAGCCAGATAAATTGAAACCAGAGCAACAAGGATAACCGAACCTCGTCCAGCCAAAACTAACTCTTTGTCTGACGCATCACGACGCAGGAATGCTTGATAGAAGTCACTGGTTAATGAACTTGAGGTCACCAACAGTTGCGAGGAAATGGTACTCATGATGGCGGCCAGAATCGCTGCCAGTAGGAATCCGCCGATAAACGGGTGGAACAGCAATTGAGACAGGTGGATAAAAATGGTTTCGGGATCAATGGTATTGCTATTTGCGGTAACGTAGGCCAGTCCGAACAGGCCTGTCATCAGCGCACCAATGATAGACACAATCATCCAGCTCATACCGATACGACGCGCGGTTGGCACATCGCCCACCGAACGAATGGCCATAAAACGCACAATAATGTGCGGTTGACCAAAGTAACCTAGACCCCAAGCGAGTAAAGACACGATACCAATAAGCGACAGTGCTTCTCCGGTATCAGCATCGGTGAAGGGGTCAAACAGTTGTGGGTTGATGGTCGAAACAGCGTCAACGGCTTGGCCAAATCCGCCTAGCTCCATGATCACCACAACGGGTACCATAACCAGTGACACGAACATGATACAGCCTTGCACGAAATCGGTAATACTTACCGCCATAAAGCCACCGAAGAGGGTGTAGGCAACCACCACGCCGGTCGTAACATACAAACCGGTTTCATAACTGAGGCCAAATGAGCTTTCAAACAATTTACCGCCAGCTACAACGCCCGAGGAGGTGTACAGGGTAAAAAAGATAACAATGACCACAGAGGCAATAACCCGCAATAAGCGACTGTTATCGGCAAAGCGGTTCTCAAAATAATCGGGAAGTGTGACTGCGTTGTTAGCAACTTCTGTGTAGATACGCAGGCGAGGAGCCACCAAAATATAGTTGGCGAATGCGCCAGCCACTAAGCCAACGGCTATCCAGCCAGAGGATATCCCAGATACATACATCGCACCGGGCAGACCCATGAGCATCCAGCCACTCATGTCTGACGCACCGGCAGATAACGCGGTAACTGCAGGGCCTAATTGGCGACCCCCGAGCATGTAACCTTCAACGCTGGTATCTGTTTGTCGGTATGAGAATAACCCTATACCGAGCATGACCGCAAAATAGATGCCCAGGGAGATTATCGTACTTATTTCCATCGTATTCCTTCCTGTTTTTTTCTTTCATGCTAACAGGAAGTAGATACAGTCTCTATGGCAGTCTGGTTTATCTATCGGAAAATTCGGTTCGCTTTTCTTTGCAATGATTTTAAAAACAAAGGGTTACTGAATTCTATTAAACTCTGAATCGACGGACTTTACTTTCAATATTACCGCTAATATCGTTCAATTGCTCACTAAGTAACCCGACCTTGTCTGCATTTTCAGACACAGATCCTGCCAGGGAATTAATGGCTTCCACCTTCGCATTTAACCGTGTTGCGACTTGATTTTGCTCTACGGCGGAATTTGCCACCTGGGCATTCATGTCGTTGATGGTTTTAACATTGGTAATGATCTTATCCAGCGCATCTATGGCTGCTGATGATTCATCAATGGTATCGGAAAGGGTTGCTCTGGTGGTTTCCATCATGCGACTGGAGTTATCCGAAGAAGATTGAAGCTCCTTAATGACTTCTTCAATTTCAGCCGTCGATGCCTGCGTTCGTTGAGCCAGTGCGCGAACTTCGTCGGCCACTACCGCAAAACCCCGGCCCATTTCTCCCGCCCGGGCAGCTTCGATGGCCGCGTTTAAGGCCAGCAGGTTAGTTTGTTCGGCAATTCCCTTAATCACCACCAAGATGGTGTTGATTTGGTCGCTTCTATTTTTTAATTCATTGATTTCTAGCGATGTTTCACCAATTTCTTTCCCAAGGTGTTTAATTTCTCCAATGGTTTTCTGAACAATACTATTGCCGTTAATGGCCAACTCGTTACATAGATTGGTTTTTTCAGAGGTGATGCTGGCATTAGACGCCACTTCTTCTACTGCTTTAGTCAGTTCGGTAAGCGCCGCTGCAACCTGCGCCGTCTCAGTTTTTTGTGTGGTGGTTGATGAGTGGTTACTGCCGGCGCTGTTGTGGATGCCAGTGGCGCATTGTTTTAAATCATTCGTGTGCTGAATGATTTCCGCAATGAGCGTTTGCAAATTACCAATAAACTGGTTGAACGCCTGGGCCAACTGACCAATTTCATCTTCCGTTTTAATTTTTAATCGCATGGTTAAATCGCCGTCACCTTTGGCGATGCCACGTAACGCTTCTACAACCTGATTAACCGGCTTAATTACATAGCGTCCAAGGACAAACCAGTTCACTATCTGCAAAGTAAGAAGAATAATGATCGCGAGAATGATAAACATCACTTTAGTCGCGTTGAGCAAGCCCTCATTGCTGTCCAGCCTGAATGTGATGTCAAGCACGCCCACCTTTTGTTGACCATTCCAGATCACATCGATTTTTTTGTTCAATACTTGATCGGGTGACGGGGCGGTCTCGTTTGCGTTGGCCTCACCAATGGCTCTGCCGCGGTGGTCGTAAGCTTTTACCGTTTGCACATAGGGCAATTTAACGAAAGACGTCAGGATATTGCTTGTTAATTCCTGATCATATGAAAACACCGGTTCCTGAAGCACCACTGCCAACATGGTGGTGGTATCTTCAATCTGTTCATCCCGCTGATGATTGAAATACATCGAGGTGAACATGTAGGCCACCACAAAAGCAATCACCATTACGGCGGCAGATACGCCTGCCAGTAAAATCATACTTCGTTGTTTAATCGACGTCATTTGTTGCCTGTTCCAAAATTAATGTGCAGATACATCCAACCAATATGCTTTTTTGTCGAGCGGTGTGTCGGCATGAAGGGCGGGATTATCAATTCTCAAAATGGTGCGTTGCTTCAAATTGGCCTTTGTCAGCACATCCTGAATCATAGGGTTGCTAAAAAATAAGTCATCAAAGCTGCCATCATCGATTGCGGCATTAAAACCGTTGTAAATCAGGTCGTGTAGCAATTGGTTATCTTTCTTCACATAGAAGTACATCGCGAAGGGATAAATGAGCATGACGTTTTCGTCGACTACAAGGTTTAGCTCAGGAAACCGATTTACTTCCACCCAAGGCTCGTGGACAGCCCGCGGAAAATAGTCGAACCTGCCGCCTTCCAGCATAGAAAATAAGTTGTTAAATTTGGTTGTAGTAACAAGGGGGATTTGCGCACTTTTCAGTACCTCGCTATCGCCCCAAAAGCGACCCTGTCCAGCCCTTAGTTGTTTTAAATCGTTCAGTGTTTTGATGTTTTTGAACGTGTCTTTATCTTGTTCCCGAATGATGAATATTCTGTGCCCGAGCAGCCCTTTTAACGCCGGAATTCGCACAGCCAGCATGTTTTCGTCTTTATCCTGGGACGCGCCAGCCCACATGATATCCATTTCACCGGTTTCGATATCCGCCATCATTTGTGCTTCATTTTTTGTAACGGTATCAAATGTAAAATTGATATCTTCGTCGCTTTTAGACAGTGCCAATGTAAGGATATCGAGAAGCAGTTGCTCTTTCTCTTCTTCAATCTTTTTAAGCTTTACGGTCAATGCCTGAGCCTGTGTAAACGGCAGGGCCAGTAAAATTAGGAAAATGGCTAACGACTTAATTGATAAACGCATTAACTTCTCACGCAAACGATGGATCAGAAAGAATTGAACTTCTTTAAGTTATAGACGCGTTTAAAGGTGAGTCAAGGTGAATGCCGCCGCAAAGAGTCTTTTACGGCAACACGAAGAGGGGCTTAGGCTGAGAAGGTGATACTGCGTTTTACTTTTTGCATGAGCGGGGCTAAGTCAGCGCCTTTTTCACCCACAACCATAATACTGGCTTTTTGTAGCGCCCAGCTTTCACCGTGGTACTGGTTATCAGCAAACGCGTCGGGGACATTCTGGTCGCGTTTCTGCGGCATAATAAACACCGACATGGGGCCCTGATCTGTGTCGAGGATTAAATGTAGGCTCTGCGTTGTATTCAAATGACAATAATTCGCTACCCGCACGTTACCAATGGATGACACCAATGTGCCGCCAAAACCGGCAAGCTTAGCGTTGATAAGATCCATGTTTACCGCAACCGCTGAATGAGATTGCTCGGTTTCTGCATAGCGCATGTGAGCAAGGGCTTCATCGCCTATGTTTACATTAGCGCCTTGCATAACCACAGTGCCTGTTACACCTATTGTCAGAGCAACCGATGCAGCTAGACCGATGTACCAGGGTGTCCGACGTTTGTGTCGCTTTAGTTCTTCAGACTTTTGCTCCCAAATAAGTTTGTGGGCTAAATTGTCTGGGACCTGCACTTTTAAAGCCTTCATCAGATCATCGTCTAATTGTTGCAGGCTGTTTTTTAACTGTGCTTTGTCAGGATTTTTGGCAGCAATATCCGCTACCTCTTTGTCAGTCGTGTTTGGATTGGCGAAAACACGACGCCGAAATTCTAAATCATCCATTTTGACGACCTCTTTGTTGTGAAGATTCCTGCGCTAACATGTCTTTGAGTTGATTCCGGGCACGAAATAACCGCGTCATCACCGTGTTCTTGTTCAGTGATAGTTGTTCAGCAATTTCTTCCCCGGAATAGCCAAATAAAAGTTGTAAAAGAAGTGGCTCTCGATAGTCCATGGGGAGGCGGGCAATTAGCACGCGCAGCTCATCAGATTCATCTTGCGGCACAGCATGGAAGGCATCATCAGACACACTCACATCATCTATATCGACTAAATCTAATTGTTTGCGTTCAAACCGCCGTGCATTTTCCCGTCGCACAATAGTGATAAGCCAGGATTTTGCTGACTTCTCATCTTTTAACGCGTCGAGAGAACGCCACGCCCGCAGGAACGTTTCCTGGACCACGTCTTCGGCGATGGTTGGGTCACGGGTGAGCCAATAGGCATAGCGATAAATATCGCCATGAAAGGCATGCACCAGTGTTTCGTATCTTTGCTGTTTTTCTTTCATGCAAGAGTAGACCTGCAGTACCCGCAAAAACTTTCGTGTTTTTTAAATTATTTCTAGCCTAGAGGGGTGAAGGTAAGAAGGCAATCAGAAATCTGATTGCCTTTGAAGGAAGAAGCTTACATTGACTGCTGTTGTTTAACCCATTTATCTATTTTTTGTTCCAATACAGACAGGGGAACCGGACCATCTTTTAGCACTTCATCGTGGAAGCCTGAGAGGGAGAATTTATCTCCTAATGCGTTTTTGGCTTTTTCACGCAATTCCATGATTTTCAGCTTACCAATCATGTATGCGGTTGCCTGGCCTGGCAGAGCAATATAACGTTCAATGGCTTTTACCACATCGTGCTTCGGGTTTGGCGTGTTATCTAGCAAATACTGAATCGCTTCTTCTCGCGACCATTGTCTGTCGTGGATGCCGGTGTCGACCACCAGACGACAAGCGCGCCAGAGCTCCATGGCAAGACGGCCAAAATCGGAATAGGGATCTTCATAGAAACCCATATCCTTTGCCAGCTCTTCAGAATACAACCCCCAGCCCTCGGTGTAGGCGGTTGCACTCAGAAACTTCTGAAACTGAGGAATTCCCTCCAACTCCTGAGCAATAGCCCTTTGCATGTGATGGCCAGGAATGCCTTCGTGAAAGGCCAATGCTTCTAATTGATAACTGGGCATGGCTTCCATGGTGAACAGGTTGGCGTAATAGGTGCCCGGGCGGCTGCCATCCTGAGACGGGCTTTGATAGAAAGCTTTCCCAGCCGATTGTTCACGGAAAGGTTCTACCCGTTTTACCACCATTTCTGCTTTTGGCAGCAAACCGAAATAGTCTGGCAGCGCATCGCGCATCTTATCAACCGCAGATTTTGCATCTGCGAGATACTGCTCTCGCCCTTTATCGGTGTTTTCATAATAGAATTGGGGATCGGTACGCATGAACTCGAAAAATTCAGTCAGCGTGCCGTCAAAACCAACTTGTTGTTTAATGGTTTCCATGGCGTTGTGAATGCGCTCAACATTCTCCAAGCCTATTTGATGGATCTCGTCGGCGCTTAGGTCGGTGGTGGTGTACCAAGCAAGACGATTGGCGTACCACTGATCTGCATTGGGTAAGCGCCAAACGCCATCGCCTTCAGGTGATAACTGGCGCTGCTGGATATATGCTGCAATGAGGTCTTCATAGGCAGGTTTAACCGACGTAACGAGGGCGGCTTTTGCCTCACCTAACAAGGTTTGTTTCTCAACGTCATCTATATCCAGTTTGTTCACTTTGTTCTGGAAATCGCCCCAGATCACAGACGGTGCTTCCGATGCATCGAAAGGTGCGCCGCTAATCACGTTTTGCGCCGCTTTCACCATTTGGTCATAAGACCATTTAGGCGGAAACACGCCAGCTTCTTCCCGCACTTTCATTTGTTCGATAACTTGCGCAAAGTATTCATCCACTTTGTCGAGGCGGGAGATATAGGCTTTCGCATCGGATACATCTTTAACCTGGTGAATATTCGCCAAAAAGCTCGGAACCTGGGTGTGCGCCGCCCGGAACTGTTGAACAATGTAGGTGTGATGTCGGAACGCATCGTTTGCCAGTTCGCGGCTAAGACCATAACGATAGAGTTCAACACTGAGCTTTTCCTGTTCGCTCAGGGCTTCTGTATTGAAACTGTCGAGCTCTTCAAGACGGTTTCGCTTCAGTGCTGCGGTTTGGTCTTTATATTCATCGCTGATGTCATCCCACTCACCATAATTCCATTTTTTGCCCAGGTAACTTTGAAATTGTGGGGAACGTTTAAGATCTTCTTCAAATGTACGGGCAAAAAAGGCTTCCAGGCGTTCAGATTCGCTCTGATTTGCGATGGTTTCGGTAGGGGCTTCAACTCTGTTGTCAGCGGGGTTTTCCGGTGCAGGTGAACAAGCTGAAAGCGCTGCAACCAGCAGCGCCAGCGGGGTAAGTTTTAGGTTTCGATTTGTGCTCAAAAAGGTGTCTCCCATAGTCGTATTATTATGATTACGGAAGACACTGCATTTACGATGAACGGCCTTCCGGATAAAGCGGCGAAAGAGAAGCTGTTGACGCGCTTTTTGGTTGCCCGCGAACGCTACTAATACGCTTTAACAGTGCCTTTCTATCCCATTGCTGCCTGTTTTCGCCATATTGACACGACAGCATGGCGTTAATCTGCGGCTGAAGTCCAGATTGAGCTAGCCAACTGTCTACCGACTGTGACGAGTTGAGAGTTTTCAGGTGACAAATAACCCAACGGTGTAACGCCTGCTGAATTTGCCCGGGTGTTCCCGTTTCGATAGTTTTAGAAAGTGTGTTGAACGCTTCCTTTTCACTACTATTAAAGGTGCTTGCGGACGGGCTCGTAATTTGAGGGCGTTCTGCCTGATTACGTTTGAAGTACAGAACAGTCATTACCCATCCAACAATGGTAAGTAGCCACAAGGATGCAAAGACATAAATCCAGAGCATAGAAACGCCGCTTTGCGATTCACCGCTCACCATTGAAGGGGGCGTTTGTGCTGTAGGCTCTTTGGAGGCCGGTTGGGGCGTAGCCGCGGGCTGCTGTATCGCTGGAACGGCAGGTGTTGCGCTGGCTGCAGCAGGGGCAACTTCTATGGAACGAGCAGGTAAAGTTGCGTATTCGGTACTGCCCGTTTTCACGTTAAACCAAGGCACTTTCACTTCAGGCAACACGAATTTTCCGGCCTTTGTGGGAATCATCGCCAGGGTTTCTACGCGGTTCGCAATCAGGTGATTGCCACGGTTAATTGTCGCTGTGTTGGCCTGATCAGGATACAACTTAAAGTCAGGCGGATACATTTGCGGCAGTTCAGGCAGTTGTTCTTCTACCACACCATCCGCCGTTAGCGTAATTGTGCGGGTAACCGGCTCGCCAACAGTAAACGCTTCCTGTTCCGGCCATTCTTCGTTAATCGCCACATATTCACTGGGTAACCAATAATAATCGATATCGGATGGGATAGGTTTTACGTTAATTGAGATATCCGGACCCCGGCGATTAATGCGTTTCGTACGATTAAAAAAACCAAAGCGGGCGTTGGGGTCTTCTGCCAACACTTCACCACTAAAAACAGGCCCACGGATGGTAAAAGTCCCTGATGATTGAGGCACCACAGCAAAGTTTCGTTCAATGACTTGATAGCGTTTGCCATTCACAATATCAGTATATTGTTTGTCTTCACCTAATTGCTGGATTTGTGCATTTTCAAGTTCTGGTGCTTGCAGGCTACCGCGCTCAATGTTTGAAGCCAGGTAAAGTTTCGTGGTGTACAGAATTTGTTGCTGCAAATACACATCACTGGATTTTACATTAGTGGTGAGATAATAGTCGCGGGCAGGTTCATCGCTACCAGACCGCACGGGAATGACTCGAACGGTAATCGGTTTGGTTTTTTTGCCTTCAATGTCGATGGCGGGAATCGTGAAATTTCCTTCGCCACGAGGAAATAGGGTGGTGGTCCAGGTTACGGTTTCCTGTTTATCAAAATTGATAATCCGTGTATTGGAACTTACCGATGTACGGCCGACCACGAAGTCTCCCAGCAGTGCTGAGCTATCGAATGCTTCCCGTGCCGGATCGCCTTCTGCCACTACCGTCAGTTGAATAGCTTCATCCACCATCACCGGGTTCTTGTCTATTGTTGCTTCAACGCGGGTGACGTCTGCAACTGCCGACTGCATCACCAGAAAAAGCGTTAAACCTAATCCAATCAGTTTTTTCATTTGCTACCACTCACTCCGGTTTGACGGCGGTCCCTGACGACGGCGCTGCTGCGCTTCCAATTGCATTTTACGTTTCAGCAAAAATGCCGGGTCATCGGGAATTCGCTTCATCAAATTATCCAGTCTTTGCATTTTTTCTTTCTCTTCATCAGTCAGTTCAGCGGGTTGTGCCTGAGCTTGTTGAGCCTGCTGCTCACCTTCCTGTTCCTGCTCGTCACCAGGTTTTTCACCTTGTTGTTGCTCTTGCTCCGGTTCACCCTGTTCAGACTCGTTGGATTGCTGATCTTGCTGCTGGTGATTATCTTGTTCAGATTCATCCTTCTGACCGTTCTGTTGCTCTTGTTGCGACGAATCCTGTTGACTATTTTGTTGTTGCTGTTGGTCTTGCTGCTGATTGTCGCTTTGCTGCTGATCTTGGTTTTGCTGTTGGTCCTCACCGTCTTGATTTTGCTGATTTTGATTCTTTTCCTGATCATCCTGCTGTTGCTGATCTTGACGCTCTTGCTGTTCCTGTTGCTCTTGCTGTTTTTTCATTTCTTCCAGCAACGCCTTATTGGCTTTCGCATCGGCATGATCTGGATCACGGGCCAGTACTTTATCGTATCGCTGAATAGCATCATCAAGCTCACCAAGTTGAGCCAGCGCATTGCCTTGATTGTAAAGTGCCTCTGTACTGTCAGAATGCGAGAATTGCTTCAGCGCTTCCTCAAAATTGCCGGCATTGTATGCAGCGGAGCCTTTCCATAGCGCGGATTGGAATGTGTCCTCAGCCGTTTGATAATTCTCGGCGGAATATTCCTTTAAGCCCTGCTGGTCGCGATTAAGAAACGGCTTCTCATACCATAAGGTGGCGGGAACTTCCGGTTCTGAAGCGGCTTGCTGGTCTTGCTTTACTACCGCCGGCATCGACTGTGCAGATGCAGGTTGGGGGGCAAACAAGAACATTGGCGTCAAAAGCAGTGCAATCAAAACCCCGCGACGGAAAGCGTAAGCAGCAAAGGGCAGCAATACAATCAGTAACCAGGGGCCAAGTTCCGCCCATTGGTCGCCATCTTGACTGGTTTGTTCATCGGTTTCCTCTGCATCTGCACGCAATACCTGCTGTTGGGTAAGCGCACGAATGTCAGATTCATCAGCGGTGAATTTACGATAAGTACCGCCACTTGTATTGGCGATAGCCTTTAACTGTTGGCCACGTAATTTCGGAATAACAATCTGGCCACGCTGGTCTTTCACCAGTTGCCCATCTAACTGACGAATCGGCGCGCCTTCTTCGGTACCGATTCCTAAGACGTTCACCGTAAACGGAAGATCACTGATGAGGTCTTGTAAGTCCTGGGTCTGAGACAGAGTAACACCATCGGTGACCCAGTAAATGTTGCCACTTTGATAGCCCGCATTGGATAGCAATTCTGCTGCCGCCTGAATACCAGAGTACGGATCGCTTCCTGGTACCGGCATGATTTCCGGGCTCAAGCTTGGCAACAGCGCAGTAATATTGGTCGCGTCAGAGGTTAACGGGCTAATGGTGAATGCATCGCCCGCGTATGCAACCAGGCCCATTTCGCCTTCATCAATGGTGTTGATAAGGTCAATTGCTTTATATTTTGCCCGGGTTAATCGGTCGGGAGTAACATCGGTAGCACGCATAGACAATGACATGTCAATTAACACCACATTACCTTGCTGCACCTGAAAAACCGGTTGCGGCAAACGTTCCCAAGTGGGTCCTGCAAGGGCAAGTACTGCCAGCAACCAGCCCCAGCCGAGCAGGCTTAATGAAGCTTGTTTTTTCGCAATAGCCTTTCCTGAAATCAGATGGTCGTAGAGATGTGGCGGAATGACACTTTGCCAACCAGACTGACTTTTGCGGTAGCGCCTAATCAGCAGTAGCATCACCAGCAGGGGGATAAGTGCAATAAACCATTCGGGCCTCAAGAAATGGAAATCTTGTAGTGGAAAATTCATGCCCCACCTCCTGAGCTAGCCTGACCACGTAAACGGTAGCCCACATTTCTCAAGCAATAAATCAGTGCGGGCAGGGCAGATAACCACAGCCCCAACGCAAGGGGATAGAAGAATAATGCTGTGCGAGGCCGCAATTTCCTCGCTTCGCCTTTTATGGGTTCAAGTTGGTCCAACGTCTGATAAATATTTTCCAGCTCTTCGGCATTGCGCGCTCTGAAATACTTCCCACCGGTAGACTCGGCTATATCAGTCAGCATGGCTTCATCAAGTTCCTGAGAAGGATTTACCTGACGGCTGCCGAAAAAGCTGCGTATAAGCATTTCGTCGGCGCCTACACCGATGGTGTATAACGTAGCACCACTTTCCACTGCGAGTTCTTTTGCCTGTGCCGGGGTAATGTTACCCGCGGTGTTTTGTCCGTCTGTGAGCAGAATCACCACATTATTAGATTCGTCACGTTGCTTAAAACGTTTTACAGCTAGGCCGATGGCATCACCAATAGCCGTTTGTTCACCCACCAACCCGATGACCGATTCGTCGAGCAAGTCAGCGACAGTTTGACGGTCGTACGTTAGTGGAGCTTGCAAATAAGCCGTGTCGGCAAAAAGAATTAAACCGAGGCGATCGCCAACCCGGCGTTTGATAAAGTCGTGCAACACAGATTTAATCATGGTCAACCGGTTAACCTGTCGACCATTTACTTCCATGTCGTCTATTTTCATACTGCCGGACAAATCTACGGCCAGCATAAGCTCGCGGCCTTCATCGGGAATGCTTACCGGCTCTCCTAACCACTGTGGACGTGCTGCTGCGAAAACCAGGCACAACCACGCTAGCAGGGCGATGATTAACATCCATTTGGAACGAGCCGGTTTACGGCCGCTGGCAGTTTCACCTGGAAGTAATGCGGGTACTCGCAACGATGCGCCTTCCGAGCGCGGAACCGCAGGAAGTAATAAAAACAGGAGTGGTAAAGGCAGGGCAAACCACACCCACCACCAGGCAAATTCAAACATGAGTAGCAGGCTCCCTGACTGAACGACGTAAGGAGAATGAGTAAATATTGGCGTGGCGAATCCAGTGAGATACCGCGATTTTAATTTTCGATGTTTGCTGCGAGGTGGCCGCTGATTTCTGATAGAGCAACGTATTCATGTCGGTGAAAGGTTGCTGTGTAGCGGCTTGATGTTTTTCCGGCAACCGCTTCATGAGATAGATTGTCCACTGGTCACCATACATTGATGCCACATTGGAGGCACTATCGTAGTGGCGACTGACGCGTTTTAATATTTGATTCAACGTGGCAATGGCGTCTGGCGATTCGGGATTTATTTGTTCAACCAACCTTAACGCCTGACGCTTTGCCAGGTTAAATTGACGGTAACGTTTCCAAAGCAAAATGCTGCTTACAATCAACAGTATGACCGCAATGATAATAACCCACCAACCCCAGGCCAGAGGCCAGGCGCTGACATCCGTCGGCGTGTGGATGGCTTTTAACTGATCAAGCGGGTTCGGTGCTGCGGTTTGTGGCATTACCTGCGCCCTCCTAATGCTTCCATTTGCTGATCGAGGGGGAGTCCGGCAGAAATTCGGCTGTACTTTACCAGTTTGGACTTGAAGGTTTTTTCTATGTTCACGCTAACGCTGTCACGCCATTGACTGTATCGCTTGTTCAGTGATTTATCACCCAGCAACCAACTTTGATCGGTAAACCCATCGGTCACACTGACCTGTTGTGCTATTGCCACATCTGGCAGTGAGAAATCCATGGGGTCGTCAACCCGAATTGCTTGCACATCGCAGTGTCGAGCTATGTGGCTAAGCGGTTGCTCGGCACTTTGCTGTAAACTTTCGAAGTCGGAAATCAAATACACCAGGCTGCCAGGCTTCGCCAAACGACGCAGTCGCATGCAGGCATCGGTAAATGCGCCGGAATTGTGGTTTGCTGCAGGGGTACTTTGTACGCGGATAAGCTCGTGGCACATGGATAATACGGCACGTTGACGAGATAGCGGTTTGCACTCCCGGTGCATGCCATCGTTGAAGATGAGCGCGCCAACTTTATCGCCACGGGCTGCGGCGGCCCAGCTCAGTAGGGCTGCAATATGCGCTGCCTGTACGGATTTCAGCAACAACTGACTACCAAATTGCATACTGGCGGTTAGGTCACACAATATGAATACAGGGCGCTCTCGTTCTTCACGATAAATTTTGGTATGCGTTTTACCGGTACGTGCTGTCACCCGCCAGTCAATGGCACGAATGTCGTCGCCAGGCAGGTAATGACGCGCTTCGTCAAACTCCATGCCGCGGCCTTTTTGACGACTGAGATAGCCGCCAGACATCATTGCCCTGGGCGGGGACATAGGCTTCTGATTCAGAAGACGGGTAAGTTGTTGATATCGTATCAATTCCGGAAGAGACAGATGTACCCCATCGGTTTTTAACGATGCCAGTGCCTGTTGTGCTGCTGTCATGATCTTAAGGCACTGCTACCAAACGCAGAATGTTATCGAGTACCTGATCAACCGTAACGCCCTCGGCTTCCGCTTCGTAGGATAAAATCATACGATGACGCAACACATTGTGAGCAACGGCTTGGATATCGTCCGGACCTACAAAGTCACGACCTGCCAACCAAGCATGGGCTCGCGCACAGCGATCAAGTGCGATGGTTGCGCGGGGACTCACGCCCATTTCAATCCAATCCGCCATTTTCGGGTCGAAGGCCGCGGGCGTTCGGGTGGCCATAATGATTTGAACCAAATACGCTTCGAGCTCAGGCGCCATGTGCAGTGACAAGGCATCATTACGTGCTTTGAAAATATCATCCTGACTGAGTGAAGGGGCCTGTACCGGTGCCTTTTTTAAATCTTCGTTGCGAGTAAGGCGGAGTATCGATAATTCTGTTTCTGCGCCGGGATAGTCAATCGTCACGTGCATCAGGAAGCGGTCAAGTTGGGCCTCTGGCAGCGGATACGTACCTTCTTGCTCAAGCGGGTTTTGCGTAGCCATCACCAAAAATAACGGCGACAGTTTATAAGTTTTATTGCCTACGGTAATTTGTCGCTCTGCCATGGCCTCAAGCAACGCAGACTGCACTTTTGCTGGCGCCCGGTTAATTTCATCAGCCAGAACCAGGTTGTGAAAAAGGGGGCCTTGCTGAAACACGAATTCGCCGGTTTCAGGACGGTAAATATCTGTACCGGTCAAGTCTGCGGGTAGTAGATCAGGGGTAAACTGCACACGGTGGAAATTGCCATCGATACCATTGGCAAGGGCATTAATCGCACGGGTTTTTGCCAAGCCGGGAGGGCCCTCAACCAGCATATGACCATCTGCCAGTAAGGCGATAAGCAAGCTTTTTGTAAGCTCTGACTGACCGATGATCTGAGTATCCAGATAGCGATGTAGCTGTTGAAACTGCTCTGCAGACATAGTGATCCAATCCACTTTTTATTTTTCGAATTTATTCACAACGGTGAAATACAAGTTACCGCCGTGGCGCTCTGTGCGACCGTGCAAACGAACGATTAAATATTTAACGGGTTAGGCTAACCTTTTACACCGACGAAATAGTACTTATACATAATAAGGTTCCATTCCTTTGCTTCAAGTCGTTATCAGAAAAATATCCTAAACCTTAATTGCGTGTTGTGATGTTGTGAAACCGTATTGGTTTCAATCTGTTGGATAAGGTAACTATTTTTCAGGACAAACAGCAGGCACGGGATATTTGCTATTTTGTTCATAGTTTGTAAAAATCAATATCTTTACAGGTCAGACCACTTAGGTCACACATATCAGGTGCTTTATGACAGTTAAACAATCAGTCACGACACGAAACGGTGACAGGATCGCGATTGTCGCGGGATTACGGACCCCTTTTGCCAAAATGGCAACCTACTTCCACGGCGTGCCTGCCGTCGACCTCGGCAAGATGGTCGTGAATGAACTGCTTATTAGAAACAACGTTGAAGCTTCATTGGTAGAGCAGGTGGTTTATGGTCAGGTTGTGCAGATGCCGGAAGCGCCGAACATCGCCCGCGAAATTGTGTTGGGTACCGGCATGAATGTGCATACCGATGCTTACAGTGTCTCCCGCGCGTGTGCTACCAGTTTTCAAAGCACGGTGAATATTGCAGAAAGTATGATGGCCGGAAATATTGAAGTGGGTGTAGCGGGCGGTGCCGACTCAACGTCAGTGTCTCCTATTGGCGTGTCCAAGAAATTAGCGCGGGCGCTGGTGGATTTACAGAAAGCTAAAACCATGGGCCAAAAATGGGCCATTGTTAAACGCCTTGGGTTAAAAGACTTATTACCCGTACCGCCTGCCGTAGCCGAGTACTCCACGGGGTTATCCATGGGGCAGACTGCCGAACAAATGGCAAAATCACACGGTATTAGCCGTCAGGCGCAGGATGAATTAGCACATCGCTCTCACTCTCTGGCAGCCGAGAGTTGGAACGAAGGTAAGCTGGATAGCGAAGTGATGACGGCTTACGCAGAACCCTTTAAAGGCTTCCTTGGAAAAGATAACAACGTACGCTTTGATTCTAAGCTGGAAGGCTATGCCAAACTGCGTCCGGTATTTGATAAAAAGTACGGTTCTGTTACTGCGGCAAACGCCACGCCACTTACCGATGGTGCTTCTGCCGTATTAATGATGACAGAGAGTAAAGCAAAAGCACTGGGGTACACGCCTTTAGGCTACATTCGTAGTTATGCGTTTGCGGCAATTGACGTGTGGGAAGACATGCTCATGGGGCCATCTTACGCCACGCCCATGGCTTTAGACCGTGCTGGTATGACCCTAAACGACCTTACTTTGATTGAAATGCATGAGGCTTTTGCGGCTCAGACGTTGGCCAACGTTAAGATGTTTGCAAGCGATAAGTTTGCACGGGAAAAGCTGGGCCGAGATAAAGCTACCGGCGAAATCGATATGGACAAATTTAATGTCATGGGGAGCTCTATCGCTTACGGGCACCCGTTTGCAGCTACAGGTACCCGAATGATCACGCAAATGCTGAATGAATTACAACGTCGTGGCGGCGGTAGCGGTCTGTTAACGGCTTGTGCGGCGGGCGGCTTAGGTGCAGCAATGATTGTGGAGACAGAATAATGAGTGAACAGGACATGCAAAAAAACACCGTTGCTGAGCAGACAAACGCCTTCACGTTGACAAAGCAGGATAACGGCGTTGCCTTACTAACCATGGATGTACCGGGCGAATCCATGAACACATTAAAGGCGGCGTTTGGCGATGAAATCTCCGCCATGCTGGATGAAATTGATGCCGATAGCAGTATAAAAGGCGTGGTATTAACCAGCGGCAAGCCTTCATCGTTTGTTGCAGGCGCAGATATCACAATGTTGGCGGCCTGCGAAACCGAGGAAGATGCTCGTGCATTGGCTGCGGGAGGTCAGGCGGTATTCGATAGAATCGAAAAGATGCGCGCGACCTTTGTTGCCGCCATTCATGGCCCAGCATTAGGTGGCGGTTTGGAATTGGCACTGGCTTGCCATTACCGCATTTGTTCTGATTCGCCGAAAACCCAGCTTGGTTTGCCTGAAGTTCAACTAGGTTTGTTACCGGGCAGTGGCGGGACACAGCGTTTACCTCGTCTTATTGGCGTACAGCAAGCCATGAAAATGATGCTGACGGGCTCAGCAGCCCGGGCTAAGCAGGCCAAGAAGTATGGCATTGTGGATGACATGGTGCCACAAAGCGTACTGTTAGAAGTGGCCCAGAAGTTTGCCTTAAAAGGCAAGCCTAAGCGTGAAGCGCCGCAAAAAGGCCTGGTTAACAAAGCGCTGGAGCAGAACAGCTTTGGTCGTAACATCTTATTTAAAAAAGCCCGTGAGCAAACATTTTCGAAAACCAAAGGTAATTACCCTGCACCAGGCATGATTATCGACGTTATCGAAACAGGATTAAATGAGGGCATGCGAGCAGGGCTTCAGGCCGAGGCTGATGCGTTTGGCAAACTGGTGATGACGCCAGAGTCGTTTCAACTGCGTCAAATTTTCTTTGCTACCACCGACATGAAAAAGGAACATGGTGTAGAGGGCGTTAAGCCAGCTAAAGTCGGAAAAATTGGTGTTCTTGGTGGCGGTTTAATGGGCGGCGGTATTGCTTACGTCACTGCGACAAAAGCCAATGTGCCTGTGCGCATCAAAGATGTTCGCGAAGACGGTATCGCCAATGCCATGAAGTACAGTTATGACATTCTAAATAAGAAAGTGAAAAAACGCTTCATGCTAAACAGTGAAATGCAAAAACAATTGTCTCTACTCACCGGTAGCTTGAACTATAACGGGTTTCAGGATGCAGATATGGTGATTGAGGCCGTGTTCGAAGATTTATCACTTAAGCAGCAGATGGTGTCAGACGTTGAGAGTCACTGTAAACCTGAAACCATCTTTGCATCGAACACTTCATCGATTCCGATCACCGATATCGCCGCTAAGGCCGCTCGCCCAGAAAATGTGATTGGCCTTCACTATTTCTCGCCTGTGGACAAAATGCCCTTAGCTGAAGTTATTGCGCACGAGCAGACATCGGATGAAACCATATCGACTACGGTGGAATTTGCCCGTAAACAGGGGAAAACGCCTGTTGTGGTGAAAGACGGCGCCGGCTTTTATGTAAACCGTATTCTGGCCCCTTACATGAACGAAGCGGCATGTTTGCTGCTGGCAGGCGAGCCTGTGGACCATATCGACAAGTCTCTAGTGAAGTTTGGTTTTCCGGTAGGGCCGGTGAAGTTGCTGGATGAAGTGGGCATCGATGTAGGCACTAAGATCATTCCTTTCCTGGTTGAGCAGTTTGGCTCGCGATTCGAAGCGCCGAGCGCATTTGATAAAGTTTTGGCAGACGATCGCAAAGGTAAGAAGAACGGCAAAGGCTTCTATGCATACAGCGGTAAAAAGCCAGGTAAAGAAGTAGACGAGAGCATTTACTCTGTACTGGGTGTGTCACCGTCGAAAAGGCTCAGTGAAAAAGCGATTGCAGAGCGCTGTGTACTTATGATGCTGAACGAGGCGGCTCGCTGCCTGGATGAGGGCGTAATCCGCAGCGCCAGAGATGGCGATATTGGTGCCATATTTGGTATTGGCTTCCCGCCATTCCTGGGTGGCCCTTTCAGATACATGGATAGCCTGGGTGTACAGAATGTCGTCAATAAGCTGACACAACTCAGTGAAACTGTCGATCAGAAATTTGCACCAGCAGAGATCTTGGTTAACATGGCAAGTGATCAAAAAACGTTTTACTAATGTTTAAATAATGTAAAAAACCGGGCTTAGCCCGGTTTTTTTATGCTAAAAGGTTATTTAACTGGCTTTTCTCACTGATTTGAGTAAAATTCGCTCGCTTTGTTTATTTTGTAGTCAATTAATTGACACTACGAATCAAGAGGTTACTGTCATGGGATTATTAATTCTGGCTGTGGGTGTATTAATGCTAAGTGCAGTGGCTTTTTATGTGGCAGCGTTTGAAGCGGGTATGAATGCGAAGCAATGGGCGGTAGCCGGTTTAATACTTGGTCCCGCACTGTTTCCACTGTTTAATATGAAACGTTACTTATTGTGGCGTCAGATTGTTGGCTTCCGGAATCCAGTCATGCCAGCGTAATTGTTATTTCGCGCTTGAGGCCATCTATATGGCTGAGAACCCATACTTCGTGGGCATTCTAAGCGAACTATCTACTCATTTCAGATACAAAAAAAGCCAGAAGATTCTGGCTTTTTTATGTAATCTGACACTTATTTCAGGTCACATGCGCCAAAGTTTTTGCAAGGTAAAACCTTTTTAAACTGAGTGGTCGCTTCCTGTTGCTTCTGAACCGGCTTCGCGCCTTCTTCTACAGTAGTTACAGGTGCAGTTGTTGAAAGTGCGAGTGCTACAGCGGCTGCTTTTAACATGTTATATATCCTCTGATTTTTTATTTGAACAAACAACACCGTTATGTTCGGTGCATCAGAGATATTGCTAGATGCGTGCCAGACTAAACCTTTAGTATGATTTTTTATTTTTTTTCAATAAATTCAATGGATTATTTTTATTGAGAATTTGGAATAAGAAATAAAGAAAATTTTTTGACTACTCGTTTAAATAGGCTACGACTTTTTTTTGACGTTGCTTAATTAAACGAATTATTACCAATAAGATTATAAAGTTTTTGATTTTCTTGAAGTAATTTTTCAAACCGCTCTGCGTTTAATGGTTTCGAATACAGGTAGCCTTGCAGCATCTCACATTCGTAGCGGCGTAAAATAGCAAGTTGGTCTTCTTGCTCCACACCTTCAGCGACCACTTTTAGCCCCAGGTTATGGGCAATATTGATGATAGCGGCAGCCATATGCCGGTCTGTGTTGCTCACGGCAATGTCATCAATGAAGGCTTTATCAATCTTTAGGGTATTCAGCGGGAAGCGTTTCAAGTAGGCAAGAGAGGAGTAACCGGTTCCGAAATCATCCAGTGCCAAATGAATGCCACGGTCACGTAGCCGCTTCATCAGTTCTAAACCTTGCTCTGGGTTTTCCATCAGTGTGCCTTCGGTGATCTCGCACTCGAGGTGAAGAGGGGACAGGCCCACTTCTTTTAAAATTCTTTCTATGCGGTCGTCAAGATCGAGAAGTTCGAATTGTTTCGCTGAAATGTTCACAGCAACCCGCCCAGAGAACAAGCCGGCACTCACCCAACGTTTAGTATCAGCACAAGCTTTTCTCAACACCTGCTCACCAATCTCAACAATTTGGCCTGTTTGCTCTGCAAGGGGAATAAACTGGCCTGGGCTAACAATCCCTTTTTGTGGGTGTTCAAAACGTACCAAGGCTTCCATGCTGACTAATTTACCCGAGGCAATATCTACTTTCGGCTGGTAGTAAACAGTAAACAAATCTTCTTTGATACCCTGACGGATCAGGTTTTCAATTTGCAGTTGACGAACAGCATTCTGGTTCATTTCGCCACTAAAGAACTTGTACGTATTACCGCCATTATTCTTGGCGAAATACATGGCCGTATCTGCATTTTTTAACATCTCTTGAGGCGTTTTACCGTCATCAGGATAGAAGGCAATACCAATACTGGCGCCGAGCACGAATTCCTGCTTGTTAATAATGAAAGGCCGGGACAAGTTATCCAGGATGTTCTGCGCATAATGGGTAATGGTATGAATGTCAGCCTGATCTTCCATCAGAATACTAAACTCATCACCGCCCAGGCGATAACAGGTGGCGGCGCTACCAGTAATGCGTTGCAAACGTCGTGCAATTTGTTTTATCAGCACATCACCGGTTTGATGACCCAGCGAGTCGTTAATTTTCTTAAAGTTGTCCATGTCCAGGCAGAGTAGGGAATGAGACGCTGCCTTACGCACCAGGTTCTGGTGGCTGGCTTGGAAGAATGATCGATTCGGCAATTCTGTCAGGGGATCTGTATTTGCCAGTTTTAGCAGTTCTTTTTCAGTATTCTTACGCGAGGTAATGTCAGAGAATACGCCTACGAAGTGGCTAATGCGGCCATCATCATCGTGAACGGCATCGATATTGAGCTCCATTTCATAGCGCTCACCATTCACCCGCACAGACTCGACTTCACCGAACCAGTTACCTTTTGTGCGCAGTGTCTTTTTGATCTCTTCGGTAAACGCGTCAGGATATTGATTAAAGTACATATAAGAGGCCAGTGCCTGGTCGCGACTTTCGCCGGTATAGCCACAATACGCATTGTTAATCGAAATATAACGGAAGTTTGTGTCGGTAATGAATACCCCTTCCGAAATGTTTTCGATTGAGCGTTTAAATAAATTAAGTTGCTCTTCCGCCTCTTTCAGATGGTGAATATTTTTAAGTGTACCTGTCATCCGCATAGGTTGCTGATTGTGGTCTCGCTGAACAACTTTGCCGCGATCAAGCACCCATATCCACGCATTAGAAAAGGTTTTGGCTCGGTAGGCTAATTCGTAAAACTCGGTTTTACCTTCCAAGTGCGACTTAAGCGCTTCCTGCACACGCAGAATGTCGTTAGGGTGAATATTGGCATCGTACGCACTGGTTGTACGAATGTTATCCTGCGGAAAGTCCAGCGTGCCCCAGGTGTTAGCGCGGTAAACTTGTCCTCGGTATACGTCCCAGTCCCACAGTTCGTCGCCAGAACTCCAAAGGGTGAGTTTTAGCCGCTCTTCAGATTCCTGTATTGCGCGCTGGCTTTGTTTACGTAGTTGATATTGACGTAGAATATAAAATAAAATAGTCAGCGCAACGAAGGCATAGAACACAAGCGCTGCAGTGTGTAGCCAGAAAGGACGACCGATAGTGACGTCGAGAGTACGACTGTCCGACCAATCTTTATCACCTTCTTTTGCCTGCACTTCAAAGGTGTAATTACCAAACGGAACGTTGTTGAATTGCGCATTTTGACTATTTCCTGCCGGGAACCACTCATCAACATTTCCAGTCATTCGATAGCGGTAGAGCACATCGCTAGACGAGATTGGATTAACAAGACCGAAATTTATGCTAAATCTTGATTGTTCGTATCCCAGGAAGTATGAATCATGTTCTAATAAGCTAGCACTTTTTGCGTTTGAAGCTTCTGTGTCGAATCCAGAAACGTGCGCAGATCCAAAAATCTTAATATCAAAGAGAAGGGGAATACGGGTAGCTTTTATATTTTCAATATTACTATCAATGTATGATTTTTTTATAATATTCAGACCTTTCACGCCTGCAAAGACTAATGCGTTTTGGGCTGTGAGAATTGATGCGCCTTCACTAAATTCGTTATTGCCTAAAGCTTCGCTGGAGATACTTTCTTTATCTTCGAGAGTGAAAAGATCAACTCTGCTAATTCCCTGTCGATTTGTATACCAAATTGAGCTATCAATTCCTATCGATGAAAAGGTAATGCCATCATTTGATGTTTTATTTTGCTTTTCTTCAATATCTAGAGTTGCTGCATTTACCTTAATAATCCCGTTATAACGAGTAGATATCCAATAAAAATTTCTCCAGGAATATACGTTTACAGGATAAAATGCATTCGATGATTTGCCGCCAATTTCTTTTACAATTTCTTTGGAGTAAGTGTCGTAAATAGCAATGCCATACTCAGTGGATAGCCAGACACGGTCCTCGAAGTCCGTAAACATTGGATAAAACGATGTATCTATTCCTGTTACGGGATATCGAGAAATAGTTAATTCAATTTCCTCTTCTGGCGCTGAGGTTGGTATCGATAATAAGTTCCCATTACTACTATTTACCCATATTTTTTGACCATCGAAATGTAGTCGTTCAACAATTTCACCGTCAAGCATTGTTCGCTCGAGGCTAAGAGTTGTGTCGTCATAATGATAGATCTTTAGTCCAGACGAAGAGGCAATCCAAAATCTTCCATTTTGGTCAATTGCAAAATCCCAGAACAAGTCTTCACTATTTTCCAAGTAATAGTCTATAGTGCCTAACTCAGGATTGAATTTACCTAGTCCTTCATTTTGAGTAACAAACCAGAGGTTACCAGTTGTATCTTCATCGATAGCCCATATCGTTGATGAAATTGAGGCCTCTTGAAACTCTTTTTTATTTCTGAATGTACGAACAGAACTCAATTCTGGCTGATATCTAAACAAGCCTGAATATGTTCCGACCCAAGTGCTACCGGTACTATCGGAAGCAATTGAGAAGATAATATTTTGAGTAACTCCAATTAATTTATTGTCTTTCGAGCCGTTTACAATAAATCTTTGTTTTTTAATATCATATATACTGAGGCCTTTGTAAGATCCTATAAAAATTAAATCATTAACTTGCTTGATAACTGATATTGCAGAGAGTTGCATTTCTCCAACTCCAGAACTTCCTTGGAGATATTTAGAGTTCCCATCGTTATCGATTATCAAAATACCATTCTCGGTTGCCAACCAGTACTCGCCATTAATAACCTCAATATCACTGATGCGAGAATCTTTTGTTGAATAGCCGTAGGGATTTACTTTTGATAGCGGAAATATTTGATCAGAGTTTTTATTGAAAATGAAAACTCCGTGATCTCTTGTTCCAATCCAAAGACGATGCTGTTCATTATAAATTGTTCTCATATCATCTGGGAAATTAGTGCCTCGAAATGCGGGTTCGAGAGACTTCATATCTGGGGAAAGGCGATATATTTGATTCTTTGTCGTGACAATTAGCCTACCGTTTTCGTCCGATGTAATGTTGACAATGTAAGTTGAACTATTGCTATTAACTATTTCGAAAGGAATGACACTAAAATCGTCTGAACTGGCATTATATTTAGCTAAGCCTTGGTCTGTACCAGCCCACAACGTATCTTTTTCATCGATGTATAATACATTCACCCATGCTGACGGCAATGAGTTAGGATTTTGAGGCTGAGGATGATACTGCTTAGAACCGGAGTCATAGCCTGTGTAACGATGAAGGCCTGTAACTGTTCCAATCCACAAAATACCGTTTTTGTCTTCAACGATATCCAGTACGGTGTGATCGGAAATGCCATCCTTCTGAGTGATGGACTGGAAGTAGATGTCTGTTATGGATACAGCTTGGCTGTCCGGAGAGAGAAGTGTCCCCAGTAGCAGAAAAAAGCTAACAAAAATCCAGTTTAAGGTTGAGCGCACCAATACACCTTTGGCGATATTATACTATCGTTCTAATTAAGTTTTATATCGGCAGCTTCCCTACAAACCGAAGGTTCAATATGCCGAAATACGCCATTATCTACAAGTTTTTTTCAGATTAGGCGGGTGTAGAGGTTAAATAATGCTCACATTATACTTTATTGCGTTTTTCTACCTTACTTATTGAAAATACTGTGTTGTTTTTTTGAACGATGCCAGGTCTTTCAATTTTTTGTCGTCAGATACGTCCATCGATGGAAACTTACCTGAAGCAAACAAGACCAGTTCGCCGAATACATTTCGCTCAGCTATTTTGTTCGCATAAGCCTGAATGTCCTGAAAAGACGTTCGGCTTATCAGGTCGGCTAATTTTGCATTTCGGTCGAAGGCTAAATCCTGCGTGCCTAAACAAACCCAAAGTCGCTGGGACTTCATCGACAACGACAGGTCTCGTTCCTCAAGTTGCTTCAGCAGGTTTTTTTGAATCGTGGACCAGTAGAAACGATAAAAATCGATTTCATTAAGCTGTTCAAACAGAAATGAAGTCATTTCTTTTAAAAGCGCTTCGGGGGCATGGGAAGGGCTTTGAATGTAAAAAGCCATTCCAGGATGCTGATTGTGGGGTACATAGCCGGTACCCACAACATAACCGAGTTGTTTTTCAGTGCGAAGCACATTAAAGAAGGGGGCGGCCAACATCTGTTCAAGCACCATGCACATGGCGGTATCTATCAGGCTATTGCTAGGCGCCTGCAAATACAACACAACTGCCGCATCTTCATGTTCACAAGTCACTTCATGATAAAGCGCATCGCCTACAGGTAATGCGGTTACTGCTCTAGACATGGGGCCGGCATTGGCATCTGTACATTGTTGTTGTAACTTCTCGGCAAAGTTCTGTGCTTCATCTTCAGACCAATTGCCATGCATGAAACATTCAACGTAATAGCCTTTAAGGGCGTTATCTAAACATTCACGCATGTGTTGATAAGTACATTCTTTTACCGCTTTGAGCAGGTCTACCGGTGCTTGTGTGTTTTTCTGCACAATGACACTTAAGCGGGAAAACAACCTGTTTGTAGGCTTATTCATCAACGCATTTTCGAGGGACTGTATTTGCATCGCTTTTAAACGATCGAAATGCTGTTGGTCAGGGATAAATGCGTAAATGGTTTCCAGCAACTGACCCGCGAGTTTGGGCTGATGATTAGAAAAACCCCGTGTATGTAAGCTGAACCCAGCCTGATGCCCATAAATACGATAATGAAGGCCCGCAATTTCAGCGCGATAATACTTGGCTTGTAAAAAGTCGTTGAGCGCGGCCAACCAAATGCGTTTTGCCGCAACGGCCAGTAAATCGTCCGAAAACGCCGGGGTATCGAAGGAGACATACAAGTCGCCTTTTGGGCTATGGAAGGTGTCGTCCTGAGCAAACCAAAGTTTGGTGTAATCGTTATCCAGTATAAGCCGAGGCGTGAGATTTTCAGCCTGAGGAATCGTGAGGTGGTAATCGTCACCTAAATACGGATTGGGAGGAGGAAGCTGAAGCTCAGGGATAATTTCAGGCTGGCAGAGTTGAGACAGCAAGCTTTGCGAAAGCGGGCGCATTTGATACTTTGCGTTATAAAAACGGCACACAGTATCTGTGGCCAGTTCTGGTGCAATCATTTTTACGCGAATGTTATCGGGCCTGAAATAGCTTAATGCGTTTTCAAGCACGTCTTTATCGAAGCTATCGATAACAATTCTGAAAAGTTTGATGTCGTCGCTGGTAAACGAGAATAAATGTTGCGAATAATCACACACGATATTCTGTAGTTTAGGATTGTCTTCATACTGATAAGCTAACGCACCCAAGTGTGCTTTTTCCTGGTAGCGCCATTTTTCATCCATTGCGTTGCTGATGAGTGCAATAAAAGAGAAGAGCGCCTGAAGGATGTGATCGCGGTTGGCTAAACCTTGCTCTGTAAGCTGAAAGCTGACATTGAAGTCTTTAAAGTCTTCACCTTCAATACCGCTGCCGGCAATAAGGTTGGTCACCCAGTTTTTATTTTTCAGGTAAGCCAGCAAACTGCCTTCGCCTTCATCTCCAATAAGGTGGCTCAGGTAATTTAATGGTTTGGTACGAAAGTCCTGATGCAGGCCGGGCAGAGCAAAGGTGACTATCATTCGGCGAGCCGTTTGCAACGGGACAATATTGATTTCTACCGCCAGTTGTTCAGGCGTGTACAAGGCGGGCCATTCCGTATTGGCTTCTTCGCCTGCCTTCAATGCGCCAAAGCTTTGTGAAACCAACTCTAGTACGTCGTCAACATTTTCACTGGTAAAAATAGCAAGGCACATGTTTGCGCCTACATAATACTTCGCGTGATATTGCTGCAAAGCGGCGTGCAGCTCGCACTCAGGTAGCGAGCGAAAAATGTCTGCATTACCAACCGAGAACTTACTAAACGGGTGTAACGGATTCGCGGTTTCTTTATGGATTTGATAAAGGCGTCGTAAGTCGTCTTTAATCTTAAATTGAAATTCGGCTTCAATGGCATTGATTTCTTTATTCAATGTATCCGGATCGAGCAGGGGCAAGCGCATCATATCGCCGAATGCGGGAAGAATACGCTTTATTTCTGTACTGCGACAGTGGAAGTGATAGTTAGCAAACTCAGTACCCGTCCAGGCATTAATGGCACCGCCTGCACTTTCAACCATATCGTTAATGCTGTTTGCCTTTGGTAAATGCCGACTACCCAGAAACATCATATGTTCTAGTAGATGTGATAAACCTTCGCATTCTTGAGGGTCATAAAAATGTCCAGCTCGTACACTCATCGACACAGAGGTTGCAGGAGAAAGGTCATGTTGGTAAATCATGACGCGCAACCCGTTGGGAAGCGTATGGAAACAGGCGTTTTCCAGATTTAAAGTAGTTGTCAAAATGCTCTCAATATTGTTTGTTATTACTGCATTTTTTTGAAGAAACTTTAGGTCGGAATTGGGTTCCAGAACGATTTAAATATTTATATCACCTAAAGTCGTAACTATTAATACTAGGCTACTCTATATGGGTCTGCTATGGTAACAGTGTAGTCCTTCATCATATTCATTAAACTATGCCACGTCAAAATTCCAACGCTGACACATTATTGTTTATTATGCGCCACGGTGAGGCAGAATCATTGCGGGTTGATGACAAAAGTCGTCAGCTAACCGAGTTTGGTCGTGCACAAGTCTCTGTAACGGCTAACTGGCTTATAGATAAATACTGTGAAGACAGGCAGGTAGATCTTGCATTGGTTAGCCCTTATCGTCGAGCCCGTCAGACTTTTGACATGCTCAGTCTTGATTTAAGTGCCGGCAAGTCGGAAAGTTGCGACGATATTGTGCCTGAAGGTAATCCAGCAATGGCCCACGATTATGTTGATACGCTGCTCAACGCGCATTCCGGCCGTGGTCATCAAATTAACCGTATGTTACTGGTTAGCCACATGCCGTTTGTGAGTTATTTTCTGGATGAAGTGTGTACTATCCCAACGCATAGCCTGTTTGCAACGGCATCTGTCGCGGTGGTTCGCTACAATATTCATAAACAGAAAGGCGAACTCGTCGCGCATTTTCAAGGCTAGTAGTCTGTCCTGCTCCATCTTTATCCGCAAAAATTGAAAAACCTCTTAAGAAGTTAATTTCTCAACCGATAAACTATGTAGTGAGAGTGTAACCAACTGCGCAGGGCAGTAATTCGAATGACAACTAAATCCATCCCTGATTTGCTCAGGCGTTCGTTAGAGAGTCATATGGCTGAGGCCGATCTTAAAAACGATGAAGAACTGAAGGATATTCTCGGTAAGTTGAGTTCATTGTCGGAAAAGGTGGCTGCGGCTAAGGCGCAAGTATTGGCCCGACGTGCGCGGGCCAGTGAAGAGTCTTAGTTCTCTGAAGACGTTTCCCGGGGTGTTTCAAAGTATTCCGGTAATACCCGTACTGTTTTAATCATGTTGTCTTTTATATCGACAATTTCCATTGGATAGCCCGCAAGGCGAACACTTACTTGATGCTCAGGAATTTCCTCAAGATATTCCAGAATCAAACCGTTCAAGGTTTTAGGCCCATCTAGCGGTAAGTTCCAGTCCATTTCTTTGTTTAGATCTCTGACGTTGGCACTGCCATCAACCAGTACACTGCCATCTTGCTGAACGTTGGCTTCTTTGCTGTGGTCCGGCACCATTGAAGTGGTGAAGTCACCGACAATTTCTTCCAGAATATCTTCCAGTGTTACCAGGCCCATGATGTCACCGTATTCATCCACCACCAGAGCGATGCGCTCTTTTTCAGCCTGGAACTTATACATCAGAGTATGCAGTGGAGTAGATTCAGGCGTGTAGTAAATTTCCCGTACTGCACGAAGCAGACTGGATTTGGTGAACTGGTCTTTCGATAACAGACGCAATGCGTCACGGGCGTGAACAAAGCCCACCGCATCATCAATACTGTCACGGTAAAGTAAAACGCGCGTGTGCTGGGCGTGGGTAAGTTGCTTCTGAATTTTCTTCCAGTCTTCATTGATATCAATGGCGACGATTTCAGCCCGCGGCACCATGATGTCTTCAGCGGTCACGTTTTCCAGATCAAGAATGCCGACCAGCATATCTTGGTGTTTTTTCGGGATCATCGTCCCGGCTTCATAGACTACGGTTCTCAACTCTTCCCGGCTGAGCGAGTCATCATTACCGTTCTTAGAGTCGATGCGTAATAAAAACAAAATGCCGTTGGTGATGGAGTTAATCATCGCCACGAACGGATAGAGTACAAACAGCAGTGGTAATAAGATGAGCGAGCTAGGAAACGCCACTTTTTCCGGATACAGCGCGGCCAGTGTTTTCGGTGTGACTTCTGCAAATATAAGCAGCACCAAGGTAAGACCAAATGTGGTAGCGATGAAGCCCCAATAATCGCCGAACAACCTCGTACATAAAATGGTAGCAATGGCAGATGCAGCAATGTTTACCATGTTGTTGCCTATAAGGATAAGACCTATTAGGCGATCAGGACGTTCGAGTAACTTCTGCACACGCAATGCGGCGCGGTTACCTTCATTTTGTAGGTGTTTAAGTCGATAGCGGTTAATCGACATCATGCCTGTTTCAGAACTAGAGAAATAGGCGGATAAAAGTATCAGTACGCCAAGTGCAATAAATAGCGTGCTTGTTGATATGTCGTCCAAAAAAAAGGGTTCCTTTACCTGTGTGGACTGTCCAATTTAGTTATTCAGCCAACGGGTTTCAAGTGTAAGTTTGTGAAACTACGCATACAGTAGCCGCTTTTCACCTATTTTGGCGGAAGCAGCCCACTGATTAGTGATATTTTTAGTCTAAAGTAGTACTTCCCGAACGAAGCGACTACCGAAATAGGCGAGGGTAAGCAACAGCAAACCAACGACGGTAAGTACAATTACCTGTTTGCCTCGCCATCCCCAAATGCGCTGCCCGGTGAGCAAAAAGGCATATACCACCAGGGCAACGAGCGACAGCAAGGTTTTATGGGCGTACATCGTACTGAACATGTTATCGAGAAATACGAATCCGCTAATGAGCGACAGTACCAACAAAAACGTGCCGACGAGCAACAGTTTAAATAACATGCCTTCGACAAGCATTAACGGCGGTAATGGAGAGTTAAGCAGTGACGCGCCTTTTTGTTTTAGCTTGTGGGTAATAAACGACATTTGCAGCGCATAAAGAAAAGCGATAACCAGCGTGCCATAAGCGAAAAGCGACAGCGTAATATGAATAACCAGGCCGGGTTGCATCTGAATATGCATGATGTGTGTAACAGGCACAAAAACCGCTGCGGCAATAGTAAGAGCTGAAAATCCGAAGACAACCGGTAACAGGATAATATTCGGCATCACCGATGCGCTGATGAGCATGGAGGCGGTAATTAACCAGGACACCAACGAGAGGACGTTGGTAATACTCATGTTTTGCCCTGGCGCAATCACGATGGCCTGAGACAAATAACCGATATGTGCGGCAGCCCCGACAAGCGACAAAATAATCGCCAGTTTTTTGTTTGGCGACTGTTGATTAACAATTTTTCCCATCAGCAGATACGCTGCGGCAAGATAAAAAATAATGCCTGTAACGGCAAATACGGTGATCATCCCAATTCCTGTGCAAGATTCGCCGTGCAATAATCTGACGCGATATCCTTTGGCTGTCGGTTCGCTACTGTGCGAAACGTTTTTTATTTTAGCATGACCGGTGTTGGGAGGAAGGGCGTTATTCTCCGGAAAATAAAAAATAACCGGTCCATGAATCTTTGCCTGTATTGATACTGCAACTGCACAGAGAATTCAACCAGAACCATTGTTTTTACACAGTTTAGGGCAATATAAAGAGAGAAAGTGTATTCATGGTTCGTTGTGAACGCCTTTTTCGCTATAATGCCGTGAAAATGAATAATCCGATTTAAAGAAGCTGCCTTATGTTTGAGAATTTATCTGAACGCCTTGGCCAGACGTTACGCAACGTTTCTGGTCGCGGCAGACTCACCGAAGACAACATTAAAGAGACGCTAAGGGAAGTGCGTATGGCACTTCTGGAAGCAGACGTTGCGCTGCCTGTCGTTAAAGACTTTGTTGCTCAGGTGAAAGCCCGTGCGGTTGGCACGGAAGTGACCAAGGCGCTGAAGCCTGGTCAGGTATTTATTAAAATTGTTCAGTCTGAACTTGAAGCGGTAATGGGTGAAGCAAATGAAAAGCTAAACCTTTCTGCTCAACCTCCTGCTGTGGTACTGATGGCCGGCCTTCAAGGTGCGGGTAAAACAACCAGCGTGGGTAAGTTAGCCAAATACCTCACTGAACGCGAAAAGAAAAAAGTGCTGGTGGTGAGTGCCGACGTATATCGCCCCGCCGCGATTAAGCAGCTTGAAACCCTGGCCGACGATGTGGGTGTGGGTTTTCATCCTTCAACGGCCGATCAAAAACCTATCGACATCGTTAATGGAGCTATCGACGCCGCCAAGAAGCAGTTCTATGATGTTCTGTTAGTGGATACCGCCGGTCGTTTGCACGTCGATGCCGACATGATGGACGAAATTAAAGCGCTGCATGCGGCTGTGAAGCCGGTTGAAACCCTGTTCGTGGTTGATGCCATGACGGGTCAGGATGCGGCGAACACGGCAAAGGCATTCAATGATGCACTGCCATTAACGGGTGTCATTCTGACCAAAGCGGATGGTGACGCCCGTGGTGGTGCTGCACTGTCCGTGCGTCAAATTACCGGTAAACCCATTAAGTTTATTGGTATGGGCGAAAAAGTGGATGCCCTTGAGCCATTCCACCCTGAGCGTATTGCGTCTCGTATTCTGGGCATGGGTGACGTACTCAGCCTTATTGAAGAAGTCGAGCGCAAAGTCGATAAAGACAAAGCCGCTAAACTGGCGAAGAAAGTTCAGAAAGGCAAGGGCTTCGACTTGCAAGACTTCAAAGAGCAGCTCGAGCAAATGCGTAACATGGGCGGCATGATGGGATTAATGGACAAGCTGCCTGGCATGGGCGGCATGGCTGACAAAATCAAAGATCAGGCAAATGAAAAGCAGTTTAATCAAATGGAAGCCATCATTAATTCGATGACACCTGCTGAACGTGCCCGCCCTGATGTGATTAAAGGTTCGCGTAAGCGCCGTATTGCTGCCGGTTCCGGTACCCAAATCCAGGATGTGAACCGTCTGCTGAAGCAATTTACGCAAATGCAGAAAATGATGAAGAAAATGTCTGGTGGCGGCATGAAGAAAATGATGCGCCAGATGAAAGGTATGATGCCGCCAGGTGGAATGGGCGGTGGTGGCGGTATGTTCCCGCCACGGTAACCCTTTTTAGCTACGCAACACCAGAAGAAGCTGCCTTGGATGTAATTGTTCAGGCAGCTTTTTTCGGCATTACAACGCACAATAATTCTCATGCCGAGTTCAAGACAGGAAATTTATGGCCGGTTTAAAACGCATCATTCTCATCGACACACACTTACCCGGTGTGGTTGAACTGAAAACGGACGGACACACAAATATTTGTGGTACCAATGCCTCGGGTAAAACCACCTTACAACGTCTGATCCCCGTATTTTACGGTGAATATCCAAGCCGGGTGGTACCTGCTACCCGCGACAGTTTCGAGCGCTGGTATTTACCGCGCACTTCCAGTTTTATCATTTACGAATACACCCGCGCAGAAGGCGATCTGTGTCAGGCTGTGTTGAGTTCAAATGGCACTGGTGTGAATTATCGGTTCATCGGCAAGCCTTTCGATATCAATGATTATTTGATTGAACAGAAAAACGGCAAACGGGCAAGCGTCAGCAGTGCCGAGTTGGCCCGTGCTTTAAAGCGAAACAATGTGCTGGTAACCAGCCTGCTTACCACCAAAGATTTCCGTGCCATTCTGCAAAACGATCACGGTGTGCTTAACCAGAGCAGTAACGCCCGTGAACTACTCGGTTACGCCCGCATATTCAGTTTGTGTCAGCCGAATCTTCATGTTCGCCATATTGAAAAGCTGGCCAAAGCGGTTCATTCCAAAGAAGGCAAGATGGAAACCATCAAAGCCATGATTGCCGCCATTCTGGAAGAAGACGGCGTACAACCGCCCACATCCAACCTCAGTCGCAATCGTGTGGATGACTGGTTGCGTGAGTGTCAGTTAATAAAGCAATTCGATCGCATTCGTCCAGAGTTTGCCAAATTGGAGCAGGCCGATATGGCGCTGGGCTCCACCGAAAAACAATTAGCCGGATTGAAAAAAGTTTTCGAAAACGACAAGAGTCACCTGGCGGCGGCGCTGGAAACCTCGAAAAGTCAGCTGGAAGAGAATCAGTTTCAGCGTAAGCAGAATGATAATCAGTGGGCAGAAACCCGCGATTCTTTGAATCAGACAGTATCGTCGGCCCGTGCTGACGTGGAGAAGTACACCGCAGAACTCGACGCGGTGGAAGATGAATTCCAAAGCTGGCAAGAACAAAATATCGAACAGCTCAAGGAAGATGTAGCCAACCTTGGCCAGTGGCAGAACGAACTTGAACTGGCCAGTAGCCGCTACACACTGCTGACCGAAAAGCACCAGGATATTGAATCCACGTTTAACCGCCGGATAGCTGAGCTGGGTGAAAAGCTCAGTATGAACCTGGAACAGCTGTCTGCCAGTCGTCAGGAATCGGCTGATAAGCGCAGTGAGTTGCAGCAAAAAGAACGGGATGCGTTACAGGTTATCCGTGACGATTTTGCTCAGCAATTACAAACGCTGGACCATGCACATCAAAATGCGTTGAGCGATTTAAAAGTCAGCGAAGCGGAATTAAAAGCGGGGCTAAATAACGCCGGTTATAACGAGTTCGAACAGTCACAGTTAGATCTGCTCGATGCGGCAATTAAAGAAGCCAGTGTGAACGAAGATGCTGCCCGCAGTGAATATCGTCAGGCTCAGCAAACACACAGTAAGGCGATTCAGCACCGTCAAACGGCGTCTGCGGCACTGGATAAAGCTCGTCAGCATCATCAGAAGCAAGAAAAGCTGGTTGAAAGCATCAATCATTTGCTTTACCCCGGCGAAGGTTCGCTACTGGAATTCCTTCGAGGCAACCTGGATGACTGGGAACATTCCCTGGGCAAAATCATTCGCCCGGAATTGCTAGAGCGCAAAGATCTGGCACCGCAATTAGCCGAAGGCGATAGCCTTTTCGGCATCAAGTTGGCACTGGAAACCTTAGATACACCCGAATACGCCAATACCGAACAAGAACTCAAAGCCCGTTTGAACGCGGCAGAAGAAGCCCTTGAACTGGCGCTGGCATCACAAAATGAATGCGAGTCGGCATTAGCACAAGCCAATGAAGCAGTGCGAAACGCCGAGCTTGCCATGACCCAACGTGATAATGCGGTTCGCAGTGCAGAAGCAACCCGTAAACGGGCACAGCAAGATCGTGATTCGGTGCTGAGTGAATACCAGCAGGCATTGTCGGTACGTAAACAAAAAGCCCGCAGCAAGCTGGAAGAGAATGTACAAGCCAGAAAGCATCTAGTGGCACAGTTCGAGCTCGACCGCGATGAAATTAAAGATCAACAGCGGGAAACGGAAACCGAGCATAGCTTCCACTGGCAACAACTGATTGCTGATACCGACGCCCGAATTAGTCAACTCGACAGCGACATGCGCAAGGCCCGGGATAACGCCGCAAAAGATAAGCGTGACACCGAGCAGTGGCTTGAGAACGAATTGAATAATCGCGGCGTTGATGTGGATGAAATCGGCGAACTGAAGAAGCGCACGAAGAAACTCAAAGAAGACATTTATAGAACGGAAACCCACCGCCATAAGGTGGCAGATTACGAGCGCTGGTATCAGACCGTATTCAACGGTCATAAAGTGGCGTGGCAGAACAGCCTGGCGAAAGCCCGTAAATCGCTGGCGGAATCTGAACGTGAACTGGCGCAGAAGCAAACCGTGTATCGTGAAACTCGCGAGCAGCTGAAAGACCAACATGCTCAGTTGGAAACTTCTGTTAAAACAGTATCAGAGCAGCATGAGCAAGTGGTGAACTTCTCTCGTTCGCTGGCAAAAATCGCCCTACCTAGTGTTCAAAGCGACGATGAACAGCGTCAGGACGAGCTCTCCATTAACCAACGCCTGTCGCTGGTACAAAGCGCGTTGCAGGAGCGTGAAACCTTACTGTCTGATGTAAAGGCGTATGTTGAACGGTTCGATCAGCTGATTGCTGCCCAGGCCGGTACGGGTCTGTCTGATACCTGGGAACGTGCTCGTGAAGAATGCGCGGTGATGAACGCGCAAGGTGTGAAGAGTATTGATCATCGTCGTATGGTTACCCACCTTGCCCAGCTCTTAAATGTGATTGTGCCGCAGAAACTGCAGGGCCTGAAAGAGCAAGGCAGGATCTTTGGGGCCGACCTGAGCCAGTACTACTTCGTATTGGCCGATATCGACAAACGTATTGTCAGTCAGAGCCGCCGCATTACTAAAGAGGTAGACGGTGAACTCTTCCTTGATGGCGTGTCAGATTCCGCAGTGAAAATCCGTTCGCGGATCAGCGAGCTGGAATTTTGGCCTGAGTTGGAACAGTTCCGCAGTCTTTACGATGCGTGGATGGCGGAGGGCGCTAATCAGCTGCCGGATGAAGAATACGGCCAAAGCATGCGCCGGGTGTTGGATATTCTTGGGCGCGCCGCACTCACTGGCGGTATCAGCAAATTGCTGGATATTGAATTGCATTTGCGGGAAGGCAACAGCGACCTGGTAATACGCACTGACAGACAGCTTAACGAGTCGTCGAGTCACGGTATGGCATACCTTATTCTGTGTAAATTCTTGCTGGCATTCACCCGACTGCTTCGTGGTGAAGCTGATGCCACCATCCATTGGCCTATTGATGAATTAGGTACGCTTCACCAGAGTAACGTGAAGAAAATTTTTGATGCCTGTCAGAACAATAATATCTGTGTGGTAGGGGCTTTCCCTAACCCGGAATCAGACGTGCTGACGCTGTTCGACAACCGTTATCTTATCGATAAGGTGAGCCGTCAATTGCAGGTGGTAGAGCCTAAAGCCAGCGCCATTGCCGAACGAATCAAAGCCCGTCGTGAACAGGAGGCTTCAGCATGATGTCAGAACAAGGTCGTATTTTAAGTCTGCTGTTAAGTGGTCAGTTTGTTTGTCAGGTTAGTGACGAAGAAGGTTGGCGGTTTCTGAAAAGCCGAGACAATGCCGCAAAGCTGGAGCCGCACCTGAACGTGCTCAATCGTACGCTGGCGTCTACCGCTGAAGGGGATGTGTTTTTTGCCGCATACCTTACACTGGGGGACGACGAGCGCAAAGTCCTAACGCAACAGTTTCAGGAAACAGCATCTAGCTTGGTGCCTCTGGTAGAGTGGCTGTTATTGGTGCAACAGGCGAGTGAATCGGATATGCCGGTAACCATGGGTAACGCCTTGCGCTTAAACGAGTTGCAAAGCGTGATTGAAGATACGCCAGCCTACGCTGAGCAGCTGGAGAAAATTTCCCGCTATCGTATTTTCAACTCTACCAGCATGAATTTAGATGGTCAGTTGAAGCAGGTTTTCAAACGTCTTACCGACATGGGCTATCTCGTCAAACCAAACTCTGAGAAACAGATTTATCTGGTGACCGGAAAGGTAGAACACTTATACGAGATGATTAAATTCATCGACGAGACAGAAAGCTTGTCGTTATCGGCACAGGCCGAAGCGGCGGTACAGCAGGGTAGTCTGTTATGAGTCAGGTGTTAATTCAGGCGGGTAACCGCCTGTTAAATGCGCTTGGCCGTCATAGCGAGCTTATAATGCAAGCTTATGTAAATGGCTCGGTAAAAGAGGCTGACCACAGCCGTAAGGTGTTGGAGCAATTGGTGCAACTCGGCGTGCTTTGGCGCCCCGATCCGCAAAGCCCATTGCGTTTGAAAAATGCGGTGCGCGCACTGTTAGAAGGCAGTTTGCAGGATGATCGCAGCCGTACCATAAACACCAATATCACGGCGTCATTGGCGAGCCTGCGCACGCTGGCCGAGCATTACAAAGAGTCACTTCACCATAATCGCTTTAATGAAGCCCATGCGCACATGGGCGATCTTACTGAGCATGTTTACCAGCTGACGGAATCGCTTACGAACAGCGTGCGCGTGCTGTTTGGTCGCATTAATAACGAATTCGGTTATGTGAGTTCGGTGGAAGCCAAGATCCGTGAAAACGAATTGGCCCAGGGCCAGGTAAGTGACTTGCTGCAACAGCTTGAAAGCTTCCATTTTGACGAGCTCAGCGAGCTGGCAGGCAGCAACCGTGAATTGCGCCATTTGTTGGTGGTAGCGCTACAGCAAAGCTTCTCTAAGGCAGCGCAGGAGCTGTCGGTAGTACAGGCGCGTTTGCTTGATTTACTCGGACGCTTTCGTGAATTTCAGGGGCGTACCCGCCTTCTTAAAGGCTTCCTGCTGCATATGGAACAACAACCTGATTTTACACCGGGAAATTACCCGGCGCTGAGTCAGGTGCCGGTATTGTTTAATCAGTCTGCCAGTCTGCTGGCACCGGCGGCAGCCGACGTGAATCAGGTTGAACATGAGGCTGATTATCAGATGATTGTCAGTAATTTGACTGATATTCATCGTCGCAAGCCTGATGAGGAAAGCCACAAAGCCGCGCAAGAAATTGAGGTAGCGGAACAGGGCAGTGTATCGTTAGAGAAAGATCCCATTCACCAGGCTGTTGATGACTATTTTTGTGATGTCATCGATTCAGGGCAACCTAAGTCGGCGCTGGAATACTTTGCCGAACATGCACTGGACTTCGATCAAGAGGTGTGGATTTATCAAGTGATTGGTGGTTACCAGTCCCTTGACGAAAATGACAAACAATTTTTCGCCTTAGATGCCGCTGGGCAGCCTGATAAAACTTTTACCGGCAATTTCTATATTAACGACGTCACACTGGGTTTGCGCTGATATTCCATATTGGCACAAACCCCCATGATTCAGATCAAAACTGATCTAAACAAAGGGTGCAATTTGCTGCAAAGTAAATATAATTAACAATTGTGTAACATTATGAACTTTGTTCTATGTCAGTGCGTAATATGCTTGTCACTTTGAGGAAGCAAAGTGATCCGCCGACCGATGGCAGTTCCATCGAATTAGAATATATGGCACACAACGGAGAGTAATATGCAGTTGTCCCATGAACAGGCCTTTAACCAGGCTTTAATCCGTTTATCAGTTCTGTTGTATCAGGTTGACGGTAAAGTAACGCTTTCGGAACAGGATTATCTGGAAGATGTTATCGACAAACTCGATTGGCAGAGTCCTATCTGTCGGGAAGCTTTTTTCACCGATGCAATCTATCAAACACGTCAGGTTATCGATGCCGGAGAGCAACTACGGTATCTACGAACGTTGCAGAATGATTTGATTTTCGATGCTGACAAGGCGCTGGAAGTAGCCATGGCCATCACTGGTATCGACGGTGAGCGTAGTGAAGAAGAAACCGAGTTACTTTCTTTGCTTACCCATAAAGTGCTTGCTAAAGCATTGGTGAATGGCAGTCAGCCAAACACGGCAACGCCACTGAATTAGCATGCTGTAAATCAGGCTTAGAAAAACCGTCTGCCGACGGTTTTTTTGTGCCCACTTCTTATCGAAAAGGATGAATACACTGCATATGAAAACGGGACCATGCAGGTCCCGTTTGTGTTTTTAACTTTGCTGACGCTTAAGCAATTTGCTGCTCATCGGCATCGGTCAACTCTTTCTCAAGTCGCTGTGTTTCATCAGCCCGAGGCTTGGTGAAGCGGGCGAGGGCAAGATACAGCACCGGCGTGAGATACAGGGTAAACACAACCGCAATACCCAAGCCACCAAACACAACCCAGCCAATGGCGTTGCGGGATTCCGCACCAGCACCCGACGACAGGATGAGCGGCAGACCACCGAGGATGGTAGATACCAGCGTCATCATGATAGGGCGCAGACGCACTTTACCGGCTTCTACAATGGCATCATAAACAGAGTGTCCTTGATCGCGAAGCTGGTCGGCAAATTCGATCAGCAAAATAGCGTTCTTCGCTAACAGACCGATTAGCATCACCAGCCCGATTTGCGAGTACACATTAATGGACGTATTGGTGAGGTACAGGGCATAAATTGCAGCCGCAATACCAAACGGTACTGTAAGCATCACCACGATGGCGCTGTTAACACTTTCAAACTGAGCCGCAAGGACCAGCAATACAATGATAAAGGCGAGAATGTAGGTAAGCGCGACCTGCTGTGAGGTTTCTTCAAATGTTTGTGCCTCACCTAAGAATACCAGGCCGATACCATCGGGCAAGGTGTCGTTACCCAATGCACGTAAACGTTCTACAGCTTCGTTAATGGTGAAATCATCCGGTAAATCCATCGATAAGTTGATGGCTCTGCGCTGGGCCTGGCGTTCCAACTCAGCGGCTACACCTTCTTCTGTAATGTAAGCCACGCTAGACAGCGGGATCAACGAACCGGTTGTGGATTTCACGTACAGGTTGGTCAAATCAGACGGGTTGGTAGTATTGCGCTTACTGGATTCGAGCATAATGGGAATGGCCTGATCGCCCACGTTCAAATCGGCAATGTCATCACCATTTACTGCCGCACGTAAGGTGGCAGCAATATCGCTTAGCGGCACACCCAATTCCTCGGCACGGCGACGGTCGATATTCACACGTAATTGTGGCTGTGTAGGTTCATAGCTGACGCGAGGCGAACCAAGCTGTGGAATGTTTTCTTCGATAGCTGCGGCAAAGTCTACCGCTGCATCGTAGATGCCTTCGTAGCTATTGCCGGTTAGCGCCAGTTCCATGCCGCCACTCTGGCCGCGAAGATTCAAGCTGTTACCACCAAACGCATTACCTGGTGCACCCGGAATAGCTTGCAGGCCCGGACGAATTTCTTCGACGATGTCTTGCAGCGATTTATCACGCTCGTCCCAGTGTTTTAGCGGCACGGTAATAAATACGATGTTTGGGTCCCAGGAACCGACAACGGTATAAACAGAATCAACGGTGCCGTTTTCCACGTAGGGCATCAGCATTTCTTCCATTTTATACGCCTGGCGATCCATGAAGTTCATGCCAGCGCCGTCAGGTCCACGGGCGAAAATACGAATAGTACCGCGGTCTTCACTGGGTAATAACTCATTGTTGATATTCTTGGCCGTAAACCAAGCCCCAGCAGCGGCAACGATACTGAGTACCACAATCAGCCAGGCATATTTCAGCGACCACACCAGGGACCGCTGATAGCCACGTAAACAGACATTACCAAAACGGCCCAAGGTTGAAGAGAACAAGCTTTTCTCTTTTGCTGCTTTCACTGGCAGACGGGCAGTTAATGCGGGAACCAGTGACAGGGCAACGAACGAAGAAATGATCACCGCACCTGCCAATACACCACCAAACTCACGGAACAAGCGCCCGGCGGTGGAGGGCAAAAAGGCAATAGGAATAAATACGGAAGCAAGTACGGCGGTTGTCGCCACAACGGCAAAGAATACCTCGCGGGTACCAATCACCGCAGCCGCGCGAGCACCCAGACCCATGCCACGACGTCGTTGGATGTTTTCCGATACCACGATCGCATCATCAACAATCATCCCTGTGGCTAATACCAGCGCTAACAGGGTAAGAATGTTGATAGAGAATCCCAACATCCAAATCACACCCAGTGCACCTGCTAGCGATACAGGAATGGAAAGAGCGGGAACAATCGTCGCTCGCCATGAGCCAATAAATACAAGAAGGGTCACCACAACCAGTACGATAGTGGCGCTTAAAGAGCCGATAACTTCGCCTACTGAATCACGAATAAACTCAGCGTCATCACTGGTCACTACAATGTCCATGTCAGGGAAGCGCTTGTTCAGGCCTTCAACCATTGCCATGACTTCATCGGAAATCTCGATGGTATTAGAACTCGCCTGACGAATAACACCGAGGCCAATCACCGGGCGTCCGTCTAGTCGTACCATAGATGTACTGTCAGCGGGGCCAAAAAAGACGTTTGCAACATCACCTACGCGAATGTCGCCGCTTATCACGATATCAGACACATCTTCAGCACTGATTGAGGTGGCATCGGCGCGCACGATTAATGATTGGTCCTGCGATTGGATACTGCCCGCGGGAACGTCAAATGGGGCTTGGGCCAGTACGTTCGCTACGTCAGTCATGGACAAGTTAAAACTGGTTAAACGTAGCGGGTCCACCGACACGCGTAACACCCGTTCACGATCGCCGCTCATTTGCACATCGGCTACGCCAGGAATGCTTAGAAATAGTGGCGCGAGGTCTGTGTCTACACGCTCGGTTAGCGTTTCCATATCCAATGTTTCGCTGGATATGGCCAAGCTAACTACCGCCTGGGCATCACTGTCGGCGCGAATAATTGAAACTTGTTCAACGTCTTCAGGAAGTTGACGCTGCACGCGGCTAACCGATTCCCGGGTTTCGTTGGCGGCATCTTCGAGATTAACACCAGGACGAAACTCAACCCTTACCCGAGCCGATCCTTCTTCACTTTGTGCGGAAATATTTTTTACCCCACTCACCCGGGCAACAGCGCCTTCCAGTCGGCTTGTTACTTCGGCATCAACCGTTTCCGGTGATGCTCCGGGAAATTCGGCGGTAACCGTAACCTGAGGGGTATCAACGTCGGGAAGTTCACGAACTTCAAGACCATTTATCGCGGCGAAACCCGCAATAACGATGAGTAAGTTAAGTACAACAATAAGTACCGGGCGTCGAATGGATACGGAGGGTAAATCTCCGGTTTGCAGGGAATGCTTAACCATTGTCGGTGCTCCGGCGCGCCAGTTCAGTGGTGATTTCCTGACCTTCGCGAAGACGTTGTATGCCTTCTGAAATCAGCTTGTCACCGGGAGACAGGTTGCCGGACACTAAAATGGTGCCACGTAAGCGTTGATGCACAGTGACATCAATGCGCTTAGCTTTACCATTTTCTGCAATCCATACGTAAGCTCCGGTTGCGCCCCACAGTAGAGACGCTTCGGGTACGGCTGCGTATTCATTGCCATTAATTTCAAGATTTACCCGGAAGCTCATTCCCGGGCGAAAGTTATCTGCATTATTGTCTAACATGGCTTTTGCACGCAGTGTGCGGTCGGTTTCGCTGATGCGTGAATCCACTTCGGCAATCTCAGCGGGCAACTGTTTATCACGGCTTGACCACGGTTGCAGAGTAACTTGCGGGTCGTTCAGTAGCACTGTTAATGCCGCTTCAGGGGCACGAAAATCGATAAATAATTTGCTTCTGTCATCGAGAGTGGTGATAGCGGTGGTGGCGGTAATACGGTCACCAACTTCAACATCGGTTAAACCAACAATACCGCTGAACGGTGCAGCAACGGCGCGGTCTTCTAAATCCGCTTTGGCCTCATCAAGGGTGACTTTGGCAAGATCGCGAGTGGTTTCAGCCAGATCCAGTTCACTTTGCGGAATGGCGCCTTTCGCGCGGCTTTCCTTTAAGCGTTGAAATGAACGTTCTGCATCTAGGAGTTGCAATTCTGCGCGGCGCACGGCCACCCGTTGACGACGGTCATCTAAACGAACAAGTACCCGGCCTGCCTCTACGTATTGGCCAGGGACAAAATTCACTTCTGTCACTTCATCGGCTACAGCAGGGTATAACACAACTGAACGGACAGCTTCTGCGGTACCCACCGCTTCTACATCGCGTTTTGCATATTGAAATTTAATTTCTTCGAGCACCACCAGTTTTGCCTGGCTGTCGCCAAAGAACTGCGCTTTTGCACTGGTGCTTAAGGCGAGCAGTGTAAGAGATAAGCCGAAAAACAGCATTGTTCGTAAATGAGAGATCATTAATAGTTCCGTGATTAAAATCTTTGCTTAGCCGAAAAGCACTGGCGAACGGGCAGGCCCAACGGCAAAACCTTTCTATTGTTAATTTTTTGTGGTTTTAAGTGGCGTATAGCACCACACCCTCATTAGCTAAGCAATTGCAGTTCAGCGTACTCTCGATACAGCGTATCGTTTTCTAACAGTTCATCGTGTTTTCCCGTGCTTACAACGTGTCCCTTGTCCATCACAATGATGCGATCCACATGTTTTACGGTGGCAAGACGGTGGGCGATGATGATAGTGGTACGACCTTCCATGAGCTTATTTAAAGCTTCTTGCACCATTTTTTCACTGCGGGCATCTAATGCGCTGGTGGCCTCGTCCAGCAGCAACACCGGACGATCTGCTAGTAAGGCGCGGGCGATAGCTATGCGTTGTTTCTGCCCACCGGATAAGCGCACGCCTCGTTCGCCTAATTGGGTTTGGTAGCCATTTTCAAGTTCTTCGATAAACTCATGAGCAAATGCTGCTTTTGCCGCTTTTTTCACTTGTTCATCGCTGGCAAGCGGGTTGCCATAGCGAATATTTTCAATGACAGAAGTAGCAAACACCACCGGTTCCTGGCTTACCATGGCAATTTGACTACGCAGTGAAGATAATGACAAAGAGGTTACCGGCTCAGCGTCAAGACAAATGCAGCCGGCTTTAACATCGTAAAAACGCAGTAGCAATTGAAACAGCGTTGTTTTACCTGCACCGCTTGCCCCGACCAAGGCCACTTTTTCACCAGGGTTTACATCCAGGTTCAGTTTGTTGAACAGGCACGAGCTGCCGGGATATTGGAATGTGACATTGTTGAAGCTAATGGCCGGAGGCGTGGTGTTGCCGTTGTTAAAATCCGTTTCACCGGAATGAATGGCGGGCTCTGTGGCCAATAGTTCCAGCAAGCGTTCGCTTGCACCAACACCGCGCTGCACTTCACCAATCACCTCACTCACTGTGGCTACACTGCCTCCTGCCATGACCGCATAAAATAAAAATGCAGACAGTTCGCCGGCAGACATGTCGCCAGAAAAAACTTGTCGGGCACCGAACCAGGCAATCAACACAATGGCGCTTAAGCTCAGCAGCATAATAAGACCAATGAGCAGTGAACGGTAATGAATACGGCGTTGGGCCGTTGTCATAACGGCATCCACACTGGCGTTAAACTGGCGGGCTTCGAGGCGCTCAGCGTTGAAAGCCTGAACGGTCATAATTTCGTGCAGGCTTTGGTCGATATGTGCCCCTAAATCGGCAACACGGTCTTGACTCAATCTTGCGTATTTTCTTACCTGTGGCGCAAGTAGGCGAATAGGGACCAACACCGCAGGCACGGCTAACAGCACACAAAGCGTAAGGATAGGGCTGGTGATAGTCATTAACACCAGCGAACCGATAAAGGTGATGGTAGAGCGAATAGCCATAGACAAACTCATACCCACCACCGTTTGCACAATAGTGGTATCGCTGGTGAAGCGTGAAATCACCTCTCCAGTACGAAGTTGTGCAAAGAAAGAAGGGGGAAGTGTGAGTAAATGCGAAAATACCGACATGCGGATGTCTGCACTGATGCGCTCGCCTAGCCAGGTCATGAGGTAAAATCGCACATAGGTGGCGAGACTAGCCACGGCTGTTATTACCAGCACGCCCAAAACTGCTTTGTTCAGCATATCGGCATTATCGTTTAGAAAGCCCTGGTCGACAGCTAACTTAATGCCTTGCCCCAAAAGTAGCCACGCGCCCGCGGCAACAAGAAGCGCGACTATCGCTCCCGCCACTTTCAGCCGGTAATGTGCCAGCAACGAGGAAATCCAGGCGAGTACCTGTGTGGTGGTGACAGTGGAGTGAGTTGGCGAGTCGGACATACCTTTCCTGAATAGCTTAGCATCTTAATAACCGAGTTTACGTTAGTGGTGAGAGTTCGGTCTGCGAGATCCGACCATTACGGTATTCAGCACGACTAAATACCTAACAAATTTTATGCCTGTAGATTTGAAATTCTGGCGTCTTTGACCATAGTTAATGCATAACCCTTGTCCGTGAATCTCTCAACGTTGTCGCAAGCGAACTGCAAAATGAGTCAGGAATTTTAATGTCAGAAAGAGCGCTGTTAGTTGATGATGTAGCCAACGTGCTAGCTTCGTTTAAGCGTAACCTTAGAGGGCAATTTGCATTTGACGTCGCAGATAGTGGTATGGCGGCGCTGAAAATGTTGTCTGAAACAGAATACGCGGTATTGGTTACCGACATGCAAATGCCTGAAATGGACGGTTTAGCACTGCTTAAAGTGGTGAAAAAGCGCTTTCCGAATGTGGTTAGAATCATGCTTACCGGAAACGGCGATTTGCAAACAGCCGTTGATGCTGTCAACGAAGGAGACGTGTTTCGTTTCGTGACCAAGCCTTGCTCTGTCGACGCTCTTCGTTCCGTCATTACTGCCGGTTTTCGTCAGCATCAATTATTGATGAGCGAGAAAGTACTGCTAAACGATACCGTCAGCGGCGTTGTAAACGTTCTGTCAGAGGTGATTGGGCTGGTTAATCCCGGTACTGTGACGAGGAATGTGCAGGTAAAAAATTACATGATGCAACTCGTTCGACAGATGGGGCTTAAACCCAGTTGGACATTTGAACCCATGATAGAACTCTCCAGGCTGGGCGCCATTCTCACTCCCAGCATCGAAGCTGATCGGGATAGCACGTCGGCAATGTCTCATGCCGAAGCGGAGTTAATGGAGCAGCACGCAGGATTAGCCCACGACCTGCTCGCGCAAATTCCCCGGTTTGAGTCCATTTCGCGAAGTATTCTTTATCAGGATAAATGTTTCGATGGGCAGGGCTTTCCCAAAGACGTCGTAAAAGGAGAAGACATTCCTTTGGGAGCCCGCATGCTGAAAGTGGTGAATGATTTTCTAGATCTTCGCGATGCAGAAATGTCGTTTTCCGATGCAATAAAACACATGCATGGTGTGCAGTCAAAATACGATAAGAGAATTCTTGAAGCCTTTAATGCGCTACTTTTTCAGCAGCACGATGTACTCCAGGTATCGCTGGAAGAAATTGATGTTGGCATGGTGGTCGCAGAACCCCTCATGACAGCTTCTGGTAGGCGGCTTGCGCCATCGGGCCAAGTTATCACAGCGTCGTTTCGTCAATTGTTATCACGGTGCGTTGCCAACGGACTGTTGAACGCGAGTACGCATATAAAAGTCTATTTTGATGACGATGATCAGACATTCGATAAGGAAGCGAGTTAATGGATTTATGGCGTTTTACCGTACCTGATTCTGCTTACTTTACTGAAGTAACGGCGAGCTACAATCCTTTCATATTATTCCTTTCTTTACTTGTATCTACCTTAGCCGCTTACTCATTAATCGTAGTGTTTAAACGTGTATGGCAGACTCGTCAGGCTGAAGCCAACAGGTTGTGGAAATGGTTTGGAAGCGTTGCCTTTGGGTTAGGTGTATGGGCCATGCATTTTACCGGCATGCTGGCGTTCATGCTGCCGATTAGTATGTCTTTTAATGTGGTACTTACTGTTTTGTCGATAGTTCCGCCAATGTGCGGAGCTTATATCGCCGCAAGAATTTTGGCGTCGCAGCGTTTTTCTTCGTTGGATATTCATGTTAGTGCTCTTGCCCTAGCACTAGGTATTGGCGCGATGCATTATATTGGCATGGAAGCGATGAAAACCCAGGCATATATGGTGTATAACCCCTGGCTGTTTATCACCTCGATTGGTTGTGCGTACCTGTTAGCCTTAATCGCTATTTTTATGTTGGTATACGTGCAAAAAAATAATGTCATCGGCCAACCTGGATTGATTGCCTGTGCTGTGGTGATGGGTATGGCAATAGCCGGTATGCATTATGTCGCCATGTCTGCGGTTCATTTTTATGTTGCTACCGGTGTTGACGTGTTGCATCACGAAGAACACAGCGGTTCGGCAATACTCGCACTTACCATCACGGGCTTAGTGTTCGTGATTTTTGCTACTACCTTGCTAGGTTCTATTGTTGATAAACGTTTGCAGGCGGCTGAACTTGTTGCAAGGGTCAGCGCTGCTCGGGAAAAAGACATTGTTGAACATCTCGCTGATGGGTTAATGATAATTAACAAAAATGGCCGTATTAGTATGGTCAATCATGCTGGCCTGACAATGTTTGGATACACAAAACAGAATGAGCTTAGGCATGCAGACATTAATAAAATTTTACCTGGCTTTAAATTAGCGTGGCTAATTGAGGATGTTGAAAGCGAAGACAAAGTCACCCAGCTAGAAGGGCGGTGTGCGGACGACAGCGTGTTGTCTTGTGAGGTGAATTATTCCCCGATGACAGCGGTGACGGAAAATGCTCAACTCTATAATGTAGTAATTCGGGATGTGAGTCAGCGTCTCGCGTTGGAAGATCAGCTTCGCCAGGCGCAAAAAATGGAATCCATTGGCCAACTCGCTGCAGGCATTGCCCACGAAATTAACACGCCAACCCAGTATGTCTCTGACAACATGTCATTTTTACAAGGCGCGACAGCATCTTGCCTTGCTGTTGTGAGTAAAACCCGCGAGTTTTTACAGGCCGCCAACAGTGAACAAGAGGCGCTGTTGAAAAGCGAACTTGCCATACTTGTCGAAGATGAAGACATCGACTTCTTTATCGAAGAAATTCCAGTTGCAGTTGAGCAATCTTCCGAGGGCCTAAAACGCATTGCGAAAATCGTTAGTGCAATGAAGTCCTTTTCCCACAGTGGCGACGACTCTATGACCAAAGTCGACCTCAAGGAAGCCATCAATGCCACTATCACTGTGGCACGCAGTGAATGGCGGTATGTGGCAGACCTGAGCGCGGAGTTTGACGAAGATCTACCTTTGATTACGTGTAGTCGTGATGAAGTGAATCAGGTTGTACTGAATTTTATTGTTAACGCAGCACACGCGGTGGAAGAAAGGTATGGCCGCGATTCCGCTGCAAAAGGGCACATTACTGTCAACGTGTTCTGCCGCGAAAACGAAGTCACTATCACCATTGCCGACAATGGCGTAGGAATGAGTCGGGAAATCAGCAATCGCATTTTTGAACCATTCTTTACCACTAAGCCGCCAGGCAAAGGCACTGGGCAAGGATTGTCTTTAGCGTATGCCATTATTATCGAAAAGCATCATGGTAGTATCACGGTAAACAGTGAGCCGGGGCAGGGCACGACATTTAATATTGTACTGCCGGTAGAGCAGGGGAATTTCCACAGCGAAAATGAGGAAAGCCGTGAAGATCTTATTTGTTGATGATGAACCCATGATCCTAAATGGTATTCGGCGCGCCCTCTACCGTTCAGGTTGGAAAATAAGCATTGCAGACGGACCACAAAAAGCCCTCGATTCACTGCAGGACATTCAACCGGATGTGATTTTCTCAGACGCTATTATGCCAGGGATGAATGGCGTTCAGTTTTTACAGCAGATTAGTGAAATATCGCCCTGTATTGCGCGGTTTATATTGTCTGGTCAAGCTGATGAAAACTTGGTGTTACAAGGCAGTCAAGTTGTCCATGGCTGGTATACGAAACCGTGCTCTCACACCTTATTGAATGAACAATTAGAAATAATATCATCCATTGCCGCCATGTTGCCCGTGGAAGCGCCGGATGTGGCCGCACAGGCCACAGCTTCTCCTTTATTTGCACCGCTCTCACTGTTGAAGCAACACATGCAGTGTGTAAATGGACAGGTTTGCGCACTCGGTAATGCTGACATCAGTAAATTCACCGATGACCAGAAACAGGCGCTGTTCCACGTGGCTGAATCCCTATTTAACGATATCGATACTGATAAAATAAAAGATGAGGCATCACTTGCTCATCTCACTCAAACCCGTTTTCCCCTGCTGCTGCTCACTGAAATGTATCTGCGGGCGCCTGAGCTCATCCAAAATGAAGAACTGAAAACACAGGTTACACTGCATGGTGAGCAGTTTGCCGAACGCGACAATACCGACGGCATGGCACTGCTGATAAACCTTTTGAAGCCGTTATTACGTGATAAACTTACCGCCACTGAACATATCTCTGTGGATACAATGCTGCTTTATATGCTGCACGTTTGGAGTCTGCCGTACTCGGTTATTCATAAAACACTTTGAACCGCAGGATAACCCGTATTTAAAGGGTCAGATAACGGCGCTTTTTTCTTCACTAAACTTGCATTTCCCTTCCATATCCGTATAATTCCGCGGCCTTCTTGCTGGCACTGGATTTTTCTGTGTTTTTCAAGGGGTAAGTTAACGGTAACGCTACAACGAGTTTGAGGCAACTATGGTTACTATTCGTTTACAGCGTGGTGGCGCGAAAAAGCGTCCATTTTATCAAGTAGTTGTGGCTGACAGCAGCCGCGCAAGAAACGGTCGTTTCATCGAAAACATCGGTTTCTTTAACCCAACTGCACAAGGTCAAGCAGAACGTCTGCGTTTAGATCTGGAACGTGTAGAGTACTGGGTTGGTGTTGGCGCTAGCTTATCTGAGCGCGTTAACAGCTTGGTAAAAGAAGCTAAAAAAGCAGCAGCGTAAGCTGCGCTTAATTCTGGTAGGTAGAGATGAGTCAAGCGTCTGACAAAGTGATTGTTGGCAAAATCGGTGCGCCGTACGGTGTGAAAGGTTGGGTCAAGATCAACAGCTTTACTGATGTGCCAGAGGGTATTTTTGACTACTCACCGTGGCAACTCAGTGATGGTAAAGAATATCAAATTGACCAGTGGCGACCTCACGGTAAAAGTCTGGTGGCGAAAATTGTGGGTGTAGAGAGTCGTGACGACGCTGAGCGTATCAAGAATCTCGACATCGCGATTAACGAAAACCAGTTACCTGAATTAGATGAAGGTGAATTTTACTGGCGGGAGCTCACCGGCATGCAGGTGGTAACTACGCAAGGTTACAATCTGGGTGTGGTGAAAGATGTGTTTAACACCGGCGCAAATGACGTTTTGCAGGTCCGCGCTAAGGTGAACGACGCATTTGGTCAAAAAGAAAGATTATTGCCGTTTGTGATGGATTCCGTCATCAAATCGGTCAATAAGGCTGAGAGTGTGATTACGGTAGACTGGGATCCGGGGTTCTAGTGACTGCGGAGAAATGGTTCGGCGTTATCAGTTTGTTTCCTGATATGTTCGCTCCCTTCATGCAACAAGGCGTGGTAGGGCGAGCTGTTAAATCAGGCATTCTGGATGTCGAGATGTTTAACCCACGTGATTTCACCCACGATCGTCATCGTACGGTAGATGATCGCCCTTATGGCGGTGGTCCTGGTATGTTGATGATGGTGAAGCCTTTAACTGACGCCATAGCCGCGGCTAAACAGGCCGGCGGTGAACATGCAAAGGTGATTTACTTATCACCACAGGGTAAAAAGCTGGATCAGGCAGGGGTTAAACGCCTTGCCACCAACGACCGCATGATTTTTATCTGCGGGCGTTATGAAGGAATCGATGAGCGCGTCATTGAGGCCCATGTTGACGAAGAATGGTCAGTAGGGGATTACGTGTTAAGCGGCGGCGAACTGCCAGCGCTTGTGCTCATGGATGCGGTAGCCAGAATGGTGCCGGGTGTACTCGGTCATCAGGCGTCTGCCATTGAAGATTCCTTCACCGACGGGTTATTGGATTGTCCGCATTATACGCGGCCTGAAGTGCTCGACGGGAAAGCGGTTCCTCCTGTGTTGTTAAGTGGTGATCACGAAAAAATCAGACAGTGGCGACAAATGCAATCGTTAGGTAGAACCTGGCAGCGTCGCCCTGAGTTATTAAACAACCTAGCTCTGACTGAGGAGCAGCAGCGTCTTCTTGAAGTATTCAAGTCGCAGTTGCAGCAAGATGACAGTTAACTAGGACGAGAGGATATGATGAGCAAAGTCAGTCAAGATATCATCAAGAAAATTGAGCAAGCACAGCTCAAAACTGATGTTCCTGCGTTTGGTCCAGGTGACACAGTAATTGTAAAAGTTCGCGTTACTGAAGGTGACAAAGAGCGTCTTCAGGCGTACGAAGGTGTTGTTATCGCTAAGCGTAACCGTGGTCTTCACTCGTCTTTTACCGTACGTAAAATTTCAAGCGGCGAAGGCGTAGAGCGTGTGTTCCAAACACACAGCCCGGCGGTTTCTTCTATTGAAGTTAAACGTCGTGGTGCAGTTCGTCGTGCTAAGCTTTACTATCTGCGTGAGCGTTCAGGTAAATCTGCACGTATCAAAGAGAAGCTTAACTAAGATTACTAATCCTTGCGTTACTGTTAACTATGAAAAAGCCCGCTTTAAGCGGGCTTTTTTGTATTTTCTAATAAATAATGATTATCTAATACTAATGATAATAATTATCATTTGAAATTCCTTCTAACCTCTCTATAATGCCGTTCGAATTTTAAAATTGGTTAAGAGCAGGTTTCACAATGACTAAAAAGCAAGTATTTGCGCTTTCACCTATTATGTTGGCGATGGCAGTACAGGCGAAAAATGCAGCGGTAGATAACAGCGAAGTAGCAGCGGATGAAGATAATATTGAAGTTATCCGAATCGTTGAAAGTCGCGTCCAGCGTATCAGTTCAGGTGCAACAGGGCTGGGCCTGGATAGTTTTGATACTCCTCAGTCATTGTCGATCCTAGAATCCGAGCTGATTGAAGATTACCGTTTAAGTGATATCAATAGTCTGTTCAAGCAGGTGACCGGTATTAACGTAGACCAGTCAGAAACCGACCGTACTTACTTCAATGCTCGCGGTTTTGACATCACCAGTATGCATATCGACGGTTCAGGTATTCCCTTTGGTGATATTTTTGTCGGCGATTTAGACACTGCGATTTATGAAAAAGTGGAATTTATCCGCGGTTCAAATGGCCTCATCACCGGTCTGGGAAATCCATCCGGTACTGTTAATTATGTGCGCAAACGCCCTGGTAACGAAACCGAAGCCAGTGTTGATTTTACACTGGGACGTTGGGCAAACATGCGAACTGTCGCCGATATTTCCACACCATTGACAGATTCTGGTAGCTGGGCGGCCCGTGTCGTTGTTGCGCATCAAGATAAAGAAAGCTGGCTGAACCTGTACGAAAATGAACGCAGCGTATTTTACGGTATCGTTGACGGGCAGCTAAGTGATGACGTTACGATTATGTTCGGCTACTCGCACCAGGATAACAACAGTGACGGTGTAACATGGGGTGCAGTGCCTTTAATCTATTCCGATGGCACCCAGGTTGATTTCGACCGTTCTACCACAACGGCGATGGACTGGACCTATTGGGATACATTGAATAAAACCGCGTTTGCCGAGCTAAACTGGTTTATCAACGACAATCTGCAATACACGTCTAAGCTGAATCACATCCGCTATGAAGATCACTCTGCGTTATTTTACACCTATTCCAACACCGGCTTAGACGCTGAAACAGGTTTAGGCATGCTGGGTTATCCGGGTAAATATGATGCTGAAGACAAAACGTTAATCTGGGACAACAACCTGCAAGGTGCGTTTGAAGCCTGGGGCCGGGAACATACCTTCAATGTGGGTATTAGCGTGGCCGACGCAGAAACCAGTGATATGGATTACGGTGCACTGAGCGGTTTTGATGTTATGCCAGCGTTACCTGGTTGGACTGGCAGTGAAGTCGCTTTACCTGAATGGGCGGCGCCTTACCAAGCGGGTTATACCGACATTTCATTAAACCGTTTTTACGGTTCAGTACAGCTCGCGGTTACCGATGCGCTTGATTTGGTACTTGGCGTGAGTTTTGTTGACTATGAAAACGAAGGTGAGTCCTGGGGTGCATCAACCTCGACAACCGAGGACGGCAGCAGCCCATACATTGGCTTTACCTGGGAAGTATTGGAAGGCTTGAATGTTTACGGTAGTTACAGCGATATCTATCAGCCACAGTATTACCTGAACGAAGACTTGCAACCACTGGGTTCTGCAGAGGGTCGCAGTTATGAAATGGGCGTTAAGAAAGAGTTTGCCAACAACTTCCTGCTGACTGTTGCGTTGTTCAGAACGGAACAAGAAAACCTGTATGAGTTCCTCGGATACGACGATGGCGACGGCGTTGATGATGACGATTATTCTGATGACTTTAATTATGCCCTCTATCGTGGTGTGTCTGTCGATTCTAACGGTTTTGAAATTGAATTGTCCGGTGCCATCACCGATGAATTATCTGTTCAGGGTGGTTTGACCGTACTGAGTATGGATGAAGAAAACGGCGATGAAGCCCGCACCTTCATTCCTCGCCGCACGTTTAAACTGCTGGCCGACTATGCGCCAGCGTGGAACGAGAAACTGAACATGGGCCTTTCTGCCCGTTATCAGAGTGAAACTTACTTCACATCAAGCTATGGCCGAATTACGCAGGATGCTTATGCTGTTCTCGGCGGTTATGTTACCTACAGCTTCAATGATAACTTATCGTTCAGTCTGAATATGGATAACATTACGGATGAAAAATACTTAAGCTCAGTGCGCACAGAACAGGCGTTCTACGGTTCACCGACTAACTACAGCTTGACGGTAAGCTGGGACTATTAATTTGTTCTGAACCTCTTATAAATGCCCGCTTTTACAGCGGGCATTTTTTTTGCGCGGATGAGGTCTAGCCTTGTTTAGTCACAACCATCACATCCTGAAGGTGACATTTGTCAGGTTCTCGTTAAGGGGAGTGATACAATTATGTTTATCTGGTGCAGGAGGATAGTTATGTCAGGCAACGCACTTTTTGACGACGAAAATTGGCAGCTGATGACAACCGGGCAATGGTATCAAACCAACAGTAAAGCCTTGGCGAACTTTCGGAGGGAGATAAAACGACAGTGCCAACAATTTAATCAGGCTCAAGGCGAACGGCGTAAGCTGTTGCAGCGCGCATTGCTTCCCAATGTTGAGGCGGTAATTGGAAACCACTTTGCCTGTGACTACGGTTTTCAAATTAACAGTGATGGCATCTTTACCGCTGGTGAGTTTTTAACCATTCTGGATGGTGCATCAGTAAAAATTGGCGCAGAGACTATAATAGGCGATGGGGTTGTCATTACGAGTGTCGAACATCATAAATCGCCGCAAGCGCGCTTGCAGGGTTGGCAAAAGGCAAGGCCGGTTATCATTGGTAAGCGCGTAACTATAGGGAATGGAGTGACTATTTTACCAGGAGCCGTTATTGCGGACGATGCCGTCATCGCAGACGGTGAAATAGTTGGTAGGCATTAACAGACCATGATGAACCAATCCCTCAGACTTTAGTCAAAAAAGTCTATCATCATGGTTGCGGCCTTTATCAAAAATTGATAAAAAGTCAACGAGCCTAGGCAATAAATACCAAGTCTTGTTGTAATCTTAAGTTTACACCTGAGCTAACATAATAAAAATATGAGTTGCACGTGTGCAACCACAAAGGGCCAATTAGCAATTTGGTCAGTAACCTATCCAAGTAAAGAGAGTCTCATGATAAAGGACAACGTAAATAACGTTCACGTTAGCGCAGAACAAGTGCTAATTACGCCTGATGATTTAGCCAAAGAACTGCCGGTTTCAGAAACCGCCCTGTCGGCTATCTCTGAATCCAGAAAAATAATTTCTGACATCATTCATGGTCGCGACCACCGTTTACTGGTGATTTGTGGCCCTTGCTCTATTCATGATATCGATGCCGCGAAAGATTATGCTCTGCGTCTTAAAGAGCTTCATGAATCCTGTAAAGATACACTGTTTATTGTTATGCGTGTGTATTTCGAAAAGCCGCGTACGACAACAGGCTGGAAAGGGCTAATCAACGATCCGCACCTCGATGGCACCTTCGATATTGAAACCGGCCTGCGTAAAGCCCGCGAATTATTGATCTGGTTAGCTGAATTGGAAATCCCTGTGGCAACAGAAGCGCTAGATCCAATTAGCCCGCAATACTTGGCCGAGTTATTCAGTTGGAGTGCCATTGGAGCACGGACTTCAGAGTCTCAGACGCACCGCGAAATGGCGTCTGGCCTGTCTATGCCTGTTGGCTTCAAAAACGGTACCGACGGAAGCCTCGATATCGCGGTGAATGCGCTGAAATCTGCAGCCTCTGGCCACAACTTCATGGGTATCAATAAACAAGGGCAAGTCGCCGTTATTTCAACGAGCGGTAACCCTGACGGTCACATCATCCTGCGCGGTGGTAAGCAACCAAACTACGATTCGGTTTGTGTTTCTGACTGTGAAGTTGATTTAGAAAAAGCCGGTTTAACAGCAGGTCTGATGGTGGATTGTAGTCATGCTAACTCAAGCAAAGATTATCGTCGTCAGCCACTGGTGGCGCAAAATGTTGTAAATCAAATCCTAGAAGGTAACCAGTCGATCATTGGCATTATGTTGGAAAGCCATATCAATGCAGGTAACCAGAAAGGTGACGGCGTACCCGTTGATGAACTGGACTACGGCGTATCTATAACCGATGGCTGTATTGACTGGGAAACCACGGACAATCTGATCACACAAACCAGAGATAAACTGATAACTGTGTTACCATTGCGTCAGAATAAACGTTCTGCTGTAGCCTAAGGTTGCAGCGCTTTTTGAGTCGCAATATGACGGATCATTCCAAACAACTGGCCGCCCTGCGGTCAGGCATTGACGAGCTCGATTCCGAGCTCGTTTCATTACTCGCCCGCCGGGCTGAACTGACGACACGAGTTGGTCAGATAAAGGCTGAAACCGGAATGCCAGTGTACGTTCCCGAGCGTGAAAAGGAGCTAATTGCTTCACGACGCGCAGAAGCGGAACAAGCGGGGGTTTCACCGGATCTCACTGAAGATTTACTGCGTCGCATTATGCGCGAGTCTTATCACACCCAGAACAATCGCTATCGCTGTATTAATCCTGCGGTAGAACAGATTGTTGTGGTAGGGGGCGCTGGTGCGTTGGGTAAAGTCTTTGTCAGTCTGTTTGAGAAGTCAGGCTATCAGGTAGCGGTTGTTGAAAAAGACGACTGGGATTCTGAACTTGCTAAAGCAGCATTTGCTCGTGCCGATTTGGTCTTAGTTGCAGTGCCTATCACCATTACTGAAGGGGTTATTGCCCGGCTGAATAATCTACCTGCGCATTGTGTGCTAGCCGATATCACCAGTGTTAAAGAAAAGCCGCTTAACGCCATGTTGGCTGCCCATAACGGGCCTGTGGTCGGTTTGCATCCCATGTTTGGCCCTGATGCCCCCGGCATGATTAAACAAGTGGTGGTGGTTTGTGACGGCCGTGGTGAAGGCAAATACCAATGGTTAGTTGAACAAATGAAAACCTGGGGTGCAACCATTCATCGAAGCACCGCACAGGAACACGATCAGGCAATGGCGTTCATTCAGGTGATGCGTCACTTCAACACCTTTGTTTATGGTGCGCATTTGCAAGGCGAAGGTCCGGATTTAGAGACCTTGACCGTATTTAGTTCTCCCATTTACCGTCTTGAACTTGCCATGGTGGGCCGTCTTTTCGCGCAGTCACCGCAGTTGTATGCTGACATTATCTATAACAATCCAAATAACTTTGCGTTATTGCGACGTTTCCACGAGCGTTTTGGCAATGCACTGGCGTTATTGGACAAAGGCGATAAGCAAGAATTCATCAACGAGTTTAATCGTATTGGTGAATGGTTCGGCGACTACGCCCGCAAGTGCCTTGTCGACAGCAAGCAATTGTTACTCAAAGCTGATGACGACGAGATGTTAAGAAAGTCATAAAAAAAGCACCGGTTGGTGCTTTTTTATCTGATGAATTCGTTTAAACCTGGGTCAGCGCTTTTGCGGCTGCCACTTTTGTCGGACTGACTTCTTCACTTGGGTAACAACCCAGTACCTTCAGGTAGCGAGTGAGCTTTTTCAAACTTTCCACTGCGGTTTGGACAGGACCATCTTCCAGGTTGCCCTCAAAATCAATGTAGAACATCTCTTCCCACGGGTTTCCAGTGATTGGGCGTGACTCTAGTTTTGTCATATTCAGGTTGTTATCTTTCAGTACCGTGAGGGCCTCCACCAGTGCACCTGGTTTTTGCACTGTAGACATAATTACCGTAGTTTTGGCTGGCACTTGCAACGGCACATTCACGGGGTCGCGAGAAACAACAAAGAAGCGGCTGTGGTTTTCTTTCTGGTTAGCCAGGTTCGATTTAATTGCCATTAAACCATACAAGTTACCACCCGCTTCGCTACCAATGGCGGCAACGTCATCACGTTGAAGTTCACTGACTGCCATCATTGCGTGCGCTGTACTTTCCATGGTTTTCACTTCGACATTGCCCAGTTCGGCGAGGAAGTGACTGCATTGTGCAAATACCTGCGGATGCGCATAGAGCGTTTTAATGTTTGCGATGGCAGTGTCTTGAGACACCAAAAGGCTGTGACGAATAGGGTGAGTCAGTTCACCAATAATGCTGAGTTGAGTGTGTTGTAATTGGTCGTACACTTCATTGATACTGCCTGAAGTCGTATTCTCAATCGGCAGTACCGCATAGTCAGCTTCGTTCTTTTCAACTTTCTGAACAATCTCGGCAAAGCTCTGACATCCCATTTCAACCAGTTCACCGGGACGACGGGAAAAGTACTTCTGCGTGGCCAGGTAGCTGTAAGAGCCTTTATCGCCCAAAAACGCCACACGATTAAGCGGCAGGGTGCTGCCCGGGTTGGCGTGTTCTGCCAACATGGCTTGCTGATTCAGCACGCTATCTTCAATAATAACGTGGAAAACCTGAGTAACATAATGGGGGTCGAGTCCCACATTCTTGCCTTCTTTAATTAGGCGAAAAAGCAATTGTTCTTCTCGCTTTACATCGCGCACGGGGATATCGTGGCGAATTTTTGTTTCTGCTACTTCATTGGTAAGCTGGCGGCGTTCAGCCAACATAGTCAGCAATTGACTGTCTAATTCTGTAATGCGTTTTCTTACTGCGTCCAAAGCCGTATCTGACATTTTTTAAAACCCGTTTTCTTGGCAAAAAAAAACCTCCCGGTGGGAGGTTCATACACACGGCGCATCCTCCCTCATTTGAAGGTGATAAAACCAAAAAAGAATGCGTTAGTGTGTTTGATATTCGTTTTCATAGCTCGACTTTAAGGCGATGTTGCCTAAGTGTCAATAGTTTTATACGCCTGCAGCATATCATCAGTGGGGAGGGGCTTCTCCTTTCGTATACGCTGTGCTATGCCACTTTGCTTTACGCGTAGACTTTTACGTTATTCTCCGAGCAATGCCGCTAGCATTGCGCGCACTTCCGTTGGCTCGAAAGGCTTATCGCACAAAGCGTTAACCCCAGTTTGCTGAATGTTCGCCATGTGCACGCTGTCTTGTGATTCTGAGGTGACCATGATGATTGGAATGTGCGCTGTTTCCGGGTTGTAGCGAATAAACTCGGACAACTCGCGACCGTCCATTTCAGGCATGTTGTAGTCTGTCACCACTAAATCAAACTCCGCATCCTTAATATGCGTTAGCGCCATCGCGCCATTCTCTGCTTCAGTAATTTTTTTCAGCCCCATACCTTGCAGTACACGACGAATATGATTGCGGGCCAGACGGCTATCGTCAACCAGCAGTACCCGCACTTCTTGTACATCAAACAGGTCAAGATCCAGCTCATCGTGGTTGATCAAATCGAGGCTGGCATTCAGCGCTCGCGACAGGTGTAATGGCTCAAACGGTTTTGGCAAAATAGCCGCAACACCGGCTTGCTTAAACTCTTCTAACTTTACAGTACGACTTTCACTGGAAACCAGCATGAAAGGAATAGACGCGTACTCGGTGCTGTCCTTAATAAATTTAAGTAACTCAATCGCCGTACCATCTTCAAAATACATGGCACTCACTACAAGATCAGCACTGTGACTTTCAATCGCTTTACGCGCTTCTTCTATGGAACTTACCGCGTCAATCTCGCGAACATTCTCCTGCATCAGCAGGCTGGTAATGATTTTTCTTTGTGTGTCTGAAGGCTCAACCAACACAATGTGCAGGTCAGAGATTGATAGTTTTTCCATTCTTCTAATACTCAGCTAAACGTCTAAACACGTGTATATCTAATTGTAGTTGGGATTTGCTCTATCCACCGGCCAGTTTTACAGTAAATTGCTTTTGCTCAAGCAAACTGCGTAATTTTTCCCGGTCGTCGGTTTGCACTTCAATGGCACCGTCTTTGACTGCGCCGCCACAACCACACTTCTTTTTTAATTCTGTACACAGGCTCTTCAGGCTTTTCTCATCTAAGTCCAGCCCCTGAATGATAGAAACGCCTTTTCCTTTGCGCCCCTTCGTTTCACGGTGAATTCTAACAATACCGTCTTTGGAAACAGAGCGGCTCATTTCAGGTCGCTTCTCCTGAATTTTGCCACCGTCTGTACTGTAAACCAATTTTGAGTCGTGCATATGTATATCTCTGTTTACTATCGTATATCCCGCTGAGGTAACGCTTTGCTACTCCAACGTTTTATCGTGCATCCGTCGAGCGCGAATCGCTCACATGGTTGTTATAATAAGGAAAATACAGAGTAAAACCCAATAGAATTATACTTTATCGCCATTTTTACTTTCATAAAGTAATAATATGGGACTACGCTTAATCAAGGTTACTTTAAAGGAAGAATGGATGACGATTACAGCAAATTTGGCTGATGATAATGCAACTTGGGTGATCAAGTTGGATGATAAATTCGATTTTGGCAAAGTACAGGAGTTCAGAGATGCCTATCAGTCTTTACCTGAAGACATTACAATCGTAGAGGTTGATTTGGGGCAAACCGAATATATGGATAGCTCAGCGTTAGGCATGCTGTTAAACATGCAGAAATCGCTAGGTGAAAGATCCCTCGCTTATAAAATAACGCATTGTCGCCCGCAAGTGGCGCGCATATTAACAATTTCGCGTTTTGATAAGAAATTCGACATAAGTTAATGGTCAGTGATTATCTTCCTGCTATGTTTGATGGGGATGGCGTTTGAAAATTCTGATTATCGATGACGAGTCGCTGAATCGCTTTCTTCTTTTGCATATGCTCGAAGAACAGGGGTACACCGATTGCTACGAAGCAAAAGACGGGCAGCAGGGCATTCAATTAGCCCAAGAGGTGCAACCTGATCTGGTGTTACTCGATGTAATGATGCCGGGCATGGATGGCTTCGCAGTTGCGCCTGTACTTAAAGAAATGGCTGGGGACAATTACCTGCCTGTTATCTTCATTACTTCTCTTGATGACAAAGAAAGTCTGGCGCGATGTTTAGAAGTTGGGGGCGATGACTTTGTTGCCAAGCCTTTCGACAAGCTTATTCTCGCGGCAAAAATTCGCGCCCATGACCGAATTCGCCAACTAACCAGCAAAATTGAACAACAAAACCAGTCGCTACGCTATTTTCAACAAAGTGTCGATCGTGAGCACGCTATCGTCGAACACATATTCAATAACGCCATTGTGAATAAAGAGCTGGTTACTGACTTCTTTGATTTCAGTCTTTCACCTGCGGCGGTGTTCAATGGTGACGTATTCCTTTGTGAATCGAGTCCTGCAGGCGGGCTATATTTTCTGGTGGGAGATTTTACCGGTCATGGTTTGGCTTCTGCCATTGGTGTGCTACCGGTAAGTCGTACGTTTCGGTTTCTGGCGCGAAAAGGCTACTCTGCTGGCGAAATTGCTGCGCAACTGAATACGACCCTCGGGTCACTGTTACCGCCTGATATGTTCTGTGCCGCCGCGGTTATCGAAGTCGATGCAAGCGGGTGCCGATTTAACATATGGAATGGCGGACTGCCGTCTCTGTTACTTAAATCATCGACCAATCTATCGATGTATAAAGTGGTGTCGAGACACATGGCATTAGGCATTCTGGAGTCCGACGAGTTCGACACAGAATGTGAAATTATTGAGGGAGAGCCGGGAGACCAATTACTGGTGTATACCGATGGTTTGATGGAAGTCATGGATGAGCACGGAAAAATGGCCGACGAAGAGGGGGTGATGTCGTGGTTTTCCAGTCCAGAAACCATTACTGCGGCGTTCTTATTTGAACGCGCGGCTGAATACCGTGCCGATACCATTCAGGCCGATGACACCACCATTGTTATATTTAGCTGTCAGTCGTTAGAAGTACTTAAAGAGGATTTCGCAACAAATGAGCTGCCATACTCAATACACCTGACATTGCAAGGCAGAGAGTTAAATAACCCGCATATTATTACTTCTTTGATGGAGATGATTAATTCCCAGCCCGGCATGACGCTCGTGCGCTCTGATTTGTATACCATTCTATCTGAGATGTTTAATAATGCGTTGGAACATGGCGTGTTAAAACTCAGTTCTGATTTGAAATCGACACCTGACGGTTTTCATCAATATTACCAGCGTCGAGACACGCTTCTGGCAAACCTGACCGAAGGTGAGATTGCCTTCAAAATTCTATTCAAACCCTCAGAATCGGCCCTTGATATTACCATCTCCGATTCGGGAGACGGGTTCGATGTCAGTGCGCTCGATGAAGATTGCCTAACGGCCTGCTATGGCCGCGGGATCTGTTTTTTACGGGAACTCTGCGAGAGTGTCAGATTCAGTGATAATGGTTCAACGTTAAGTGTGCGGTTGTCCATGGCGAAATAAACGGCACGTGATTAATCGGCTTAAATTTGAAGCCTGCCTCAGTAGAAAATACATTTTGTTAATTTGCGCGTATATAAAGGTAATTTTTCTCAAACGGACATAAAGCTATGTTAAAAGCGGTACTTGAGCTTTTTCGCAACAATCACGACGATAAACCACAACAACACACGGTCAAATTGGCTACCGCAGCACTGCTAAGCGAGATCATTCGTGCAGATAGGCAGGCCGATCCACGCGAGTTAGAAGCTTATAAAACGCTGCTCAATGAGCAATTCTCCTTGTCAGATGATGAGCTAAGTACATTAATGCAAGAGGGACAATCATCGGCAGAAGAGGCGGTGGATTTGGTGCAATTCACGCAAGTTATTAATCAAAAGTGTAATAATGGTGAAAAGCAGGATATTCTTACCGACCTGTGGAAAGTTGCCTATGCTGACGAAAATATAGCGCCAATTGAGGAGCATATTATACGGCGAATCGCCGATTTACTGCATATACCTCACAGCCAGTTTATAAAATCTAAGCTCTCGGTAACTGAAAATCATGCTGAGTAGCCTGCGCCTTTTTGCGTGTGCAGGATAGTTAAGGAAAGACGCCTTGTTCCGGTCGATAAAATTGCCTCTTACACTGTTGGTAACAGCGGTAGTCTCTGTCTCCGTAGTGGCGACGTTCTATTTGTCTGCGCGCAGTCAGGACGAACGGATAGAGATGCTGGAAAAGCAAAAAGTATCGAACCTATCTGACAATATCGCCATGCGAATAGCTAGCGAGAGTGATGCTAGCCGACAAAACGTCATCATCGATAGAGAGTTGGCACTGCTCGAAAACAGTCAGGCCATCATTGCTGCATACATTTTCGACGAACAAAAACGTTTGCTTGGTGCTTCCGGGAGCGGTCGTTCAGAGGAAATGAAACAACTGGCCTTAAAGCATCCCTACGGTGTCCTTGCTGACGACGATCTCATTCTTAGCGTGTCGGAAATTGGAAGTGATTATGCCGTAGAGGGCACAGTGGTCGTTATCAGTGATTTATCTGATGTTAAAAAGCAAGGTCAGCAGGTCCTGGCGTTTCAGACTTTGCCTGAACTCATTGCGGTTATTATTATTGCTGTTGTTGTCGCTTTTTCGATTATTCAAGTGCTCTTGAAGCCACTCAAAGACCTCATCGACTTCACCCGAAAAATATCGCTTAGCAAAGATTACACAGCCCGTTTCCTGCCTGGAAAAAGTCGCGAAATCAGCAGTCTCGTTGGCAATATTAATAGCTTTCTAGACACGATAGAAGTTGAACTCACCATCAATAAAGAGCAAAACGCGACACTCGTAGAGCAGCAGCAAACCATGATGCGACTTGCGAATTACGACAGCCTGACAGCGCTTCCTAACCGCCAGTTTGTCATGGATAACCTCAGGTTAGAACTGGCGAGAGTGAGACGTCTACGAGAAGATTTAGCACTCATCTTTTTTGACCTTGACGGTTTTAAAAGTATTAATGATTCACTGGGTCATGAAACCGGGGATTTAATCCTGATTGAAGTGGCCGACAGGGTGCAAAATTTATTGCGGGAAGGGGATTTAGTGGCCCGTCTCGGCGGCGATGAATTTATCATCGTTCCCGACCGCGATGTGTCCGATGTAAGTCTGAATAATCTGGCGACAAAATTAGTAAGTGCCTTTGAAGAGCCCTTTATGCTGCGGGGACTGGCGTTGTCTGTGGGGGTGAGTGTCGGTATTGCCAGAGCCACGGATGCAGGCTACGAGCTTAGCCAACTGATGAGTAATGCCGATCTCGCCATGTATCGCTCAAAAGCGAAAGGCCGGGGAACCCATACCCTCTTTACCGTTGATATGGTGGAATCGTATAAGCGCAAGATGTCTCTGGCAAACAGTATCGACAGTGCGATTCGTCATGATGAATTCCGCGTTTACTATCAGCCGAAAATCTCTAAGCATGGCGCGGTCATAGGTCTTGAAGCGTTAATCCGCTGGGAGCACCCAGAGTACGGTATGGTGATGCCTGGCGAATTTATTCCTATTGCAGAGCAGGGCGGACGAATTTCTTCCATTACGCAATGGATGATAGAGCGGGTCTGCATGGAGTTGCCTGATTTGCAGATGCTGGTTGACAATAAGTTTAGAGTTGCCATTAATCTTTCTGGTCACGATTTGCGTCATACCGACCTATTCAACGATATTTATGAATTGTTCGAGCGCTATAAGGTGCACCCTGAATATTTCGAGTTTGAGGTGACAGAATCCTCTTACCTGGAAAACTTTGATACTGCTGACAAGTTTTTTAAACGCTTGAGTAACATGGGCTGCGCCATTGCATTAGACGACTTCGGAACCGGGTATTCATCGTTAAGTTATCTCACGCAAATCACTATCGATACATTAAAGATTGATAGACAATTTATCTGTGAATTAGAATCTTCAGATCGGTCGCGAATGGTAACCGGGTCGATCATTGATTTAGCAAAACGCCTTGCGCTTACCGTCTGTGCTGAGGGCATTGAGCAACCAAGCCAGTGGCGCTATCTCAATGAACATGGTTGTGATCATGTGCAGGGCTTTTTGTTCAGCAAACCTGTTCCACTTTCTAAACTAATAGAACTGCCGAAAAACTTTTCCCATTTTTTGGATGACACAACTTCCGTTGAGTAAATCCCATCTTCAGTGTGTAGATATTTAGCAACACTCTACATGTTGTTATTTATTGGTCTTATTGTAAGTCTCTGATGTTTAATTGATTTTAATGTTTGGCATTACTCCTGCTTACTTATGGCTAGGTGAGCTTCTGTATTGACGCAGTGATTACGTTTCCATACATCCGCTCACGCATATTTGAGCACAGGAGGTCTGATATGAAACGTATTGAAAAACTATTTTTGCTGCTACTTACCATCGTCACTATCCAGGCAGTCGCCGTGGCAGATGCCCATGCTGTTGAAACAATGTTGTCAGATTTAGATGACGACCAAGATGGCGCTATTTCCTTGAAAGAGGCCGTAGCGGACACCCGATTATTGCGCTTGTTCAGTCGCATCGACAAGAACGGTGATGGTTTGTTGAGCATGGAAGAACTGGAAAGTAGTAAAGAAGTGATTTTGGTGAGTTTGCAAACGCCAAACTAAGTTTTAATTACGATGGCTACGCTGTTTTTGGCGTTGCCATCTATTGCGGCAATCATAGGGGTGTGCGATCCTGAAAAACCGGATTTTACTTAGTGATCGAATTTTGCGAGTTGGTTCCCTCAGACAACTAACCCTAGGCAGTTTCATACTGGCTTTGGTTCCCCTCATTGCACTGTTGTGGCAAAGTCAAAGCGACCTTGCAAAAGTAAGCCGTATGACAACGGCGGAAACCCGGTTCGTGGTTACCGCAGTGGGATTCATGCAGCAATTAGAAGGTGCGGCGACAGACCTGGAGCGTACACTTCGACAATATGCCATCATACAAAACACCACCGTGGCTGATTTGACAGATAATGCCATTGCGCAGTTTGCCTCAGCGCAGCAGGATTTGTGTGACATCATCGACAATTCCGAAAACTGTCAGCAATTAGTTAAGCAAATCGAACAACTTCGAAATTTCCGCACGATTAACGATCAACTATTACTTAATGCCTATCTTGCATCGTTAAGTAATGGCGTTATTGCTATGCGCAAAGACGTCGATGCATCCATTCAGGCTCGACTGGCTATTCAACGTGAAGACATGACCAACATGCAGGCCAAACAAGCTTGGTCTACAGCCATGTTGGTATCGGTGTCATTACTGTTAATTCTGTTAGGAAGCCAATTGATTGTTAAGCCGGTCAACAAACTGAAACAGATCATTCAAATTCTCGCTCACCAACGGGGGGAGTTGCCGCCTCTTTCAACCAAAGCCCCGTTTGAACTTATTGGTGTGGAAAAAGATCTACACTGGCTTTCTGAACGTTTACAACAACTTGAGCATATCCGCACTGCGCTGTTACGTCATGCGGCCCATGAGTTAAAAACCCCGTTGGCAAGTATTAAAGAAGGCTGTAGCTTGCTATCTGAGAATGTAGTCGGGGAGTTGAATCCCCAACAGGCAGAAGTTTTATCGCTTTTGAGTTCCAGTACCCAGCGCTTGAATACGTTGGTGGAAAAGTTACTTGACTATAACCTCTTGCTACAACAGGCCGAGCCTAAATTCACCAGTATCGATCCTGCCGAACTCGTACGTGATTGTGTAGAAGATTATGCACTGGCGCTTCAAGACAGAGAAGTGACGGTGGATGTACGTGTTGAATCGGTCAGTGTCGACGAGGAACTCTACCGCCGTATCCTCGACAACCTCGTGTCAAACGCCGTTGCCCACGGTGCTATTGGCAGGCCGATTTCAGTCAATATTTATGAACAGGACTGTGTAGCCGTGCTCGACGTGGCGAACCGCGGTAAAAAAATACCGCAGGAAAAAGTGGGTAAATTATTTGAACCCTTTACCCGCGGTGACGATCCGAGAAATGACAATGTTATTGGAACAGGTCTCGGCCTGTCTATCGTCTCAGATTGCGCGCGCTTGATGTACGGTGATGTCGCTGTTGTTGAAGTTGATTATGCTGATGTGTGTTTCAGAGTCAGTATCCCGCAGAAGGAAAAACGTAAATGAGAATTAAATTATTGTTGCCCATCGTCGTCTTGTTAGGCGGGTGCGCAGCAATAGAAGGGAATCAGTCAGCGCCGGTTATCCCGGTTGAAGACAACAGTCAAACGCCACAACTCGTGGAAAGCGACTCCTTGTGTCTTGTTGACGAAGACGCAGCCAATTTTGAACATCAGTGCGACTTATTATATTGGGTCAATTTATGGGTTCAGGCTGACAACACCCGCTGGCCTGTACGTAAACAAGCTATCGCTGATTTGGGCGAGGGCATTGACGATAAAATTAAAAAAGTCATTTTATCGTTACCCACGGACACGCCGTATCAGTCTCGACTGCGGGCTCAACACTGGTTAGAGGAAGTCGTCAGTCAACTTACGCCAGAAATGCAAGCTGTGGTGAAAACCATTGTCGACGCGCCAAACAGCGAAATGCTGGAGTTGGAATCGGCACTGGTCATTCTAAACAGAGTGAATACCGACAAAGAAAAACAAATAAAGATGCTTGAAGAAGATTTAGAAGTGCAAACAAAGAAGATGGATGAGTTGCTCAAAGTAGAAGCAACGCTGATGGATAAAAACAGGAGTACCCAACGATGAATAAATCCGGAGAACGCAATGCCCGATTGCTACTCGTTGATGACGATAAGAGTCTGTTACGCCTGCTAACCATCCGACTTGAAGGTGAAGGCTATCAAGTCACTGCGGTCGAAGACGGCCAAGCCGCTTTGCGTAAAATCCGCAGCGAAGATTTTGATGTGGTGTTATCCGATCTGCGCATGCCCGGACTCGATGGATTAAGTCTGTTCGAGGAAATAATGGGCGTACGAAAAGATATTCCAGTGATTTTAATGACGGCCCACGGCACCATCTCAGATGCGGTTGCGGCCACGCAACGGGGTGTGTTTGGTTTCTTACCAAAGCCTGTTGACCATGATGAATTAAGAAAACTACTGCAAAAGGCGCTGAGCCAATCGCTTTCAGTACAACCTGAAGATTGGTGTAAAGCCATCATTACCCGCGCGCCGGAAATGACCAGCGTGATGGATCAGGCATTCCGCATCGCACAGCGTGAAGTGAGCGTGCTGATCAGTGGTGCTAGCGGTACCGGTAAAGAATTGTTAGCAAATGCGATTCACCGCGCCAGCAATCGTCGCGACAAACCGTTTATTGCGATTAACTGTGGCGCACTGCCGGAAAACCTGCTGGAGTCGGAATTGTTTGGCCATGCGAAAGGGGCTTTCACCGGCGCCGTACATGCGAATCCGGGTCTGTTCCGCGAAGCGGATGGCGGCACACTGTTCCTCGATGAAATTGGTGACATGCCGATGACACTGCAAGTTAAATTATTGCGTGCTCTGCAGGAACGTCAAATTCGCCCAGTGGGTAGCGCTAAGCATGTGGATATTGATGTACGTATTATCTCGGCCACCCATAAAGATTTGCACAAAGAGATGGAAGAGGGCACCTTCCGGGAAGATTTGTACTATCGCCTGAATGTTGTGAATCTGAAGCTGCCATCGTTGAAAGAACGTAGCGAAGATATTCCGCTGTTGGCGCGCACCTTGTTGCAACAAAGTGGGCAGCGTCATGGCGTTAACGTGACGCAGTTTTCCGACGACGCCATGCAGTTAATGGTGAAATCTGAATGGCCGGGTAACGTGCGTCAACTGGTTAACGTGGTTGAACAGTGTGTGGCGTTAACCCAGACGCCGGTTATTCCGTTACACCTTGTTCAGCAAGCACTGTCGGCGACCCGTCAGAGCTGGCCAACCCTTACCGAAGCGCGGGATGCATTTGAGCAGAAGTATCTGCACAAACTGCTTAAAATGACCGACGGTAATGTGACTCGCGCGGCTGAGCTGGCTGGTCGCAACCGCACCGATATGCACAAGTTGATGAAAAAACATGAACTTGACGCCGGAGATTTCCGCTAAATACTCCCTTGCTAAGACACTCTGAAACCCGTCAGAGTGTCTTATTTCTGTTTAAATTACCTTTCTGAACTCAAGAAGCGCCGCGTCAGAACAGCGAGGTTTGCTCGGCAGCGGGTGGCGGAAACGTCAGCGTCGGTAAGGCATTTTCAGGGTAGCGGGCGTTGTAGGCATCAATAAATTCCGCCGCCAGCCACGGCGCATCGCCGTTTTCCGGTCTGTGAAAGAACATATAGGGCGTCCGGCCTTCCTGTCTCCACTGATGACATTTGCCAATCCATGGCTGCATGCAACATGTGTTCGCCTCATCATCCGTTCCGCCAACGTACCGGACCACAGGCTGCATGCCGGTGGCAATCACGTTAACCGGTAACTTCGGTTTTTTTCTTTGCACTTCTGCGGTGAGTTCATCAAGAGGCGGATTAGCAAATAATCCCCGGGTATCCATGATTACTCGGTTTGCGTTTCTTTCCATAAGCAGGCGGTTAAACTGCTGCTCTGCCTGTCCCTTTTCGAAAAACGCCGGATGGCGCACTTCTACACCCATCGCTAAGTCCTGAGGAAACTGCGACAGCATTTCTGCAATGGCAGGCAGAGATTGCGGGCCGACCCTGGCAGGAAACTGCAGCATCAGCATGCCCAGTTTCTCTTTCAGCGGGGCGAGCAGGGCAAGCTGTTTTTTGATATCCGGATGAAAAGGATCAAGCGCACCGCCGTGAGTGACGGTCTGATGTACCTTAAAATTAAAGCGAAAATTAGCCGGTGTCAGTTCAATCCAGCGCTGCACGGTTTCCTGTGACGGCAGAGAATAAAAAGTGGTATTCCCTTCTACCGAATTCATTTGTTTTGCATAGTACTCAAGCATGTTTTTTCTGGCACTGGTGTCGTTAAACCAATCTGTGGGCCAGCGTTGGTGTTGCCACTGCGGTACGCCAATGTACACAGGTGGCAGAGAATTGTTCAGTTGGCCAGGGATTTCGTTTTTTGTCATTGGGCTTTACGATGCATTTGTTTATACTATGCGACCTTATTTTTATCTAAAGTCTGAGGCTTATCCGGATTGTTCATTTAGAAGAACGCGAATATTCGGCAGCATTGAAGCACTGACAGCATCGCCATGCAAGTCAGCATCGCCAGGCAGACAACACATTACCAGAGGTTCAGGGACCATGCGCACAGATTACTGTGGGAATATTGATTCATCATATGTCGGCCAGGAAGTCACACTTTGTGGTTGGGTTAACAAGCGTCGTGACTTAGGTGGCGTTATCTTCATTGATCTTCGTGACCGCGAAGGTATTGTGCAGGTGGTCTTCGATCCGGATTTACCGGAAGTGTTGGAAGTGGCGAACAAGCTGCGTAACGAATTCTGCGTAAAACTCACCGGTAAAGTACGTCCTCGTCCTGAAGGACAAATCAACAAAGCTATGCGCACTGGTGAAATTGAAATTCTCGGCACGGGCCTGGAAATCATCAATAAGTCGGCAGTACTACCTCTGGACTGGAATCAGGAAAACTCAGAAGAGCAGCGCCTGCGTTACCGTTACCTCGACCTGCGTCGCCCGGTAATGAGCGACCGCCTGAAGTTCCGTGCCAAGGTAACCGGCGCAGTACGCCGTTATCTGGAAGAGGAAGGTTTCCTCGATATCGAAACGCCAATCCTGACCAAAGCAACGCCAGAAGGTGCCCGCGACTATTTGGTGCCAAGCCGTACTCATAAGGGCGAATTCTTTGCGCTGCCGCAGTCTCCGCAGCTGTTTAAACAACTGCTGATGATGTCGGGCATGGACCGCTACTACCAAATCGTAAAATGTTTCCGTGACGAAGACTTACGTGCTGACCGTCAGCCGGAATTTACCCAAATCGATTTAGAAACCACCTTCCTTGATGCCGATGGCGTGATGTCTATCACTGAAGGCATGATCCGCGACCTGTTCCAGAAAATGCTGAATGTCGATCTGGGCGAATTCCCGCGCATGACCTACGCAGAAGCGATGAAGCGTTTCGGTAGCGACAAACCAGACCTACGTAACCCGCTTGAGCTGGTGGACGTGGCTGACTTGCTTGAAAACGTAGAGTTTAAAGTATTCTCTGGCCCTGCTACCGACCCGAAAGGGCGTGTTGCGGTTATCCGTGTTCCGGGCGGTGCAAGTCTGTCACGTAAACAGATTGACGAGTACACCAAGTTTGTTGGTATTTACGGCGCCAAGGGCTTGGCATGGATGAAGGTTAACGAAGACAAGCCTGGTCAGGAAGGTCTGCAGTCGCCTATTTTGAAGTTCCTGTCAGAAGATATTACCGATGCGCTGCTGCAGCGCACTGGTGCGCAAGCTGGCGACATTCTGCTGTTTGGCGCAGATAACAAAAACGTTGTTACCGAAGCCATGGGCGCATTACGCCTGAAGTTAGGTGAAGATTTCGAGTTGCTGGAAGGCGACTGGAAACCGCTGTGGGTAGTAGACTTCCCGATGTTTGAAGAAGCCGACGGTGCATTGTTTGCGTGTCACCACCCGTTTACAGCACCTCGCGGCCTAACGGCAGATGAGCTGAAAGCCAACCCGGCAGAAGCCATTTCTGATGCCTACGACATGGTACTGAACGGTGTAGAGCTGGGCGGTGGTTCTGTGCGTATTCACAATCAAGACATGCAGTCAGCGGTATTCAGTATTCTGGGTATCGATGAAGAAGAAGCACAAAACAAGTTTGGCTTCCTGTTAGAAGCGCTGCAGTTTGGTGCGCCACCGCATGCAGGTTTGGCATTTGGTCTGGATCGTCTGGTCATGTTGATGACCGGTGCAACGTCTATTCGTGACGTCATGGCGTTCCCGAAAACCACCACTGCGGCGTGCCCGCTGACTGACGCACCAAGCCCGGCTAACCCGGCTGCGTTGGCAGAACTGGCGATAGCCACAGTAAAAAAAGACACTGAATAAACCCTAATGGCGTTTAAGCGACCGGAATCGGTGCTGGTGGTGCTCTATGACGAGCACCACCGAATTTTAGTGCTTCAGCGCGATGACGACCCGGAGTTCTGGCAATCGGTAACGGGTACCGTCGAGCAGGGTGAAAAGCCTGTCGAAACAGCCCTGCGCGAGGTAGCAGAGGAAACGGGTATTGTGCTGGTTTCCGCACAGCTGAAGAACTGCTTTCAAATTAACCGCTATCTCATTCGTAAACGATGGCTCCATCGTTATCCCCCAGGCACCCAATACAATACCGAACATGTGTTTACTGCCCAGGTTCCCTCTACAGCGAACATCATTCTTACCGAACATTTAGCCCACGAGTGGCTAAGCAAACCCCTTGCGTTAATGCGTTTATGGTCGCCATCTAACCGCGATGCAGCAGAAGCATTTGTACCTGGACCACTAACATGATTATACTGGGTATAGATCCAGGGTCGCGAATTACCGGCTATGGTGTCATCGCCAGAAAGCAGGGAAAATTAGTGTACCTGGGAAGTGGTTGTATCCGTGTGAAAAGTGATGTGATGGCCGATCGACTGGCGCAAATTTTTGCTGGTGTAGGTGAAGTGATTCGCCAATTTAGCCCGCAACAGTTCGCCATCGAACAAGTGTTTATGGCTAAAAATCCTGACTCGGCATTAAAGTTGGGGCAGGCCAGAGGGGCCGCAATTGTTGCCGCAACGCAGGCTGAACTGCCGGTGGCTGAATATTCCGCTAGGCAAATTAAGCAAGCGGTGGTAGGAAAAGGCAGCGCCGAGAAAACCCAGGTGCAGCACATGGTGAAACATTTGCTGAATCTGCCAGGCACACCTCAAGCTGATGCGGCCGATGCCCTGGCTGTGGCACTGTGTCACGCCCACACGGAACAAAGTCTAATTAACATGGCGGGACAGGCCAGCAAAACCGTCCGTCGCCGCTTGCGCTGAATCGGTGCTAGTAGGCTCTTTGGGAGCCACGTGTCGGTGCCGTTTAAAACACGCCGTGAACCCATCCCTGGGGGCTCTGCTGCAGCATCCATGCTGCAGAAGGTTTTAAACGTCCCCGACAAGTGTCTCTGCAAGCCTTTCGCACCTGAAAAGGTAAGCATGGCTATTTTTGCAGTTGCGCACGAATTGCCTGCAAAATTTAAGCGGGCATCTAGTCCGGCACCTAATTTGGTTATCAAATAAATGATTGGAAGAATTGAAGGGCGATTATTAGAAAAACAGCCCCCGGAAGTATTAATCGATGTGAATGGCATTGGCTATGAAATTCAAATGCCGATGACCAGTTTTTATCAATTACCAGCAGTGGGTGAGAGTGTGGCAGTTTATACACACTTTGTGGTGCGCGAAGACGCCCAGTTACTGTTTGGTTTTGCCGATAAAATGGAACGGGAGCTGTTCCGCGAACTGATTAAAGCCAATGGTGTGGGGCCGAAGTTGGGCCTTACCATTCTGTCTGGCATGTCTGCAGGACAATTCCTAATTAGCGTACAGAACGAAGATGTGAGTGCGCTGGTAAGTCTACCGGGTATTGGCAAGAAAACTGCCGAAAGGCTGGTGGTTGAACTGAAAGACCGACTGGCGAAGTTCGGTAAGCAACAAGCTGTTCCAATGCCTGTAGACGTCGACGCCAAATTCATGAATACTATCGTGCCGGTAAACGATGCCAGAGAAGAAGCGCAAAGTGCACTGATTGCCTTAGGGTATAAACCTGCTCAGGCCAGTAAGCTGGTTGAATCTGTTTATCAGGACGGTATGGGTAGCGAAAGTCTCATTCGCGAAGCTTTAAAAGCGGCACTTTAACGGAAATTTTTGATGATTGAAGCTGATAGACTGATTGCCCCTTCTGCTACTACGGAAGACGAAGTCATTGACCGCGCCATTCGGCCAAAAATGCTGTCTGACTACACCGGTCAGCCTCACGTGTGTGAGCAGATGGAAATTTTTATTCAGGCTGCCCGCAACCGCGAAGATGCGCTGGATCATCTGTTGATTTTTGGTCCGCCAGGGCTGGGTAAAACCACCCTGGCAAACATCGTGGCTAATGAGATGGGTGTGAACATCAAAACTACCTCCGGCCCGGTACTAGAAAAAGCGGGCGATTTAGCGGCACTGCTGACTAACCTCGAAAAGAACGATGTGTTGTTTATCGATGAAATACATCGCTTGAGTCCGGTGGTAGAAGAAATCCTTTATCCAGCCATGGAAGACTATCAGTTAGATATCATGATTGGCGAGGGGCCTGCGGCCCGTTCTATCAAGCTCGATTTACCGCCGTTTACGCTGGTGGGAGCGACTACCCGGGCCGGTTCGTTGACATCACCACTGCGAGACCGCTTTGGTATTGTTCAGCGTCTTGAGTTTTACAACGTTAAAGATCTCACCACCATTATTCAGCGTAGCGCTAGCTACTTGAATTTAGACATGGACGAAGAGGGGGCTCAAGAAGTGGCCCGTCGCTCCCGCGGCACGCCACGTATTGCTAACCGCTTGTTACGTCGTGTACGAGACTATGCCGAAATAAAAGCCGATGGACAGGTACACGCCGATGTCGCGGCGAAAGCCCTGGATATGCTCGATGTAGACAAAGAAGGCTTCGACTATATGGATAGAAAGCTGCTCACTGCCATTATTGACAAGTTTGATGGTGGTCCGGTAGGTCTGGATAACCTGGCTGCTGCTATTGGTGAAGAGAAAGAAACCATCGAGGATGTGATTGAGCCTTTCCTTATTCAGCAAGGGTTCTTACAGCGCACGCCGCGGGGACGCATTGTTTCTCAACGGGCCTATTTACATTTCGGATTTGAACCTGAATCCTGATATCTCCCCTATATATACAGGAAAGAACAGCCGTTTTTTCCTTTTTCTTTCTATTCATGTATCTTTCAGGCAGTTTTCAACAGGCATAAAAAAAGCCCGCTCAAAATGAACGGGCTAAAACAACAAGTGTTGAAGGAAATAAATCCAGGGAACTCATGTCAATCAGGAGAAAACTCGTGTGAAACGTCTTTCAACTGTTTCACTCTGTTCGACAGATGACGCGCATTATAAAGCGTATTTTTACCCTGGCAATTGAGTAAAATTATATTTTTTAATTAGAAAAACTAATGTGTTAATTCAGTGTTATCAATATGGTTGCTATTCGCTGTTAACCTTGATTTATCGGCGATCTATCGCCAAAAACAGACCATTTGGTGGGTGCTGAACGTTGAATTATACTGTGACAGTTTCATTACATTTTTATAGTGGAGTATTGCATGGCTACCCATACCCTGAAAGTCAGGGTTTACTATGAAGACACCGATGCCGGAGGCATCGTCTATTATGCCAATTATTTAAAGTTCATGGAGCGTGCGCGCACAGAGTGGTTGCGGGAGCTTGGCTATGAACAAGACAAGTTAATGGAACAATCCATAGCCTTTGTCGTCAAACGGGTTGAAATGCATAACCATGCGCCAGCAAGATTTAATCAATTGTTGAGTATTGAATCGCAAATTGTAGAATTGAAGGGCGCAAGCCTGACGTTCAGGCAACTAATAAAAGATCCGCATGACAAATTGATTGTTTCGGCGGACATAAAAATTGCATGTGTCGACCCTGTGGCAATGAAGCCACGGAAAGTACCAGCCACTTTATTAGGGGATTTATCCAGTGGAATCTGATTTAACGTTTATCGGACTTTTTTTACAGGCCAGCTTTGTAGTACAGCTCATCATGTTATTGCTGTTGGGTGTTTCCATTGCTTCCTGGACATTTATCTTCCAGCGCACTAAAGCGCTAAATGCCGCAGACAAAGAGATGCGCCAGTTTGAAGACAAATTCTGGTCCGGTGCCGACCTTAACCGCCTTTATCAGGAATTGTCTGCCCGCTCAGATGTAAAAGGCATGGCCAATATTTTCTGTGCAGGATTTAAAGAGTTTGTGCGTTTACGCAAAGGAAGCACGCCTGTAAACGGCATTGTCGACGGTACATATCGTGCCATGCGTGTATCCATGTCACGCCAAGTAGAAGAATTGGAAAGCCGTTTACCGTTCCTCGCCACCGCGGGTTCCATTAGCCCTTACATCGGCCTGTTTGGCACGGTGTGGGGTATCATGAATGCCTTCATTGCCTTAGGCGAAGTGCAACAAGCCACTCTGGCGATGGTTGCGCCGGGCATTGCAGAAGCGCTGATTGCTACTGCAATCGGTTTGTTTGCTGCTATTCCAGCTGTTATTGCCTACAACCGCTTCAGCCACAAAGTTGAAAAGCTTGAAAATAGCTATGGCAATTTTATGGAAGAATTTTCTGCGATTCTGCAGCGCCAGGCCTCAGCAGCGCAACCACAATAACTTTCGCACTGGAGAACGAGTATGTATACCCGTAAACGACGTCGTCCGGTATCCGAAATCAATGTGGTGCCTTACATCGACGTTATGTTGGTGCTGTTAATCATCTTTATGGTCACCGCGCCACTTATCTCACAGGGCGTGAAAGTCGAACTGCCAAAAGCCAGTGCCCAGCCAATTGAACAGGAAGATACGCCGCCGCTCATTGCGTCAGTAGATGTGCAAGGCAATTACTATCTAAATATTGGTAACGATCAGGAAACTGCTTTAGGTACGCAAGAGCTTACCGCCCTTGTCGCTGAGAAGTTAAAAGCCGAGCCGCAAACGCCCGTTGTGGTGAAAGGCGACGGTCAGGTAGCGTATAACGAAGTCATTCAGTTGATGGTGTTGCTACAGCAGGCGGGCGTGCCGTCAGTTGGCCTGATGACCGATCCTGTAGACGAATAGTCATAAAGTATGCGTAAATTAAATTCTAATCAGCAAGCATTAGCTAAAGCCATTGGCGTTCATGTGGCGATTGCTGTAGTGTTGCTAATTAGCGTCAGTTTTTCTCCTGAGCCTTTCGAGCCGGTGAGCAACAGTGATGCGCCTGTTATACAGGCGACTTTCATTGATGCTCAAGCAATCGCCGACAAGAAGAAAGCCGAGGAAGCTGCTGCAGCGAAAGCCCAGGCTGAAGCAAACGAGCGTCAGCGCAAGGCACGTGAAGCCGCTGCGGCGGAGAAGAAGCGTAAGGCTGACGCGGCCGCTCGACAGGCAGCAGAGAAAAAGGCGGCCGACAAAAAACGCCGGGAAGAAGCTGAACGTAAAAAGCAGCAAGAACTGAAACAGCTAGCCGCACAAAAAGAGAAAGATCGTAAGGCCAGGGAAGCCCGTGAAAAGGCTGAAGCCGAGCGAAAAGCAAAAGAAGCGGCTGAAAAAGCAGAACAGGACAGGATCTTGCAAGAGCAGCTTAAAGCGGAACAAGCTGCGCAGGCTCAGCGTCGTAGGAAGCAGGTGATGAGTGAGGTCGATCGTTATCGCGCGCTAATTACTGCAACCGTACAACGATTCCTGATTGCGGATGACAGCTTTAAAGGAAAAGAGTGTAAATTAAATATTCGCCTCGCAACTTCGGGTTATGTTACCCAGGTCACTCGTCGGGGCGGTAATGACGCACTTTGCCGTGCAGCAGAAACAGCCGTTCGTCGGCCGGATAAATTGCCTGTATCTGATGATCCGGCTGTATACGAACAAATAAGAGATATAAACATAACGGTGAGACTGTAGTGACGATGAGAAATATCAGGATGTTATTAGGTCTGGTTCTACTGAGCATCAGTGGCCTGGCCAACGCTTCATTAGAAATTGTGATCACCGAAGGGGTAGACAGTGCGCGTCCTATTGGCGTAGTGCCGTTCAAGTGGGGTGGTCCCGGTCAGATGCCGGAGAACATTTCGGATGTGGTTACCGCGGATTTAACCCGCAGTGGTAAATTTAATCCTATTGCTCGGGCAAAAATGCCTCAGCAGCCTACGACCGACAAACAGGTTAATTACAATGCCTGGGCCAAAGCGGGCGTCGATACTATTTTAGTGGGTACCATTACCCCGGAAGGCACAGACAAGTATCGTGTGTCTTACGAACTGATCGACGTGTTACGAGGCCAGGTAACAGGTGGTAAATCCCAGGGCATGAGCAATGGTAAACTAGCAAACAGTGCCGACCATGTTATCGATAGTCGTCAGGCTGTAATCAGTTCTGCAGATTTTCGCCAATACGCTCACCGCATCAGCGATGTGGTGTATGAGAAACTCACCGGTGAACGTGGTGCCTTCCTGACTCGCTTGGCTTATGTTGTTGTGCGTGATCGCAAAACCAATAAATTACCCTACCAGTTGGTTATTTCAGACTACGATGGTGAGAACGAAACCCGCTTGTTGTCGTCACCAGAGCCATTGATGTCACCGGCATGGTCTCCAGATGGAGAAAAGCTGGCATATGTGAGCTTCGAGAACAAACGTCCGCAGATTATCATTCAGGATATTTACACCATGAAACGGCAGACGATGACGGATTTCCCCGGCATCAACGGTAGTCCGGTATTTTCACCTGATGGAAAGAGTCTGGCCATGGTGTTGTCGAAAGACGGAAATCCTGAAATCTATGTTATGGATATTGCAACAAAAAATCTGCGCAGAATCACCCGTAACCGCGCTATTGATACTGAGCCAGGTTGGTTACCAGACGGTAGTGGGTTAATTTTTAGCTCGGAACGGGGTGGTAAACCTCAGATTTATAGCGTAAATTTATCTTCCCGGAAGGTAAGACGCCTTACATTTGAAGGCGAGCAGAATCTTGGCGGTACCATCACACCTGATGGCAGGCAGATGGTTTTGGTGAATCGCACCCGTGGTGATTACCATATCGCTAAACTTGGATTGGAAAATGGCGGCATACAGGTACTGACGAAAACCTTTTTGGATGAGTCTCCGAGTATTGCCCCGAATGGAAGCATGATTATTTACAGTACCCTTCATGAGGGCACTCAGGTACTATCTTTAGTGTCACTGGATGGGCGCTTTAAAGCCAGGTTACCAGCCACAAATGGACAAGTGAAGTCGCCGAGTTGGTCACCATTTTTGTTATAAAACAGATAAACATAAATAAAATATAAGGATTAAGAGGATGCAAATGAACAAAGTAATGAAAAGCTTCATTATTGCCTTACCGGTGGTGACTATGATGGCTTGTTCTTCAGGCCCTTCTGAGGAAGAGTTAGCCGCAGAGCGTAACCGTGTTGCGCAAGAACAAGCAGAAGCAGAGCGCCAGGCTCGTGAAGCAGAAGCTGCACGCGTACAGGCTGAAGCTGCTCAGCGCGTTCAACGTATGAAAGAAATTGTTGAAGAGCAGAAGGCTGCACTGAAACAAGAGCAAACGGTTTACTTCGATTTCGACCGTTCAACGATTAAAGCGGAATTCCAAACTCTGTTAGATAAGCACGCTGAGTTCCTGGTACAAAATCCAGATCAAAACGTGGTTATCGAAGGTCACACTGACCAACGTGGTACACCAGAATACAACATTGCACTGGGCGAGCGTCGTGCACAGGCAGTTGAAACCTATCTGATGAATGCTGGTGTAAGCAGCAGCCAGATCTCAACCGTTTCTTACGGTGAAGAGAAGCCAGCAGTTATGGGTTCTACCGAATACGCGATGGCACAAAATCGTCGTGGTATCGTTGTTTACCAATAAGGGCTTAAGCTTTGGTTAAACCAATGATTCAGGGCGTCACCTTGTGTGCCGCCCTTTGTATTTCAGCAGTGGCACAGGCGCAAGCTCCGGTCTACGACCTTGGCAATTCGCCTCAGGCATCCTCAGCGTCTTCTGGCGCGCCGTCTAGCACACTGGAACAGCGTATTTCTGTTCTTGAGCGGATGGTCGACAGCCGTACGCAAATGCAACATCGCTTACAGCAGCAAATCGATACCATGCAAGGTGAAATTGATGAGCTCCGTGGTACGGTTGAAGTACACACTAATCAGCTAGAAAAAGTACTCGAGCGCCAGCGTGAGTTATATCTAGAGATTGATAAGCGAGTTGAAGCATTGAAGCAAGCGGGAATTGGCGCAGCGTCGTCAGCAGATCCTCAGGCTGCTTACACGCCGCCAGCGACACCAGCCGCTTCACGTCCTACGCAGAGTCAGCCCGCGGCAAGCACAAGTTCTGCTGCGAGGAACGATCAAAGCGACAGTGACGCTTACGAGGCCGCTGTGAATCTTATTCTCAAATCGGGTGAGTATGACAGGGCAATCGCCTCGTTACAGTCGTTCCTGAGCGATTATCCTGATAGCTCATACGTCCCTAATGCCCATTACTGGCTCGGGCAGATTTTGTTCCGTGAACAGCAATGGGATGCCGCTTATGAGCAGTTTGATACTGTCGTTAATCAGTACAGCGACTCAGCCAAGCGTCCAGATGCGATTTTTAAGCTGGGTATGATTGCGGAAAGGCAGGGGAATGCGAATAAAGCCCGTTCGTTATTCGAACAGGTGATCAAGGAGTATCCTGATTCAGCCGCAACGAAACTTGCTCAATCACGTATGTCAGGCGTTTAACGTTTTTAAAAACCTCCTTCGGGAGGTTTTTTTAATTTCGTGTCTCTGCAATTCCCATGATTAATTTGTACCTTATCGTTTTTTACCGATAAAGGTTGTCTTTTTCACACTTCCTTCGTACCAATTGTAACCAGTGGAAATATCCTCTATTCATAATAACTTGCCGGAATTAGCAGGTTTACTGAACGATTTGATTTCATTTTGAGCGTTTGAACGGATAAGGACAGAAAAACACAAATAAATGCGTATTTTGGGTTGCGCTGCCTCAGAATATGAGTATTATATGCCGCCGTTGCCACAGAGTGGTGACGAAGAAAAGCGAATGGGTCGTTAGCTCAGTTGGTAGAGCAGTTGACTTTTAATCAATTGGTCGCTGGTTCGAATCCAGCACGACCCACCATTCTCTAAAATGAATAATTCGCCTTTCGCGCAATCAAAAGATGGGTCGTTAGCTCAGTTGGTAGAGCAGTTGACTTTTAATCAATTGGTCGCTGGTTCGAATCCAGCACGACCCACCATCTTTTCCAGTCGGAAAGACATCTTTTAAATTGCAATCAAATGATGGGTCGTTAGCTCAGTTGGTAGAGCAGTTGACTTTTAATCAATTGGTCGCTGGTTCGAATCCAGCACGACCCACCATCTCTTCTTGATTGCACACTCACTCAGAAATATCCTAGTAATCACACGCTATCTATCATTCCAAGCTGAATAGTCATTACTTTACTTTCAAGCCACGTTATTCTTTCGTCTGATAATCCGCGATAACCTTATATTCGTAGCTTAACAGTATGTAATTTTTATGACAGTCGGGTATAATCCGTCGCCCTATTGTCCATAATTCAGGCTACTTGTTATGTCTATTGCTTTCAGAGTCGATCAAGTTGATTATCCGTTCCCAGCAAAGCCTGCGCCGTTAAGCGCAGAACGCAAAGCTGAACTTAAAGAACAGATCAAACAACTGCTCAAAGATCGCAACGCTGTTCTGGTGGCACATTACTATACTGATCCCGAAATTCAGGCACTGGCAGAAGAAACCGGTGGTTGTGTGGCTGACTCGCTGGAAATGGCGCGCTTTGGTCGAGATGCCGAAGCCGACACCCTCATTGTTGCCGGCGTGCGCTTTATGGGCGAAACCTCAAAAATTCTCAGCCCTGAGAAAACCGTGCTAATGCCCAATCTGGAAGCTACTTGCTCTTTGGATTTAGGTTGTCCAATTGAAGAATTCAGCGCATTTTGTGATGCCCATCCTGATCACACCGTGGTGGTGTATGCAAATACCTCGGCGGCAGTAAAAGCGCGCGCAGACTGGGTTGTGACTTCCAGTATTGCGCTTGAAATTGTTGAGCACCTGGACGAGCAGGGCAAACCCATTATCTGGGGGCCAGACCGTCACTTAGGTTCATACATTGCTAACAAGACTGGCGCTGAGATGTTGATGTGGCAGGGCGAATGTATCGTGCACGATGAGTTTTCGGCACAGAAGCTCAATGATATGAAAGCTTTGTATCCTGATGCGGCAATTCTGGTGCATCCTGAGTCTCCGGCAAGTGTGGTAGACCTGGCAGATGCTGTTGGCTCAACCAGCCAGCTTATCAAAGCTGCTGAAGATATGCCGAATCAAACCTTCATTGTGGCCACAGACAAAGGCATTTTTTATAAGATGCAACAACTGATGCCACAAAAGACGTTTATAGAAGCCCCGACGGCCGGTAACGGCGCAACCTGTAAAAGTTGTGCTCACTGCCCGTGGATGGCAATGAACGGCTTACAGGCCATCTACAACAGCCTGACGGAAGGCGTAAACGATCACGAAATTCATGTGGACCCGGCACTACGTGAAAAAGCGCTCATTCCACTGGATCGCATGTTGAACTTCTCTGCAGAATTAAAACGTAAACAAGCCGTAAGTGCTTAATTATAAAGCAGTCGGCGAATTTTTACTGACTTTTGCTTGATTCAGCGACGGAGTTTCCCTACTATACGCGCGCTCGACGATAAACCGTCGACACACAATTTGGAGAGATGGCTGAGTGGCTGAAGGCGCACGCCTGGAAAGTGTGTATACGTTAATAGCGTATCGAGGGTTCGAATCCCTCTCTCTCCGCCAGATTACCTCAAGGCCTCGCGGTTCGCGGGGCTTTGTTGTTTTTAGGACTTGGAAAATCACTTCTACCCTCTACGTGTGCAAGAAATCCTGAGATCAGCGCCATCTGTGCCTGGTTTCCAAGCAACATTTATGATTGATACTTTGCGACTGAGGCACAATTGATCAAAGTAGGAAGCTGAGTCAGACTAGCTGATGCCTGCAAAAACTAGTCTTTACAGTGTCAGCAAAAAAGCGTGACATTTCTAGTCCTCTTTAATGTTCTGCCAGACAAGCAAAAGGAACTCAATGAGCATTATCAGAAAAGTAAGAAAATCAGTTTGGAATCTCGGTGCAACTTTTTTCTTTATATGGTTTGGATTCAAGTGCCTGGGCTATGGAATGGATCTTTTAAGAATTGAAGGCCCGTCATTGTGCTCTCATACCAACGTTGCTGAATTTATTTCACCGAATGGTAAAAAAATTGCGAAGCTTGGCTATTCAGAATGTGGAGCAACAACCAACTGGCAGACGGGAATAATCATTGTAGATGTAGAATCAGGTAAAGAGTATGCCGGATTCTTTGGATTAGATGGTAAGCCCGACAATCTACATGTGACTTGGACGTCAGATACAGAATTAACGTTTAGCCGCTTTCCAGTAGAAAAATTACTCTGGTTCAATCAGGATTATATGTCTGGTGTGATAGTAAAAATTGAGACCAGTATGGCTTCAGCCAATATTTTACATTAACAGGCTGATTAGGGCAGGGATCTTTGAAATGATCACAGGAAATCTATGAAACCACTATTTATTCTCGTACTGTTAGTTGGACTGGTTGGATGCATGAATCCTGCTGCAACCGGGCCTCAGTTTTCTGGGGTAATGCCGAGCAATACTGATAAGACACTGATTTATTTTTATCGGCCATTAGAAAATGATGGCGGTACGGTTTGTTTTAAAGTTTTACTCAATGACGTTGAAAAGGGGGGCCTTGGTACAAAAGGTTTTCTGGCGTTTATGTCAGCCATTTTGCTTACACCGTCCTCGTTTATGCTCTGGAGAAAAAAGTACGAGAGAGCATTACCGCTTTAGCGGTTTAATTTGGAAAACTATCCTCGGGCTCAACTCTACACTGGCAGAATATATGGTGCTGGATTGTCTGGTTTCTGTACCTAATAAATCGCTGCGTCGGATAGACATCGCAGACGCACTGGGCAGAACTGGCTCTGGCGTTACGTGCATGCTGATGCCGATGGAAAAAATTGGATTCATTGGTCGCGATACCAACGAGCGTGATTCGAGGGTAAGTCTGGTCAGGCTCACGGAAGCAGGAGAGAAGCTTTATCAGTACGCGTCAGCGACACTGGAGCAGAAATCGGCCTCTGTATTGAGTGACCTGAGTGAAAGTCAGGTTCAGGAACTCAGCCAGATGCTTAAAGCATCATAAAACAAAACCGCCATACAGGCGGTTTTGTTGTTTATGGTTAGAAGTGAAAGGCCTCAGATTATGACTTAATCACACCGCACAGCGCCCTGGCACCGCCACCACCAAGTTTTTCAGGGGCATCAGAATAGTTATCACCGCCTTGGTGAATCATCAATGCACGGTCTTTCAGGTCGTCCATGGTTAAGCGGGGAGCGAGTACGGGATGCGTTGCCATGCCGTCACTGTCTACTAGCAGGATAGGGAGGTCGCCGAGATGGCTGTTGTCTGCCCAGGGGTAGCCATGCTGTCCCGTCTTCTCCGGATCGAGGTGACTGCCTGCAGCACCCGCTGGTACGGTTTTACCGTCTTTTTCAGCACTTTCACAAGAGGCGTTCTCGTGTACATGGAAACCATGTCCGCCCGGCGCTAAACCTTCCAGGGAGGGGGTGAACACCAATCCATATTCGCTATCACTGATCATTACTTCACCGGCTGCCTCGCCGGAAGAGGGGTCCATCATATAAACCGTCAACTCGTCATCAGCCAATGCGGCTGTAGTAGTAAGTGCAATCGATAAGGCAATAGCAGCTTTCTTCATTGTGATACTCCGTGATCCGATTTGAATTATTTGCCGTCACAGAGGAGCTGCCTTTCATGCAACGTCAGTTAACCATTTCTACTCATGCCCTTGTGCAAAGAGATCAATGAAATATCCAACAAGCATAAAAAAGCAGCCGATTGGCTGCTTTGTTCATAGGTGTTTTTTCGATTTACAGCGCCGCAATGGCTGCTTCGTAATCTGGCTCATCAGCCGTTTCAGCGACTTGCTGGGTGTAGGCCACTTTGCCTTCTTCATCAATTACCACAACGCTGCGTGACAACAAACCAGTGAGTGGGCCTGTGGTAAATTCAACGCCGTAGGCTTTACCGAAATCAGAGCGGAAAGTTGAACCGGTTTCTACGTTTTCTACACCTTCTGCACCGCAAAAGCGAGCTGCTGCGAAAGGAAGGTCAGCAGATACGCAAACCACAACCGTGTTATCTAAAGACGCCGCTTTTTCGTTAAAAGTACGTACCGACATAGCGCATGTGCCAGTGTCTACCGATGGAAAAATATTCAGTACAATTTTCTTGCCTGCCAGATCAGCCAGCGTGACCGTAGACAGATCGGTTTTTACCAGTTCAAAAGCCGGAGCGGCTGAACCAACAGCAGGCAGTTCGCCAATTGTTTCCAGTGGATTGCCTTGCAGTGTAACCGTAGCCATGGGGAGTTCCTTGGTTGTTGTGAATGTTCCTACTTATAGTGATGGTATAAGATTTAAATTCAACCACCTAAGCAAAAATTTCATCGCATTTTTCCACTGTAGTCGGGGGTCGGTAACAATCATGCCGGCTCAGTAGGTTAGCGTTGTTAAATGTGCCAGAGTGTTAGCTAGCAGCCAACTTTGCCAGCGCTGCGCCATCCAGGCGATAACCTAACCATTCCGACTTGGGTTTTGCGCCAAGAGAATCGTAAAACTCAATAGCCGGTGTGTTCCAGTCTAGTACGCTCCATTCGAAACGACCGCAGTTGTTGTCTACCGCTAATTTCGCCAGATGCTTTAACAGGGCTTTACCCGCGCCGGTGCCGCGAGCAGACTGAGACACATAGAGATCTTCAAGGTACAAGCCATTGCGTCCTTGCCAGGTTGAATAGTTAAAGAAATACACGGCAAAACCAATCGCTTCGTTCTCGTTTTCGCAAATTACGCAATGGGCAGTGGCACTTTCGCCAAATAAGGTCTTTTCTAAGTCACTGACAGTAGACTCAACTTCATGTTCTGCTTTTTCATAAATTGCCAGTTCAGTGATAAACGCAAGAATTTGCTGGCAGTCATTAATGGTTGCGGGGCGAATGGCTAATTTACTCATAACGTTCTCTTTATCATTAAAAATAAAAAACGCCTCAGTGAGGCGTTTTATTAAAGCGGCTTCAGGGTTTTGCTTCCGATATGTCTGTCGAGCGCTTGCCTGGCAGGCGTTTGCTAATAACGGTTTTTACCGCATTACCAGCCATACCCATATCGACAAGAATCATATATAGGCAGGGTACCAGAATAAGTGTAACCAGTGTGGCATAAAGTACCGCAAAGCCCAGCGCGATGGCCATGGGGATAACCAGTGCTGCTTGCATACTGGTTTCAAACATTATTGGAGTTACACCCGCAAACGTTGTGATGGATGTGAGCGTGATGGCCCTAAAGCGGGCAGACCCGGCTTCTTCCACGGCATCACGAATAGAATAGCCCTGAGCACGGCGCTGATTCACAAAGTCCGTCATTACCAACGAGTCGTTTATTACCACCCCTGCTGCGGCAATCAGACCAAACATAGAAATAGCGGTGAGGTCGTAGCCAAGGAAATAATGCCCAAACGCGGCGCCGGTAAAACTAAAGGGAATGACTGACATGATGATGAGTGGCTGAGCATAACTTTTTAGCGGTACAGCAAGCAGAATGTACACCATAAGCATACCAGCAATGAAGAACAGCATCTGTTCGTCTTGCTGAGCCATCTGTTCCTCAATATTGCCGCCAATCTGCGTTTTCACTGAGGGATACTTTTTCAGCAATTCAGGAAGAATGTTTTCGTCCACTTCACCCATAACCGTAAAGGGCGCGACTTTCTGCTCATCGATGCTGCCCCAGATATAAACACTGCGGTAGCCACCTTCACGACGGATGTAGCTGATCCCTGGTTTCTCTTCGAGGGATACCACATCTCCCAGCATGACCTCACGACCTTGTGGGGTAGTAATAACCGAATATTTTAGGTCGGCAATACGTTCGCGTGACATGGCAGGGTAGCGAACCATTACCCGAACTTCTTCGCCATCACGAATTACCCGTTGCGCTTCGCCGCCGTAGAAACTGCTACCCACCTGAGCAGCGACATTCTGCAAGGTAAGTCCGAGATCGTAAGCCACTGGCTTCAACGTCATCTGAAACTCTTTACTTGTCGGGTCGATGGTCGAGCTAACATCAAACAGGCCATCTTGCTCTTGCAGCATTGAAATGAATTCTCTACCAGCGGCATTCAGGGTTGCTAGGTCGCTGCCGTAGAGCAGGTAGCCGAATTCGCCGTCTCCATCTCCACCGCCCATCAGGCTGTCGTTAATGTAGAATGCCTTCATGCCGGCTATTTCGGGCATGGCTTCGCGCCAGCGCCGTGCAATCTCAAAGGTGTCCATTACCCGCTCGTCTTCATGAACTAATGGCATGAAAAGTTGCCCGTTGGTGCGGTCATCGTTAAAGGCCAGGATATCCCGAACCATGCCTGCGCCACCAAATTCCTCTATGACCTTTTCGTCTTCTTTTCTGATGATGGTTTCGATGGTTTGTAAGGCATTAATTATCGCGTCATCAGCCACATTTTCATTCATCTCAATAGAGATAGAGGGGAAGTCATGGGGAACCTTGCCTTGAGGGACAAAGCGCAGATGATTACCGTCCATCAGGCCTTTTGCAAGCAGCAGTAAAGCAACGAAAATCATCAATGTTGCCCAGCGCCATTTGATTGCGCGTACAACCGTACGGCGGTAGGGGCCATTTACAATGCGATTAAATCCAGCGTTGAATTTAGCACGCCAGCCATCAGGTTTGATGGGAGTGAAATTAATATGTGCAATGTGTGCCGGAAGAATGAGTTTTGATTCCACCAGGCTGAAAAACAAACACAAGATAGCCACCACGGCAACATTATAAAACATAGCGCCGTCCATACCGGAGCTGCCGGTAAACGGTGCAAAAACCGCAATGGTGGTGAGTACACCGAATGTTGCCGGCGTAGCAACCCGCTTAGCACCGCGTATTACGCTGTCTACACTGGCGCCTTTATTCTCTATTTCGGTATAAGCGCTTTCTCCTATAACGATGGCATCGTCTACCACGATGCCGAGCACCATGATGAAAGCAAACAGAGACATAAGGTTAATACTTACGCCGAACAGAGGCATTAACATAACTGCGCCGAGGAAGCAGATAGGTAAGCCAACCATTACCCAAAAGGCGAGTCTGAACCGCAGGAACAACGACAGCATGATAGCGACCAGAATCGCGCCCTGAAGCAGGTTTTTCAGCATCATGTCCAAGCGGGCATCGAGGTAATAGGTGAAGTCCACCATCACTTCTAGCGATACACCATCGGGTAATTGTTTATTTTTTAACTCGACGTAGTCTTTGATGCTTTGCGCTACAGGAATAATACTCTGGGTTTTCGTTGCCCTTACAGTCATGTAAATGGCGTTTTTACCCGAATATTTGAAGTACATATCACCTTCGGTGAAAGCATCTTTGATTTCAGCTACATCGCCGAGTAACACCTGAGAGCCGCCTGTGCCGATTTTAACAGGGATCTTGGCAAACTCTTCTCCCTGGTAATACTGGTTTTCAACCCTAACCGCAATAATGCCGGATTGGGTTCTAAGCTGACCGGCGGAAATGTTACTTGAGTAGGCACGAATAGCCGTGGTGATGTCGCTGATCGAAAGGTTGTACTTACGCAGTACGTCTGGTTTCACTTCTATGGCAATTTCATCAGGCGGGTAACCGGCTTGCACGATGCTGATGTTGTCCAGTTGAAGTAATTCGTCTTCCACTTCTTTCGCGATGTCTTTTAGTTCGGTAAGGGGAAGGTCACCTACCAGTGGAAGCTCGATAACCTGCTGAGTAAATTCTTCCTGTACGATGGTAACGGGTTCCATGTCGGCAGGGAAGGACGCAATACCGTCGACACGGAGGTTAACCTTGTCGAGTACATTAGCCAGAGAGGCTTTTTCGTCAATAGTGAGCCTTAATGAGCCAGAGCCACGAAAGGCCCGGGAAACAACCCGCTCCACTTCAGGCACATCTTTTAATGCTTCTTCAATTTTAACGATGATCCCTTCTTCAATCTCCTGAGGCGAAGCACCGGGATAAGACGCACTAATTCTGATGTAATTGAATTCCGCCATGGGAAACATCTGGCGCTGAAGACCAGTGTATGCCGCCAAACCCATAACAACGATGAAGATCATTAAAAGATTAGCAGCAACGCTGTTGCGGGCGAACCAGGCGATAATGCCATGGTTCGTATCATGTTCATTATGCATGGCGTGTCCTTACTGCGTGATACGTTGAGAGGCGACGAGTTTCTTGCCGCTTTCAATCACTTTCACGGCCATTCCGTTGATTGGGTATTCAGGTGGGGTAACAACCAGCATGCCGCCGTCGATGTCGCCACTAACGAAGAAATATTCCCCTTCTTCACGCAGCACATTAACACGTTCACCGACCAGTTCGCCGTTCTCGTTTACCAGCCAGATCTGTTTGTTGTTCACCAGTTCCTGAGGTACCCGGTAAACGGCTTCAAGGGTTTTGCCGGTAAAACTAATATTGGCAAAGCTACCAAACTTCACCAGTGGCTTGCCTGAGCGTACGCCGTATGGGTCGTCAATACGGGCGACGAGATGACTCATTCGGGTTGCTTGATCAACAACGCCGGTATCTCGGTCGATGCTGGCTGTAATTTCACGATTGTCGATAGTGATAATGGCATCAGTACCGGAAACCGTTACTGGCAGAAAAGACTGGTCGAAACCGGCAACCGGAAAGTTTAGTTCGGCCGTTTCTACATTATTTAGCGTTGCTGTTACCGTGCCGGTACTAACAAAATCGCCGGTACCAATTTCCCGAGAGACGACCAACGCATCATAAGGCGCACGCACTTCGCAATTGTCTAAATCGCGTTTGGCAATGCGAAGCATGGCTTCCGCTGATTTCACCGCTGCCTGCGCACTTAATAACTGTGGCTTTCTTAAATAGAGATCAGTAATTCGGCTACCCGACATACTCGCGGCTTCGCGCTCGGCAACATCGGCTTGGGCTTGTTCTTGAACGAGCTGCGCTTGCGCAGAAATCAGTGTGGCTTCGGCTTCCAATAACGCCGCTTCATAAGCATCTTTTTCAATGCTAAACAGAATTTCACCGCGCTTCACCAGGCCGCCGGGCACAAATTTTGGATTCCAGGACACCACTTCACCGGCTACCTGTGCGGCTAAGTTAGTGCTTTCAAGCGGCGTGATTTCGCCGTAGGACGTAATAGTAACTTTGTAATCTTCTGCCCGAAGCTCACTGATAGATACCGTAGGTCGTGTATCTATTTCTGCTGACGATTCTTCCTCATTTCCCGCAGAAGCGATCAGCGTCATACCTGCATAACCCGCCACGAGTATGGCTATTGGCAGGACGATTTTTTTCCATTCCATCGACATTCCTTTCCCCAGTATTTCTTTATTATTTTATTTTAATAGCTTTGTGCTTCGATTGAATTGACTGTTTGTAACAGTTTATGACTTCACATTATGGCAATGTTATTAGGCCATATCGTGTGCGCATACTATCTTGTTACGGCCCAGTTGTTTTGCTTTATATAATGCCTTATCGGCAAGCGATAGTCCCCGGTTTAATGAAATATCACTGTTAATTTCACATATTCCAAAGCTGGCAGTTACTTTAATTTCCCTTTCTTCCAGCCATACGGCGGTGTTTTCTAGTGTTTTTCTCACTTTCTCTGCCAATATGGCGGCGCTTTGTTCTGAAGTTTCCGGCAGAACCATGAGAAATTCCTCGCCTCCCCAGCGACTGACAATATCTTGTCGGCGCACATTCTGTCGCAAATGCTGTGCCGTTCTTTGCAACACGATATCACCATTAGTATGTCCGTAGGTGTCATTAATTTGCTTAAACTTGTCTACGTCTACAAGGATGAGTGTGAGCGGAATGTGGGTTCGATAATGCCGTTTAATTTCTTGATCAAGTAACTGACTGATCCCGCGCCGGTTTGGTAAAGAAGTAAGAGTATCATGTAATGCTTGTTGTTCAAATTGCGCACTGAGTATACGCATCATTTCGTAGGTGTTTTGTCGACTGTATTCATAAAATGCAGAAAGAAACGTGACAGTGCAGAAGGAGAGTAGCAAGCGAGTTTTGAAACTGCCGCTGTAATGCGTAAGGAGCAGCGATTCATGAGGGCTAAAAAGAATGATAGTAATAAGCAGGGTGAATACCACCATGACGATTAAGCCGCGTTTAAAACCACCGAAAAACATGGCCACCGGCGGTAGAATATAAAGCCAAAGCGGACCCGTGTTATCGTGGCCGCCGGTGACCAGCAGGTAAGTCTCCAGCCCCATTAGACAACCGGTTAGCAAATACACTGAAACCGCTTGGCCCACCTTATTGCGATAGGCAACCTGAATCTGACTAGCCAGGAAAAAGATGAGAGAAGCGGTAAGTAAACTGAAGCCTAGTGTCCAGGTTCCACTGAACAACGCATATAATCCCAACACGAGCGTGATGGTGTAGCCAACGAAAGAAAACAAGTTAACCACCAGGATACGGCGGTTCGTTTCCTCATCAAAGTCGGGATGACAACCCCGTTTAAAAAAACTGTTGGCGGTGGTTTTGCGCATATTCCTACTATTTTTGTTGCGCGCTACACCTCATCGGAAATCGCCGTAGCAAGATCGCTAACGAGTTGACGCATGGTGACGACGGCTTGCTCAAATCCGTCGCCTTTCATTGGACGGCGGAAGTCAAAATACTGAATTTTCTCAGATTTGCCTTCGCCATCAAGCCAAAACTGGCCCTTTAGCAACACGATACCGTCGGATGAAGCAATAAAGTCATCAATTTTTACATAAAGTTTAGCAACCGACGACTGTTTTGCATGGCGGTGGGGCGGAATTATCTCGATATTTTTATGAGAAAGTAATGCGCCGTTTAAAGCCTGTACAAAACTTTTATCTAAGGGTTCAGCCCACACGTGCTGATTAGAGACATATACCGTTGCTGGCCCCGTTAGCATTGTGAGCGAGCGTTGTTGCAGGTAATCCGGTAATACCAGTTGCTGCAGAGCGATTTTTTGCGTGGGTTGATTATGATTGCTGACTTTTGCGTTCGGTGAATGCAACACATAATAAGTGAGTGACGTAGAGGAACTGCTACATCCTGCCAGCACTAAGGAAAAGAAAACAAAACACAGTCGACTAATTTTCATCAAAGATTCCTTTATTTGCTGCTTTAGGTTGCATGTCATTGTCGTTATCGTCGGAGAAAATTAAACGATTAGGTTTCTGATTAAGCTGTAACAGCAATGGCTGAATGTTGCGCAACGTCTCTTGCAGCGCATTTGCTGTTTCAGTTATTTCCCCGGCACTGCGCCCGCCATCGGAATAGTTGTCTAAAAGCGCAGACACTTTCGTTAGCATTTCATTCAGGTTTTCATTCAATGCTTTGGCGTCGATATCGCCCATTAAATCGTCGAAATCACTGCTTGCTTCTTCTACCCGGTTTGACGCAGCCTTAATGTCATCAATCACGTTTGTCACTTCAACAATCATTTTCTCCAGCGGGAGGTTATTCATTTTGTCGAGGATGGCGTCGGCTTTTTGCGTTAGCTGGGTAAATTCATTCGATACCGTAGGAATAACTTCAATATCATTAATGGTGTTTATCGCCAGAGCTGAAGCATTATTGTCGTGCTGCAGGTCGACATACAACCCGCCCGTGATCACATTCCCCATACGTAGTGTTGCCCGCAAGTCGCGGCCAATCCAGGTATGCATGGTGTCTTTCACTGCCTGCAAACCTTCTTCGGTATCCTGTTGACGGACTTTACCGGGATAGATGCGAATAACGACAGGGATCGGGTAGTTCTGGTCGAGGATATTGCCATCAATTAAATCCGGAGGATTGATGCGCGCAACTTCACCAATTTCGATGCCACGATATTCTACCGGTGCCCCTTCGGTGAGCCCCCGCACAGTTTCGTCGATTAACAGTAGGTACTTTGCATACAATTTATATCGGGCATTGGACGCAGCAGCATCATCCTGGAATATCTTAAATTTTGCATTCTCGTCCACATCGCCGCCGGATGATGCGCCGCGCGGTATACCGAATGTCACACCATTTGCTAACAGGGTTTCCAGAGAGCCGGTTTCAACTTTAACTCCGTTCGAGCGTAGGTGAAGTTTAACGCCACTGACATTCCAGAATCGCGTATTTTGCGTGATCAGTTTGTGATAGGGCGCACGAATAAATGCACCGTAGTGTAAAACCCGCTCTTCTATGTCAAATTCTGCATCTTCAAATTCACCGACTTTAAAACCTTTGTAGATAATCGGGTCGCCTGGCTTGTACGCAAAGTTGTCATTACTGGTAAGCGTAACATGCAAACCAGGTGTACCTGGTGGTGTGGCGGGAGGACGCTCAAGGGCCACAAAATGGCTTTTACTCTTACCTGAATCATCTGCCGTCATGGCAATGTAAGCACCCGATAGCAAAGTATTCAAACCGGATACTTCAGAGAAGCTGATCCGTGGCGCTACAACCCAGAATTCAGAGTTTTCAGTAAGAAGTCGTTCGGCACTGGCATCGATACGTGCGGTTACTAATACGCCGTCTAAATCTGGTTTAAGATCGATTTTTTTTACCTGGCCCACTTCTAAATCACGCACTTTAATGGGGGTTTTGTTAACTTCGATGCCGCTGGCAGATTTCAGTTCGATAGTGATTAACGGGCCTTGGTTTTTCCACTGATACCACACCATCCATCCACCGATAACGATGGCGAAAAGCGGTATCAGCCATACTTTGGAAATGTGAGTGGTGGATTTTATTTTTGCGTCACTCGTCATGTTTACTTCCTGTTCTGCCAAATCAGGCGGGTATCAAATGTCATTGCTGCCACCATAGTAACGAAAACTACGGCGCAAAAGGCCAAAGCTGCAGGCCCTGGATAAATAGAGAATGTATTACCGAGTTGCACCAGGGCGACAAGAATGGCAACCACGAAAACGTCGATCATCGACCAACGGCCAACCCCTTCGATAATCTGATAAAAGCGGGTTCGAATGCGGGCGCGCTTCTCTAACCCACGTTGCACCGTTAAATTCAGCCAGGCTAGAACGACAATTTTAGCCACCGGGATCAATACGCTAGCAATAATAATGATTAATGCTACAGGATAATCGCCGCTTTCCCAAAGCGTAATTGCGCCACCGATAATGGTACTCGGTTCGTCTCTGCCGAACATTTCAGTATGCATGATGGGTAAGAGATTCGCCGGAATATAAAGTAGTGTTGCAGTAATGAGCAATGCCCAGGTACGCTGAATACTTACCGACGCCCGTGCTGGTGTCAGTGGCTTGGGCGAGGGGACTTCTCCAAAAAGCCAAAGCGCGAAACGGTTGCTGTCGAATTGAATAATGCAAGCGGTCATACAAATGGCAAAGCCGATGAATGCGTAAAACGACAATCCAATAGAGATATCTGCCATGGACGATATTTTGATTAAGCTGACCAGCGTGCCCACCAGAAATATCTCAGCCATGCTCCAGGGCAGTAAGGCTTTTACCCAAAAAAAGATATGTCTGACGAAAGGTCTATGAATATCCCGGTGACGACAGTGACTCAGCACAAGCATGCCCAGCAATACCAAGCCAGGAAAAATAACCGTCGCTGCCCCAGTAATGATGGCTAACGACATATAGTCTTCGTTGAACAAAGTAATGAAGCTATCCGGCAATGCAATTTGATGCTGAATGCCACTGGAGCGAAAAGATAGAAAATTAAAGGGTAAAGACAGGGCAAGAAATACGAGCGCACTGAAAGCTAACGCAAACACATTGTCGTTCTGATGCCGCCTGTAGGTGAGCAGCGTATGACCGCAGTTCGGACAGACGGCGCGCTGCCTGTGCGCCAGTGCTGGCAGCGCCACCACTGTCAGGCATTGTTCACACTGTATTGTCTGTGACGATTCGGTATGCATAAAGAACGCTGAGACTCAATAAACGATTAGTATACAATAGCATGATTTTATTCATGTTTACGGTATTAATGTGTAACCGGATGTCATCTGCCTCAGAAAAACATAAGGCGGCCTTTCGGCCGCCTTATTATTAATTCTTTATGCGTTTTGTGATCAGTAATTTGCATTACCCGGCGTGCGCGGGAATGGAATAACATCACGTACGTTTTGCATGCCGGTTACGTAGGCAACCAGGCGCTCAAAGCCTAAACCGAAACCTGAGTGCGGTACGGTGCCATAGCGGCGTAGATCGCGGTACCAGCTGTAGTCTTCTTTATCGAGGCCCATTTCTTCCAAACGTTGGTCGAATACATCCAGACGTTCTTCACGCTGAGAACCACCAATAATTTCACCAATGCCTGGTGCCAAAATATCCATCGCTGCAACCGTTTTGCCATCATCATTAATGCGCATATAGAAGGCTTTAATATCCTTCGGATAATTTTGCATAATGATTGGCGCGCCAACGTGTTCTTCGGCCAGATAACGCTCGTGCTCAGATGATAAATCTACACCCCACTCAACAGGGAATTCAAATTCTTTGCCACTGGCCTTCAGAATATCAATCGCATCGGTGTAATCCATACGAACGAAATCAGTACTGATCAGTTTTTCCAGGCGGCTGATAGCATCTTTGCTGATGCGCTCGGCGAAAAATGCCATGTCGTCAGCACGCTCTTCAAGCACAGCTTTACACACGTATTTCAGCATGTCTTCTGCCAGTTGCGCCACATCGCTTAATTCCGCGAAAGCCACTTCTGGCTCAATCATCCAGAACTCCGCTAGATGTCGAGAAGTGTTACTGTTTTCAGCACGGAATGTCGGGCCAAAGGTGTACACTTTTGACATAGCGGCACAGTAAGTTTCAACGTTCAACTGACCAGAAACCGTAAGGTAGGTTTCTTTACCAAAGAAATCTTCTTTGTAGTCGATATCGCCTTTGTCGGTGCGTGGCAGGTTCATCATATCTAACGTAGATACTCTGAACATTTCACCTGCGCCTTCTGTATCGGATGCAGTAAGGATAGGGGTACTGATCCAGAAATAGCCACGCTCGTGGAAGAAACGGTGAATGGCTTGTGACAAACAGTTACGAATACGGGTAACCGCACCTATCACATTGGTACGAGGGCGAAGATGCGCATACTCACGAAGATATTCGATAGAGTGGCGTTTTGCCGCCATCGGATAGGTATCGGGGTTTTCAACCCAACCCAGAATTTCTACGCTTTTCGCTTCCAGTTCTACTGCCTGGCCCTGACCTTGAGAAGGTTTTACTTCGCCAACAACAGACAATGAGCAGCCTGCGGTTAAGCGCTGAATATCAGCATAATTTGACAGAGAATTTAACGCGATTACCTGTACGGGATTAAAGCAGCTGCCATCGTGCAGAGCAATAAAAGAAAGTCCGGCTTTCGAGTCGCGGCGAGTACGCACCCAACCTTTAACCGTCACCGTTTCGCCAACTGCGTACTTACCTTCAAGCACGTCGACAACGGGCGCATGCGTCATTTGAATGTCTCCATCTTACCTGTTTAAAATAAATATACTTTTTCGGTCTGTCATTGTAGTTGAGCCGAAAAGTGTTAAAGACACAGCAGAATTGCCGATAGTAAATACAAAACCAAGCGCTGCGAAAGGCAACGAAAAAACTTAGATAGTGCAGTGACATGCCAGCCTTCAGAATAAGGCATGACTCTGTTGTGTCATTTCCTACGTATAAACGAACCGCTAGTATACTCATTCAGAAACGGGATACCAGCTAACTTTCAGCCCACAGAGCCAATTTGCATGAATTCAGGTCACCAAGACAGACGGGTCATTCCCAGAGACAAAGACGGATTTTACCGTTTTATTGTTACCGTTAACTTTATGAGTTGGCTGGTGCTAATTGGCGCTTTGATCGTGTTTCATTTTGCCCGCCCGGAAATGGTGACGGGTTTACAGACCTACTGGGGAATAGAAGGGCGAACTACCTGGTCAGATGAACACGTAGACATGCTGGTTGTGCTGTTACAGATTTGCCTGGGCATGGCGTTGCTCACCATGTTACTGCGTTCGCGCCGCAATCGTCGTGAGGCCGACAATTACGGCGTGAATTTGTTTATTCTTGCAGGTATTTCAGTGGTGAGCCTGGTTACCTTGAATGTAACCGTAGCCTGATAAAATACCTGTTTAGCTTACAAAAGCCGATTGTACCAAGTACCAGGTATACGCCACGTAACCCAATACAAATACACCACCTTCTAATCGGTTCAAGCGGCCCTGACGACCTTTGAGGCCGATACAGAATATAAACAGGGCAACCGACAACACCAGCATAATGAGTACATCGCGATACAAAAAGCTTGGTTCTACTTGCATAGGCTGAATGGTACCGGCAATACCCACTACCGCGAGAGTATTGAACATGTTCGAGCCGATAACGTTGCCCAGCGCCATATCATGTTCGCCTTTGCGAATTGCCATCAGTGAAGATGCCAGTTCAGGTAACGATGTACCTACTGCGATAATGGTTAAACCGATAATCGTATCGCTAACGCCAAAATCGGTGGCGATTTCAACGGCACCCCACACCAGAATACGAGAGCTGGCTACTAACAATAACAAGCCCGTAAACAGCCAAATTGCATTGGTCTTTACGCTGATTTCTTCGCCGGGGATTTCGCCGTCGTAACCTTCTGCCAGTTTGTCTTTATCGCCTTTGGTTGCAGCCCAGATGCTCCAGCCCATTAGCAGAATAAATAAACCTAATAACGAGAATGCATCGTCAGTGGAGATATAAAAGTCAATCAGTTGCCAGCTTGCAAAAAAGGTAAGGCCGAGCAGGATAGGGAGTTCACGTTTGATGATGTCTGAACTGACGGCAATGGGGCTGATAACCGCGGTGAGACCAAGAATAAGTGCAATATTGGCAATGTTCGAACCGTATGCGTTACCCAGTGCAATACCCGAATTACCTTGAATAGCGGCGAAAATAGAAACAATGATCTCGGGGGCTGAGGTGCCGAAGCCGATGATCAGCATACCAATTAATAGCGGCGAAAGGCCGAAATGACGGGCAATACCTGCTGCGCCACCGACAAATTTACCGGCACTCCACAGTAAAACTGGCAGGCCAACAATAATAGCAGCAATGGCTAAAAGCATATTTTCTCCTTGGGTCCGTCTCTTTCAGGCAAACGAAATAACTGATCTTAGAACTGCCATTATATGGCGACTTCGTTAAACATTTTAAACGGTTGAACGCGCAAAATGGGCCAGAAATCTTTTCCAGCAACGCTATCACAAAATCTCATGGTTACGATAAAAAAAAGCCGTGCTGAAATCTCTGGTGAATCAGCCGGTTTCCTCTACACTGCGCTTCAATATCTGCCACCTCTGAACAAGTTTAGAAGTGGCAGCAAATCACTTTTCTTTAGGAAAAAAGAAGCATTTCATGCACAAGACTTTAATCGTAGTTGATGACATCAGCGGTTTTGACATTCCTGAGCAGACAATTCTGACCTTTCAGCAATATCTGGAAGAATTTCCGAAACGCAACGAGCCGAAAACCCGGGTAATCAACCTGTGCGATACATCACGTTATTTGAGTCAGGGTTATTATTGCTCGTTATTAGCTCAAGCCCGTCAGCACCGCGTATTGCCGTCGGTGAAAACCATCAATGATTTACGCATTGTTGATGAAGGTAGCGCGCGGCTGCCGTTGCCGGAAAAATTTCAGTGGTCCGGCGCTGAAGGCATTGAGTCGTTCTTTGTACTGTTTGGTAAAACCAAGGATCAACGTTTAGCTGCTTTGGCAAAAGTAGCGTTTGAGGCATTTCCGTGCCCGGTGCTTACTGTTGCGCTGCATATTGCGGCAGACAACATTGGTTTTATGGAAATACAACCGCGGGGCTTTGTTGATTTATCTGACGACGAAAAACAAGCGTGTATTGATGGGTTGCGACAATTTACCGAACAGGAATGGCGTAGCGATCGCAAAGGCAAAAAAATGCGCTGGGACATGGCCATTTTGGTTAACCCGGATGAGCCGACGCCACCGTCTGACGACAAAGCAATTCGCAATTTCGTGAAAGCTGCCGAGAAGGTTGGTTTTAATGCGGAAGTGGTTACCAGTCTGACGCCTGAAGCGGTTGGGCATTACGATGCACTGTTCATTCGTGAAACCACGGCCATCGACCATCACACTTATCGTCTTGCCCGTGCGGCAGAACGTGAAGGACTGATTGTGATTGACGACACTCAGTCCATATTGCGCTGCTGTAATAAGGTGTACTTGCAAGATGCGTTCGCGTATCAGCAAGTACCAGCACCGCAAAGCGAAATGGTGTCAAACAGTAATGACGAAACCTGTGCAGAGCTTATCAGCAAGCTGGGCTTGCCGCTGGTACTTAAACTACCAGAGAGTTCATTCTCGCGGGGTGTGTACAAAGTGGAAAGTGCCGAGGCACTGAAAACGCGACTGGTAGAAATGCTGGAAGCATCAGCGTTGGTGCTGGTACAGGAATATGTGTTTACTGAATTCGACTGGCGAATTGGTGTGTTAGGTGGCAAGCCTATTTATGCCTGTCAGTATTTCATGGCGCGCAACCATTGGCAGATTTATCACCACGAGGGTGACCGATTCAGCTCTGGTGGCTTTAAAACCATGCCGACCTTTGAAGTGCCCAAAGCTGTGCTTCAAGCTGCAATTAAAGCAGCAAAGGTCGTGGGTGATGGCCTCTATGGTGTAGACATTAAGCAATCAGGCAACAAAGTTTACGTGATTGAAGTGAACGACAATCCAAGTATCGACTCGGGTGTTGAAGATAAATACCTCGGCAAAGAACTGTATCAGTTAATCATGCAGGAATTTGCTAACAGATTGGAGTTACGCGGTCGATGAGCGCAGAACGTGCTTTACCGCTTCCAGCGATACTGAGTGTGCGCTCAGCTGACGCTGGCGATTTACCGCAGTTGTGCGACATAGAACAACGCTGTTTTGCCCACGACCGGTTAAGCCGCAGGAGAATGCGTTTTTATCTCACTGCCACCCATGCTGAACTGCTGGTGGCAGAGCGGGACGGCGTGCTGCTTGGCTATACCTTGCTACTGTTAAGGCGGGGCACCATGCTAACGCGACTGTACTCTATTGCGGTTCTGCCTGAAGCCCGTGGACAACAGGTGGCGCAATCACTGATTGCTGAACTGGAGGTCAGGGCGCTGTCGCGGGGAAAGCGCTTTATGCGTCTGGAAGTGTCTGAGGACAACAAGGGCGCCATTGCACTGTACCAGCGTTTAGGTTTTACCCAATTTGGTATGTATAACGAGTACTACGAAGATAAATCTGATGCCATTCGTATGCAGAAGGTGCTTAATTTTCCTTCCAGTACCACAGAAGTCGATGTGTACCCTTGGTACCAACAGACAACGGAATTTACCTGTGGCCCGGCATCATTAATGATGGCCATGGCAGCATTGGATAAAAACTATGTGTTGTCGCAGGAAAAAGAGTTGGCATTATGGCGTCGAGCCACCACCATTTTCATGACTTCAGGCCATGGCGGTTGCCATCCTGTGGGTTTGGCTCTGGCGGCCGTCGACGAAGGTTTTAGTAGTGAAGTTTGGGTTAACCGTGCTTTTCCGCTGTTTACCGATGGCGTGCGTACAGCGCACAAGAAGGCCATTGTAGAAGTGGTGGAACAAGGCTTTCTGGACGAAGCCGAGCGCAAGCAGATCCCCGTGACCATTTCAGAATGGAAAATGGAATCTGTAGACGCTTTGCTGGAAGAGGGTGCTGCGGTAATGTGCCTCATCAGCACTTATGCCTTTGACAAGAAAAAAGCGCCGCACTGGGTAACGCTAACAGCATCGGATCAACGGTGCTTTTACATTCACGACCCCGATCCGGAAGCGTTCGAAGGCCAAGCTGTGGAGTATCAGCATATCCCCGTGGCACGGGAAGATTTCACTCGCTTGGTAAGCTATGGCCGCCGGAAGGTACGAGCAATTGTCATCGTCAGGCAAGCCTGACATCAAAAGCTAAATAAGCGCTGTCCTCAGGGGCAGCGCAAAAACTAGTGACTAATTTTTGCGTTAAATGACCGCAATGAAGAAACCAATGCCGCTAAATCACTTAAAGACTGATTGCTTAACGCTGGCTTGGTAAAGGTGGTGCCTTTGCGGGCAGTGTTGAATGCGCGTTTAATGTCGAATGCTGCAGTGCGCTCTTTCAAACGCAGCCATTCGTTTTGCAATGAACTAGGGATAACATGACGTTTAGCCAGAATCTTGTCTCGAATTTGCAACACTTGGCCAATTAATAACGTATTCTCATTTAACATAGTAAACCTATTTTTCGTCTGGTTAGTTGTTTAAGCCTTTATTTATGGGGTCCTACAACAACTACCTGCTTTGTGACCCAGAATAAAGGAACGCCTTACACCAGAGGAAATTGCAACATTGATGCCTATAGTCTTTAGTCTAATAGGATATCGATGAAGTGCAGTTGAGAACGATAAATTGAAAAAAGGGAAGGAAGGGTTTATTCAGCAGTATGTTGGCAAGCAAAGCCTTTTGTATCCACCCGGGCGATATCATCATTGCCGCACATTTTTTGTGCCGTAGTCTGTTGATTATCGTCGTTAAATCCTTTCGCTACGACACTTGCCGTTGCGACAACAAGAATTGCTGAAACCACTTTTGCGAATCGAGTCATTTCACTACTCCTGCACTTATAATATCCAGATTAACTCATCAAGCCTGAAAATAAGTACCCGACAAATAGTAAGGCGCCAACCAACAGGGCAGAGCGAAATAATGAAAACTTGCCGGATTTACCTGCATTTTTTTCTTGTTCAATCAGCTGAAGTATTTCTTCCACTGAACCTTCTTGCGCGCCAAAACGGGTCATTCTGAACGTACGTGTTTGCTCCGAGCAGGCGAAATCGTCGTTACTGGCTTCGCGGGTAGAGCGTAAACGTGGAGATTTATTCGCAGACACTTTGTTGGCAAATGAAGGCTCACCAGCACTTTGTTTGCTAGTGGCGTCATTTCTACGTTGATGATCCGTAAATTGGCGTGTAGTCATTCGCATTCCCTGCCCGACATTGTGTTCGTTTTTCATAGTGCCAGTCTATTGTTGCCGAGTGAAATATCAACAATTCATAGACGAATGACAGTATGGAATTAAAATCGTAGTTCTTTGCTTATATACCTGAAACCTGATTTTAACGCTGAAGGAACCTTAATACATTAGCGACTCGCGCGGCGCACTGGGCTTTTTCGAGCAGCCTTGAGAAACAGGTGGCCAATGCTCATGACTAAAAGAGAAAGAATAAGCGGGAACAAACCGGCTAATAGCGGGGAGATGCCACCATACGATATTGAAATGAAACTATCGCTGGTTGCTACCTGATAGTCCGCTGGCGTCCAGAATGTATGATAGACACTCATTGTTAGTGCAACTGTTGCACCAATGAGACCTGATAACGTGAGCACCCATCCGGTGGCTGTGGTGATGTTTTTCCCTAAATCCATGGGAATCTCCAGGTAATTGGAACGAATTTTAACCAATTATCGTAGGAGATGGGGCTATGATCAAGTCTACGGCTATCTACTTTAGGGTAAATCGCAGTATAACCGCGATAAAATAAGATTTATCGCAAGTTTCTAGAGGATGTCGTGGCATCATCTACGACAAAGCGGCGTAGCGTAAAGCGATAATCGTCCTGCAACTGGATGCGGGTGACCTCACCCTTCTTGTCAGCCCGATAATGCCGCCAATTCCATTCACCGTCTTTCAGGATGACATTTTTGATACCAAAGCGGGACATGTCATCTACCGAGTAATCAAACCCCTGTGGCCCGTAACCAAAAAAGTTCAGGAAACGCTCTTTAAGTGCTTTAACGTGCTGCCCGTAAACTGTGAAAAGATTATCAATTTCTAAATCAGCGTAAAATTGGGTTTCCTGCTTGCGCATTGCATTGATTATAATATCGAAGCCTTCGATATCTTCACTGCCTGCCCAATCTTGCTGCCAAGCACTGCCGTGCCAAAGAAGAACCGAGTCTTTTCTTAAGAACTTCTTGTTGGCAGCCGGAAAGACATAATTTGCACAAGAAGACGCACAGACTACAGATACCTCCACATTCAAATTATGTTCATTCACCCATTTTCCGAGGGCCATACCCTGAGTAACATCGCCTCCACCACTGTTGATGATCAATAAATCAGGTTTGTCGATAGCGTTGTCAAAATCGTTGAAAACTTTCTGATTGTTTTCTTTAGTGATAGGCCCATCGTAGTGAAGTGCGTTGACATCCCGGTTTGCCAGTGAAGTGGCGAGGGCATAATTAGTCAATAGCAAAAAAACAGCTGAAACGGTCATTGAGGTTTGCGTAAAACCCATCATCTTGTCCCTGATGAAAATAAACAATGATCAGATAATAAACGGTTCGCGTGTCGAAAACACGGTGTGTTGTCTTTTATGCAGCACATTTTATCGTGCATCAGTCCAGCCTTTTAACTGCCTTATATTGCCTTATATTGTCTTTTTAATAAACGTTGAGGCAAATAAATCACCGCAATATTCATGCTGCGGTTATCATCAGACAACATAGCAGACTGAATTTGAATTTTGGTGCCGTCAGCGCTGAACGTGGGATGAGTGTGGTCTCTTGCCGTGGGTTTATGGCCACTGCTGAGCAGCATCATTTCATCGGTTGTGCGATCGATCAAATACAGGCTGCGGCTAAAATCATCACCTACTGCCCATCGTCCGTCAGAAGAGCCATGGACATGCCATAAACCGCTGCCACTTCGGGTTTGACCTGCAATACGCATTTCATTGGTTCGAAGGTTAACGATACCGAGCCCAGTGGGTTTTTGTCGGCTGGCCGATGGACCCCATTCATCATCGGTGCCTACTTCACGGTGCCCCATAATTGCAAAAGCCACTTCATCTTTGCTGATCACGGCTTCGTGCGTTACCCATTCATAATTGGCTTCCGGGTATAGGGCTTTCACTTCGCCGCCTACTTTCATGGTCCACATGCGTTGTGGTGATTTACCACCGGTTTCCCAACAGAATACCAATTCCCGACTGACCCATGGGTTGGTTTGAATATGACCGAGCTGGAAGGGCAGTGCGACCACTATATCTATTTTCCCGGTGCGTAAATCCATGCTCGCAATACCAGTAGGACCTGCGCCCATATTTCGTGGACCAAAGTTTTCTTCCAGTTCCACATCATCGGGTAGGTGCCGGGCGGCTTCTTCACGGCCAATTCGAAAATAAATGATGTCCTCGGCGGCATCTAGTGCCATGTCGCCACCGGCACCCATGCTCGCTGGGACTGCGCCCACCACACGCTGATAATGGCTTTTATCTTTCACCTTCGCTTTGGTGGCATCACGCAGTAAGGCCGCCATATCCACCTCAACGATTTGTTTATCGTTATCGCTGCTTCCATATCGAGGTTGTTTATCCGCGCTGAAAGAAGGATCACGCATCAGGTACAGTTTGTCCGTTTTTCTGGCGTTCACCAGCATGCCGAAGTAGCCGCCTTCACTTACCTGTACCAAAACGCCATTTTCTTCATTGACTGCCATAGCTTCGCCAGGCACACGATTCGAGCGAAACACTAACCATTTCCCATCGGCAGTCCATTGGGCATGAGTGGGATAAATTTTCGAATCGCCAACCGGTTGACTGGTGAGGAAGGCGATTTTCACTCCGGTTACCGGATCGTTTATCACCTTCCTCTCTGATGGGAATGTTTTACCGATAGACGCTTCAGCTGCAGGGGATAAGAGCGTAAACAGAATAAATATGTTTATCAGGATAAGTGCTTGTTTGGCAGTCACGAAAGGCTCACGTTTTCTTGTTATCAGAATGTAAAGGTGAGCAAAACACAGAGAGATGCCGGAAGCGAGGCATTCCGGTAATTTAGGTTAAATATGAAACTGACAGCCTAAATAGGCTAATCGCTTTCATTTTGCCGGAATACGGGAAAGCCTTCCGCATCCCAAAAAATGACGCGAGCACGTGCATGGCGATTAGGGTCGGAAAGGGCTGAACCTCGTAACTTTTGATAGTCGCGGCTATGGTAAATCATCAGATCGGTTACGCCGTCTTCAGCTTTAACAAACTGTTGTGACCTGGTCCGTAGCGGCCTAACTCAGCGCAAGTGGTAAATACAGGTTTCTGTTTTTTTTGCCAGCTAGCAGGGTTTAATAAATCCGCGTTTTCATCTGCCCAGAGTAATCCCATTGCATAGCGATCATCGGTTGCGCTGCACAACAATGGGATTATCGATGGGGGCATAGCGGCAGCCATAGTTGAGAAGGCGCTGCCAAAAAGTAGGGTGCCCAAGACAGCATACAGAAACGGTGTCATCACTTTCCCTGTTAAATGTCATGTTTTAAAGTAATGTAAACTAGCACGACAGACATGAGCGCACACTATCTCACCGTTATAATTCAGCTGTGGGTTTACGATGTGAAACTTTAGTGGGAAAGAACTTCTATCAGGTTGCCTGGATCGGCGAGAATAAATTCAAAACATTGCCCGTCTTTCAATGTAATTTTCACTGCTTCCTGCGATAGTGGGATTAGGCCCCCCCCTCTGGCTGTAGTTCCTTCTACTGAGGTAATATCGGTTTTCGGAAACCGGTAAGGGCCAGGAGCAAAGCTCTGGTTATACGGCGTAAACTGGAAACTATCCTCAGTGATAACCAGCTCACCATCGGCATGCACGACACCTTTTTGTAAAGTAACGGTTAAAGATTTCAGAATTCGGGTCATGGATTTTCTCCCTGTTACGCAATTGCGCAACTGCAATAAAGCTACAAAACAGGCGAGGGTCGGTTAACGGCATTCTGATTTGCAGCGCGACATCAAACAGTACGATATATGTACAGAGGTATCAAGCTGAAGTATTTTCTGTCCATCGTGCTGCATATGGATCTGAATACCGGTAAAGAGAGGTCATGGCAGGCATAGCGATAACCAGCCAGCAGAGCACAGCGATAAACCTGAGAAGCACTTCATTACTGGATACGCTGAAAATCATATATCCGGAAAACAAATAAGCGGCGGTAAAGGCGATAGTAAGCAACCAGAAAAGGGTACGCCAAAACTGCGGATCCAGAAGGGGCTTATTACGCTTTTCAATTACTTCGATAACTGTCAGCAGGATAGCCACAATCAACGGGCTGTAGCGACTTAAAAAGCCGCCAGCGTCTGCTGTAATTTTGAGCTGGAGATAATATAACGCGGGAACGATAAGTGCGGCACCATAAACCAGCACACCAGTTACATTTACTATACGTGGCATGGCTGTTACACCAGCAGGTTGTTAAACAGCAATCCCGGCATGAAAAAGCCGGAAGCGAACACAACAGAGCCGGTAAGCATAAGCGCTGCCACGCAGAATACAGCCTGGCAGCCGAAAACAGCAGGCCGTGCGCTGGCACTGTGTTTTAACATGATTATAGCGAACGTTAAAGCTCCCTGTGCAATACGATAATAATGGTCAAGCCACACCAGCGCTGGTTTAAAGAAAAACAGCAGGAAAGCGAATGCGACTTCTATACCGCCAAACTGCACCAGCATGGCTATTTCCGGTGCGAGAATGCCAATGGCAAGAATGCCCAGTCCCACCGCCAATTTTTGCAACAGCGATAAATCTTCCCAGTTTCTCATAACGTTCCCTCGTAAATAAAAGGCAGCCTGAATCCTATAGTCTGCCCGTTTGCGATTTTATTACAGTAATTGAGTCAAAAATTGTGTCAGCTAAAAATCGGCGCTTAGCGTTGACGCTGCCGATTCTGCTTTTTCATTCGCTTGCTTTGTTCTTCCCGTTTTTCGTTGCGACGCTCTTTACGATCCTGCCGCTCTGGCGTGGCGGAACCCTGTTTGAATTTTTCCTTGCGTTTAGCCTTATCGGCCGCTTTTTTAGCGGCCGCTTCTGACATCTCAATTTTTTCTTTTTCCAGCATCGCAGGGGTTTCCAGAGTGATGCGCCCCAGTTTACCGGCTTGCAATTCGGTGAGCAGAATTTCGCAAATTTTGTGAAGATTCACACGGCCACCAGCCATGATAGCGCCACGAGTACGCGCTGCTGCTTCCAGAAATTCAATTTCGGTATCGGGTAATTCGTCCAGCTTGAAACGGGCTTTCATTTCTTCCGGATAAGCTTTAATCAAATAATCGGCAGCATAGAAACCCACATCATCAAATTCCATGGCGGTATTTTTTACCGCGCCAGATGCCGCAAGGCGATAAATGGAGTTCGGGTTTTCTTGTTTCGGCCACAGTACGCCAGGGGTATCGAACAGAATAATACCGTTACCCAAATTAATGCGCTGCTGCATTTTGGTTACCGCCGGTTCGTTACCGGTTTTGGCGATAGTGCGGTCTGCCAGAATATTGATCAGCGTCGATTTTCCCACGTTAGGAATACCGGTGATCATGGCGTGAATGGCTTTGCCTGGCCCGGCTTTCTGCGGAAACATGTCTTTCACAATGCTAGCAATATGTTTGGCGTTACCAGGATTATCTGTAGAGGTAGTAATGGTGCGCACACCACGTTCGCTTTCAAGGTGCGCTTGCCATTCGGCCACTAATTCAGGGTCGGCTAAATCAAACTTATTCAGAATTTTTAGCGCAGGTTTATCACCACGGATTTTCGCAATTTCCGGGTTTTCACTGGAATAGGGAATACGGGCATCCAGTACTTCAATCAGCACATCTACATCACTGAGTGATTCTTTAATTTCTTTAAGGGCCTTGTGCATATGCCCCGGAAACCAGTGTAACGCCACGGTGTTCTTTCCTGTCAATCTTTAATGGCGGTAGTTTACTTTATTGAGAAAAATTTGCTCGGGGAATTCACGCAGCATTCACTTAATGCTTTCTTTATCGCACTCAGATAACCGGGAAAAGGTGTTTTTCAGCAGAAAACTGATGGTGAAGTATTGTGTTGTTATTATCAGGCTAAAAATGGATTATCAGACGTGACGAAGAAAAAATGAATTAGCCCTGAGCGAAAGAGCTAATTCATTTTTATAAACAACAGCAGCTTAGCTACGCTTTCTCAGCGCCATCACTACTGTCATCTGTACCGTCACTTACACGCATGGCGACCAGTGCCAGTATGAAGTAAGCAAGGGTTAAAGCTATTGCGGTGTAGAAGTAATCCTGCTTCATCACGCTCATTGTGAGCACGTCAGGTGAGGTATAAACCAGTCGCACCGCGCCCATTACCATAAATACGAGAATTGCTCCGGCACCTATGAGTAGCATTTTTGCTGTCCGGGCAGTGTGCAACTGTTCAGGGTCCAGCTCTTCAACCGTTGCTTCGGCACTTTCGGCCAGTCTGTTCAATTCAAAATCAACCAACAGTTTGTCTCGTTCTGCTTGTCGGGTTTCATCCACTGGGTAAGAATCCTTCGCCCCCAACATCCGTGCAATGGGCGGGTATAACACCAGCGCGATAAGGTATTCGGGAAGGAATATGTAATAAAAGCTCATCGCATCGGTAAGTACCATTGCTACAGCAAAAGCAAGCGAGATACCCCAGACAATCAGGGCAGCATAGTTAAGAGGCTGACCCAGATACCGGGACCAGTAACGGGTTAACCCCATCCTGGGTAATATATAGTGCTCTGCAATCGTAATGGCACCAATAGGGCATAAAAGAATTGCACCGTACACCGTGAGTGGCATTACTGACTGTGCGACGAAGGGGAAACAGGCGGCGACAGCAATAACGGCACCAGTAATAGCGGTAACCTTGCTTCTTGAGGTTTTCGGCATAAGTGAATTGGCAGCGAGGCCTGCACGGTATAAACAGGCGTTGGCAGTAGTCCAGCCCGCACAGATTACCGCGAGTAAACCAATGTACCCCAGTGTATGAAACGCCACGTCAGCAGAATCCAGATTCACCAGAGACTTACCGAGGATGATTGCAGCTCCGGCCCCCATCAGCCCCGCGCAAATCCAGCCTAAATAGTGGCCGAGGAACATACCAATACCGGAAAAAACGCCATACCATTTGCGGTGTGCAAAACGGAATGTGGCCATATCAATGAGGCCAAGATGCACCATTGCGCCATTGGCCCACGCAAATGCGGCCACTTCCCACATTGAAATACCGGCTTCGCCTTCGGGGGTTGTGCCCGTCCAGATTGTCTCTTTGGCGATCATAATAAACTCGTCGAAACCTGAAATGCCGCTGCCACCCGTGACATTCAGGCTCAGTGAAGGTAGTGCGATTGCGGCACCACAAACAAAGCAGGTCAGCATCCATGGCGCACAAATCGTAGCGAAATTTGCCATTGCCTCAAAACCGCGAGCGGCAACAAAAACAACAACAGCACTTAATAAAAGGGTAACTACGATAAAAGCAAAGGAGGTGGGGTAAGCTTCGAGCTGTACGGGCAAATCTAACGCAAACCGGACTGCATAGGCTGAGACGGTTATCATTGCAGCCGCGAGGGATCCGTAAAACAGCAAAATAGCGGTGTTGTATATTTTACTGAAATAAGGACCTGTTATCTGTTCAAGATAGCTGAATAAAGTTCGCCGGGTTTCAACGGCAATGGGGGTGGTTACCAGTGTCCAGCTGATTACCGCCAGCAAATTACCGATTAGCAGCCCCATCAGCAGTTCCATGGTGCCTACGCCCATGGTGACAAAGGTAATACCGATAACAAATTCGGTGGCCGCGATGTGCTCACCACCGAAGAGGCCGGCGAAGTAACGCCATTCCCGTACATAGTGAGCGGCGGGCGGAATAGCGCCTCTGAGATGACCTGGGCGTTTAGGTTTTGCAGTACTGATAGTTTTGGACATAACTTACTTGTACTTTTCCTTGTAGTGGTGACCTTTTATATTTCACTTTACAGCAGAAAAGTTATCCAACGTTTTCATCGACCATGCGATACGGCATAAATCGTTAAGCAGACTAATGCAAACGCAGGAATATTACACTTTTGCTGCACACGAAATCAGGCGTTGTTTTAATTTTGTTAATATACTTCTCTTTGTTACGGATGAAAATACTATTTCGCTTAGATTTAATTTTGAAATATATTTGCCGAAATCAGGCGTAGCCCTTAATTGCACAAATCTTCTGTTCTGAATGAACGCTTCACGGTTCATTCGAACACCATAGAAAACCAGAAAGCTAAGGCGAGGTGTGCTAACCTCGCCTTATACTATTATTCAGCCTGAACCAGTTTATTCCGGGCTTTGAGCTTTTCTCGCACGTCGGCAACCGATGATTCCGTTACCGGAATAGCAGCGTTACCCCAGCTATTGCGAATGTAGTTGAGAATATCTGCTATTTCACGGTTATTCATTTTCCAGGCGAAGGACGGCATGCCTGCCGCAGTGGGTTTCATCTCTGTAGATGGGGCGCGAGCCCCTAATAACATGGCATGCAGCAGATTGGTCGGGTCATCATTCAGTATGCTGCCATTATGTATGAAAGAGGGCACCATTCCTTTTATACCTTCACCTTCAACACCATGGCATGCCGCGCAGTTTATCTCATAGGTTAGTTCCCCGCCGGATGTGGTGAGTGACGGTGCGCTTTCAGAAACTGACTTTCCAGAAGGTGGCTTTCCGGAAGGTGCTTGGGCCTGAAGATATGTAACAAGCGAGTCAATATCGTCGCCCCTGAGGTACTGCAAAGAGAATTCGATGGCTTCCGCCATGGGACCTGCCGCTACTGCATGGCCGTTAGTACCGGTGTGCAGATAAGCAGCTAATTCATCTGCACTGCCACCAACCAGCGTGCCAGGATTAGGTGTGATATCCGGCGCATACCAGTCGCCCATATTGTAGCCTTGAAAATACTGGTCGTTCTGTTCCGCGCCAAGCAGATTTCGCGGTGTATGGCACGTTCCGCAGTGGGCAGGGCCCTCTGATAAATAAGCACCTCTGTTATACGCCTCAGACTGATTTGGATTATGGGCGAATCCTTCGTTTTCGAAAAACAGCAGGTCCCAGCCAGCCATGGCCAGACGAATATTGAAAGGGAAACTCATTCCTTCGGTTTCGTTAATTTCGTGACGGACAGGTGTAATGGTGGACATATATGCCCAGAGTGCATGCATGTCGTCGTCAGACATTTTGCGGTAGGCAGTAAAAGGCATCGCCGGATAAAGTAACCCGTGTGAGCCAATACCCTGACGTATCGCATTATAAAAATCCCGCTCTGTCATATCACCAATGCCCGTTTGGGGGTCGGGAGTAATATTCGAACTTGTCAGTGAGCCAAAATTTGTGGCGATTTCGTAACCTCCGGCAAAGTCACCGTTTGATTCAGTGTGGCAAGCCACACAATCCCCGGTGCGCATCACATATTCGCCCCGGGAAATTAACGCCTTGTCATCGAATACTACATCTTTAAGTGGTGTTGTATTATCAGCCACGTCAGACGCGCTCGTATCCAGCGCGTTATAAAGCAATATTCCCGAAACGGCAGCAATTACCACCATAACAGCGCCTATTCCTTTTAGTTTTGAAGACATATCAGGCCCCTATTAATTTGCCGGTTCGTTGCATATATTGTTCGTGAATAGCTCTGGCCGCTTTCACGGCCAATGCTCCGACAGTAAGAGTAGGGTTGTAGCCACCATTATTCGGAAAGGCTGATGCTCCAACTACAAACACGTTAGGAACGTCCCAGCTTTGCAGATGAGTATTGACTGCTGATGTAGCGGGATCTGCGCCCATTACCGCACCGCCACAGGTATGAGAGCTGCGCTGCATGTAAGGATTCCAGCTGGTATCTGTCTGCTTATTAACCTCAATATGCTGACCACCGGCTTCGACCATAATTTCTCTGGCTTTGTCGGTGACGTGTTTTATCATCTGCGTATCATTTTTATTCCAGTCAAAAGTCACCCTCATTAATGGCTGGCCGTGGCGGTCCTGATAGTTTGTGTCGAGGTCCAGGTATGCCTGCTGAACCGGCATCGACGTGCCCTGGCAAAAAATAGTCGCGGAGGTTTGGTAGTGTTGTGAATACGCTTTCTTCCACTCGGAGCCCCAGCGTTTAGTCCCTTTTGGCAATTCATCCATATGCGCAATCGGGCGGCCGTCGGTGCTATAGCCCATGACGCCTGCACCGCCGATAAAGCCAAGTCCACTGTGATCAAAATTGTCCCCGTTGAAGTCATCTATCTGCACGCCGAGCGCACCCGCTCCGATAAACGGATTCATTTTCTGATCAGGGAAAAAAGCCTTAACTGTAGAGCCGGTTTGATAGTTGTAGTTGCGCCCAACCGTGCCTTCCCCGGTTTTTACATCGTAAGGTTTGCCAATTTTTGACAGCAGCATCAACCTCACATTATCCATCTGGTACGCCGTAATACACACCACGTCAGCGGGTTGAAAGCCAACCTCACCATCACGGGTAATGAAGCTTACTCCCCGTGCCATTTTGCCGTCATCATGTTTAACAGCATGAAGGACTTCAGTTTCGGTCAGTAATGTAAAATTCTTCCGGCGCATCAGAACCGGCAGAATACACGCTTGTGGAGACGACTTTGAAAAGTTGCCGCAGCCGTGGAAATCACAGAAACCACAATAGGTGCAGGGCCCCATCGTAACTCCCAGATCATTAGTATAAGCTTCTGACAAATTTCCTGCCGGAACGGTAAAAGGGTGATAGCCCATTTTCTGAGTGGTGCTGCGGAATTTGTCCATCCAGTGAGAATCTTTGAGTGGAGGCGTCGGATAATCCCTTGACCGCGGTCCTTCGAAAATATTGCCGCCGGTTTGTTTAGCGCCATTAATGTTACCCGCTTTACCAGAAGTGCCGGCAATCCGTTCGAATCGATCATAAAATGGCTGCATGTCGTTGTAGGTAACGCCCCAATCCTGCAACTGCAATCCCTGCGTGTACTTTTCACCATAGCGTTCACGGGTCTTTGAAGCGACTTCAAAATCCCACGGCAGGAAACGCCAGCTCATGCCTGCCCAGTGGGTTCCTGCACCACCTACGTTCCAGCCAAACTGGTACGCTGACCAGTTGCGAACCGGCGCCGCTGTCTGGCTAGGGTTGTTGCGGAATGTTGTTGTCTCAACACTCATTGGCTGAAGTAGTTCTCGCCGGGTGTGCCATTTCAGCTCATCAGGATCGACGGCCGGGGGAAAATCGGTAGAGGTGTCGCGCCAGGCTCCGCGTTCGATACCTACAACACTGAGCCCGGCGCGGGTAAGTTCTTCGGCCATAATGGAACCTGCCCAGCCCATTCCCACGATAACGACATCTGCTTTTGCTCTGTTATTCATGCGATCCTCCAGATTATTCGCCGGGGATCAGGCTTACAGGGATTAACTGCAAATCCTGATTTCGTTTATCAACATACTTTCGATAGTCATACCGGGCGCCCGGAAATCCAATCATCTTCCAGCCTGCCATTGCCTGGTTTCCACCATACACAGGATCAGCAAGATAACTTTCCCTCACGTTCTGTAGCATCAGCTCGAAAAAGGCTTGTCCATGCACACCGTTATCCAGCGAAATTTCACCAGCTTCAAGTTGTGTAAGTACAATATCTAAACGCGCATGCTCCAGTTCTGCGATATCTTTTCCTTCGGTTCTGGCAACATAATTACGCAACGCGCGAATCCCTGATGCGTAGCGTTCTCTCGGCGTAGAGAGAAATTGCGGAGAGCCCATGATGGCTTCTTCGTTTTCAGGCTTCAGTGGCTTATCGAGATAAAGGGCTTTTCCAGCGCCGTAGTCGCCGGCAAGTTGACTATCCAGAAAGCGTAACGCACCTGACTGAGAAGCTGACGGGCCATGTTCATCAGCGGGGATAAGGCGGTCGAACACAGCTGCGAGAGCGTTTCTGTCACCTTCATCAGTGAGTACATGCCAGCGCGAGGTATCAGCGGGGTGGGGAAGGTGATCGCTACTTTGCTGGGTTTTATCAGGAAAACTTTTGAGTTCTTTCGCATTAGCGCTGGACAGTGATACTACAGCCGCAACTTTCCCCATAGAGAGGAGTGCGTCCCGACGATCCATAATGTCTCCTTACGGACAAAAGGCCAAGCCACTGCAGTGCAACCAGTCGCGACGCAGAGATTCAGCACAAAGTCTGGTGTGAAAATAGAGTAGATAGCGGGAAGGCTGCAATTTTCGCAAAGGGAAATTTGAGTTTATCCCGCCTATCAGGGTGGTTTTGAAACTTTTATGTCAAATTAGAGGTTTTGGATTTTTTATTTCATGCACTTGCAGTCAACTAACAGATTTTGTAGATGAATAACTAATCCTGTGTTGCTGCTACCTGGTTAGGATGATGCGGCAGCTTTTGCAGTGGCAGGCTGTTTTTGCTTTCTGAACGGGTCGGTGTAGTAAAGTGCAATCCATATCACAACACCCGCCAGTGAAAGCGCGATGGCAACATAGCCACAAGCCGCCCAGCCCAAACGTGTGCCTGTTACCGCCATGCCGGCGAGCCAAGGGCCAATTGCATTGGCAACGTTGAATGCGGCCTGATTTGCAGCACCGGCCAGAGACTGGGCGTTGCCGGCAACATCCATTAAGCGGGTTTGCAGTGGTACTGTCATACCGCCACCAAAACCTACCAGAAATAGCGCTAGCCCCATCAGCAGGCCATTATGTACAGATACCGCATACACGCCGCCGGCGATGCCCAGTACCAATTGAAAGCCTAATGCGGCAATAAGTAATCGCCCACCGGCAACTTTACCCGCAAGATAATTACCCAGCGTGATTCCGAGTCCATAACACAACAGAATAATGTTGACGCCCCATTCCGGGTTACCGATGTTTTCCAGATAAGTAGCACTGGCAAATGAATAAACGGAGAACATGCCACCAAAACCGATGGCACTCATTAGCAGTACCAGAAGCACATTTTTGTTTTTCAGTGCCCCCAGTTCTGTCAGCGGATTAGCGTCTCTGTTCCAGCCTCTGTAAGGTGCTGTCTTCCAAATCATAATGAAGGTTATCGCCGCCAGCGCAGTGATCAGATAAAATCCGCTTCGCCAGCCCAGGTATTGTCCAATCGCGTTAATAACAGGTACACCGATTACGTTTGCGATGGCTAATCCCAATAAAATATGACTTACAGCTTCTGCCCTTTTTGCTCGTCCGGCAATGTCGGCAGCAAACAACATAGCAATGCCAAAGTAGGCGCCGTGGGGTAGCCCGCTGATGAAGCGCGCAAGGTTCATGAAGGTAATGTCTGTGGCGAAAGCTGTTAAAAGATTGCCACAGGTGTAAGCCAGCATCAGTGCCACCAGCATATATTTTCGTGGAAAACGGGAACAGAAAACGGTGATTAGCGGTGCACCAACCACAACACCAAGGGCATAGGCACTGATTGCTGTGCCAGCTACATCCTCAGAAATATTGAAATCATTAGCGAAGTAGGGGAGCAAGCCCATTGCAGCAAATTCGCTGGCACCAATGGCGAATCCGCCAAATGCGAGCCAGAAAGTAACTGCGAGCAGACTGTATTCTTTTTTATGCGACATAAATAAATTCCGTGAAAATGGTCACGACAGACCTTGCGAAATAATGAAAGCTGGCGGCATCGTCAACGCTAATAAAACAAGCACTGACTGCAGTCAGAAGCAGGCTTACTCTCACACATACCCGTTAATGCGACAGAATACGATTTTTTTGGAATTATTATTTTAGAGTATGTGTTTTCGAAAAGTAATTTTCATATGTCGTCGTTACGACGAGCGCAGAAAATAGTTCAGATTTAACCTGAAAAAGAATTTTATTAGCAAATTCATAACAATAGGTGATGCTAATGAACCGTTAGGTTAGTCTTAAGCTTGGTTTTCTAATTTAGATTGCTTAATCTGCTCAATCAAAGGCACCAGATCATTCACGTTAAGGGGTTTGACAAGATGGTGATGAAAACCAGATTCTTTGGAGCGTTGAATGTGGTCTGGCTGACCCCATCCCGTTTGTGCCACAAATGTCGCATTTTTCAGCGCAGGTATTTTTTGAAGCGCGATGCATAAATCATAGCCATTCATACCCGGCATACCAATATCCAGTAAAAATAAATCCGGCGTCAGCTGCTCTACCGCTGCCAGCGCTGAAGGACCATCTTCAACAACGATGACATCGCAACCCTTGGCTTCGAGTATCCATCCCATCGTGATAGCGGCGTCCTGATTATCGTCAGCAATAAGCACAGAAAGCGAGGATTCAGCAGCATCCGGTGACTTCGTATCAAAAACCGGAGAATGGGGGGCGATTTGATTATCAGCAGCTACCTGCGGAAAGGAGACGGTAAAACAGGTTCCGTTGCTGTCACTCTGTACCGTAATATCACCGTCGTGGAGCTCCACAAGTCGCTTAACCAATGTCAGACCAATTCCCAGCCCGCCCTGAGAGCGCTCCAGCACACCTTCAATCTGTGAAAACATATCAAATATATCAGGTAGCTTTTCCTGCGGGATACCAACGCCGTTGTCGCTGATTTTCACAACTATGGTACTGCCGGTTGCAATTACCTCAATTTTAATTTTACCGCCATCCGGGGTGTATTTTGCCGCATTGTTAAGAATGTTAGTGAATATCTGCGCGAGCCGGATGTGGTCTCCATAAACCCACGCCCCGTCAGGGAGACTAACAGTAACGGTATGCTGGTTTTCATCTATCAATGGCTGGGCTGTTTCGATGGCATCCTGAACAGCTTCACAGATATTTAATGAAGCCCGGTTCAAACGAATTTTCCCACGGGTAATGCGGGAGACATCCATCAAATCATCAACCAGGCGCACCATTTGTAAAACCTGACGTTCGACCAGTCTGAACGCTTCCTGTTTCTGGTTTGATGAAAAAGAATCCGTCCGGATAATTTCCAGTGAATTGCGGATTGGCGCGAGCGGATTTCGAAGTTCGTGTGCCAGCGTTGCCAGAAATTCATCTTTACGTCTGTCGGCTTCCTGCAGCGCGTTCAGTGCATTCTGTTCTGCCGTGATGTCTACGCCAACGCCAGGGAAACTAACAGCCTCGCCGTTATCGTCATAGATAGCTTTGCCACGAAACGCCCCCCACCGGATACTGCCGTCTTGCTGTAAGACTCGATAGCGGTGATCGTAGAACTTGCCGTTGGTAATACTTTCCTGAATCCTCTTATTAACGTCATCGATATCATCCGGATGGATAGATTCCTGTGGACGCTCAATCGGTACGCCTTGCTCAGCCTCTTCAGGTGTCAGGTTGAAAATTTCACCCAAACGCTGGTCACAAACAAAGAGGTTATTTTTGATATCCCAGTTCCAGATACCAAAACTGTGTGATGCCTCAAGAGCCAGGCGCTGTCGTGACTCTGCCTCCCTTGCTATTTTTTCTGCCTCATAGCGCTCTGTAATATCCCGGGTTGAACCAGTAATCGCTTCCACATTGCAGTCGGCATCAAATACAGGGACAAATTTATATTCATACACCCGTAGACCATGCATACCATGATAGGGCACATCACCTCTCAGTGGCTTTTTCGTCGTGATAACCTGTTTAATCTCACGCATGTGCATGTCAGCTTGCCACTTTTCATAATTTAACTCATACAGGCTTTTGCCAATGGCTTGTTCCCACGTTATTCCCCAGATATCCAGTAACGCATTGTTCACGTAGGTGAAACGTCCTTCAAGATCAAAGGTATAAACGGGATCAGGGTTATGGGAGAGGGCTGCTTCATAAAGACGCTGTTGTTTGAGAAGACATGCTAATGCCTCGCTAGAGACTTGAAGTTGGCTTTCAGCACTGTGTGGTGTTAGTAATTCTGGAATACGACTAACCGGGAGTTCTGCACTTGAGTTTTTCAAGCATCTCTCAATTTTTCTGCTTATTAGAATTCTATCCTAGTGCAGAACGCAATAGTGTGCGACATATTTCATCACTTATTTAGCCGTGAACCTGATATTTCTGATAAGGGACAAATCTGCTTAACACCAGTACCAGTACAAGCAGCGGAATTAGCAGTAAAAGCGCGGTGGGCAGGCTAGAATGCTCAGCAATTAAGCCGATACTCGCAGGCCCTAAAAGCACTCCGGAAAATCCGAGAGTGGATACGGCGGGCACGGCGGTACTCTGGGGCATGGCAGTCTGGTTAGCAATGGCGGTGAACATCACCGGCACCACATTTGCTGCACCTAGGCCAATCAAGAAATAGCCCGCAATTGATGTAACTGAATAAGGCATCGCCAGCAGTATTACAAGACCAATTGCGGAAGTCAGCGTGCCTGCAATCACCACACGAACCCCGCCAAATTTCGACACCACGGTATCACCAGTGAACCTGCCGGCGGTCATCGCAATGGAAAAGGCGGCAAACCCGAGGCCACCAAGATTGATTGGCAACGACCGGTATTCAGTGAGGAACAGACTGCTCCAGTCGAGCACAGCGCCTTCTGCAAGAAAGAAACAAAAACAAATGGTGCCGATGGCTAACACGGCGCCTCGCGGTAACGCGAAAGCCGGGCCAGTTTGTTGCTCGCTTTTAAGCCTGCAAGGACGATGATGCTGGCTGATTTATCCGGCGAAGTTCTGTCGGCATCATACTATGTAGTACTACCTTTAATAAATTCTATAACTCTCGTATCTTAATGTTGCGGAAATAAATGGGGGAGGTCCATTCCTGTAGCACGATATGGCCTTTGCTAGACGCGCTGAATTGAGGCAGTTCTTTAAAACGGGATTGCGCCAGCCAATTTTTCCATTCACTACTTTTGAAGTCGACTGAAGCGGTGAGGGTACCATTCAGGTAGAACTCAACTTTGCCGTTGTTCTGTTTGATCACCGAGTGATTCCATTGACCGTCGCTGTGCACTTTTGCCGTTGTCAGTGGAGAGGTGTATCCAAAAATATCCCCGGAACGCTTAGCCGGGTCGTCGTTATCTTTATGAGCAGTGCCTAATAGCTGGTACTCAGGGCCAGTTTGCCAGGCAATAGGATGTTCAGGTGTTTCCTGCACATTAATAAACACACCGCTATTGCCCTCTACCGGTGATTTCCATTCAAACTGCAGCTCGTAGTTTTCAAAGACTTTGTCGGTTGCCAAATCACCGTGTTGAACATCGCTGGCTTTCAGGTTCACAGTTAATACGCCGTCCTGTACTTCCCAGGCGGATTTTGCATCAGGATGCTGAAACGGATGCCATCCTTTTGTTGTATTGCCATCGAATAACAGCTGCCAGCCTTGCGCTTCTTCAGTAGGGGAAAGGGCATTGATTTCGCCAAAGGCGTTAAAGCTGGAAGCAGAAACTGTGAGGGTTGCTGCTACGCCGAACCAGGAAGCACGGGACATCATATTGTTACCTTAATCAAATTTTTAACAAGAATGCCACAATTAGTAAAACCAGGCTATTAGGGTAAGCTCAATTGTCGATTGTTAAAGTGCAATGGATTTTCCGCAAAGTACTGGCGCTTTTTCGCAATACTCTTGAAGTATTTCAACTAAATCTCGTGAAAGTTTGGGCAAGGGGTTAAACGGCCAAAGCGCTGAGATGGGGCGGGTGAATAGCACATCCGATAAATAGCAGACCCTGGTTTCGGATCCTGAACCCAAATGTTGGATCTCTGTCATTGGCAGAAGCGCTGCTCCATGCCCAGCCGCTACAAATTTCCTGGCCAAGGTGATGTCGCCAACATAAGAAACCTGGCCATATTCCGCTAAAGCCGAATCAACAGCTGTCAGGCCAGCAAGTTGAGCCGAAGTATAGGGCAGAAACAAATGCTGCTTCTTGTGTGTTGCTGAGCCTACAACGCGTACTGCAATACTACCAAGCCGTTTGTGGAAATATGCGGAGTCGGTCAGTTCACCCACTCTTATGGCCAAATCAAACTGTTTTTGACTCAGCAAGTGATTTGCATTGCCTGGCTCGATGTTAAAAGTGACTTTCGGATGGGTTTTATGAAAGTCACTGAGCGTTGAAAACAGTTCGTCGACCATTAGGTTCTGCGGGCAAAGCATCGTCAAAGAGTGGGATGTTTGATCACTGCTTCGTGTCACGCCATCGCGGATAACTTGCAGGCTGGTGGCATAATCATTGTGCAACTGCAAACCGAAAGCGGTTAATTGAATGCCCCGCGCTGAGCGTTTCATCAACGGCTTGCCCAGTTTGTTTTCCAGTGCTGTGATACGTTTTGACAATGTTGAAGGGGAGAGTTTGAGATCCTCCGCTGCCTTCGCAAAACTGCCTCTTTCTACTATTTCTGCAAATAACAGTAAATCGTCCAGCACAGTAAATCCTTCATGTTTAGCTTTCCCAAATCGATATTCTATGGTGATTCGGCTTACGTACAATTGCAATGACTTCACAAAGGAGAATCACTATGGAACGTTTAGTTTTTACCGGCATTTTTTCATTTTGTTTGTCGGGCATGATGTCAGGCTGGGTCACTTACATTAATCTCGGGCTCAGTGCTACGTTTTTGCATTCCTGGTCGCTGGCATTTGTTAACGCATGGCCCGCGGCGTTTGTGGCGGCGTGGCTGATTAATCCGCTGGTGCGTGTCTTAACGGCCAAAATCATGAGAGGTGCATCATGAAATCTGCTGAAAGCAAACTGCACATCGTGGCAAGAATAACGCCCAAACCAGAATGTTATGCTGAAGGGCTGTCAGCTATTCGTGGAATATTAGCCCCAACCTGGAAAGAAGCGGGATGCATTCAATTTGACGTTTTCGAAGACCGGGAAAATGGCGAATATGTACTGATAGAAATATTTGAAAGTGAAGCGGCATTGCAATTTCACTATCAACAAACATACACAAAGCAGGTATTCGAGCTGTATGAGCGCATTCTCGATAAGCCCCCTGCGGTGTCCCGGCTAGTCCCTGTCGAGCCGGCTTAGTATGCTGAATTCGGACGATTTAAACGAGTTATTGTTACAGCGAGATAGCTAAGTTCTTCTCACCGAACGAGCGAGGGTTTTTGAAGGCACTTCGCCAAACAACTTCTGATAATCCCGGCCGAACTGTCCGGGATGCCAGAATCCCCTTTGAATTGCGATGTCTGAAATTTTGGCGCCTGTTTTTGCGTTAAGCAGGTCACGGTGCACCTGGTTAAGGCGACTCGTTTTTATAAACTGAAGGGGGCTCATCCCAAGTTGCGATTCAAAGCTGTATTGCAACGTACGCCGACTCACATGAGCAGCTTCACAGAGTTCTGTTATAGTCATGGCTTTGTCAGGGTTTGCTTCGATATAGGCTTTTACGGTTTCAATCACTCGCTTTCGTTGCTCGTAGCTCCGCGGGGCTGATTTGTCGTAGTGGGGAATGGTCAGTACTTCCAGCAGCGTCTGAATGAATCTTTCGGTTTGTATTGCTACAGGGATTGAGTGATTATCTTTCTGGACCTGCAACGCGAGCAACAGGTCAATATGCTGAGAAAGGCGCAGCTCCTGATCCTGTGTAAGACAGACCTTCGCTTGTTCAGCCGATATATCCGGCACTGTAACTCCGAGTGTTTCCGCAGCCTTTCGCAGTGTCGAGGTTGATATCACCACACCATAAATCTGAAATTCATCCGGTGTAACCAGTTCAAAATCAACCGCACCCGGCTGACACATGAGTTGATTATCACTAACTTCAAGTCCATTGATGCGGGGAAGGAGGTCCTGCGAAGAACGTACCGGCAGACCAAGCCAGATGGCATCCGCTCTTACTTTGCATTGCTGTCGAAGTGACTGGCTGGTGGTTTCCTTGAACACCTGAAGATCCTCAAACGGTAATTCCTCGATGACGCCCGAAAAAGCCCCCGCACTGATCTGATCATAGCGCTGCTGCCAGTTGACCAGATTTTCTGCCTGTTCTTGTGCATCCCTGGCCGTGTAGATGCACTTAGATGGTGCGACGTGATCGTTATCTGACGGCTTCATCGGCTTAAAACCTCATTGGAGTACGCATTTTCCCTGTTGTCTCACTTCTAACATCCTGATAGGTAGTGATTTTTAAAATATTGCCAAAATTTGATATTGGCGTGGTACAGCTCTCGCTGCATTCAGTATTAAGAATTAGAACAAAATCTGTGTGTCAGGTGCAAGCCAATAATTTTCATTGGTCCATCTTTCGTTACAGTAAGGAGAATATGACGTGTACCGTTATACCCTTGGTGATCATACATTCACCTTCAAAAATCTGGCTGAATTGATGGCAAAAGCCACCCCGGCACGTTCCGGCGATCGACTCGCTGGCGTTATTGCCCGTTCGGCGGAAGAGCGTGTTATTGCTCAGATGTGCCTGGCAGAGGTACCGCTAAAGCAGTTTCTGAACGACGCGCTGGTGCCATATGAAGAAGACGAAGTGACTCGGCTCATCATTGACACTCATGATGCTGAAGCTTTTGCACCGATTTCACACTTGACGGTGGGGGACTTTAGGAACTGGCTGTTAAGCGATGAAGCCACAACAGAAGTGCTGAGCGATGTTCGAGCGGGGATCACGCCGGAAATGGCCGCGGCGGTAAGCAAAATAATGCGCAACCAGGACCTGATACTGGTGGCCAAGAAATGCCGTGTGCTCACGGCGTTTCGTAATCAAATTGGCTTGCCTGGTCATATGTCAACGCGGTTGCAACCCAATCACCCTACCGACGATGTTAACGGTATAGCCGCCTGTATGCTTGATGGCTTACTTTACGGGAATGGTGATGCGGTGATTGGCGTCAATCCGGCCACAGACAATGTGACGCAGGCCATTAAGCTGATGAAACTGATGGATGATGTCATTCAGAGTTATCAAATCCCCACGCAGTCCTGTGTACTTACTCACGTTACTAATACCATTGAGTGTATTGAGCAGGGCGCCCCAGTTGATCTGGTTTTCCAGTCCATTGGTGGAACAGAGGGCACTAACAGCACCTTCGGGTTTAATTTAAATACGCTGGCAGAAGCTCAGCAGGCAGCGCACTCGCTAAACCGTGGCACTCTCGGCAACAACGTGATGTATTTTGAAACCGGGCAGGGAAGTTCACTGTCGGCCGATGCGCATCACGGCCTGGATCAGCAAACCTGCGAAGCACGTGCTTACGCGGTAGCCCGCCATTTTGATCCGCTATTGGTGAATACGGTGGTGGGGTTTATCGGCCCTGAATACCTGTTCGACGGCAAGGAAATCATCCGGGCGGGTCTGGAAGACCATTTCTGCGGCAAGTTACTCGGCGTGCCTATGGGTTGCGACGTGTGTTACACCAATCATGCTGAGGCTGATCAGAACGATATGGATAACCTGCTTACCTTACTGGGTGTCGCGGGATGTCATTTTGTGATGGGTATACCCGGCTCCGACGACATTATGCTGAATTATCAGACTACTTCATTCCACGATGCGCTGTATGCCCGTCGCGTGCTGGGGCTCAAGCCTTCACCACAATTCGCAGAGTGGCTGGAGAAAATGCAGATTATGAAAAATGCCGGTCAGGCAATTCTGGCAGACAGTATGCCAGATGCCTTTCGCCATTCTCTTGCCGCACCTTCACGTAAGTCCGGAGGCCGTTGATGAAAAAGCCTAATTTTATTACTGAGAATCCGTGGCAGCAACTTCGCAGCTTTACTGATGCCCGCATTGGCCTGGGACGCGCAGGTGTGAGCCTGCCTACCGAACAATTACTTGCGTTTCAGCTCTCTCACGCTCAGGCGCGGGATGCAGTGCACTTTCCGCTGGATCTCGATGCCCTTGAGCAAGCATTTATCGATGAGGGATTCGATGCTCCCATCCGCCTGCATTCCCAGGCTGAAGACAGAATGGCCTATTTGCAACGCCCGGATTTAGGGCGATTGCTTAATGAAGATTCGGCTGAGCGATTACGTCAGTGTTTCGACTCACCGGCACCGTCTTTCGATCTTGCATTGGTGGTTGTCGACGGGCTGTCCTCCACCGCGGTGGCGCAGAACACACTACCATTTATTTCTGCGCTGTGTGAGCAGCTGGATAACAGTAAAGACGATTGGACCCTGGCTCCGCTCACCGTTGTTGAACAAGGCCGGGTTGCCATTGGTGATGAGGTCGGTGAACTACTGAACGCCTCTATCGTGTTGGTGCTGGTGGGAGAGCGCCCCGGCCTGAGCTCGCCCGACAGCCTCGGTTTGTACATGACCTGGGGGCCGCGCAAAGGGCTTAACGATGCTATGCGTAACTGTATTTCAAATGTGCGCCCGGCGGGCCTCAAACCGGTAGATGCCGCGCGCAAAGCGTTTTATCTGCTTGATGAATCCAGGCAGCGAAAGCTATCTGGCGTAAAGCTTAAAGATCGCAGCGAGGATGATGTGCTTGAACTTGATTCAACATCCCGTTCATTTCTCATCCGCCCGCTCGAAGACAAATCAGAACAACAATAATTGGGGAACCATATGTCTGAACAACTCAATCAGGAATATCTAGCAAAACGCCAGCTAAAACGAGGCACCGCAGGTTGGATCCTGCTGGCAGGCCTGGGTGTGTCATACGTCATTTCCGGTGATTTTGCAGGTTGGAATTTTGGTATCGCTGAAGCGGGCTGGGGCGGCTTTGCCATTGCCGGCGTGTTGATGGCGTTGATGTATTTTACGCTGGTACTATCGCTGGCAGAAATGTCTGCAGCCATACCTGCCGCGGGTGGCGGTTACAGTTTTGCCCGTCAGGCAATGGGGCCGGTGGGTGGCTACCTTACTGGATTGGCTGTACTTATCGAGTACGCGCTGGCACCGGCCGCTATTGTGATTTTCATTGGTGCAGCGGTAGAGGAGCTACTTGGGTTTAACGGCCCTTGGGTTTACGCCATTTTCTATCTCGCTTTTATTGGTATTCACCTTGCGGGTGTGGGCGAAGCCCTGAAAGTGATGATGGTGATTAGTGGCCTTGCGGTTTTTGCCATCATTGCCACCGGCATCGCACTGGTGGGTAGCTTCGATACGACTAATCTGTTCGATATAGCCGTGACGGGGGCGGCCGGAGCAACGGAATTTATGCCACTTGGATGGTACGGTGTTTGGGCGGCGTTGCCGTTTGCCATGTGGCTGTTTCTGGCGGTAGAAGGGGTACCGCTGGCTGCTGAAGAAGCGAAGAACCCCGCGAAAGATGTTCCTAAGGGCATTATCGGTGCAATGATCTTTCTGCTGTTTACTGCATTACTGGTGGTCTTTCTGTTAGCTGGCGCAGCGGGTGCAGAAGCTATTGGAGGCAGCGCCGTACCGCTGGTCGATGCACTGAAGGCAACTGGAAACAGTACGCTTGCGACTGTGGTTAATGTATTGGGACTGGCGGGACTTATCGCATCGTTTTTCTCGATTATTTATGGTTACAGCCGTCTCGTGTTTGCTTTATCCCGAGCAGGCTACTTACCGCAAAGCCTGTCGGTGACCAGTGAACGCAAAGTGCCGTCGCGAGCATTAATAGTGCCTGGTATATTTGGTTTTCTGGTTTCACTCACCGGCGAGGGAGACTTAATCCTTGCCATGGCGGTTGTTGGCGCAACAGTATCCTATGCACTAATGGCGCTAAGTCATATTTTGCTACGGGTAAAACAGCCTGAATTGGCTCGACCTTACAAAACGCCGGGAGGCATTGTGACGTCGGCTATCGCGCTATTACTTTCCATAGTGGCATTGACCGGGGTGTATGCCTTTGATCCTCGCGCATTTAATTACACGCTCATCCTGTTTGTTGTGGGCAGCCTGTATTTTTTCCTCTACAGCAAAAACCGACTGGTGGCGAAAACACCGGAGGAGGAATTCAACATGCTGGCGCAGGCCGAATCCGACCTAGAGGCATCTTAGGGTATTGCATTAATCTTAATGCTTTCTAAGAGAACGCGATAAAGAACCGGTCAGTACTTTGCGAGTACTGACCGTCTTTTTACTGCTGATTTGAAAATGTTATCCGGGCTGGTTTTCTTTATACTGGTTTTAACTTCTGCATTGTAACGGACTGATTTTGTTTAATACGAATAACGAGATGGAAAGCGCACGTCAGTTTTCCCGTTTTGATTTGGACGACCCACTGTCAACCTGCTCATCACACCCGATTGTACTAGAACAGCAAAACTGGCTGACCTGCGAGCATTATCTCCAGGCTAAGACACTACGAAGCGATAAGCAGGCCATTACCGTAGCGACAATGGCTACTGGCGAGCGTGCTTTCGCGTATGGCAAAGCCTGGTATCGATTTAAAATTGCAGATTACAAAACACTCGCCCCAGTCTTGATGAAGCGCGCACTGTACACCAAGGTACAAATGTACGAAGAGGTGCGGGAGGCGTTAATGGCTTCCGAAGACAAGCTGATCGTGGAAACGTCACAATACGATTATTTCTGGGGAATTGGCCGCGACCAACGAGGATTAAATCACATGGGTAAAGCCTGGATGGATATTCGCGATAAACTTCGAGAGTCTGAAGTATAGCTCGACTTGAAGAAGGTAAAGAAAAAGCGACCAACTCTGTCGTTTCAGTTTGTGTCCCAGCTCGCCCGCGAGCGACTTAAATTTTTTGTTGTACGTTTTTACACTTACTTTCTTCAGAGCTACCGCTTGCTTTCAGCTTGATGCTGGATACTGATGGCTTGCTGTTGGCAATTGCTAAGTATGCCTCTGAAATTAGTAGTGGCCCAGCATCGACTACAGCAGTTTATTGTGTTCTACCAAATTGAACAAAACATCCAATTAACCATGCTTTTTGTTTTTTCTAGCATTAGCCAGTAGAGAAATAGCTAATGCATAGGTAAAAAAGAAAAGTGAGTAACCAATACATAGACCGAAGATTCCAGCGATATTGCTTTCAGCCGAAATGTTATAAATCAAATAAACAGATATTGGCAATGCATAAGCCGTAGATTGCATATTTTTTGTGTAAGAGACCAGTTTATTTTGTATGTAAGGTACTGCTGATACCACAATAGGAATAAGCAACAACCCAGCGAACAAAATATCCATTTTAATGCCTGAGTTCATAATAAAATCCATTTAAAAATAAGAGCATAACGCGGCGTTAAGGGGCAGCAACGCGCTACCACCAAACCTCAATTTACCACTTTAAACACAATTGCCAAGATTTAAGCCAAAGTTGCCACGCGTTGACTGTCCCTCTTGAACGCTTTGTAATGTGAATTTTTCACACGCCCAAAAGAGGCAAATGTTTACGCTGCTGATAGGTTAAAGCTAACTCTAAACAGGACTTGATTGCTGCTTCTGGTAACACTTGCGATAACGACAGAACTATTGCTCGGTTTCCCTGAAACACTAGTTCTTCACCATGCAATTCTCTAAATGTATCGACTAACTTAGTTTGGCAATTAAAGAACAGGTAATAATTATTAGGAGATTTCAGCTTCCAGTCCATTCTTAGCGGACTGCCTGTTTTTACACTATAGCTGGGTTCACCCCACTTTAGAGTTTCATCGACTTCACCCAGATCCAAATCAGATGCGATTTGAAAGACTATATTTCTTAGCTCCTCTAGCCTAAAACGAGCATTTTCCGGATATTCAGCGAAGCGTTCTTTGACTACCTTGTTCACTGGAACCTCCTGTTCACATAACATCTTCTTATAGAGAATTCACAGTAACACGTAGTCTTACTCATCCTTGAATTCCCGACATGATTATCTGGATAACTATACCTCACACATGATTATGTGCCAGTTTCCGATATTTTATTTGAGTGTTTCTGTAATTTACTCCTTTCAACCGTAATTCACTTATCAGCCCTACACCCATTCAAAAACAACGATACTGCGCTTTCAACGTAGTGGGCTTTTTCATCTTCAGACAAAATAACTTCTTCACCCAGCACCGAGCGCAGGTGCATAGTGCCCTTGAACAAACTGACAAGCTGTTCTGCCGCAATTTTACAGTCGTTAATTTCCAGATAACCGCGCTGGTTCAACTTTCTTAGATAATCTTCAACCCGGCGCAAGTTTCGCTCTGGCGCGGTCTGCATGAAAATTTCTCTCAGTTGGGGGTATCGGGCTGATTCTGAAATCAAAAGCCGGTGAATCGCACCGACATAAGGCGAGGTGAGAACATTAATAAACGCGATGCCCAGTGCATTGAGTACCTTTTCAGGCTCTTGATCGTCGGCATCAAGTGGTAATACCGAGTCAGTTAAATTTTCCGTTGCCCGTTCAATGATGGCTTTAAATAAGCCTTCTTTATTTCCGAACATTCTATAGAGGGTGGCTAGGGAACCGCCTGCCTTCGACATAATTTCCTGCAGGCTGGTGGCTTCATAACCGTTCTCAATGAAGGAGGCTTCCGCTGCGTCCAGAATTTTATTCCGGCGCTGTAGCCCTTTTTCCCGGGGCGTGTAGGAGTCGTCAGGCAAGTTTTCTGATTTTGGCATAACTGCTATGGAATACCTTTATTAATTTCGAAACGGGAGTCTATCAAATAAGTAATCAACGACCTATCACCGAAGTCTGGTCGCCAATAAAAATGTAGTGTAATATACGTTACACTTTTTAATTGCAGATGTAGAGAAGAAAATGCCGTCAGTTAAAACACTCATTTTGTCACTTGCCGGGTTAATCGCCGTTTCGTTTATCGCAAACGAAGCGTGGTACTGGTATGAAGACGGACGCTTTATCGAGGAAACTGATAATGCTTACGTTAAGGCTGACAGCATCGCCATTCGTCCGGAAATATCGGCGCGCATAAAAGCTGTGTTGGTACATGAAAACCAGCACGTAAAAGCGGGAACCGTGATGATCCAGTTAGATGAAGGGGATTATCTGGCGCAGGTAAGTGAAGCGGAGGCGCAGCTAGCAGTGGGGCGTGCGGCAATTGCGAATGCGAAAGCCCAGATAAACCTGCAGGACAAAACCATTGCAGAAGCACAGGCCAGTATCGATGCGGCCAACGCTGAACTGAATCGCAGCGAGTTGGAACTGAACCGGTTTAAAGTGCTGGAGAAGCAATCGTTTGATTCCAGACAGCAGGTACAGAATGCGGAAGCTGCCATGTTGGTGGCAAAAGCACAGGTCGATCAGGCCATTGCCAGCAAAGCGGCAGCAGAGCAAATGATTGACGTGTTGAATGTGCAGTTTGATAGCGCAAAGGCGCAGCTGAATGTGCTTGTGGCACAGCGAGACTATGCACGTAATCAGTTGGAGAAAACCCGTATTGTGGCACCGGTTGACGGCATTGTTGGCAATCTCGGCGCCCGGGTTGGCAGTGCGGCGCAGCCTGCCCAAACTTTACTTTATGTGGTTCCGCTGCCGGACGTCTACGTGGTTGCCAATTTTAAAGAAACACAAATCGGTAATATGTCAGCAGGACAGCCCGTTACCTTGCACGTAGATGCTGCGCCAGATATTCAGTTTACCGGTGTTGTTGAATCCCTCGCGCCAGCGTCGGGCACAGAATTCAGTTTGTTACCTGCTGATAACGCCACCGGCAATTTCAATAAGATTGTTCAGCGCGTGCCGGTACGTATACGTGTGACCGGGCCAGAAGCATCGTTGCCATTGCTACGCCCCGGATTATCAGTGGTACCAGGGGTAGATACCCGGACATTTCACAAGCAAATTTCCTATTTGACGGAAAGTGATACACCTTACAACAGTTCGCTTACCTCATTGCAGTAACAGAGCGGATTTATGTCTACACAACAGGATTTGCCAGATTTTAAACATCGGCTCGGATTCTTTGCTGCCATTCTCGGCATGTTTATGGCCATTCTCGATATTCAGATTGTGGCCAGTTCGCTGAATGAAATTCAGGCTGGCGTGTCGGCCACGCCAGATGAAATTTCCTGGGTACAAACCGCGTATCTCATTGCCGAAGTGGTAATGATCCCGCTTAGCGGCATGCTCACCCGTTGGCTTTCAACCCGGCTTACCTTTGTGATCAGCTGTAGCGCTTTTACATTGGCAAGCCTGGGGTGCGCCATGGCACAAACTATCGATCAGTTGATTGTGCTACGCGCGATTCAGGGGTTTGTTGGTGGTGCTATGATCCCCATTGCCTATGCGTTGAGTTTTCGCCTGTGGCCGCCACGGATGATGGGAGTGATACAGGCGCTCATCGGCATGATTGCTACTACCGCGCCGTCTATTGGTCCGACTCTGGGGGGTTACATTACTATCTCGCTCAGTTGGCACTGGCTATTCCTGATGAATATCGTTCCCGGTATCGTGGCGGCGGTGCTGGTGTGGATGTATCTTGATATCGACAAACCGGATTTCTCGTTGTTTAAAAAGATAGATTTCATGGGGCTCGGTTTTATGGCGCTGTTTCTGGGCTCGCTGGAATTTGTCCTTGAAGAAGGACCGGGTGAAGACTGGTTTGCTAGCCATGAAATTATCTTTATGAGCACGCTATGTGTGTTGGGAGCCATCGCATTTTTCTGGCGTACCCTCACGGTAGAGATGCCCATCGTTGACCTTAAAGTATTCCGTAATCGTAACTTTGCCCTTGGCACCTGGTTGGGCTTTTTGGTTGGGGTGGCGCTGTATGGTCTGGTTTATCTGATGCCCATGTTTTTCGGTACGGTGCGACAGTTTAATAGCCTTCAAATTGGCGAAATTATGTTTGTCACCGGGGCGACCATGTTCCTCAGCGCGCCGGTTATGGGTAAGCTGTCTGATAAAATTGACCCAAGGCTACTGTTAACTTATGGCCTGTTTATGGTCGGCCTGGGCGCTATACTCAACAGCACACTAACGGCGGATGCGGGCTTTGATGCTTTCTTCTTGCCGCAAATTGTGCGCGGTGCCGGTTTACTGGTGTGCATATTAACGGTGACACGTATCGCCATGGGAACACTTCCGCAGCATGAAATCAGCAATGCGTCTGGGTTGTTCAACGTAATGCGAAATCTTGGTGGTGCGGTAGGGTTGGCAACCATGGATACCATCCGCGATGTTCGCTTCGATTATCATTGGGAGCAGTTGATTGGTGCCATAAACTCTACACGGGACGTGGTGGTCGATACACTTTATCAGTCTCAAATGCAGTTTACCGGCATGGTAAGCGATCCTGCGGCGGCTGCGGTTAAACAACTGGCACAGCGGGTTTCAACACAGGCTTATGTGTTGTCGTTTAACGACCTGTTTCTGTGGTTAGGCATTGTTTATATTCTGGCAATTCCACTGATGTTATTTATTCGGAAACCTGCACCGGGTAAAGCGCCTGCTGAGCATTAACAACGAAGTTGAAAAGTAAGCCTGATTTTCAGGCTTACGCTTTTACCCAAACCTGACCCGCTGCTTCCTATCCCGATACCAGTGATAACCATGGCGGCAGGCCCAGAAGGGACAAATGACCAGCAGGTTAATCAAAATCGCAGTAGCCAGACTAAACACAATGGCGGTTGGGGTAAGCGGTATAGACGGGGCGAAATTATCTAGCACCCGAACAAGGGTGTCCTGACGGCTAGGCGCAAACATGTAGCTGGCCTGCTGGAAATAATTGCCGTTGTTCAGTTTGGTGAGGCCTTCATCGGCTTCCGCCAGTCGTACCAATAAATCGGATTTATTGGCGGCATCTTCCCGTACTACTGCGTCGGCATTCTGTTTCAAACTGTCAATCAGCGCGTCTACCGATGGGTAGTTGAACTGTCTGGCAAGAACTTCTAATTCAGCTACCTGCTCACGGGTGGCATCGAAGTATCCGGCGAGGTACTGACGGTAGTGATCGGCAAGAATAGGCACCTGCAGCGCGGCAATAAACAGCGCTGCAAATAATAACTTGTCGATAACCCGTGCCAGTACATGCATAGTTTGTCCTTACAGGCTGGCGAGAGTGTCATATATGCCGTCGGTCAGCCGCTTTAATTGAGATTCACTGATTATGTACGGTGGCATGATGTAAACCAGTTTACCGAAGGGGCGGATCCAGATCCCTTTTTCGACGAATGACTTCTGCAGATGCGCCATGTTTACCGGCTGTTTGGTTTCCACCACGCCGATGGCACCCAGCACGCGCACATCTGCCACGGCGGGTAGTTCCTTACAACGAGGAAGGCTGGCTTGCAGTTGCTTTTCGATACCAGCAACCTGTTGTTGCCAGTGTCCTTCATTGATCAACGTCAGGCTGGCATTCGCTACCGCACAGGCCAGCGGGTTACCCATGTAAGTGGGCCCGTGCATGAACACGCCCGGTTCACCCTGACATACGCCCTGTGCAACATCTTCTGAGCACATTGTGGCCGCCAGCGTCATATAACCGCCAGTGAGCGCTTTGCCCACGCACATGATATCCGGGCTGATATGGGCATGGTCGCAGCCGAACAATTTGCCGGTGCGGCCAAACCCGGTGGCAATTTCATCGCAGATCAGAAGCACATCGTAAGCATCGCAGAGTTGTCGGCAGCGCTTGAGGTATTCGGGATGATAAATACGCATGCCGCCTGCACCCTGAACAACAGGTTCAATAATCAGCGCGGCGAGTTCATGATGATGACGCTCAAACAATTCCTGCAGCGGCAGAATGTCGTCTTCACTAAAGGTTTGATCGAAACGGGTTTGCGGAGCCGGGGCGAATACCTGTTTACTCAGCACACCGGAGAATAAACTGTGCATGCCGTTTACCGGATCGCACACCGACATGGCAGCAAAGGTATCGCCATGATAGCCATTACGCGGCGTAAGAATGCGGTGTTTTTCTGGACGACCCTGACAGGCCCAGTATTGCAGGGCCATTTTAAGCGCCACCTCTACCGACACTGAGCCTGAATCAGCGAGAAACACCCGATTCATACCATCCGGTGCCATATCCAGTAATTGCCGGCACAAAGACACCGCCGGGTCGTGGGTGAGACCCCCAAACATGACATGGGAGAATTTGTCGATTTGCGCTTTGGCAGCGTCATTCAATGCTGGGTGGTTATAACCATGAATGGCAGCCCACCAGCTCGACATGCCATCGATTAACGTCTCGCCGCTGGCAAGCTGGATTTCCACCCCGCTAGCGCCGGTCACTTCAAAGCAGGGGAGTGGGGAGATGGCAGAGGTATAAGGGTGCCAGACATGCTGGCGATCAAATTCAATATTGCTCAAAATGTAGCCGTTAGTAAAGGTTTGAAGATGGTCAGAGTTGACAACTCGATTGCTGCGAATAGACTAAGCCAGCATTTCTCATTAGTAAAGGATAGGGCATGGCCATCGCGTCGACCGCACCACACACTCAGACAGACATTCGCCACGATTGGACCCGTAAGGAAGTTCTGGCACTTTTCGCATTACCATTTAATGATCTGCTGTTTAAAGCCCAGACCGTACATCGTCAGCATTTCGATCCGAACGAGGTTCAGGTGAGCACGCTGCTATCGATTAAAACCGGCGCGTGCCCGGAAGACTGTAAATACTGCCCGCAAAGCGCACGCTATGATACCGGTCTGGAGAAAGAACGTCTGCTCGAAATTGAAAAAGTTATCGAGCGCGCCAAAGAGGCCAAAGCCACTGGCTCCACGCGTTTCTGTATGGGTGCAGCTTGGCGTAACCCTCGCGACCGCGATATGCCGTATGTAACCCAGATGGTGTCTGAGGTGAAAAAGCTTGGGCTGGAAACATGTATGACATTGGGCATGCTTACCCGTGAGCAGGCCATCGCACTGAAGCAGGCAGGTCTGGATTACTACAACCACAACCTGGATACCTCGCCGGAATTCTATGGCGACATCATTACCACACGCACCTACGACGACCGCTTAAATACGCTGCAGAATGTGCGCGATGCCGGTATGAACGTATGTTCTGGTGGCATTGTTGGCATGGGCGAGTCTGCCGACGATCGTGCAAGCCTGCTGATGCAACTGGCTAATTTGCCAGAACAGCCGCAAAGTGTACCTATTAATATGCTGGTGAAAGTAGAAGGTACACCGCTGGATAAAGTGGACGACTTAGAGCCGTTCGAATTTATCCGCACCATCGCTGTAGCGCGGATCATGATGCCAGCGTCACACGTACGTTTGTCTGCCGGTCGTGAGAATATGAATGAGCAAATGCAGGCCCTGTGCTTTATGGCCGGTGCAAACTCAATTTTCTATGGCTGTAAACTGCTGACCACTTCAAACCCGGATACCCACGAAGACGTACTCTTGTTCCGTAAGCTGGGTATTAATGCCGAGCGTACCCGCGAATTCTCTGATGAAGCCCATGAACAGGCACTTCAGGAAGAGATCGCATCGCAGTCGGCACCGGCAGATTTATTCTATGATGCCACTGCACCGAAGACCGCAGCGAAAACCCCGGCAGCCACGGAGGCCTGATGGCATTTGAATATATTGATACCGCGCTGAAAGAGAAGCAGGAAGCGGGGTATCTGCGTCGTCGTCATATTGTTGAATATGAAAAAGACGGCGTGATTTGCGTGAACGGTGAGCACTACTTGAACTTCGCCAGCAACGACTACCTTGGCATGCGCCAGCACCCCGGCGTGCTGCAAAGCTGGGTAGAAGGACTGGCGCAGTTTGGTGGTGGCAGCGGTGCATCGCCGCTGGTCACCGGTTACACTCAGGCCCATTCGGCGCTGGAAGGTTATCTGGAAGAGCATCTGCAGCGCGAAGCGGTGTTATTGTTTAATTCCGGTTTTGCGGCGAACCAGGCGATTTGCCAGGCCCTTTTTTCGAATGGCGGAAACGCTATTGCCGACAAATACATGCACGCATCCTTCATTGATGGCGTACTGGCAAGCAAGGCGTCTTTCAAACGTTTTCGTCATAACGACACTGCGCACCTTCAAGTGCTGATGGATGGCTGCGAGGGCGATACCCTGATCGCCAGCGAGGGGGTTTTCAGCATGGACGGTGACAGTGCGCCAGTGGACACGCTGGTAAAACAGTGTGCTGACAAAGGCGCTTGGCTGATGCTGGACGATGCACACGGTTTCGGCGTGCTGGGGGAAAATGGTTTCGGCACAGCAGAACTTCACCAGTTATCCCAACAGGATGTGCCTGTGCTCATGGGCACCTTCGGTAAAGCCGTTGGTACGGCGGGCGCGTTTGTGGCCGGCAGTCAGGCGTTTATCGATTATCTGGTAAATACCGCTCGACACTATATTTATTCCACGGCAATGCCGGCTTCTCAGGCTATTGCGACCTTGTATTCACTAACCGTAGTCGCTGGCGGCGAAGAGCGAAGCAGACTGTCAGACAACATTGCGCATTTCCGCACCGTGGCGGCAAAGCAGGGGCTAACCCTGACTGAATCGCAAAGCGCCATACAGCCGGTAATTTGCGGCGACCCACACAAAGCGTTGGCATTGTCTGATGCGTTAAAACAGCGTGGCATTTGGGTGCCTGCCATTCGATATCCCACCGTGCCGAAAGGGTCCGACCGTTTGCGCATTACGCTTAGTGCTTCGCACAGTGAAAAAGACATTGATGTGCTGGTGGATGCGTTGATGCTGGCCATGGAGTCGGTGTGAGCAGTCAACATGTTGTCGCCACGCATTTGGACAAGCACGTTGAAATGCAAACGGGTATTGAAAAGCAGGCCATTGCTACCCGGTTCAGTCGTGCCGCGTCTACATACAATGATGTTGCAGATATTCAGGCGCAGATTGCTCGTGATGCCCGTGAAGCCTTACTTTTGCAACTAGCAGACACCAGCCGAAATTCCCCTGATGTTGGCAGCGTTCTTGATGCTCATTGCGTCCTTGACAGCGGCTGCGTCCTCGACATTGGCTGTGGCACTGGCCGTGAGAGCGCGCGATTGGCGGCGAGCGGTTTAGCGGTAACCGGCCTTGATATCGCCCCCGCTATGCTTGAAAAAGCCCGCCAGGATTATCCCACCATTATGTTTTGTGAAGGCGATGCTGATGCGTTGCCTTTTGAAGCCGGTGAGTTTGGCGGCGTGTTTTCTTCCATGGCATTACAGTGGAGCGAGTCACCACAACAGGCTATTTCCGAAGTGGTAAGAGTGCTGAGATCCGGTGGTCGTAGCCAACTTGCTATTATGGTGGCGGGTTCGTTTCAAGAGCTGGCACAAGCGCGTAGCGATACTGGATTAACCGCCAGCGTCAATACACTGCCCAGTGCGCTGGTGTGGGAAAAAGCCGCGGGGCTGGCAGGACTCAGAACGGTACATTCTGAAGTGACAACCTACACAGATTGCTTCGATGATATTCGCGCGCTGCTGCGGTCCATCACCAAAGCTGGTGCAGGACTATCTCTGAATACCCGCGACACTTCTCCAATGACCCGCGCTCAGTTGCAAGCGCTGGATGCTGCTTTTTCAAGAAATGCCGACGGCCAGCTTTCACTGACCTATCACGTTCTTCATCTTTCTCTGGAAAAATAAATGACCACGTCTTATTTCATTACCGGCACAGATACTGAGGTCGGTAAAACCTTTGTGTCTTCATTGTTACTGAAGGCCGCTGCCGAAGCGGGTTTACAATCTGTCGGCTACAAGCCCGTGTCTGCTGGCTGTGAGTGGGTGGATGGCGAAATGAGCAACGAAGATGCGCGCTCGCTGCATGCCGCTTCGTCACTGCCGGTTTCGCTTAACGAAGTGAATCCCATTGCGCTACTGCCACCCATCGCACCACATATTGCTGCGGCTCAGGTTGACCAAACGATTACCTCGGAAGCCCTGATTGCTGGATTTACCCATTTACAAGATAAACAACCGGATTTTCTGCTCATGGAAGGTGCGGGCGGCTGGCGCTTACCTCTTGGCAATGATTTGTGGATGCCTGATGTGGTGAAATCTCTAAAGCTGGATGTGATTGTGGTGGTGGGGATGCGTCTTGGTTGTTTAAACCATGCCATGCTTACCTGCGAAGCGATTCAGCACGATGGACTCAACATCAGTGGCTGGATAGCCAATCAGCTGAGCCCAGACATGCCGGTGTACCAGGAAAATCTGGCGACCCTCAAAGCCGCTATGCCAGCACCTATGCTGGCAGAAATCCCTTACGGTGCCGGTGACGACACCGTAGCGGTATTACACTCACTGGTGCATGAACTGAGATAAATCGTCACCGTCATTAATCGGGGTTTTATCTTTATCAACAAAGACAAAGCCACCGTGCTCACCTTTAAACATCAGCTTGCCGCCTGACAACACCAGCGCGGTGCCTTCACGGATCGCCAGTACCGGCGTATCAGGATTCAGCGTGGTGAATTCCGCCAGTCGTTGATCACGGGTTTCACCGTTAAAGCCCGGCGGATGATAATCGGAATAGTGCGGATTCAACTGGCAGGGAAGTAATGCTAGTGCATTGAAGGACGGCGGTTCAATAATGGGCATATCGTTGGTCGTGCGAATAGTGGCCCCGCAAATGTTCGAACCGGCACTCCAGCCAATATACGGTGTGCCCGCGTTAATGGCCGTACAAATGGTTTCAATCAGGCCATAGCGATACAGACAGCTCAGCAGATTAAAGGTGTTACCGCCTCCCACCAGAATCGCCGTGCGGTTTTTCTGCGCTTCCATCACTGCCTGTTCTGGGTGATCAAAGGTATGTAGGCCGGTCACGTTAAAGTCTGGCAGCGCCGCCTGCACCTTATCGGTGTATTCATCAAAGCTCATGGTCACACCGGCATACGGAACGAACAGTACGTCGCGGATATCACCTAAGTGTTCAAGCATCAACGGTTTGGCGTGCTCAAGGTATTCTTCATTCCCTACCCGGGAACTGCTCAGCATTAGTACATGGGCAGACATGGTTACTCCTTGCTTGTCATTATTGGCCGCACATCATACGTGATGATGATGCAGAAGTTTACCCCAGTTATGGCGAAGTGGATTTTAAGCCGAAGAGCAGGCGGGTTAGCCGGGTTCTGCGCACGAGTTCATAGCCTATGGCGCAACCCGCCATTGTGGCGGAAATTAACAGGATGAATTCTACTGCATCGTTAAGGACCAGCGGGCGCAGCCACATGGCAAAAATAATAATGAGTGTCTGGTGAAAAATATACCAGGGCAATACCGCCTTGTTGGCGTAAGTTAATAGTCTAGACGGACGATTAAGATAGCGGCCGCCGAATCCGAGTATCGCAAAAAGCCAGGCATAACGATTAATAAAGTAGACAACTGAATAAGCCCCCTGTACCCAGTCAGACCAGGCGTTCTCCGTCATGGGCAATAAACCGTGATGATCCGTCAGCACGAATAGGTAGCCTCCCATCGCAATACCGAGCAGCGTATAGCGATTATCGATGCATTGTTGCCACCAGCTACGATGCATTATCAACATGAAGCCAACGCATAGCGCGAGCAGATATTTACTGTGCGAATACCAGTCGTTAATCAGGTCGTGAGTAGTGGGAAAATAATGGCCGTAACACAGCCAGGTTGCGGTCTGCAAAATGACAATAAGAGTGAAAATCTGCCATAAATTCAGTCGCGCCATGATGGGTGATTGTGCCAGCGCTTTCAGGCCGCCCCCTACGGCAAGCATAACGATGGTATAGGTCCACAAATAAGGCAGATACCACAGGTGATTCCAGGTTAACAGGCCGATGTCACTTTGCAATTCAGGGAAAAAGTCGGCTGGCGCGTTAATATAGAGCCGCCAGAAAGTAAGATAATTTTGCTGATAACCGCCGCTGAGTTGCAGCTGGTAAAACAGCTGTGGCGGAACAATGATATACATAGCAAATATCAGCGGGATGATCAGACGTTTGGTTCGCAATCCTGCTAACGTAAGCGGCCGGTACTTTTCTTGTATCAGTGCCAGCGTTATACCACTGATCATAAATAGCAGACACATGCGCCACTGGTTCACCAGCAACATTACATCCTGTAACCCAGCATAAGTCGCCGGGCTTTTGATGTGCCAGCCCCAGTCTTCCACGTAGTACATCCCAGTGTGATATAGGATTAACACCAGAAAAGCCAGGGTTCGCAGCGCATCGATGTCAAAGCGACGGCCAGTTTGTATTTGAGTCATACCTGCTCCTCAGGGTAAAGTCAGGGTTATAAAATGCGTAATTTATGACTGTCAGCCAATCGCCAGATGCCGGAAGGAAAGGCCTGAGGGATAAGCGGTGGCTATGAGGGATAAGATTTTTAACAATGACTTTTGAGCGCTTCAACAACCACAGGACGTGGTGGTTAATGCTGATATTAGCCGCCTATTTACTCATTCCCAATACGATTAATGCACTGTCGGTGTGGACCGAACACAACCGTGCCGGTGCAGCTGATATTGCGCTGTGGGAACCCTTCACCTGGGAATACACCAGTGCGCTGGCCGTTTTTATGGTCGCGCCGCTGCTGATTTACTGGTTCAGTATGATGCCTCCCAGGTTCACTGGGATCTCACGGCAACTGGTGCTTCATTTTATTGCTTCGCTGGTATTTTCACTGCTGCATGTTTTATTGATGGTAGGATTCCGCGAGCTGGTTTACGGATGGCAAAACGGGGATTATCAGTTTGGTCGTTTCTGGTCAGAGTTTTTTTATGAATATCGTAAGGACATGTGGGGCTACATCAACTTTTTCGTTATCTTCCAGATTTATCAGTTTATCTATAGCCGCCTGAAGGGAGAGGCTAATTTAATAAGCAACGAATCCACGCCTAAAATTAAAAAGCAAGAAACGGAATACAAAATACCTGAGCATTTGCTGGTCAAAAAGTTAGACAAAGAGTTTCTGGTAAAGGTCAGCGATATTGAGTGGATGGAATCAGCAGGCAATTATGTGAACCTTCACAGTGAAGGGCGGATTTATCCACTGCGCGGCACTTTAGCCCGCACCGTTGAAAAATTGCAACAAGCTGGGTTCAGCCGAATACATCGCAGTTATGCTGTGAAACATCACGCTATCGACAATATCAGTTACCTGCAAAGTGGCGATGGTGAGATTACCCTGAAAAATGGCCACAAACTGATGTTATCACGACGCTATAAAGATGCGTTTAAGCAACAATTCAGAGCATCATAACGATAAATAAGGACAGCAAATTTTGGATAAAGTGAAGTGGGGCATTATTGGTGTAGGTGACGTATGCGAAGTGAAAAGCGCCCCCGCCATGCAGTTGATTGAAAATAGTGAGCTGGTCGCTGTGATGCGTCGAACTGGCGAACTCGCGCAGGATTATGCGCAACGACACAATGTGCCCAAATGGTACGACGATGCCGACGCATTGATTAACGACCCCGATATCAATGCGATTTATATCGCCACACCTCCGAATGGTCATTTGTCTTATGCCTTAAAAGCAGCTGCAGCGGGAAAACCTGTGTACGTGGAAAAGCCTATGGCGCGAACTTATCAGGAATGTGAGGCAATGATTGCTGCTTGTAAACAGGCAGACCTGCCATTGTTCGTGGCTTACTATCGCCGCTATTTGCCGAATTTTCTGCAGCTGAAAAAATGGTTGGATAATGGGGAAATCGGCGACGTGCGACAGGTACATGTGAGCCTAATGCAGTCGGTGCGCCCAAAGGTACTCAATAACATCGATAAACCCTGGCGGGTAAACCCTGAGGTTGCCGGAGGCGGCTATTTTTATGATTTAGCGTCTCACCAACTCGATCTGCTGGATTTCCTGCTCGGCCCCATTGCAACAGCCAGCGGTCTGAGCGCCAATCAGGGCGGGTTGTATAATGCGGAAGACAGCGTTACTGCCTGCTGGCAGTTTGATAATGGTGTGCTCGGCAGTGGTAACTGGTGTTTCAGTGCCGCCCAAAGTGCCGAGTGTGATCGCGTTCAGATCATCGGCAGTGAAGGGGTGATTGAATTCCCTGTGTTTGGAAAAGGCGTGGCGACCTTGCACAAAACTGGCAGTGAACCATTAGTACTCGAGTTCAAACTTCCTAAGCACATCCAGCAGCCGCTGATCACCGCCATTGTTGGCAATTTAATTAACGGTACTGAATGCGATTCAACCGGCGAGTCCGCAGCACGAACTAACCGGGTGATGGAGCAGATTGTTAAGCAATAGGCTTTTGCGTTAAGCGCTTAATCATCATCCCGTGGCGGTGGGCGTCTGTCACCGCCGCCCATGTTGTTTGGGCGGCAAGCCAGTTCATCACTGTCTGCATCGGGCGGTGGTGCCATGCACACGCCTTCTACGGTTTCACCATCCCGGCCGGACATCGCACAGCTATCCTGTTCGCTAGCCGAGGCACAGGCATCATAAGCTTCCTGCGGGATTTGTGGTTGTTTACGATTCTCTGCTGCCTGTGCGAGTGCGGCCGCTGTGGCAGTAACAAGAAGCACGCTAACTTTCAGTTTCTTTCTGAACATAAGAAATTCCGTGAAAATAAAATCAACGTTTCGACTCATTGCGTGAGCGGAGGTTTATTGATTTGCAGAACCTTTACGCACCTTTATTTTTCGGGCTTTGTGCTTTCATCAAACGAAATAGCGGCGATTATGCTATTGGTAATCACTTCAGGCGCACTCCAACCGCCACCATTAATACCATCGCTGTTGCTCAGCACAACAACAAAGGTTTTGCTGTCTGGCAGATAAGCACTATGGCTGGAATAGCCCATGGTCGAGCCATTCATTCTCAGCGCGCGCTTCCCACCCACTTTTTCTATTGAGTAATTATATGAACCAGGAACCTGGGAACCGTCATTTAGCGCAATAGGGCGGGTGAGAGCGGAAAGCTGTTCTGCGTTAAGAAGTTTTCCCTGCATTAATGCAGAATTAAAAGTATTCAGGTCGTCTACTGTCGAGAGTAAATCGGCTGCACCAAACGCCCAGCGCCAGTTTAGAAAATCGTGTTGTCGTGGTGTGTCGTCATCAAATGTATATCCGGTGGCCTTACCTTTGACAATCTGAAAGCTCGCCTGGTGGGTGTGTTGCATGTTTAGCGGGCGAAAGATCATCTTCTGAAGAGCCTCTTCGTATGGGATTTCAGATGCTTTTTCAATGATAGAGGCGAGCATGCTGTAACCAACATTACTATAAATAACGTGTTGACCCGGTTCGTATTCCCATCGACCATTTTTAAATTCCTGGATCAGGCTGTCGAGGGTTGTATCATCATTGATTCGCGTAGCAAGAAATTCAGGTTCATTGATTGGGTCGAAAAGGCCCGATGTATGGGAAAGCAGATGCGCAATTGTTACTGGTGACTTTTGTGATGTGATCCCCGGAATATAGCGACTAACCGGGTCGTTTCGGTTCAGTTTCCCCTGTTGCTCCAGCAGTAAAATCCCAGTGGAAGTAAACAGCTTGGTCAGTGAGCCAATTTCGAAAACCGTGTTGGTGTTAACTGGCACACCAAGTTCAATGTTGGCTAAGCCAACCGCTTTTTTACAAACTACGATATTGTTCTGCGTTACTAAAAACACAAACCCAGGAGCGTTATGCTTTGCATACTGCGCGGCGGCTTTTTCTACACCAGGTAAAGCGCATGCGAGTAGCTTGGCGCTGAATACAACCGTGACAATCACACTTAATTTCATTAACCTCATTTTTGTTTTCCTTATTGGTGAATAACGTCGGCGGTTATCCCATCACAGTGAATGAACAGCGATATTGGAACACTGTTTTTTCTCTGATGTTTTTATGATGTGCCTATTTATCAACGGTTTATTTTATTGAGGTTGTGTGGAAAGGTTTTATTTACAGGGAGTATGCGTAGACCCGACTCGAGGCGAAATTTCGTCTGGCGATGAGGTCTGTACGGTTGAACCTAAAGCCATGGCGGTACTGGTTTACCTTGCAGAGCATGCTCATACCGTGGTGTCGCAAGAGGCTTTGTATAATGCGGTATGGCCACGTGGTGTATTCAATCCGGGGGTTTTACAGCGCTGTATTGCCCAGTTAAGAAAAGCGCTTTCTGACGATGCCAAAAATCCCGTATTCATTAAAACGCATCCCAAACGGGGTTATTCCCTGGAAGCTACCCCTGAACGGAAAATGACGTCTAGCTCCAAGCCCTGGCTGCCGATTTTTGTTGTTGCCGTCGCTGTACTTTTGTTAACTATTGGCTTCGTGGGGAAGCCTACAGAGCCCACTTTTACTGGCCGACTCACGGCCATCACATCATCCGATAGCTATGATTTCTATCCGGCATACACCCAAGATGAAAAGTCCCTTGCGTTTATCAGGCAGTCGGAACGTGGCTCGCAAATCGTGGTGATTGATTGTCAGACGGGTAAAGAAATGCTTTCGCTGACCAAAAACCTCAATTATCAGGGATTGGCCTGGGCGGCAGATGGCTTAACACTGTATTACCTAGTCCGAGACGACTCGGGGGACAGAATTGGTAAGGTGGACATCACAACCGGACAGGCGATGCCGCTGTATCAGCACGCTAAATCGATGTCTGTGTGGCGAATATTTCCTGCCGGAAATGTGATGTATTTTATGGCCGAAAGTGTGCCATTAAATCGTCCTCCGGAAACAGCGTTGTATGAGCTAGATTTGGTGACGAAGGCGACATCCCCAATTCTGCGAAGTTCGGATAGTTTTACCCCTTATCGCTTTGCACTGACGAACGACAACAAACGATTTGCAATTGCTGGCGAGAGCGAGAGAAACACCATTGAGTTTAGGATGTTTGAGGTTGATAGTGGCAAACTTAGCGAGCCCTTTGCCTCGTTGCCATTAGGCTTTACTGAAATCAACTGGTACGACAAATCTCAGCTTGTGGTACATCATCTCAATAAGTTGTATTTGCTCTCACTGGATGGTGAATTTACAAAACTACCCATCGACAGCTTTATGCGAATTTTTAATCCTGTAGCAGCACCACAATCTGGCAATATCGCCATGACAGTGACTGAACAGGACCGCGACCTGGTTCTCATAGATATGGATAGCCAGCGTGAGCAGCGGGTAATAAATTCAACGGGCGAGGATCACTTAGGTCGTATTTCTGCAAACGGGAGGCTGCTGGCATATGTATCTGCCCGCAGTGGTGTGCAACAGGTGATGATTGCTGCCAACGGCAAGACCTTACAGGTTTTCCCCAATCCGGAAAACCTGCCTGTGAATAGGGCACCGGTTTGGGACAAAAGTGGCAGACGACTCGCATTTGCACAGGGGCAGAACCTGCATGTATTTGATACCCGAACTCAAGCATTACAAACAATAACGATGCCAGATTGGTTCACTTCCGTACTTGACTGGTATGAAGACGGCGAACGCTTACTGTTAGCCACCAAAAAGAATAATCAATCCTGGTTCGAAGTTTTCGATTTGCAGAGCCAAATGTCCCAACGTATCACTGAAACTGGCGTCAATTATTACGCCAGGCTGGACCGCAATGATGCTCTGGTTTTCAGCGTCGATGACACCGTATATTGGGGAGAAAACCGTTATCAGCATCCTACTTTTGCCCAAAGTCATGGGCGGTATTTTCCGTCAGGGAATACATTGATTTATCAGGCGGGTGATAGGGTTTATGCTTTCGACGGTCAACGTGTGAGTACGCTACTTGCTACATTGCCCGATGACGCACAGCAGTTGATTGATGCGAATGCAAACCAACTGCTATTTGAGTCTCCGGTTACGGCGCGAGCAAGAATAATTAAGTTAGACTAGCAAAGGTGCATAACTTCAACCAATCTAAACACCTTGTGCCACCATGGCATCAGCGAGGCGTCTGAAGGCGGCAATGTTGGCCCCTTTAGCATAATGAATGAAGTCGCCGTCTTTACCTTCTTCCACACACTGTTGGTGGATGTGCTGCATGATGGATTGTAATTCGTTGTCTAAGGTTTCCCAGGAATCTCTACTGAATGTGGCGTTTTGTGCCATTTCAAGGCCAGAAAGTGCCACCCCGCCAGCGTTAGAGGCCTTGCCCGGTACAAATGGAATGCGGGCGTCAGCAAAAACTCTCTGGGCTTCGCTGGTACAGGGCATATTGGCACCTTCGAGCACGTATTTCACAGCGTTATTTTTCAGTTGTATAGCGTCATTTTCATCGAGTTCATTTTGCGTGGCGCAAGGTAAACAAATATCCATAGGTTGTGCCCACGGCTTCTTGTTCTCCTGCCAAACCGCGTCTACGCCGCATTCATCTGCCAGAGCGGTAAGCATATTGTTATAACTAACGTTGTTTTCAATTGCCCAGCGAATATCACTTTCGCTAAAACCGTCCTCTTTAATCAAGCAGCCGCGACTGTTCGATAAGCTTACAACAATCGCATTTTTGTTTACCGCTTTAAGCGCAGCATGCAGCGCCACATTACCGGCACCACTAACACCAACACGTTTGCCTTCAAGTTGCTCATCGTGTTCAGCCAATACAGCTTCAAGCATGTAAATCAGGCCGAAACCTGTTGCCTCAGTGCGCACATAGCTGCCGCCGAAGGATATGTCCTTGCCAGTGAGGGTGCCTTCAAATTGATTATGGATACGCCGATATTCACCGTAAAGAAAGCCAATTTCCCTGCTACTTACATTGATATCTCCCGCTGGTACGTCGGTATGCGAGCCAATGTGGCGTTGTAGCTCGCCCATAAACGCTTGGCAGAACCGCATAATTTCGTTAGTACTGCGACCTTTTGGGTTAAAGTCTGAGCCTCCTTTTGCGCCACCCATGGGAAGACCTGTAAGGGCGTTTTTAAATGTTTGTTCGAAGGCAAGAAATTTTAAAATAGATTCATTCACGGTGGGGTGAAAGCGTAATCCACCTTTGTATGGACCAATCAGCCCGTTGTGTTGAACACGCCAGCCACGATGGATCTCTATCTCGTTGTTATCATTCATCCATTGCACGCTAAATTGAATGATTCGCTCGGGTACGCACAGCCGTCTCACCGCATCGCACTTTTTATAATCGTCGTGCACATTTGCCACAGGCATGATGTCGTTCACGATTTCATCAACAGCCTGTAGATATTCGGTTTGTTCTGCATACTGACCGTTCAGCCATTCGAGTAATTGGTCTTGATTAGATGTGTGACTCATATCACCTCTTTACGATTTTTTATCCATGAAAATGTTTTGCTTCCCCTTTGAAGCTTTAGCGTTTCTACCTTCTGGATGAGTGACCTGATCATTAATTTCCTGTCATCAACCGTACAGTCTTGCGTACAGAAGTCGGTGAGGAGGTGAACCAGGAGTCGGCCATTGCGTACCAAAATTGAACCTTCCTTTATCATGCAGAAAATCACAGGAGGCATTATGACTAAAACGGTACTGGTTACCGGCGGCAACCGAGGCATTGGTTTGGAAATTGTTCGTGGTTTTGCTAAACAAGGCTATAAGGTGCTACTCGGCTGTCGACGAGAGGAAGATGGCGAAGACGTCAAAAAAGACATCGTCGGTAAGGATATTCAGGTTGTAGAATTAGATTTAAGCAATACTGCCTCGGTAAAAGAACATATGAACCGTGCCATGGCGGTGTATGGCAATATCGATGTGTTAGTGAATAATGCTGGCATTATGGAAGATGGTGCGTGGGAGGAGCTTGACCCTGCGGCGATAGCGCAGTCGATGCAGGTGCATGTAAATGGCCCGTTTGCACTTATTCAACAAGTGCTGCCCGGTATGTTAGAAAACAATTTCGGCCGCATTGTTAACGTGTCTTCAGGTTACGGTGCATTTTCTGAAAGCATGCAGGGGCCGCTCGCCTATGCAGTGAGTAAGGCTGCGCTTAATGCACTTACGCTCAACTTAGCGAATCACATCGACAGTGATAAAAACGTAAAAATAAACGCCATGTGTCCAGGTTGGGTGCATACGCGTATGGGCGGAAGTAGTGCACCGCGAACACCAGAAAAAGGGGCTGAAACGGCTATCTGGTTAGGGCAACTTGAAGAAAACGGACCTCATGGCCAATTTTTCCGTGATAAAGAAGCACTCGAGTGGTAAAGCTAACTGGCATATTTGCTTATACTTAAGGCAGGTCTGCATTTTGAAAAAAAGCTAAACGGCGTTTATGCCACGTGTAAAATGTGGCACCCTAAGAGGCTGTTTGAAGTAGTTTTCCTGCCTGTGGCGGTTGTTGTCCGCGGTAGCGCCCGATAAGTTGAAAAAGTGAAATGAGTAATAAAGCCAATAAACCCTCTGTGTTGTTCGTTTGTCTGGGCAATATTTGTCGTTCTCCTACCGCCGAGGCGGTATTCCGTCACAAGGCTAAATTGGCGGGATTAGACATGGTCATCGATTCAGCCGGTACCCATGGTTATCATATTGGCAAGGCGCCGGATAAGCGTTCAATTGCGACGGGAGAGGAACGTGGTTACTCGTTTAAAGGCTTAAAGTGTCGTCGAGTGGAAGAGTCGGATTTCGAACAATACGACTACATCATGGCCATGGACGAGAGCAACTACGAAAACCTTATGGAAATTAGCAATGGGGTTAATCAAGACCGCATCCACTATTTCCTCGACTTTGCACCGGGTGACGACAAAGAAGTGCCCGATCCTTATTATGGCGGCAAGAAAGGGTTTGAGTTAGTACTTGACCTTATAGAAAAGGCCTCCGACGGTTTTATTGCTCATCTCAGAAAATAACGATGGTTTGTTGCTGGTGCCACTTTGGTTACATCGAGGGCACCGCACAGCAACGACAACGATCAGGCCAAAAAACTCCACGATTTTTGCATAATGAAGCCTATAGTCGCGGTTTAAATGTGATAGACTCCGCGCAGGTGTTCACTATAAAGCCGAAATGTGGTCAAAAACTTGCGTTTCGCAATAAAGTACGGTCAGGTTCAACAGTGCATTTCGCATCCTTTCCTGATGAACCGCATACACAAATCCTGCAACACCCACACGGAAGTGATTTTTCTGGTATCACGGAATCGATATCAACAAGTCGTCCATGGGACATCAATCTGTACGGGCCATCGCTGTCAATTAATGAGGAGAAAGCGTGAGTAACTGGCAACCCGACAGCTGGAGATCTAAGCCGATTCTGCAGCAACCTGAATATGATAATCAGGAACAAGTTAATCAAGTTGAGCAAACACTGAGCAAGTACCCGCCACTGGTTTTTGCCGCTGAAGCACGTGAACTGCGTCGTCAACTGGGCGAAGTGTGCGAAGGGAAAGGCTTTTTACTGCAGGGTGGTGATTGCGCTGAATCTTTTGATGAATTTAACGCACCCAAAATCCGCGATACCTTTAAGGTAATGCTGCAGATGGCTATCGTAATGACCTTTGCCGGTCGTTGCCCAGTCACCAAGATTGCTCGTATGGCTGGCCAGTATGCAAAGCCACGTTCGTCTGACTACGAAACGATCAATGGCGTGACGTTGCCAAGCTACCGTGGCGACATCATCAACAGCTTTGAATTCACCGAGGCGGCCCGTCGCCCTGATCCGAACCGTTTATTAGATGCCTATCACCGCAGTGCATCTACGCTGAATCTGCTGCGTGCGTTTGCACAAGGTGGGTTGGCGGATTTGAACGAAGTAAACCGTTGGAACATGACGTTCCTCGAAAATAACCCGTTGAAAGAGCGTTATCAGGATATTGCTGACCGTATTCAGGATTCTCTTGAATTCATGAAAACCATTGGTCTGAATTCACTGAACACGCCTTCACTGCATGAAACCAGCCTGTTTACTTCTCACGAGGCACTGCTGCTGAACTATGAGCAGGCGCTAACTCGCATCGATACCCTGACAGGCAAGCCATACAACTGTTCTGCACACATGGTGTGGATTGGTGAGCGTACCCGTCAGCTTGACCACGCACACGTAGAATTCTTCCGCGGCATCAACAACCCTATTGGTGTAAAAGTGGGTCCTACGATGGACGAAGACGAGCTTATCAAATTGATTGATGTGCTGAACCCGAACAACGATGCAGGCCGTCTGACACTGATCACCCGTATGGGCGCCGATAAGCTGGAAGCAAACCTGCCGCGTCTGCTGCGTCGTGTTAAAGCCGAAGGCCGTAAAGTAGTATGGAGTTCAGATCCGATGCACGGTAACACGTTCTCGGCATCAAGCGGTTATAAGACCCGTAACTTCGATGCGATCTTAAGCGAGATTCGTCAATTCTTCGCAGCCCACGAAGCTGAAGGTACCCACGCTGGTGGTGTTCACCTGGAGATGACAGGCCAGCACGTTACTGAATGTACTGGTGGCGCTTATCAGATTTCAGATGAAGATCTGAAACAAGCCTACAAAACTCAGTGTGATCCGCGTTTGAACGCCGATCAGGTTCTGGAAATGGCGTTCCTGGTTGCAGACCATTTACGCAAAGGCGCGTAAGCCTATTTAGTTCTCGCTGGTGGCAAACGTCGCCAGCGCTTCTTCTCTTTCTTCCTCAGTTAAAATACCGGTAAAAATCGTTGTTCGACGCAACGTATTCCAACGCGGTTTATCACTAAGCAACTGTTTTCTGAAAGCCTCAGGTTGGCCTTTTAATTCAAGCACACTGTGCCACAGCAAATAGCTACCATAACGCAGCAACTTCTGCTTGTAGCGTGCCTCTAACGTTAATTCTGCTTGCGTGATGAGTGCCGGGTTAGCGAGCAGTTTATTAGCGATAAAACCGTGTATGTGCAGTATGCGCTGGTCGATATCCGCATCCCGCTGTTTTCTGGATCGTGAATACATCTTGCTACTTCTTTAATCTGCTGTATGGTTATACAGTGTCATTCTAAAACCAAATCCGGAGAAAATACAATGGCAGAAGATGGTAATAAAATGCAAGGTAAAGAGGTACAGGGCAAATTTGATGTAAACCTCAATCCCATGGACGTACACATGCCCGCCTCGGATTCTTTAAAACCAGGGCGGATGACCATTGACAAAACCTTTCACGGGCCGCTATTGGCAACCAGTAAAGGCGAGATGTTGTCAGTAATGACTGCAGTTCCAGGCTCAGCCGGTTATGTGGCGATGGAAATTGTCAGCGGTACACTGGACGGAAAAACCGGCACCTTTGCGCTTCAGCATTTTGGTGTAATGGATAACGGCAAAGACAGCCTTATTCTGAAAGTCATACCTGACTCGGGCACTGACGAACTCGCCGGGCTTTCAGGTGATATGAAGATTATCCGTGAGGGCGGTGAGCACAGTTATGTGTTCAATTATGCACTCTGAACGATTGTCTGCGTTTGCCCTTAGCTAGAATACATCTGACTACAGGTTGTAAGACATAGTAGTACAACTGCTTTGTGGCGCTGAATTTTTTGTTCGCTCTGTGTCTATAAATTCATATTTGAACGTTTTTCAACTTAAATGCGCTGGTACGCTACGCTTTAACGGTTTGAATTGACGACAGCTTTATCCCCCTAATAGCATGCTTTAAAAGCCGGTTTTCTTTTGCATCGGCAGAGATTAAGAGGGTAAAGGATATGGGCAGGTTTTTCATTCAGTTGTCTTTACTATGGATTGGGTTCATGGCTATGACACAGGCGCAGGAAATAACAGGTTACTTCAATGTTCGCGACTTTGGGGCTGTGGGTGACGGCGCGACCAGAGATACCGATGCCATTAATGCTGCCATTTTTGCTGCTAGTGAGAACGGCGGGGGAACGGTGTATTTCCCTCCGGGCACTTATGCCAGTTTTAGTATTGAGTTGAAAAGCCAGGTGGATCTGCATCTCAGCAACGGCGCAACTTTGCTTGCCGCGACGCCTGCGGATGAAAGCGAAGGATACGCGAAGCCCGAGCCCAATATTTGGGGCGAGAAATATCAATATCAGGATTTCGGGCACAGTCATTTCAGGAACAGCCTGCTCTGGGGCGAGAATATTCACGATATCACTATTTCGGGTAGTGGACTGATAGACGGCAAAGGTCTGTGGAAAGGGCTTTATCCGCCACTCGGTCCTGCCCCTTCGGTGAATCCGGGCAATAAAGCTATTGCAATCAAAGGTGGTAGAAATATCACGTTTCGGGATTTCAGCATTTATCGCGGTGGTCATTTCGGTATCCTCGCAACGGCCATCAACAATCTCACCATCGACAATCTGCGTATTGATACCAATCGTGACGGCATCGATATCGATGTATGCAAAAACGTGCGTATTACCAATGTGGTTGTAAATAGTCCCAATGACGATGCCATCGTGCTTAAGAGCTCATACGTGATGGGTGAGGCTATTGCTACAGAAAATGTCACCATAAGTAATAGTATCGTAAGCGGTTATGCCATGGGTACCATGCTGGATGGTACTTATCAGCCAATGACCGGTTCGGCTCCCGATGAAGACGGGCCTACTGGACGTATCAAGCTAGGTACCGAGTCCAATGGCGGCTTTAAACGCATCACTATAAGTAACATTGTTTTTGACCACAGCCGTGGTTTGGCTCTGGAAACGGTAGACGGCGGCATTATTGAAGATGTTGTGGCGACGGGTCTGGTGATGAATGAAGTGAGTAATGCGCCAATATTCATTTACAACGGTGTCCGCATGCGGGGCCCTGAAAATACGCCGGTTGGGGCAATTCGCCGGGTGTTAATTAGCGATGTTACGGTAAGTCATTCTGACGGACGTTTTCCGGTAATTATTCAAGGTCTACCCGAGTCGCCGGTGTCTCAGGTTACGCTGAAAAATATGTATTTGAATATGGGGGGAGGGCTTTCTCAGCAAGATGTACTCACGCAATCGCCGGATCTCGTAAGTGCTTTCTTTGCCCTTGAAGAAGACGTGCCGCGAGTGTCAGCATTTGATGTTCCCGTTCGCCGCGAAGCTTATCCTGAACCCAGCATGTTCGGTTTATTACCCGCATCAGGTGTGTATATGCGTTATGCCAGGGATATCACACTGGACAATTTCAGCATGAGATTGGCTGATCCTGATACGCGCTCTGTTCTGGTATTTGATTCTGTCGGCGATATCGAACTTCGGAACCTGACCTTGCCCGACAGTCAGCAGGCAGATCAGATAACCGTGATTAACAGTGACAAAATTGAATTGTCCTCTTCAAGCGGAAAGCAGCAACTTTTGTCTGCTGGAGAGGTGAAAGTTTTTAGTGGGTTTTGATACTGTTAAGTCAAAAAAATTCAACTACTGTATTCATATTTTCACTTGCAGAATTTATTACTTGCGAATCTCTGCATGGAATTATTCCCAGATTTATTTCAAAAGAGCGGTTTAACTGTTCAATGGATTGCGTTTTATTTTTTCTACATAACCGTAATTAATGAATCCAAACTTTCTGGTTATTTAAGTTGTTAAATCTAACTGTTATGCTTTCGGATGTTAATCTGTGTAGTTTTTGGGCTCTTTGAAATACGTAAAAAAGTGCTACCACGCTAAGATATATAAGAAAATGCATATTTGTGTCTTTTTCTTAAAAAAAAACTACCAATTTAAGATAATGCTTGGTAGTTTGAAATTTAATCGTTTTCCTATCTTTTACATGGACTGAATTAGGGATTTATATGCGAAGGCTAAAGGGAATTGCTTTATTTTCTTTTATTTTGTTTTTTACCTGTTTATCAAGTGCCTCTAATCAATCAATTGAAATTACTGAATTAAAGAAAAGAGAATCCGAAGAGAGAAGATCACAAGATGTAAGTAAATTCTCACAGTGGGGTGATAACGAAATTTTATTCAGATACACTGATTTAAGAGGAACAAAGAGACACGCAGATGTCAGTTTAGGCTTTAGATATTTAATTACGGATACACAGTTGCCAAAAGGCAAGGATTCAGAATATGCTGTGGCTTTAGCATATCAAGGAGAATTTGATTTTTTTGCTTTCACTAGAGATTCTAGCCCTGTAGTAACAACACGACATAATCCCAGTATATTCTATACTCGAATGTGGAATCCATCTAATGGTGGTTTAACATCTTGGTTCCTTTCCTTCGAACATGAGTCTAATGGCCAAGTTACCGACAGTCAGAGTGATTATAACTTGCTAATTAGAAATTTTTCATCACAGTATTCAGGTAATGGAATTGTTACTGATGATGAAATATATGAAATGACTGAGCAGACAATAAGTAGATCAAGTAATTTTTTTGGCTTTGGTATTAATTACACTATGGCTGAAAGTTTAACTTCTAATGGATGCAAGGAGGTCTTAGATTGTGTTCATATATTAGCTAAGTTTAGAACTCAAATAGGTGATGTAGAGGATGAAATCTGGTGGACTGAAGGACGCTTTGAGGAATTAAAAAAATATACTGGAACGCAAGTTGATATAGAAGCACCTTTTGAACTCCTTGATGTCAAAAACTCCGTTAGACTTACTTTTACTACCGGGCAAGTTGTTGATGGTAGTTTTTTTAGTAATATTACAGCCGATATAAGGTATTACATAGATTTACCGGTGGGAAGATATATTTCTAAAGTTACTAATTTGAAAAATAGCGAGTTTTTTACTGTCCCCCTAGTAATTCGGTATCATAATGGCTACGCGGATGAATTATATAATTATCATAAAAAAACTAGCTATCTAGCTATAGGTTTACACGCGAGATATTGATGGATTGTTTTTATCGAATTTATTGCGTGTTTAGTAGGTATTATGGGATGACCTGTTTCACAATTGATGAGGTTTGTAAAAGTTTATTGTTAGTCTTTAAATTATTTTAGCAAGCATTGTTGGTGAATATTATCTCATAAATCCATTCCTTAAAATAATAAATTTTTAGATTGCTAAGTATAAATTCAGGTTGGCCAAAATACAGAAAAAGTAATAATCAGCTCTCATATCTACATAAAGGAATAAGTCAAATGTGCGTAGAGCAAAGAATTAGGTTGTTAAAAAAACTGCAAATTTCGACAACATTCGCAATCCTTTCCACTTTGTCGGGTTGTACCCTAGTTAATCCATATGTAAATATTGATAAAAACGTTCCTATATTAGACGCCAAAACTACGGAAGTATGCGGTCTGGATGCTCGACCTGGAGTAAGAAGAGCGTGTGCATACCGTAATGAATATCTAAAACGATTGGAGGCAGATGCGACCTATCGTAATGTTATTGGTTTATCGTTGATACCTATAACAGCTACAGCTCTTGGACTCGGCATAGAGAGCAGTAGTCCCTCAACTATTACAATTCTAGGTCTGACTGGTAGTTCGATGTATGCATCAGGTCAACTCCTAACCAGCCGTCCGAGAGAAGCAGCATTGCTTCAGGGCCTTACCGCAATATCATGCGCTATGACGGCTTCGTACTCAGTTACGATTGACGCAATTAGTGAACAAATACTAAATAGCGGTGTAATTGAGCAATTAGTAAGAGACAGTGGTGCACTCCACGCAGAGAACATCGTTTTTAGGACCAGAATTGCGATGTTGTCAGATAGTTCATTAAAGAACGCTTTAATCAGGCTTGCTGATCAGGTAGATCAATTAGTACTAACTGCTAATAATGTTGCCGAGCGCGCTACCAAGATAAGAAGTTGGGTTCACGAGCGGGACATTAGGCTTGGTTTGGCGTCTGATGACATTAATGCAAAGGTGAATCAATCTTTAGAAAACACTATTGTTGACTTGCAAGGAATTAAGGCAATAGTGCAGAACATTCTACCCAATGCCAATTTACTGGCTCCTCCACCTACCATTAATACACCAGAATTAGAAAACAGTGAACAAGATAGTAATCTCGTAAAACTTCAGAGTGCAAGTTTAGGCGAAGATTGTAATGATGAGTGCAAAATAAAAGCTGATTTAGAATTAGATAATATGCAAAATGCGCTTGTTTTTGTTGAGAAAATGACTGAATCACTTAGTGCAGTTTCGGGTCAGGCTCAGCAGTTGCGAAATGTAATTAGCATGTTTTCAGGGGTTGAGCTTCCTAATCAAATTCAAGGCTGTGATTTGAGTTTACCGGATCCAATTTTTAAAATATCACTACTCCCAAGTGGGCCCATTATGGTTCAAAGCGGGACAGATTGGACAGGAGCTTTTGCAATTGAGGGCGGGAGTGGACCATTTGAAGCCACAGTAATTGGTGGGAATGGAATCTCGGTGGTTTCGACTCAACGTTCCATTCAGGTCGGTGTATCTTCTGAAACGGTAGCTGGAAATTACAACATTTTTGTCAGGGATAAAGTTGGTCAGAGTGCGCAAGTGAAAATTATAGTTAAGGCAAATTCTGCAGCAGATGTAACGCCTGAAGAAGATGAAAATCCTAAACCAGATATCACTTCTCCCTTTACACAGCCTAAAGAGCATCTAGCTAAAGAGGTAACTGATGGTCTCAAGCTTTGTCCAACCCCTCCAAATGAATTAGTTCTGTATGGAGATGAGCAATCTTTACTTAAAGGTGAGAGCGAAAGGAAAACCATACAAAAAGCTTTGGGATTTTCAGGGAATGACATAGACGGTGAGCTTGGTCAAAAAACTAGGGCAGCAATTTGCGAGTGGCAGTTGCAACAAGTTGGAGGCGATACCAGTGATTTGTCTGTAACTGGTTACTTGAATTCAGCACAAATAAACTCTTTATTAAGAAACCAATAGTAGAGATGGATAACTCTAAAAGAGCACGGATCCAAAGCGCTATAAGCGTGTTGTGTGAGTCCTATAAACCAAGAGCATGGGGGCCGAGCGAATGGCAACAACTCGATGAGCTGATAGTGAATAACCCATGGCTTGTTTCTAACGAAGTCTGTGGATTTTGTGTATCTAATGCAATCGTTGGTGGGGAGGTTACTGACCAAACTGTACTTCAAGTTAGTGTGATAAGTAAAAAGCCAATGAAAAGCTTGTCACATGAGCAGGTTGTCTCGAGAACCTTAAATTTTCCAGACCCTATAGGAAAAATCAACACAGATGTCGTCGAGAGTGGTGAGCTTAAACTTCAAGCGGCTATTGGTTGCTGTCATGAGCAAAATCCTAACAACGTTGGTACCATAAGTGCTCTTCTATTCTTTAAGGGATCTGAAAAAAACTTTCCGGTAATAGTTTCGAACAAGCACGTGTTTGGCTATCCTGAAGCTAGATATAGTATGGATGGCCACATTACTCAAATAGACTCAGGGAAAAATGTTTCAAAGGGTATTGTAGGGTTTCCATTCTACCGTACTCGAACAGGTATTTTGGCTCTGAAAGCAGATGCAGCTATGTCTTGGGTTGAGAGATTGAGTGATGTAAGTCGGGAAGTTCCGAATCATCCAAGTGGGGATTTTAAGATAGATGCATTCGGTCCTCTTCCAAGAGTTGGGCAAAGGCTATTTTGGCGAGGCCTCAAAACATCAAATAAGGGATCAGGTTGCCGAGGTAATCGGGTTAACTCGAACAATTTTTTTGTTAAAGTACCTGCTGGAGGTTATCCCGGGGTTGGGGAACCTGTTGTTTTGCCGAGACTAATTTTATTAGATGGCTTTAGTCAGGCGGGTGATAGCGGAAGTGCTATGGTTGGAAAACGTCAAGATGGGAGTATCGCTTTATATGGTATTTTAGTTGGCTCGTTTGGTGGTCAGCAGATTATTGTAGCTCCTATACGGCCAATCGCAGATGGACTGAAGCTTACGGTGTGATGTTTAACTTAGCCTCTGAAAAACGCGAACTTTATTAGTTGAAGTAATAATCATTGATCTAGATAGTCTTGAATAATTTATTGAATACCGCAAACGCTTGCCTGAAAAACGTTCTCGGTCCAGCATTGATAACCGTTTAAAGTCAGCAATATTTATATTTTTTACAGTCAGAAAATCTCCCCTTAATGCAGTTTCTATCTATCACCCACTAACTATAAATAGAGCAATTATCAGGAGCCAGGGTAAAAGTTGAGGAAAGCAACAAAGTCACTATTAAATTCATTGACTACAATAGCTGAGAGTGTCCGTAATAGCGAGTGTTAGAACTTTAGAGTTTTTCTTTATAACAAATTCGGCAAGTCCAAACTCACTCTCATTGTGATTCCAATTATAAGTGTATCCAAGTCTTGTCCATGGAAAGCCAGATTCCATGTTGTAGGATTTTTGAGTTTTTTCCGCAAACCATAGTTTATGTTCATCTGGAACATTCTCTGGAAATTCTGATGAACAGTCAGAATTTAAAATGCTTGGGTCAGAGCATGGTCTGAACAAGGAATCTGCATTTACTTCTAATGTAACAAAAATTCGCTCTTCATTCTTTGGTGGTAGACCTAAAAGTTTTTGGAGATCTTTTGTGATTGAAGCCTGATCGTAATACAAACACTTGTTGCGAACAGCATTATCCAATGTAACCCAAGTTGTACCCCATTTTGTTTCAGTATATTTACCTACATGATAGCTGTTTAGGTATTCTTTATTTGTCCAAATCACGACCTTTACTTTGCTTTCTTTGATTAAAGGAAGATCAATAACTTCATCTGATTCAATAACTGCAGCATCCGAAATTGCGCGTTGATAATATATGTGATCTGCTTCAATACTTTCTCGAATTTTCGAAACACAGCCGGATAATATGAAACTCAGAAAAGCGGCAGTTGATAGCGTCTTTATTTTTGGAATCATTACATCCCCCTTGCTCTTAACACTACGCGGTCGTTTCAGTTCGATAATTTCATAATGAATTAGTTTCATTATTTCACTTTCACTGACAGCTTTTCCAAGTTACAACGGCCGAAATCAATGACGCATTTGTCCGTTGATATTACACATCATAAAACAATCAGCGCCGTATCATTTTTTAAAAATACTTTCGTCGAAAGCACATTCGCAGATCGCTAAACTTTACATAAAGATTTGTTGATAATATATATTTCTAGGAAAATCTATCGCCGAACCTGATCAAAGTTATAAAAAATGGCAAAAATATAATCAATGTAAGTACAAAAATTAAACTACCAATGAATAGTGACAAATGAAAGAAATATTTTGGACTTTTCACTCTGAAAGCAAGTACGACTCGTTTTGCATATATTTATAATTATGAACTTTGCTAATCAATTCTATGCAGCATGGCCTGCTTTGGGAAAATACAGCATTGTAAGGCATTTTCTTATCTTCAATAATTTAGACTTCCTTTTATAAATTATAATTGAATCAATCAGCTAACTTATGTACTCTCCTCCCCATGGATGTCGGGCGATGTTGGCCTTCTGAAAGGTACGCGCCCGTAATGTAATGGACTGAATGAAGTAGTAGTTATGAAAGTCTTTCTGTTTGGCTGGTTAAGCCTGTTTCTTTTCTGGGGACTTGCGGTTTATTTTTGTTTTATCGGCTCGGAAGTCGGTGTTAAATATTGGAAACGCAAGCTTGTCATCGGAACTCCTTTTTTTCTGATTTTCTATTTTCTCGTTCACGCTTACGGCGTACCTCGCTACTTCGTTTACGATCAGGTGACGCCGAAAACCCTGGATGGAGAAGTGTATTATCCTGCCGTAAAAAACCATCTTTTATTTCAGGGTACGTCATTCAAAGACTACGGTATTATTAGTGAAAATCTCGACACGTTTAAGGCTAGTGACGAGTACTTTTCCGCATTTGGCGTTCAGCCGCTGAAAGAATATCCCTCAGTGAAGGGACTGACGCGCTGGTTTAACGAACTGCTTTTGCTCGGCTACTTTTTGCTGTGGTGGCTGTTTCTCAATAAATTTCATAATGCCAGTGCAGCGAGTGAGCTGTACAAGGTTGCCAGAAAGGGCTCGCGACTGGAGCACTATCAAAGTTATCTGAATGCATCTTATTCTATTCGCTTTTTTCAGCCCCTGAAGCGACGTATCGTTAAGCGAGATATGGGAAAAATTCGCGAGGTTTACCTTCAAGCCTTGCAGCGGGTACTCCTGCAGTTGATGACAAAGGCCCATGAAAATAACAGGCCGCTGTTAACGTATTTACATCAACAGCTAGGGAGCTCTCCGGAAGCGTTTCCCAGCGTGATGGTGAAGGCGACTGTTGACGACCATTCCACCTTTGAAGCTGCAGAAAAAATTGAGAAACCGGCTGATATAAAAAGAAACTTTTATATGCCGACTAATGAGAAGCTATCTTCCGCCCTGACAGCACGAGTTGTCGGAACACTCAATCAATTTCTACCTGAGACACTGCTCAAAACTGGTGAGGAGGCAATCACGCATCCAACTGCGGCCTTGTCCTGTGAGCTTAATGCGGCACTATATAATCTCGCGACTTTTGACTCAGGTAAGTCTGTATCGCTCGTTAAAATTTATAGTAGCCAGAACATTGCTCCTAATAGTCAGGGGCTTCATCTAGGGAGAACCGCTTTTGGGTTTCCTCAAAAGCTATACCCGGATAACAAGGGCAGGAGTCAGTCATACTGCGTAAACCTTCTTGCTCAGAAGGTGGTGAATAACGTCTTCTTCACCGATTTAAAACAGGTTGGTGAAAACAACGAACAGGCGAAAGCCGTGCTTAAGCAAAAGCAGGAAGCGCTGCAGAAGCTTCAGCAATCGCTGTTCGATACCATCATCAAAGAGTGCAAATCCACCGTAAAGAGTGCCGCGCTAGCCGAAGGGGTGAGTCAGGCCATAGAGCGCAACCAGGCATTGTTTGACAGTGTGATGGCAGACACGCATCAGCTTATTGCTGACCATGCTGAGTTATTTGCCGATATCGTCGCAGAAGAAGTGGCTGCTGGTTTGCTTGAAGGACTTGCGGAGGCGGCCAGTGAATAATTGGATGAAAGGGGCGGTAGTTTGCCTTGTATTAACGGTGCTTATGTCTTGTGCAAAAGTAACCAAACTGAAGGACATAGCCCAGGAAGAAGGTGTGGCAACGGCAACGGGGTGGGGCGTGGACACGTTGTTGCAGTACCTTGATGTCGATTACCTGTTTACAAAAATGGAGGAAAATCGGGTTCATAGTGCAACAAGCGGAAAAGGCGTTTCTCTGACCTTGGTTAATTGGCAGTCAAACGTGGTTATTCACGCGAAACCGGTAGACACAGTCGGCGCGAAGCGTCGGATTTTTGCTAGTAACTACCTTAAGCCCGGCACCTATATTTTTACCTCCGCCAATGGCAGTGCGTCGAAAACGCTTACGCTGAACAAAGACACCCGTTTTGACTTTTTTGAACTGGCCAAGGCGCTAAAGGCGGATGTCAGTAAAGGTCGCGGTAGGCTAACGCTTAACATTACCCCGAAAGATGCCCGAATAGTTCTTTACGGCACGCCGGAGAAATACCACAAAGGCATCAAGCTGCCCGAAGGCAAATACACAGTTAAAGTTACCAGCCCCGGTTATGAAGACGAGGCGGTGAGCCTTACGATTAAAGACGACCAGCTCACCACCGAAACAATCAACCTTAAACGCCGACAGGTATCAAAAACGCCGCAATCGGGCCAGCCGGAAGTGGAAAGAATCGTTGTAACGGGTTCTAAGAATGGCAATTGGAAAGAGGTGGAGATTGGAACCGGAGAACTAGTTATTACTCCGCAGCGTGATGACATTGCTTTTACCATCGTCGCCTCGTCCGGTGATGTGTATCAGAACTCACCTTCACTTGAGTTACCCATAGGTGATTATCGTGTAACGGCGAAAATGGTTGATACCGGTGAGATACTGGAAACAAAGTCAGTACGTATTCTTGGTGAACAGCGACACACCGTGAACTTCTCTGTTCCCGAGCCGGCGATTGACACAGAGTTGCCGGTGATACTCATGTTTAAGACCAGTCAGCTTAATCGTCAGCGGGTAGAGATCACGCTGACACCGGCTAATGGCGATACAATTCGACATCGTGAACGTATGGGCCGTAACGGTCTTGATATCGAGTTGAAACTCATGACTGGCGAGTATGAAGCAGAGCTTGTTGCAAAAGGCGTAGAATACGACCTAGGCACAATTCGAATAGCCAGCGACAAGAGTAATAAATTTCAGTTTTTACTCGATTAACAGAGTTAATCTTCCAGCAGTGGCTCTGCCACTGCTTCTAAACCATTGAGCTTAATTTCATACATAAGCGCCAGCTGTTCCCCCAATTTGCCTTGGGGAAAGCCTTGCTTGTGAAACCACACCAGATAGGGCTCTGGTAAATAAAACAGCTTTCTACCTGCATATTTGCCAAAGGGCATTTGCGCGTTTACTGCGGTTTTTAAAAACGCCGGGTCCATTAGTTTTCCTGCTTTTGTTGAAGTGTCCACAGGCGGGCATATTCGCCTTTCTGCGCGAGCAATGCGTGATGGGACCCTTGCTCAGCCAGTTCACCATTTTTCAGTACCAGGATGTTATCCGCATCGGTAATTGTGGAAAGGCGGTGAGCAATCATCACACTGGTATGATTCGATGCCAGTGCAGACAGCGCTTGCATGATGGCCTGTTCGGAACCGCTATCGAGTGAGGATGTGGCTTCGTCGAACACCATTATCGGAGGATTTTTAAGTACCGCCCTGGCGATGGCGACACGTTGTTTTTCGCCACCAGATAATTTTAAACCTCGTTCGCCTACGCGGGTATCGCCCTTTTCCGGTAACTGTTCGATAAATTGTGAAAGATGAGCTGTGTCTATTGCGCTTTCAATGGTTGATTCGTCGGCACTCGGATCGCCGTAGCGAATATTTTCCATCAGCGTATCGTTAAACAGTACGGTATCCTGAGGCACAATGCCCAGGTGTTTGCGCAAAGATTGCTGGGTTATGTGGCGAATGTTCTGACCATCTATGGAGATGTCACCCGAAGTGGCATCGTAAAAGCGGAACAGTAACTTAATCAGCGTTGATTTGCCTGCTCCGCTCGCACCCACGATAGCGACTTTCTGACCGGGCAAAATCGTGAAACTAATGTCTTTAAGGATTGGTCGGTCTTCACGGTAGCAAAAACTCACCTGCTCAAAACAAATTTCACCTTTATCTACGCTCAACTCGATAGCATTTTCCGCATCTTTCACAGACGACGAAGTATCCAAAAGCGAAAACATCTTATCTATATTGGCCATAGAGCCGCGGATTTCCCGGTAAACAAATCCTAAGAAGTTCAATGGCATAAAAATTTGCATGGTGAACGCGTTTATCAGCACGAAGTCACCAATGGTCATGTCACCCGACGCCACGCCATAAGCGGCGTTTGCCAGCATAGCGGTCATGGCAGCGGCGATAATAAATGCTTGCCCACTATTCAGTGCAAACAACGACAGGCGGTTTTTACGACGAGCCACCTCCCATTCGGCAAGATTACTGTCGTAGCGTGATGCCTCGTAACCTTCATTGTTGAAATATTTAACCGTTTCAAAATTCAGCAGGCTGTCTACTGCGCGGGTGTGGGTGGTAGAGTCGGCTTTGTTCATGGCATGAACGTAACGGGTTCGCCAGTTGGTGGCTTTCATTGAATACCACACGTAGGCCACCACGGAAGAAAGGATGATCCCGGCGAAAGAGAAGCCATATTGTGCGAACAACAGGCCAACCACAATAGCGATTTCAAGCAGTGTGGGGCCAATATTGAACACCATAAAACGCATCAGAAAACTGATACCGCTGGTGCCGCGCTCGATATCGCGAGACAACCCGCCTGTCTGTCGGTTCAGGTGAAAATTTAAATCCATCTGATGTAAATGCTCAAAGACTCTCAAGCCCATTCTGCGCATGGCTCGTTCGGTCACCCGGCCAAACAGGGTATCGCGAATTTCGCCGATGATGGTGTTCAATAGTCGCAGGGTGCCGTAGGCAATGATCAGTGAAAGTGGTACTGCAACAAGACCCGTTGCGGTGTCTTCAGTATTCAGGCCATCGACGGTGTATTTAAGTACGTAAGGTAGGCCAATTCCGGCAAGCTTGGCTAAGACCAGGCAGGCGAGGGCAATAAAGACACGGGTTTTGAATTCCAGCAAGTAAGGCCAAAGTTGTTTTATTACATGCCAGCGCACGGGCGTGTCGGGAGAAACGTCGGAACGTGAAGGTCTCATCTTGAAATTTTTGTGAACGACAGCATGTCTACAGGGTATCTCAAAGCGTTGCGCGCTCAAAGTTTAACGTTGGTTGACATGAGTGGGGTATAAAGTCACGCATAATCCATGATAAAGTGAATTTATAGTAGTTTTATCTTACCTATTTGTCCCGCAGAGGTGATTTCTTTGTTACAGGATAGCTTTGGTCGGCGGTTTCATTATCTTCGCCTGTCGATTACAGAAGCATGCAATTTCAAATGTCAGTATTGCCTTCCGGACGGTTATCATGGCCCATCGGACGATACTTTTTTGACGTTGCCCGAGATTGATACTCTGGTAAAAGGGTTTGCCGGTCTCGGCACATCTAAAATCCGTATTACAGGCGGTGAGCCAAGCCTGCGTCGCGACTTCATAGACGTTATTCGCTTGTGTAGAGAAACCGAAGGTATTACGAAAGTTGCCACCACCACCCACGGCGGTCGTATGGCCCGCGACGCTGCAGCATGGAAAAACGCTGGGCTCGATCAAGTTAATGTAAGTATTGATAGCCTGGACCCGCGTCAGTTTGCCGATATTACTGGTCAGAACAAACTAACCCAGGTCCTTCAGGGCGTAGACAAAGCCATTGAGGTAGGCCTGGACGTTAAGGTGAATGCGATTTATTTGAAGCATTTTGCCGGTAAGCAACTACAAGAATTTAAAGATTGGCTTAAACATATGCCTGTCACATTACGCTTTATCGAGTTAATGGAAACCGGCGATCATCCACATTTTTTTGCCGATCAGCATTTGTCAGGCTTACCATTAAAGAGCCAACTTCTCGCTGAAGGTTGGATGCCGGTAATTCGTGGTAAAGATGCGGGACCCGCGCAGGAATTTCACCACCCGGATTACGCCGGGCGGATCGGGCTTATTATGCCTTACAGCAAAGATTTCTGTGCTACCTGTAACCGTTTACGTGTCGCCGCTAACGGAAAATTGCATCTTTGTTTGTTCAGTGAACATGGCATCGATATTCGCCCTCATCTGCAAAATGCTGACGTGAATGCGCTGATGGCACATTTACAGCAGTTGTTAATGCAAAAACACGCTACACACTATCTTCAAGACGGAAATACCGGCGCCACATCTCATCTCGCCATGTTGGGTGGGTGATAACGTACTGCGATACTAATCGAAATTACTTATGGTGGCCTTAACCCGCTGGTAGCGCTTGTCCTGTTCTTCCGATAACGTCGCCGCTTCTAAGGTTTCCATACACTTAAAAATGATTTGTTTATTTTCTGGTGTGTGGCGGGCAGTGTTGTCTCGAATTTCTGCGGCAGTGGTTTGTAGCAGGTTAAGTGCAATCGCTGCATTCTTGGGCATCACCGTGAAGGCCTGACGGAAAGTGGTGAGCGCTTTGTCTAATTCGCCACGCTGGAACTGGGTGACAGCAATATTGTTGAGCATTTTAGGGCTGTCAGCGATTTCCCTCTTTTCTTGTTTCTGTTGTTTCAAGTAATGCATAAACAACTCACTTTGTTCATCGCTGGTATTACATCGACGTTCAATCTCGTCCAGAATCGCTAACGCATGATCTTGCAAACCAACTTCATGAAATGCCTTCGCCCGATCCATGAGTGCATCCATATTTTCCTGCTCCCACTCACTACCATCGAGCTGGCTCAACAAGTTTCTGGCTTTATCTGTTTCATCCTGAAGGTAGTATATTCGCGCATCGATGACTTTAAGTTCGTTATCAACGGCCGCTTTAGGGAAAGCTTCTTTCATCTGGCGAATAAAATCATGGGTTTGCTTCACCAGTTTTGCTGTTTCACTAGCGTCTGCCGTCATGGCGAAATCAATACCGGCGCGTGCTACGTTCAGGTAGTTTTCAGGCTTATCATGGAAAGAATTCTTTGCGTATCTCACAACCCGCTTCGCAGCATCAAACTGGGCAGGGTAGTCACGGGTGATTTTTGATAAATCTACCGCTTGTTGGTGACGGCCCACGTTACTCGGGGATATGTGGGCAGCAATGTTCACAGATTCTAGCGCATCATCGAATTCCTGTTGCTTGATTTGCAGCGCAGTAAGTAAGTCGTAAGCACTAAGCATGGCGTCGGGTTGAAACGCCAATCGCAGAATCAATCGTTCAGCTTCATCATCTTTATCCAATTGCAAATAGCAGCGCACTAAACCTAACTGTGCCCAGGTAAAATTTTGCACGTTGATAATGGCTTGATAAAAATCCTCAGCCTCTTCTACACGGTTACACAGTAATAAAAGCTCGCCTTTGGTGCGAAGCGCTAGAGGAAAAAATTCTGCGTTTTTCGGTTCAGTGAGGAAACGTTCAAGCTCAGATAGCGCGCCGTTAAAGTCACTTTGGTCCATCAACGCGTAAATGTCTTTTAACACTTGTTTGCGGGTTAATACCCGCGTGAGCCTTTTATCCAGCTCGCTTACAGAAAAAGGTTTTGCGAGGAATTCGTCAGGCTGCAATTCAACAATAGAGTGGACAATTTCCGCCGTTGTGTCGGCTGAAATGAATACGAAAGCGGTAGTAAGGGGCAGAATTTTATGTGCTTTTAACTGTTCATACAGGAAGTAACCTTCCTTTTCTTCACGTAAATCATAGGCGCATACAACCAGTTCAAAGTGCTCGCTTTTAATTAGCTTCAACGCTTCATCGGCGTGATCGATATAGCTAATTTGCTGAAAGCCTAGCTCTTCCATGGTGTATTTCAGATAGCCTTTCGCAAGAATTTGATCGTCGACGATTAAAACGCGAATGGCCCGGGCCAGTTTGGTATTCATTATAGGTGTTACTACCTGTCCAAAGTAAAGCAAAGTTCTATCGGTTTATCGGCAGAAACCCGCAAAACTATTAGGAAAATCAACTGCAATAGTGAGAGCAAACCATATCACGGTTTTATTCGAAAAGAGAAGAAATAGCGTTTGGATAGACTAGGGAAGTGGTGGACGCTACTGGACTTGAACCAGTGACCCTCGCCTTGTAAGGGCGATGCTCTCCCAACTGAGCTAAGCGTCCAGATTTTTTGCTGCAACAAACTGTAAGTAGATGGTGGACGCTACTGGACTTGAACCAGTGACCCTCGCCTTGTAAGGGCGATGCTCTCCCAACTGAGCTAAGCGTCCGATAATTTGTTGCTAAAAGAAAGAGGTTACCAAATGAAGTGGTGGACGACTGCTGTGACTCACAACGGAATTGTTCAGCCAGTGACCCTCGCCGTACCAACTCCGAAGAGATGGTGGACGCTACTGGACTTGAACCAGTGACCCTCGCCTTGTAAGGGCGATGCTCTCCCAACTGAGCTAAGCGTCCTCTTTCTTTTCAAACAGCGCCACCGAAGAGATGGTGGACGCTACTGGACTTGAACCAGTGACCCTCGCCTTGTAAGGGCGATGCTCTCCCAACTGAGCTAAGCGTCCGCTGTTTGTTTACTTGTCCGTGCTGGGCAAGTGGGGCGGTATTATAGGGTTGCATGCGAAGGTGTCAACAACAAAATTACGGAAAAATGACTGCTTGCCTGATTTACGATCAATTCGGCCATCCTCGTTGATTATCTCTTCGAAGTTTGACGGAAAATTCATCAGAAATCAGTCTGGCACAGTAAATTCACTCATTGAACCGCTGATATTTCACCGTCACGCGATGGCTGGCTTTTGTAGTGCTGCTTTGGCTGGTAGAATGCAGCCAATTTTTTCATTCATTTATAGATAGAGAAACATAATGTCTGTCGTTACGCGATTTGCTCCTAGCCCTACAGGCTATCTTCACGTTGGTGGTGCACGTACTGCACTTTATTCCTGGTTATATGCAAAAGCCAAAGGTGGCGAGTTTGTTCTTCGTATAGAAGATACCGATCTGGAACGTTCAACGGATGAAGCCAAGCAAGCCATTCTTGATGGTATGCAATGGCTGGGTTTGACCTGGGATAAAGGTCCTTATTACCAGACACAACGTTTTGACCGTTATAAAGAACTGATTCAGCAAATGCTGGATGAAGGTAAAGCCTATAAATGCTTTATGAGTTCAGAAGAACTGGACGCCATTCGTGAAAAGCAAAAAGAGAATGGTGAAAAGCCTCGTTATCCTGGTACCTGGCGTGACCGTACCGATCACCCTGAAGGTCAGCCTTTCGTTATTCGATTTAAAAACCCGCTGGAAGGCACGGTTGTTATTAATGATCACATCCGCGGAAAAATCGAAATCAGTAATAAAGAGTTGGATGATTTGATCATTCAGCGCTCAGACGGCTCTCCTACTTATAACTTCTGTGTTGTCGTCGATGACTGGGATATGGGCATCACCCACGTTGTGCGTGGTGAAGACCATATTAATAACACACCTCGCCAGATTAATATTCTGGAAGCACTGGGCGCACCGGTACCTGAATATGCTCACGTATCGATGATTCTGGGTGATGACGGTAAAAAGCTTTCCAAGCGTCATGGCGCTGTGAGTGTGATGCAATACCGCGATGATGGTTACCTTCCGCAGGCTGTACTCAACTACCTGGTGCGTTTGGGGTGGTCTCATGGTGATCAGGAAATCTTCTCACTGGAAGAAATGATTGAATACTTCGATCTTGATGCCATTGGTCAATCGGCTTCTGCTTTTAATACAGAAAAGCTGGTGTGGCTGAACCAGCACTATATGAAAACATTGCCAGCGAGTGAGGTTGCCTCACGCCTTAAATGGCACTTTGACGAAATGAATATCGATTTAGCAACGGGTCCTGCGTTGGAATCGGTGATTGCTATTCAGGCCGACCGGGTAAAAACCTTAAAAGAGTTGGCGGAAATCAGTACCTATTTTTATCAGGACTTTGATGAGTTCGATGCCAATGCTGCGAAGAAGCATCTTCGTCCAGTTGCAAAAGAGCCATTAGAGGTGGTTAAAGAAAAACTGCTAGCAGTAGAAGAGTGGAATCCTGAAAATATCGGTGCAGCTATTAATGCCGCGGCGGAATCTCTTGGTGTAGGTATGGGTAAAGTAGGCATGCCTTTACGTGTTGCAGCAACCGGAAGTGGCAACTCTCCATCGCTGGATGTAACGTTGAATTTGCTCTCAAAAGCCAAAATTGAAGAGAGAATAAACAAAGCGCTTACTTTTATAGCAAACAGAGAAAATTCCTAAAAAAACCGTTGACAGGGCAGTGGGGTATGCCTAGAATGCGCCCCGCTGTCACGGAACAGTCACACGAAACACGGTGACCATTCTAGGATACGGGGCCATAGCTCAGCTGGGAGAGCGCCTGCATGGCATGCAGGAGGTCGGCGGTTCGATCCCGCCTGGCTCCACCAAATTCTTATGGAATTTACAGTCGTCGGAATGTACTTTCCGGTAAGTTCTTAGGTAAGGCAAAGAATAAGGCCGCTCATTCTCGCGGGCTCGATTCGCCTTACTGAAAATCTCGGAAGCTTGCTTCCGAAAGAAGATTTTCAGTCCCCTTCGTCTAGAGGCCTAGGACACCGCCCTTTCACGGCGGTAACAGGGGTTCGAATCCCCTAGGGGACGCCATTTATATCGCGTCACGGTCGATTAAAACTGTGAGATAGGCCGGAGTGGTTGGTTAAACCAATTACTTCAGGACTTGAAAATTCAGTAAGGCAATAATGTCGCGCGGTTCGCAGGCTCACCTTGCCTTTACTGAAATTTAGCGAAACATGTTTCGCTGAGCAAAATTTCAGTCCCCTTCGTCTAGAGGCCTAGGACACCGCCCTTTCACGGCGGTAACAGGGGTTCGAATCCCCTAGGGGACGCCATTTATATCGCGTCACAGTCGGTTAATACTGTGAGTTAGGCCGGAGTTGATTGGTTGTAGTTCACATCAGTGAGTTACATTTAAGCATCTTCAGGACTTGAAAGTTCAGTAAGAAGAATAAGGTCGCTCTCACGATAAATCGTGAATCGCCTTACAGAAATTTAGCGAAGCTGCGCTTCGCAAAGCGAAATTTCTGTCCCCTTCGTCTAGAGGCCTAGGACACCGCCCTTTCACGGCGGTAACAGGGGTTCGAATCCCCTAGGGGACGCCATTTATATCGCGTCACAGTCGGTTAATACTGTGAGATAGGCCGGAGTTGATTGGTTGTAGTTCACATCAGTGAGTTACATTTAAGCATCTTCAGGACTTGAAAGTTCAGTAAGAAGAATAAGGTCGCTCATCTCGCGGGCTCGATTCGCCTTACTGAAAATCTCGGAAGCTTGCTTCCGAGCCTAGGATAAGGTCGCTCTCACGATAAATCGTGAATCGCCTTACAGAAATTTAGCGAAGCTGCGCTTCGCAAAGCGAAATTTCTGTCCCCTTCGTCTAGAGGCCTAGGACACCGCCCTTTCACGGCGGTAACAGGGGTTCGAATCCCCTAGGGGACGCCATATAAGAAAGACCAGCATCTGCTGGTCTTTTTTTTGGATCAAAAATTCCTATCAACCAATAGTCACCCGGTTAGTTGTCACCGTCACAAATTGTTACTTTTTCACTTAGTATCAAAACCATAACCTTGATAGTCTGATAATTGATTAATAAAAGGAATTATCACGATGCAAGGAAAGCCTTTCATAAAGCGACTATCTCATATTGCCCTTTGCCTGGGCGTGTTATCTTTTTCAGCCATCACCCAAGCCGATACCCTCATTTCCGATGATGCGCTGGATGCCTGGTTCAAAGACGGCAAATACGAACAAATTATCGATACCCTTGAAGGAGAAAAGGCGAAGTCGCCTGAACGTTTTTCGACCTATATCTCTGCCCTCATGCGCACCGATCTTGATGATGCAGAGGAAGCGGCTGAAGATTTTATCAACGCTTATCCTAATGAGTTCCGTGTTTATTTAATGCACGCCAGTGTGATGGGGGCGCAGGCCGGAGAGAGTATTTTTTCTGCATTGAGCTATGCCAAAAAAGCCCGGAAGAGTCTGGAAAAAGCTATCGAAGTCGCGCCTAATGAAATTCAAACCTATCAGGCGCTATTTCAGTTTCACTTGTTTGTCCCATCCATTGCTGGTGGAGACATGGATACAGCAAAATCCCTGGTAGAAAAAATTGCAGCAATTGACCAAAACGAGGGGCAGTTTGCTGAGGCGAAATACCTCATCGCGGATGATCAAAAAGCGCAGGGCATTGCAATCTTGCAATCGCTGACAGCAGCACCTGAAACCCAGGTTGAAGCCAGATTTATTTTGGGTGACCACTACATAAGTGATGAAGCTTACTCCCAAGCTGTTGAAGCACTGTCTCCATTGATGGATCTTGAACTTGAAGTGGTGTCCGAACAAGATGAGCTGGCTTGGGAAACATATAGTGAAAATCGATATGATCAACTCTATGGTTTTTACCGGCTCGGACAAGCCGCGGTGCAGTCAGGTGAATATACAGAACTGGGCATCAAGGCGTTGGAAGCGTATTTGACACAGTTTCATGACACTACAATTGATACGGGTGGTTTGCCAACTTTGAATTGGGCAAACCTACGTCTTGCTGAGTTGTATTTGAATGCAGAAGATAAAGCCCAAGCAAGACTGACTTTACAGCGCATCGAGGGTGAAGAAGATGAGCGGTTTGGGAAGCTGCTCAAAGGCTTAAAGAAAAAAGTCTGATTGTCAGCGCAGGCTGACAACTCGCAACAACGAACCCACCCGGATATGCATATCTGGGTTACATAACGTGATAAAGTGCAAGCTCATCTGAGTCGCGATTCAGGCGGTATTCTCTACCATGATATCGTGATTGTCAGAATACATTCTTTAAAGAAACAAAGGTTGGATATGCAAGATTACCCTATTGGAACCCCCGGCACACCTTGGTCAGAGGCTGAAAAAAAGCAGTGGCTCAATGCGCAAACTGTAAAACGCAGCTATAAGGAAGAAGTTATCGACCGGTTGCCCGCGTTGCCGGACAACTACGAGATTAGCCAATACGGTGCATTACCGTACGATGAATCCCGTTATCCACTTTTTGTTATAAAACCTAAATCCTTTGTCACTTCGTTACCCACCGTGCTTGTAACGGGCGGTGTTCACGGATATGAAACCAGCGGCGTGCAGGGTGCCCTTAAATTTGTCGCACAACACTTAGCCGCGTGGCAAGACAAGTGCAATTTTGTTGTGGCACCATGTGTGAGTCCGTGGGGCTATGAAACGATTAATCGCTGGGACCCGTTAGCCATCGACCCCAATCGTAGTTTCCGTGAGAATTCACCGGCACCGGAATCAGCCATGCTGAAAGCTATGGTAGACGCCATTGAAGAACCCATTCATATGCATATTGATTTGCATGAAACCACGGATACGGACAATTCGGAATTCCGTCCCGCACTCGGTGCAAGAGACGGTATTATCCAGGATGTTTGGGACATTCCCGATGGTTTTTATCTCGTGGCCGACAGCGGTAAAGTCGAACTGGATTTCCAGAAAGCCATCATCGAAAAAGTTCGAGCTGTAACACACATCGCGCCAGCGGATGAAAATGACAAAATCATCGGGGCTGATGTACTTTCCGATGGTGTTATCAGCTACGACAAGAAATCACTGTTTTTGTGTGGTGGTCTGACTGATGCGCCCTACGTCACGACAACCGAAGTGTTTCCTGATAGTCCGTCAGCGTCTGACGAAATCTGCAATGATGCCCAGGTGGCAGCGATTATTGGTGGGCTAGAATATATTCTCGCGTAATCAAAATCTGCGTTAGATCAGAAAATATCGATGTTTGAACTTCTGGACGTTTGAAAGTATAGACGTCTAAATGTATAGTGTGTTTCCTGATTTTGCGAGGCACACTATGTATACCTTCACCGCTCTGATTTACGATGGCAATCGTCAGCGTATCGTTTCTCACCATTGCGATACTAAAAGTGAATTTGAACAATATCTTACCAATGAATTTGGCTGTTACGTGTGCCTGTGGATTGCGCAGGACGTTAAAAACATCGCCAGTTGAGTCTTAAACATCTTTATTAGCCCTCGTTAAATTCTACATGGCCCGGATGACCCGCTGGCGGTTCTCTGCTACACTTCGCGGCCAATTTTTGTCCTCCGACAATATCCACTAACTAATGCGATCGTTAAACCTATGAGAATCTTACTTGCTCCCATGGAAGGGGTTGTTGACCATCTGATGCGAGACATGCTGACCCGCGTGGGCGGTTTTGATTTGTGTGTAACTGAATTCGTGCGTGTCGTAGAACAAAAACTACCAGCCAAAACATTCTATAAACTTTGTCCTGAGTTGCACCATGGCAGTGTGACACCGTCCGGCGTGCCGGTTCGGGTGCAATTATTAGGTCAGCATCCTCAATGGTTAGCAGAAAATGCACAAACCGCAGTGGAGCTGGGCTCCCCCGGTGTTGATCTTAATTTTGGCTGTCCTGCAAAAACGGTGAACAAAAGTAAGGGCGGGGCGGTACTGCTAAAAGAAACCGAAACCCTGTATCAAATCGTGAAAACGGTACGCGAGGCCGTGCCGGCGGAGCAACCGGTAACAGCGAAAATCCGATTAGGTTTTGAAGACAAATCTCTGGCTATCGATAACGCCATAGCGATAACGGAAGCGGGTGCCGACCAACTCGTGGTGCATGCGCGCACCAAAACGGAAGGTTATAAACCGCCGGCATATTGGGATTGGATAGCCCGTATTCGCCAGCACACAAACATTCCTCTGGTCGCCAATGGCGAAATATGGAACGCCGATGATGCCCGTAATTGTCAGGCCCAATCTGGCTGCGTCGACTTAATGCTTGGGCGGGGCGCCCTGGCCATGCCTAATCTCGCCCGTACTATTCGTGGTGAACAGGACATCATGGACTGGAGCGAAGTTGCAGATTTGTTGATTCATTACTCAGGGTATGAGATTTACGGCGACAAAGGCCGATATTATCCAAATCGAATAAAGCAGTGGTGTGGCTACCTGAAGCGTCAATATCCGCAGGCTGAAGTGCTGTTTAATGATATTCGCAAACTGCAGAAAGCGGATGAAATCGTTGAAGTCTTACGCCGCCAGTCGTCGCAAACTCCAGTCTTCGCAGGCTAACGTCGCTTAATCGCAGCAAAACTTGCGTGAAGATCCGTAATTGTCTAGGTTGGGATCGGGGAGATCTATTAAACATAGCTGAAAGTCTCATACCGAAAATCTGAACAATAATAACGGAACAAATTATGAAACACACATCATCAAAGCTGGCCATTGCGCTGGCTTGCCTGTGTTCGACTGTCTCAATGCAACCGATAGCGCAAGCTGAAGAGCAGACTGAACAGGCTCCACACGTTTCAATTAACACCGACCCTTATCCAAGCACCTACACACCCCTTTCGGGCAAACCGACAGTTATCACCAACGTTACCATTCTTGATGGTGTAGGCAGTCGTATTGAAAACGGAATGGTTTACTTCGCCGATGGCAAAATTGTGGCTGTGGGTGAAACCGTAGATTATCCAAGTGATGCCGTGGTCATCGACGGTAAAGGAAAATGGGTAACGCCAGGCATTATCGATAATCACAGTCATTTGGGGGTGTATCCAACACCCTCCGTAGGCTCAACGTCAGACGGTAATGAAATGACGTCACCGGTTACGCCTGGCGTGTGGGCTGAGCACTCTGTGTGGCCACAAGATCCAGGCTTTGGCCGGGCACTGGCAGGTGGTGTGACATCACTACAAATTCTGCCCGGTTCGGCAAATTTGTTTGGTGGACGCTCCGTGGTGCTTAAAAACGTGCCTAGCCGCACCATGCAAGACATGAAATTTCCTGATGCGCCTTACGGCATGAAAATGGCCTGTGGGGAAAATCCGAAGCGGGTTTACGGAAAGAAGGGCGGTCCAATGACCCGCATGGGTAACGTGAAAGGTTACCGCCAAGCCTGGTCCGACGCGCAAAATTATATGCGCGAATGGGAAAAATACGAGGCCGATTACGAAGCAGGGAAAAGTCCTAAGGCACCGAAACGAAACCTCGATCTGGAAACCATGGCCGGCGTGCTCAGCGGCGATATACGGGTGCACATGCATTGTTATCGTGCAGATGAAATGACGGTGATGATGGACATGATGAAAGAGTTTGACTATCAAATTGCCGCATTCCACCACGCAGTGGAAGGATACAAAATAGCGGATAAGCTCGCTGAAAATAACGTGTGTGCCTCAATGTGGGCAGACTGGTGGGGCTTTAAACTGGAAGCTTATGACGGCATTCGCGAGAATATTCCGGTAGTCCATGCCGCCAACGCCTGCGCAATTGTGCACTCAGATGACGAATTGGGTATTCAGCGTTTGAATCAGGAAGCGGCCAAAGCCTGGTCGGACGGCAAGCGTGCCGGTATCGATATTAGCATGGAAGAGGCGTGGCAATGGCTAAGCGCTAATCCTGCTAAGTCATTGGGGATTTTTGATAAAACCGGTTCACTAGAAGCGGGTAAGAATGCTGACCTGGTATTGTGGACGGGGAATCCGTTCTCCACTTATACCAAAGCCGAGCAGGTTTTTGTCGATGGCGGTAAAGCCTATGAGCTAGGTAATCCGGACAGCTGGCCACTCAGTGATTTTGAAGTCGGCCAGGTCGGCGAAGGAGATGTAAAATGAAACGCTTATTATCTCTGGCTATTGCCACTGCACTAAGTTCTACCGTAATGAGTACCAGCGTACTGGCAGAAAATATCGCTATTGTCGGCGGTAAAGTGATTACCCAAACAAAGCAAGGCACGCTGGAAAGCGGTACGGTGCTTATCAAAGACGGCACAATTGAAAAAGTCTCTTCCGGCAGCAATGTTCCTTCTGGCTATACCAAGGTCGACGCCAGCGGTAAGGTGGTTACTCCTGGTTTTGTGGGCGCGCTCACTTCGCTCGGTTTGGTGGAAGTGGCTTCGTGGGCGGGTGAAGTGGATTCATCAGCGAGCAGTACAAAGGTGAGTACCACGGGCGCAGCGCTAGACGTGACCTATGCTATTAATCCGGACTCCACACTGATTGATGTCTCCCGTATTGAAGGCGTAACCTCAGCGGCTACCACCATTGCGAATACCGATCTCATGTTCCATGGGCAAGGCGCGGTGATAGGTCTGGATGATGATGCTGACATTCTTAAAGACAAAGCCTTTATGGTGGTCAATATGGATGGCGCGTCTGCAGACAGTCATGGTGGTTCCCGGGCGGTGTTATGGGTAACGCTGGAAGCACTGATTGATGAAGTCGCAAGCACCAAGAAAATACCGTCGCTGACATCGGGCTGGGATGGCATGAATGCCCGTGCGGACATTAAAGCGTTGAAGGGGGTTTTAAAAGGGGATATTCCACTGTTTATTGAAGCAGACCGGGCCGCAGATATACGTCAAGTTTTAGCCTTCAAGAAACGTCACCCGGATATCAGCATCGTTCTGCTGCATGGCGTCGAGGCCTGGCGTGTCGCTGACCAGCTGGCCAAAGCGAACATTCCCGTTATTCTCGATCCGCAACTTAACTTGCCGGGCAACTTCGAGCAGCTCGGTGCTACCCTGCACAATGCTGAGCGACTTGAGAAAGCCGGTGTGAAAGTGGCTATTGGCATGGAAACACACAATATTCGTTTGGCGGCGCAGCATGCCGGTAATGCTGTTGCTAACGGCTTGTCTTATGAGGGCGGCATTGCCAGCTTGACCTCAGTGCCAGCAATGATTCTCGGCGTTGACGATCAGGTGGGGTCTTTAGCGCCGGGTAAGCGGGCTGATGTTGTGATTTGGAGTGGTGATCCCCTTGAAGTCACCGAAGCCGCAGAGCAAGTGTATATTGAAGGGGAGGCCATTGATATGTCGTCCCGTCAAACCAAACTGCGCGACCGCTATATGGCATTAAAGGACGTACCTGCGGGCAAAACGTCCCATTATGTGAAGCCGAAATAATATTGATATTGACAATATATTGAAGAGAAAAAGGATGCGAGTTGCATCCTTTTCTCTTTCATTCGTAGTGAACTGAGTCAATGGATATCGCTAAACGTTGACATGCAATATCAGAAGCTCGTGCTCACTCTCTGATAAGCGGGGTTAATGCATCACGCATGAATTGCGCAATCATGGGTTGCGCTTTTGCATTAGGATGAATACCATCGTTTTGCATCAGCGTTTTGTCTAGCGCCACGTCTTGAAGGAAAAACGGGATTAAAGTTATTTCATTTTCTTCGGCGACTTTGTCGAATGCATCACCGAACATCTTGGTGTACCGGCTACCGTAATTGGTGGGAATTTGCATGTCTTGAATGAATACTGTAGCGCCGCTGTCTTTAGCCAGTTTTACCATTTCGCTTAGGTTAGCACGGGTTTTGTTTACCGGGTGCCCCTGTAATCCGTCATTTCCACCAAGTTCGATAAGTACATGAGAAGGCTCATGTTGTTCCAACAAACGTGGCAGCCTGGCAAGTCCTCCGTCTGTGGTTTCTCCGCTTATCGCAGCATTTATCACATCAATCTGAAGCTGTTCGTCGTTCCAGATATTTTGTAACAAACTTACCCAACCCTGCTGTTGCTTTAACCCATATCCAGCGCTTAGGCTATCACCTAAGACTAACAGCTTGAATTGTTGGGGCGTTTGCGACGATTGCGTCGCAGCATACAGATGATCTGAATATACGCACAGCTGTAAGAAAACTAAGGCCAGCGCAAGCCTGTATTGGCGAAATCGTTGTAACGAAAACACGACAGTGACTACTCCTATGATAAGCACCCGAAAAATTACCAAAACAGTCTCTACGAGTGAAGGTGAACTTCAGATCCTTCAACCAATTTCATTTGAAGTCAAGGCAGGTGAGTCTATTGCCATCGTTGGCGCGTCTGGTTCCGGTAAATCTACCTTGCTCAGTTTACTGGCCGGATTGGATGAAGTGAGTAGTGGCGAAATATTGTTAGATGATGAACCGCTACACAATATGAACGAAGAAGCCCGTGCTCGTTTACGCGGTGAGAAGGTTGGCTTTATCTTCCAAAGCTTTATGTTGGTGCAAAGTTTAACCGCGTTGGAAAACGTAATGTTACCGGCGGAGATTTCCGGTCTCGACAATGCAAAAGGACGGGCAACAGAAATACTGGAATTGGTGGGGCTATCTCACCGGGCACACCATTATCCTAACCAGTTGTCAGGTGGTGAACAGCAGCGAGTTGCCATTGCACGAGCGTTTATCGGTCAACCAAAGATCCTCTTCGCTGATGAACCTACCGGCAACCTGGATGCGGCGAACAGTGAAAAAATTGAACAGCTGTTATTTGATATGAACCGTGATATTGGCACTACGTTGGTGCTGGTGACCCACGACAACGAATTGGCGAAACGCTGCAGCCGTCAATTGACTATGCAGGCTGGGGTGCTTACAGAAACCACTGCGCCGGTTACTGCTGCCGAGGAAGCGTAATATGGGAACAGGGTTTAATCTTGCCTGGCGACTCTTTCGCCATGAAGCCCGAAGGGGCGAACTCACCATTATTTTATTGGCCATTGTTTTGTCAGTGGCCTCTGTGTTGTCGTTGTCACTGTTCAGCGAACGATTACAAGGGGCGCTCACCGAACGCTCTGCAAGCTTCCTGGCTGCTGATAGCCAGTTTCGCTCATCACAGCCCATCGATGATAGCTGGGTAGCAGAAGCCAGCGAATTCGATCTGAAAACAGCAAGACAAGTCGCAACCCGCTCCATGGCATTCGGCGAAGAAAATATGTCGCTGGTAGACTTACGGGCGGTGAATGAAAATTACCCGCTTAAAGGCGAAGTGCTCATAGCCGACACGCCTTTTGGACAAACCAAAGCCGCTACGGACTTGCCCTCGCCGGGAGAAGCATGGATTGATTCTCGGCTATTTCAATTGTTGGATGTGAAGCTGGGCGGCACAATTTATGTTGGTGATGCAGAGTTTACCGTTACCCGTGTGCTTGGTGAGATCCCCGACGCCGGGTTCAGTATTTTTTCCACCGATCCCATTGTACTTATTCGCGATGCTGATTTAGCTGCAGCGAATATAACAGGGCCGGGGAGCCGGGTTAATTACACCGCTTACTTTACCGGCGATCAAGACTCCCTGAAAGGCTACTATCGCTGGCTGCGTCCGAATATCGACAAAGAAATTCACCGTTGGCGTTCGGTGTCAGAAGATCAGTCTCCAGTGGGCCGTTCGGTTGCCCGTGCTGAACGCTATTTTCTGCTTGCCAGTTTACTTGCCATCATACTCGCTGCTGTCTCGATAGCTGTAGCTGCGCAGCGATTTAGTCAGCGTCACTTCGACCCGGTAGCAATCATGAAAACCCTGGGTGCAAGCAAGGCCATGATTCGTCGGGTGTATACCATTCAAATTTGTTTAATTACCACCGCTGGTATTGTCATTGGTGTCATCGCCGGTGTGGCTATTCAGCAGGTGGTGGTCACCGCATTGGCCGATCAGGTGGATGTGTCTTTAAATGTATGGCACTGGCGGCCGGTTCTCATCGCTATTTTTACCGGTGTAATCTGTGCGTTGTTATTTTCACTCTATCCACTTCTGCGGCTTTTCTCTGTACCACCACTTCGAGTACTTCGACGAGATATAGATGCCAACATGAGTTCCCGTACTCTGCAATTTCTGGCAGCCGGTGGCGCAATATTTTTACTGATGTGGACATACAGTCGCGACATCAAATTGAGCGCTATTTTGTTTGTCTCGGGTATCGCACTGGTAGCCGGACTCCTGTTGGTCACCATGGGATTAATACGTGTTGGGCGTAAACTCGGAACCGGAAAAATGGGGCCGTGGCAGCTCGCATGGGCGCGCATTCGTCGCCGCTCTATGGACAATAGTGTGCAGTTGATTAGTTTCTCAGTCACCTTACTGCTACTTTTGGTGGTATTGGTGATGCGAAATGACATGGTGGCGCAATGGCGGGCTCAGCTACCAGAAGGTACGCCGAACTACTTCCTGATAAACATTACCCAATCAGAAAAGCCGGAAATAGAGCAGCATTTTGCAAATGCCAATGTGGAAATGTCTGATTTTTATCCGGTGGTTCGCGGCCGTTTTGTTGCGGTGAATGATGAGCGGGTAAACACCAGCATGTCGAAAGAGGACGAGGAAGGTCCACGGGAAGGCCGTGATGGTTTGGGCCGGGAAGCGAACCTAACCTGGAGCAACACCTTGCAATTCGGTAACGAAATTACGGCCGGTAACTGGCAAGGTGACGATGCATCAGAGCCGGAAGATGGTATTTATCCGGTTTCGGTTGAAGAACAATCTGCCGAACGAATGGATATAAATTTGGGTGACGTATTAACCTTTAATATTGGTAGTGAAGACGTAAAAGTTCGCGTTACCAGTATGCGTAAAGTCGATTGGCAGACCATGCAGCCGAATTTCTTCTTTGTACTGTCTCCTGCTGCCATGCAGTCGTTCTCGCCCACATATATCACCAGTTTTTATCTGGATACTGAACGCAAGCCCGAGCTAACAGAGCTGTTAAAGCCTTTCCCGTCAGCCACGTTATTCGATGTTGATGCGCGGATAAATCAGCTTAGAGAGATTGTTGATCAGGTCTCGTTGGCCGTGGAATTCATTCTGATACTCGTATTGGCTGCGGGGGCGCTGGTGCTCATTGCTCAAGTGCAGGCCTCGATGGACGAACGTCAACAGGAACTGGCAATTCTGCGTACCTTGGGTGCGAAGGGAAGCCTGATTCGTTTAAGCGTGGTATACGAATTTATCATTATTGGTGTGGTAGCCGGTTTCATGGCGGCACTGACCAACGAGTTAAGTCTTTACATGTTGCAAACGAGCATTTTCCAAATGGAAGCCGTGCTTCACCCTGAATATTGGATTATTGCCCCCATCGTCGGCGCTGCCGTTGTCGGGCTGCTTGGTGCTGTAGGCTGCTGGCGTTTGTTGTCATTAAATACCACCGCGTTGCTTCGCAAAATGGTGTAACAGTATAACTATTCTGTTTTAACGCAGCATTTTTCTAACGTTATTTACGGCCGGTTCATAGAAGGGGCTTACTTCTCTGAACCGGCTATTTTTCTAGTCTTTCCCTTCACCTTCTAATTGTGTGCCAGCTTGAACATGGGCTGGGTACATTCAACTTTTCTTAATACCATTATTTATTTCGTTACAAAATTTACAACATCTCTTTACGTTGCCTGTGATACCTTACGCAATATTACTGCCGGTCGTTCTGGCAACCCGTTTTCCGGTAAGAAAATAATTGCTTCGCAGTAACCAAAATCATTACGTTCAACAAGCTAAAAATGACACCCAGCCTGACAAAGGACTTCATCTAAAAATGAATAAATCATCTGTTTTCGCACTTCTGTTTATTCTTCTTATTAGTGCATGGATGGTCTCTGGCCTTTTTACATCAGAGCCCGAAGAACAAAATCAGACGCAAAAAGCGATCCAACCGTTTTCTGTGGAAGTCACGGTTTCTGAAGCCCAGGTAACGCCGGTTTCCCTGGTGGTTCAGGGGCAAACCGTGCCGGAACGCTTACTGGAAATTAAAGCGCAGACGGCAGGGCGAATTGAGCAAATTTCGGTAACTGAAGGCGACACTGTACAAAAAGGGGATACCTTGCTGACCATTGATATGGAAGACAGGCTTATTCAACTTGAGCAACAGGAAGCGTTATACGAAGCCCGTAAGAAAACCTATAAGCGTTTGTCGCAACTTGCAGATAAGCAATATCAAAGTGAATCAGAACTCGATACCGCGTTGGCCAATGTAAAAGCGTCTGAGGCCGCCATTGCGACCATTCGATCAGACATTGGATTTGTGCAACCGTCGGCCCCTTTTGATGGCGAAATTCAAAAAGTGACAGCAGAAAGCGGCGATGTCGTCAGTGTGGGCGACCCCATGTTGGAACTGGTGGATAACTCGGTACTGGTAGTTGAGGTGCAAATTGCGCAGCAACGGGTAAATGAAGTCAAAAAAGGGCTGCAGGCAGATATTCAACTCGCCACCGGTGAGCAGGTTACTGGTGAGGTTCGTTTTATTGCTTCTTATGCCAGCAGTGAATCGCGTACTTATCTTGCTGAAATTGGCATCCCGAATCCCGATGGCAAACTGAAGTCTGGTTCCAGCGCCACGGTTACCCTGCATGTGAATGAAGTGAAGGCTCATTACGTATCGCCGGCGACTTTCACCCTGGATGCCGATGGGCGAATTGGGGTTAAATCGGTTGGTAGCAACAATAAAGTGGAATTTCATCAGGTATCACTGCTGCAATCTGACAACGAAGGTGCCTGGGTAACTGGTTTGCCTGATACCGTACGCCTTATCACCACGGGGCAGGGCTTTGTGGATGCTGGCAATGTGGTGACGCCAGTTGAGAAGGCGGCCAGATAATGAATGCGATTATCGATGCGGCATTTGCCCGCACCCGTACCGTAGCGTTGGTCTTTTTTGTGCTCACCATTGCCGGTGCCAGCGCTTATTTTGCTATTCCGAAAGAGTCTGAGCCAGACATTACGATCCCGTTTATCTATGTCTCAGTGGTGTATGACGGTATTGCACCGGAAGACAGTGAACGCTTACTGGTGAGGCCGCTAGAGAAAGAGCTTCAATCCATTGAAGGCTTAAAAGAAATGAAAGGTACGGCCATACAAGGCTTTGCCTCAGTGGTGATGGAATTTGAAGCCGGCTTTGACGCCGATCAGGCATTGCTTGATGTCAGGGAAAAAGTCGATCTGGCCAAAGCCGAGTTGCCTCCTGGCAGTGAGGAGCCCAGAGTTACTGAAGTGAACCTGTCACTCTTCCCGGTTCTGACAGTCATGTTATCGGGTGATATTCCAGAACGTACGCTGGTAAATATTGCTCGCCGTCTGCAGGATGAAATTGAAGCGCTTTCCGGTGTATTGGAAGTGGATATCGCCGGTGATCGAGAAGAACTTCTTGAAGTCATTATCGACCCCGTTGCGCTGGAAACGTACAACCTGTCTTTTCCCGATGTGCTGAATTTTGTCAGTCAGAATAACCAGCTGGTGGCTGCCGGGGCCATTGATGCTAATGCTGGCCGCATGGTGTTTAAAGTGCCGGGCGTTATTGAGACTATGCAGGATTTGGCTACCTTACCGGTGAAAAAAGTGGGAAATACCATCGTCACCTTCGATGATGTGGCCACCATTCGCCGTACTTTTAAAGATCCCACCAGTTTCGCCCGTCTCCGGGGTGAAAAAGCCATTGCCCTTGAAGTATCAAAACGAAGTGGCGCGAATATTATCGAAACCATAGCAGACGTGCGCAATCTGGTGGAACTGGCAAGAACGCAATGGCCTGAAACCATTAAAGTAGACTATCTGCAGGACAAATCCGGCGAAATTAAAAGCATGCTGGGGGATTTGGAAAACAATGTTCTGACTGCCATTATTCTGGTAGTGATAGTGATTGTATTTGCCCTCGGTATACGCCCAAGCATATTGGTTGGCATGGCTATTCCCGGTTCATTTTTAGCGGCCATGACGGTGATATTCTTCTTCGGCATGACCATGAATATGATTGTGCTATTCAGCCTGATTCTGGTAGTGGGGATGCTGGTTGACGGCGCCATTGTTACCATTGAATTAGCAGACCGGAAAATTGCTGAAGGTGAGCCACCGAAAACCGCTTTCGCAACGGCGTCCAAACGCATGGCGTGGCCTATCATCGCTTCAACCATCACCACGCTGACCGTATTCTTCCCGCTGCTGGTGTGGCCTGGATTGGTGGGTGAGTTTATGAGCTTCCTGCCGCTAACTGTCATCATTACCTTAACCGCCTCGTTGTTTATGGCGCTGATATTTATTCCCGTATTAGGCGGTGTGATTACCCGTAAAGTCAGCGTTGATACCCAGTCTGATACGGTGAAATTTATCCGCATGGCGGAGAAGGGCAACCTAGATGATATTCGAGGCTGGCTGGGCCGTTATCTGCGATTCTTAAAGAACATCGTAAATCATCCTGGCAAGTCCACATTAGCAGCACTGGGTATTATGTTCATGACCTTTGTACTTTACGGTTTCTTTGGTCGTGGCGTATTGTTCTTCCCAGACATTGAACCCGAATATCTGCAAATTCAAGTGCAGGCCCGAGGTGATTTATCTATTTATGAGCGCGACAAACTGGTGAAGAAAGTCGAGACGTTTTTATTGCAGCAGGACAATCTCGATTCAGTTTACGCCCGCACCATTGGCGGCGGTGGTGGCAACGAGTCGGAGATGCCGGAAGATGTTATCGGTGTTATCCAACTGGAATTAAGTGACTGGGAAACCCGGCCGCCGGCGTCAGAAATCATGGCTGATATCCGTGAATATGTCGAAACCATTCCCGGCATCAAAGTGCAGGTGCGGTTACCCGACATGGGGCCATCTTCCGGTAAACCGGTGGAGATTGTCCTCAGTGGGATCAGTAACGACAGTCTCATTGAAGGCACAGAACATATTCTTGCTTTAATGGAAGAAACGGGCGGTTTTGTTGATGTTGAAGACTCCCGGCCTCTGCCCAGTGTGGAGTGGCGTTTAAATGTCGACAGAGAGCTGGCGGCGCAGTACAACGTTGATGTCACCCTGTTGGGGAATGTGGTGAAGTTAATCACCAATGGCGCCATGCTGGCGGAATACCGCCCGGATGATGCCGAGGAAGAAGTCGAAATTCGTCTTCGCTTCCCGGAAACCTTTCGGAATATTGAACAGCTTTATCAACTTCGTATTCCGTCTGCCAATGGTTCTGTGCCCATTGGGAATTTTGTGACCATTGAGCCTGCCCCAAAAACCGGGCGGATAAACCGTCTTGATGGCGCTCGTACATATACAATTAAGGCAGAAATAGCGGAGGGTGAATTACTGGATCAAAAGCTGAAACAGATGCGTGAAAAGCTTATCGAATCGCCGTTACCTGCAGACGTTATGCTGTCATTTAAAGGCGAGGATGAAGATACCCAGGAGTCAATGACATTCCTGAGTAATGCCTTTATTGGCTCGATTTTCCTGATGCTGATCATTCTGGTGACCCAGTTCAACAGCTTCTATCAGGCCTTTGTGGTCTTGAGTGCAATTATCTTTTCAACCGCAGGCGTGTTAATTGGCCTAATGGTCACGTCGCAACCCTTCGTGGTGGTGATGAGTGGTATCGGCACCATTGCCCTTGCAGGCATAGTGGTTAACAACAACATCGTCTTAATCGATACCTATAACGCGCTCAAAAGTGACGGGATGGACGCCAAGGAAGCCATTTTACGTACGGCAGCGCAGCGTGCCAGACCGGTACTGCTCACGTCTGTCACCACCATTCTGGGTTTATTGCCCATGGTGTTTGCGTTGACTATCGATATCGTCGGCAGGAACATTTCTGTGGGAGCGCCGTCAGCGCAGTGGTGGACAGTGTTGTCGAGCACCATCGCCGGCGGTCTGACATTTGCGACCTTGCTCACACTGCTGCTGACACCGGCACTGTTGATGTTGGGAGAGAAAATAAAATCCCTGACCTCAGCCAGGGATTAAAGCAGACCACGCCTTTACCAGAACTTTTCGAGGATGTTCTGAACTATGTTCAGGCTCATAACGTGTGCAGCAAAGGCCTGCACACGTACTTGCATTCTATGAATTGGATAACCGCGAAATACCCACCATTTACGCGTTGAATTATAGCGAGCCAAAAACTGCTTTTTGTGAGCAGGTAGCGGTGTAGCGCCATAGCGTTCCCACGCTTTATACACACCAGTAATATCTGCATAGCGCATGAATTTTTGCAGCCATTTAGGGAAACGCGCCCAGCCAATACTGGATTGAAAATCGATAATGGCGGGATCACCGTTAGCATCAATGAGAATATTGCCCATATTGCGCAGATCAAGGTGAACGCGACCGGTGTTGTGCATGGCGCGAATGCTTTGTTCAAGCTGGTAAAAAAACGCGGGTTCTAATTGGTGACCACTCGCACCGTATGCGCTCAGTGTTTCACCTTCAATATGACGGTAGGCAACCATACATTCAGAAAGACGATAACATTCGGGAGTCACAGCAGGAATGTGGCGCAGAGCACTTATAGCCTTAAATTCTTGGCGTACCGACAACCTGCCAATGGTTTTGCGAACTACATAGTGACGACTTGAAAAGTCTTTTATAACCAGGTTGTATTTTTCGTCCTTATAGCGATACACCACAGCGTTAGCGAATCTCCCTTCATGAAGGATCTGCAGATAGTCCTGTTCGAAAACATGTCCTGGAATGGCTGCAGCAAGGGAATTTAAGATGAGTTGCACTTGCTTCCTCGATTTAACTTGACTAGGCAAGCATTTTCTTGCGATTAGCTTGATTAGGCAACCAAATTGAGGTGGTCGAACTGTATAGGGCGTTAATTAGCTCAAATTGAAACGGCAGCGTTCTAGCATAGAGAAGAACGCCTCTTTTTCTTTAGCGGAAAACTCGGCGAGAGCCTGTTCAAATAACGCGTTAACTTTAGGAGTCGTTTGCGGAAATAATTCTTTCCCACGGGAAGTTAATTTCAGCCTGAATGCGCGCCCATCGTCGGGACAAGGCTTACGAATAATCAGTGACTTATCTTCCATCCGGCTGAGTATACGGCTCATCGCGCCTTTATCGTATTGCAGTAGCTCACAGAGTTTGGCCAGTGTATCTGCTCTGCCTTCGGCGATATGCTTGATTACTGCATATTGTGAGCCTGTTAAATCAAATTCTTTCAGCAGTTCGTCCAGTCTGGACATCATAAGGTTACGAACCATGGCTATGTGTTTACCAAAATCACCGACCGACAAAATGAAAACTCCTGAAATGTGAAAGAGGATAGGAGGCAGCGACATCTCTTTCGTTATTATTGTATTAGGATATTTTTATCATGCTTTAGTTCAATTTTGAATTAACTAGCGGTTATTCATGTGAAAAATTCATTGAAGAAAATTGATTGTATTCAGGCGAGTGAATAGCAGCCCGATGCAAAGTTGCAGCCCGATGCAAAGTTGCAGCCCGATGCAAAGTTACCGGGCCTTTGGTTCATTTATTGGTAAATGTTTTCCAGTGCAGGTTTTAGTGTCGGAAATGTGAATTTGAACCCGCTGTCCAGGAGTTTTTCAGGAATGACGTGCTGGCCGGTCGTCACCATTTCTGCCGCTTCACCCATCATGATTTTCAGCGCAAACTTAGGAACAGTGAAAATATTGGGGCGGTGCAGGATGCTCGCCAGTTTTTGCGTAAACGCGGCATTAGTTTCGGGCTCTGGTGCCGTAAGATTATAAGCGCCTTCGCAGCGATTATTTGAAAGCAAGTATTCGATGGCATTGACCATATCGTCAATATGGATCCACGACAGGATCTGTTCACCGCTACCGATTTTGCCGCCCACGCCAAATTTAACCGGCATTGCCATTTTCGGTAACGCGCCTTTGTCTTTGTCCAGCACGACCCCCGTGCGCAGTACACATACGCGGGTAGCATCACTACTTGCTTGCATGGCAATCTGTTCCCAACGGTGGCATACCTGATGGGTGAACTCGTCATGTACGTTATAGTTACTTTCCGTTACTGGCCTATTGCCTTGACGGCCGTAAAAGCCAATGGCTGAGCCAGAGATAAATACAGAGGGCGGATGCGTGCAACCTTTCAGTCTTGTTACCAGGTGCTGTGTAACATCCCATCTGCTCTGACAAATTCGCTGTTTTTGCAGTGCTGTCCAACGTTTGTCTGCAATGGGTTCTCCTGCTAGATTGATAACGGCATCGAACAGGCAGAGATCGGCTACATCGTGAAGCCCTGCAATAACGTCTACGCCTTTTGGCAACTGCTCACGGGCTTTTTCTGGGTGACGGCTAATAACTGTGAACTCGTATTTATGCGCGAACTTGCTGATAAACGCCGCGCCAATTAGCCCGGTACCGCCAGTGAACAGTATTTTCAAAACAGCCTCGTTAGTCTTTGGTGCAGGAAAGTGTGAGTGATACAGAGTCAGCGAAACGAAGCGCATGGGGTTTATCGACTTCTACTTCAGCAAAGGTCACCCAGGGATGTTCTGCCGCTACGGCAAGGACATCTGCGGTAAGTTTTTCGAGAAGAGAAAAGCGGTTGTCTTCCACCAGTTTAATTATGGCTTTCGTGACTGTCTTGTAATTTAACGCGTCGTGCATATCGTCAGTATTAGTGGCTTTCATTGCGTCATAATGAATCTTGGCGTTAACCACAACGTCTTGTTTATTGGCAATTTCGTCGTCGTTGATCCCAATGTAGGTACGAAGGCGTAAGTTTTTAATTCGAATTGTAGCCTGGTTCAGCGTCATTATTTTTCTCTTTGGTCACGTTGTATCTATAGGCGCGATAATTTGTTAATTTTAGCGCAGGAAATCATTTTACAAGTACACTATGGAACTTAAATCTCCCACAGCCAAGGCAATGATAGTGCTAGCCTGTCTGGTTGTCATTTTGGCCGGCATAAAAGCGGCCAGTGCTATCATGGTGCCGTTTTTCCTTTCGGTGTTTATCGCAATCGCTTGCAGCCCTGTGATCAATTGGGCATCCCGGCACAATATTCCGCGATGGGCGTCGGTTACTTTAGTAATACTGCTTATTCTCGTATTTGGTTTCCTGCTAGCAGGCCTTGTTGGGCAATCATTAACAGATTTTAAGGCAAACTTGCCCGAGTACAGAAAACAACTCGACAGCGAGTTTTCCTGGATTATAGACAGACTTGCCACATTCAATATTCATATTAATCGCGAACTGTTTACTGAGCATTTTGATCCGGGCACAGCCATGTCGGTAGCAACTAACTTTCTTACCGGTATGGGCGGAGCGCTGTCGAATCTCTTCCTGATTTTATTAACGGTTATCTTTATGCTGTTTGAAGCTGACAGTATGCCATCGCGTCTGCATACGGCCCTGGCTGATCCGGAAATGAAAATGAAGCACGTCGACCGCTTTATTAAGTCCGTAAACAGCTATTTGGCCATTAAAACCGTGGTAAGCCTGGCAACTGGTTTCATTATCGGCGTGTGGCTTTGGGTGCTCGATGTCGACCATTTCTTGTTATGGGGTGTGTTGGCATTCCTGCTTAACTATATTCCTAATATCGGCTCCATCATCGCCGCAATTCCAGCAGTGCTTATTGCGTTAGTGCAATACGGACTACCCACTTCGGGCTTAGTAGCTCTGGCCTTCGTTGCGGTAAATACGGTGATGGGCAATATTGTTGAACCGCGCCTAATGGGGCGGGGTATGGGACTTTCAACACTGGTGGTATTCCTGTCGTTAGTGTTCTGGGGGTGGTTGCTGGGCAGTGTGGGTATGTTGCTCTCGGTACCGCTAACCATGGTAGTAAAAATCGCACTGGAATCCCGAGAGGAAAGTCAGTGGCTGGCACTGTTGTTGTCGAGTAATGCTGAACGGGATGCGAAAAGGTTAGAGTAGTTAATAGGTACGTTCTGAAGAAGCGCTAAGTTGACCAAGTTTTTAGTCGATAGCACCTTGTTGAGTGTCAGTAAACTTTACATGGCGTAAAATTACATGATATCAAAATAAGTTAACACTATGATAATTTGGAATTTTTAAAAATGGATCATATATTGCTAATTTAATTTTTCCTAATGTACCTTAAAGGACTAATTAAATGAGAAAAATATCAATTGCCACTGGCATATTCTTACTAAGTGCAGCAAATGCAATTGCAGGGCCTATTTTCTCCGATAGTAGCTACTCAGATGACATTTCTTTTACCGATGTTCTTGGTAGCACCAGCATGACACTGGCCTACGATGGAACGAATTACTGGAGTACATCAGGGGGAAGCGGTGCCGGAGTTCGCTATGCGCAATATGATTCTTCAGGTAACGCTACTTCAACTTACAGCCCAGGTATAGATTTCAGATCAGTCTTTACCGACGATGGTGGAAATGTTTACGCCAGAGCTTTTAACAGCTCTACAATTTACCAGCAATCATCTCCTGGAGTTTTTAATTCTTACTTAACCCTATCCGGAGGAATATTAGATTCACAATCCTCTGTTGTCATGAATGAGAACGGCGAATTCGTGGCTATGATAGATGGGGTTGTGAACATCTGGGATGCAACAGGTAACTTTAGTATGTCTTTCAGCCTTGACGGCTACACCGGCAGCTATCCACAGAATCGTGGTATTGCTGTAGCGGACAATTACTTATTTACTTATTTTGACCAAACGCTTACTGCGTGGGACTACTCTGGTAACTTACTTGATCAAACCACTTTATTGAATGCAGGAACTTCCTTTGATTCCTATTTCAGCCTTTCATATGCTAATGACCATGTTTTTGTCGTTGATCAGAGTGGCCAGACCTGGCGTGGATACGATGTAGGCTTGACTGGCGTACCGACACCAACACCGGTACCTGAACCTGGAACGTTGGCATTATTAACCTTGGCTGCCGCTGGTATCGGTTTTACAAGAAAAAGAAAATTACGATAACTTTCAATGTGCAGAATTTAAAAACCTCGGTAAAAACCGAGGTTTTTTTATTTGTACAGAACGCCAACCACTCACAGTTAGATTTTTAACTATCGGGTAAAGCCACATGAATTTTGCCCGTGTGGTAATCAATGGTTAACAGGAAGTCTTTGAACAAGCCGTAGCCCAAAATGCCTGCTATTCGTTTGCCTTTAATGCGCGTGCTGGTAGTAGAATACTGACTTTCCAAATTAGTCGTTTCTCCTGGGGCAGGAAATCTGACCTTCACATCGGAAATCTCAAAAGGGCCAAATTGTACTGTTTTCGCCGTAGCGACTTCCTGAATACCTGAACTGTTTACCCCAGATGAATAGCCTTCACCTTCAACGCTTTCGAATAAGCCCGCCATCGAGGCATAACGTCGTTCCATAAAAATGCCGCCGCTGTTGCCAGTATCAACCAGAAACCAGAGCGGTTGGCCGTTAATTTCAATTTGAGCGATGGGCATGCCGTGTTCTTTATCCGCGGCGGAATTTACATTTGCTGCTTTGTTCATGTCGACACTATCGCGGGTCAATAGCCTAATTTTATTGGCCGGATAGTCTATCTGCATCACAAATGGGTGAAAGAAAGTTGCGCCGAGCAGCAATCCACGAGAGTGGTGGCCCATGCTAAATTCGACAACATCATTTAACGTGAAATCAGCACCAAATAGGTTCACTTTCACGTTATTGTAGGTGCTTCGTCTTGCGGTGCTGTGCACACCCTTTATGAGCATCTTGCCTCCTGAGGCAAGATCGAGTTCATTTTTATTTACAAACGCCTTATTGATGGCATGAACACTTGAGCCTGAGTCGAGCATTGCTTTTGTTTCCACACCTTCGACAGACACCGGTAAATATACGTGGCCCCGCTCCAATGTGAAATCGACCCAGTCTGTTACTGCCGCATTCGCACTGAGAGAAACGACAAAAGTAACGAAGACTAAAAAATACTTCATAAAATCATCCTTGATATAACTGCAAACTCTAGCTCTTATTAAAGGTTATCCGTGCGGTAAAGGTTTTGCAACTGCCGCGAAGTGAGCTACATTGTTGATTGAAATAGTAAAGTCCACGCAAGCTATTGAATCACCGCCACAGGCGTAATTTTCACCGGTACTGCTTTTGAGGTGGGGGTGGCGCTCAATTTACCCACACTGTGAAACGGTACCAGTGGATTTGCTTCCGGGTAGTAACTTGCCACATTGCCTTGAGGGATGTCGTAGCTCAGTGCTTTAAAGCGAGTGACCTTGCGGACAACATCGTCGCTCCACACCGTTTCAATATCTACTAGTGCGCCTTCCTGAATATTCAGTCTCGCGAGATCTTCAGCGTTCATGAATACAATATTACGCTCGCCAAATACGCCGCGATAACGATCGTTCATGCCGTAAATCGTGGTGTTGTACTGATCGTGAGAGCGCAGGGTTTGCATTGTGAACACTGGCTGCGACTGCTGTTTAATGCGTGCTAGCACGTCCTCGTTAAACAAATTCTCGGGCAGGGCGTTTGTGTTAAACAGTGCTTTTCCAGCCTGATTTTTCCATTCCCGATTGGCCGCCGCATTGTATAAATGAAAGCCGCCAGGCTGAGCGATTTTCTCGTTCATGTGGTCAAATCCGGGGATCACTTTTGCAATTAAATCACGAATATTGTCGTAATTATCAATCAGCGACTGCCAGTTCACCGGCGTGTTCTCACCCAGGGTATGGGCTGCAATGCGGGCAATGATCTCGGTTTCCGATTTAATGTTATCGCTTTGCGGTTCCGTAGTACCGGTGGAGCCATGTACCATGCTGAAGGTATCTTCTACGGTTATTGCCTGATTACCGCTTGCCTGCATATCGACCTCTGTGCGACCCAGGCAAGGCAGCAGAAGCGCGTCGTGCTTCGCGGTAACATGCGTACGATTGAGTTTGGTGGCAATGCTGACGAGCAACTCGGCGTTGCCTACGCTGGCGGCAGTGAACGGTGTATCTGCATTTGCGGCAACAATATTTCCGCCCAGGCAAATTAACACGCGACTCTGTTTCGCATGCAGCGCTGCCAACATGTCGTAAACCCGGTGCCCGGGTTTTTCAGGTGGGTTAAACCCGAAAGTATCTTTCATGCGCTGATTAAAATCAGGTTTTGGCGATTCCAGAATGCCCATAGTGCGGTTGCCCTGAACGTTACTGTGGCCGCGGACTGGACTCAAGCCTGCTCCTGGCAAACCAAGGGCGCCGGTTAGCAGATGCAAAGAGACGATTTCTTTGATGGTCTCTACCGAATATAAATGCTGGGTAATGCCCATAGCCCAGGTGGAAATGGTTTTTGAAGAGGCGACAAACAGCATTGCCAATTCTTCCAGTACAGCTTTGTCGAGCCCGCTTTGTTGTTCGATAGCTTCCCAACTTGTGCTTTCTACCACGGTTTGGTATTCCGCGAAACCGGCGGTGTGGTCGTTTACGAAGCTGCTATCTATTTTATCTGCGTGGTTGGCGAATATCGCTTTGGCCATACCGCGGGCAACGGCATAGTCACCGCCTAATTTCGGTGATACATAGCGACTGCTGATTTGCACGGTTTCGAAGCCAAGTAACTCGGCAGGCTTTTGCGGGCTTGCAAATTTCTGCAAACCCACTTCCTTCAAATTATTCACCGATACAATAGTGGCGCCACGTTTCGCCGCCGCGCGCAGGGCGTTGAGCATTCGTGGGTGATTAGTGCCTGGGTTCTGCCCATACACGAAAATAGTGTCGGCCAGTGTAAAATCTTTTAGTACTACAGTGCCTTTACCTACACCGATAGATTGGTTCAGCGCGATGCCACTGGCCTCATGGCACATGTTTGAGCAGTCGGGAAAGTTATTGGTGCCGAACGCACGACCAAACACCTGGTAAATAAACGACGCTTCATTACTGGCGCGTCCAGAGGTATACAACTCAAGTTCGTCAGGGGAGTGCAGACTTTTTAATTTTTCGGCGATTAATGCGAAGGCATCATCCCAACTGATAGGCTCGTAGCGATCAGACTGTGCGTTGTAGCGATGAGGATGAGTGAGGCGACCTTGCCCTTCCAGCCAATGGTCAGACTGTTTATTCAACTCACTCACCGTATGTTGAACAAAGAATTCAGGGCCCACAGTGAGTTCTGTTGACTCCCAAGCCACGGCTTTAGCACCATTCTCGCAAAAGCGGAAGGTACCGTCTTTTTCATCGCCCCAGGCGCAACCCGGACAATCAAACCCTTTGTGCTTATTTACCCGGTACAGATTAACCATGTTCTGGCGCACCTGCTTACTCTTGATAAGCTGATTTACGGTGGACTTGATGGAAGGCAGTCCGCCTGCCTTAGTCGATTTAACTGCCATGTTGCTGAACCTTTTGGGAGAAAATTACCGGCTGGTTGTTTCTTGGTAGAAACACCAGATTCAATTTATGCTGCCTGGCAAACGATACTGCCAGTGACGTGGGCGAGGAAAAGCTGACCAATGTGGAAAACCCGGCTATCACCGCTTTTTGTACCAGTTCAGCACCGCAGCGACTGGTTACCACCAGATAGCCTTCCTCAGGGTTATCTATGCGTTTGCGCACAGCACCGATCACTTTATCTAACGCGTTATGACGGCCTATATCTTCCCGACCAAGTATGATGTCATTGTCTGCACCAAAAAGCGCAGCATGCAGCGCCCCCGTTTTGCGGGCCTTTTCCTGATGTGCATCCATCGCTTCTCTGAGCGTGCTGAAGTCACAGACTGGCAAATGATGCCAAGTAGCATGGGTGTTAATTGGCGGAAACGCCTGTTCAAGGGCCGTGTGATTGCAAATACCGCATCCTGCATTGACCCGGGAAAAACGTCGCGCCTTTAACAGATGCTCACGACGGCCGGTAAGGCTGACATTGGCTTCAATCCCGGTTTCATTTCGCTCAATGCGGATATCTTTAATTTCGATGGGGGCGGCAATGATTTGCTCGGTAAGAAAGTAACCGGTAATGAAGTCTTCAATATCATCCGGAGATATCATCATGACAACCAGACTGATATCGTTAACGGAGATCGCCAAAGGCACTTCTTCAACCAGTAGTGAGTCGTCAAAAGGCAACCGGTTGTTGTCGTAAGAAGATGAATCGGATTTAGTCATGGTTGTATGCAAAATGTTCAAACGGCTAAGATGAGCCATACTAGATGAAAATACGGAATGGGCACAGACGTATAAGCAATTCGTCTTTGTTTATGCATAAATAACAAGTGTCCGAAAGCGTCTCAAGTCTGTTGCGGTCAAAACAGGGAAACTAACGTTAGGAGAAATTCGTGAAGCAAAAAACGCTAATTCATGGCATAGCATTGTCAGCCAGTATTTTCTTTCTTTCCGCGTGTGACAGCGGTGCAGAGAAAGAAACCCTTGTCGGACATCCTTACCAATACGACTGTGGTGTTGCCGGTTCAGTGATTTTTCAGGTAGACGGGAACAATAAAGCCATGCTTCAGATTGGAGCAAATGCCATGGTACTCACACCGGGTATCAGTGCTTCCGGAGCCAAATATACGGGCAGCGATGTGGTGTTCTGGAGTAAGGGAAAAGAAGCGACGCTCACCCTTAGTAATGAGGAATATCATTGTGTTGAGATTGACGGGGAGTGATTCTCAGCGTGTAAATTTATAGTCATCGAATTCGAGGACTTTAAAAAATTGCAGAGTTGAATTGCTCATAAAAAAAGCCCCGACAAGTCGGGGCCTTCTATATCGTACTAAGAACCGTTAATTAAACGTTCTTCACCGCTACATCTGCTTCAAACTTAGGCTTAACGGCCAGATCGTCTGAAGGTGGAGCGAATTTGGTCAGGTCGATGCCAGCAACCGCTTGCTTGTACTCTTCTGTAGTTGGGAAGCGACCCAGTACTGTAGACAGTACTACCAGTGGTGTAGAGCCCAGCAGTGATTCACCTTTCTTCTCGCTTGTATCGGCAACAACACGGCCTTGGAACAAACGGGTTGAAGTCGCAATTACTGTATCACCTGGTTCTGCTTTTTCCTGGTTACCCATACACAGGTTACATCCCGGACGCTCAAGATACAGAATGTTATCGTACTTAGTACGTGCAGCTTCTTTCGGCTTAGCATCGTCAAACTGGAAGCCAGCGTATTTCGCCAGAATTTCCCAGTCGCCTTCGGCTTTCAGCTCATCAACGATGTTGTACGTTGGTGGAGCAACAACCAGTGGCGCTTTAAAGCTCACTGAGCCATTCAGTTTCTCCAGGTTACGCAGCATTTGTGCAATGATTTGCATGTCGCCTTTGTGAACCATACAAGAACCTACGAAGCCAAGGTCAACTGGCTTACCGTCGTAGTAAGAAACTGGACGGATAACATCGTGGGTGTAACGCTTAGACACGTCTTCGTTGTTAACGTCTGGGTCAGCAATCATTGGCTCGTCGATTTGGTCGAGGTCAACAACCACTTCTGCGAAGTATTTCGCGTTGTCGTCAGGTGCCAGTGCAGGCTCTTCACCAGACTTGATCTCAGCAATACGCTTGTCTGCCAGGTCGATAAGGCCTTGCAGCATGTTAGCGTCGTTATCCATACCTTTGTTAATCATGATCTGGATACGGCTCTTCGCCAGTTCCAGTGACGCAATCATGGTCTCGTTGTCAGAGATACAGATAGAGGCCTTCGCCTTCATTTCTGCAGTCCAGTCGGTGAACGTGAAGGCCTGGTCAGCCAGCAGTGTACCGATTTGTACTTCGATAACGCGGCCCTGGAACACGTTTTCACCAGAGAACTGCTTGAGCATTTGCGCCTGCGTTGCGTGAACAACATCACGGAAGTCCATATGCTCTTTCATGCTACCTTTAAAGGTTACTTTTACAGACTCAGGAATAGGCATCGCCGCTTCACCTGTAGCCAGTGCCAGCGCAACAGTACCTGAGTCAGCACCGAATGCCACACCTTTAGACATACGGGTGTGCGAGTCACCACCGATGATGATCGCGCGGTCGTCTACAGTGATGTCGTTAAGCACTTTGTGAATAACGTCAGTCATTGCGTGGTAAACGCCTTTAGGGTCACGGGCAGTGATAACACCAAAGTTGTTCATGAAAGACATCAGCTTAGGAATATTAGCCTGCGCTTTCTTATCCCATACTGATGCAGTGTGACAGCCAGACTGATATGCACCATCAACAACAGGAGAGATGGTTGATGCAGCCATAGATTCCAGTTCCTGACAGGTCATAGGGCCTGTGGTGTCCTGAGAACCTACAATGTTCACTTTAACTCGTACGTCAGAGCCAGCGTGCAGTGGAGAATCTGAGTTTACACCTACCGCATTACGGTTGAAGATTTTCTCAACAGCAGTCAGGCCCTGGCCTTCGTGTGATACTTCTTTAGATGGCGCGTAAACGTCTGGTGCAGTGACACCCAAAGTTTCAGCTGCGAAAGTTTGCAGTTGCTTACCGAAAACAACAGCATATGAACCGCCGGCTTTCATGAATTCAACTTTTTGTGGCGTAAACGCGTCAGCAACGTCAGCCAGTTCTTCAGAACCGTTATAAAGCTTCTTCGCTTTGGTATCGATGGTCAGTACCGTACCGGTAGCAACAGAGTACGCTTCTTCCAGTACTGGGTCGCCATTTGCATCGCGAATCACTTCACCATTTTCGTCAGTTTTCTTAACCCAGTTTTTCAGATCCAGACCAATACCGCCGGTTACACCAACGGTTGTCAGAAAGATAGGAGCGATACCGTTAGTACCAGCCACAACAGGGGCTTTGTTTACGAAAGGAATGTACGGGCTGGTAGGCTCGCCGGCCCACAGTGCCACGTTGTTCACACCAGACATACGAGAAGAACCTACACCCATGGTGCCTTTTTCTGCAATCAGCATGACTTTAGCGTTAGGGTGCTTTTTACCTAGCTCAACGATTTCTTGTTGTGCTTCAGGCGTAATCATACATTGGCCGTGCAGTTCACGGTCGGCACGAGAGTGAGCCTGGTTACCTGGAGAAAGCAGGTCAGTAGAGATATCACCTTCAGCCGCGATGTAGGTAACCACTTCAATTTTTTCTGGTACATCAGGTAGCTTGGTGAAGAATTCTGCTTTGGCGTAGCTTTCCAGAATATCTTTAACAATTGGGTTGCCCGCTTTATATGCCGCTTCCAGACGCTCGGTATCTGCATCGTACAGATATACCTGAGTTTTCAATACTTCTGCAGCAGGTTTTGCAACCGCTTCGTCATCAGACAATGCCAGATCCAGTAACACTTCAACAGAAGGACCACCTTTCATATGAGAAAGCAGTTCAAGTGCAAACTCTGGTGTGATTTCTTCTACTTTCTCTTCGCCAAGAACAATTTCTTTCAGGAATTGTGCTTTAACACCCGCTGCGCTAGTGGTGCCTGGCAGCGTGTTGTAAATAAAGAATTTTAAAGAGTCTTCACGGTGCTCGTTAGAAGTATCTTTGATTTGAGCAATAATCTCAGACAGCAGATCAGCACTGTCGATTGGCTTCGGGTTAAGACCTAATTCCTTTTTACGGGTTTCGATCTCTGCCAGATATTCTGAATACAAACTCATAGTGTTCTCTCGGTCTTGGGTTTTTCGGACGTAAAATTAAGACGGTCTTAGCTATACGCGTATAAAAATGAAGGACATATTAACTGATTTTTAGTGTTTACGTAATGTCAGAAAGTGAACCACTGGGCGTATGCAAGCCACTTATGTTAGCGCGATGTTGCATGTCGATTTTTCTTTCCTTTACTCGTAAATTCATTTTTTTATTAATTCATTTAATTTCAGTTGCTTGCATGTTTTGCAAATTCCTTCTGAATAAGAATTGAGCAGATTGGTTTTACCTTTTAAGATAAATTATAGTGTTGTATTTATGGTAAGCATTCATAGTGGTTATGGTTATACCAGTATGAATTCTCAGCATTTAAGGTTATTTTTCACATCTTTACACTGGAAACGGCAGGTTGTTATACCGGAAAAGACAGTGTGATCGCCGCACCGCCGAGGTGGCTGTCTGCGATATCTAACCGCCCCTCGTAAATAGCAACAAGATCAGCAACAACGGCCAAACCAATACCTTGGCCTTCGGTATAGGTATCAAGACGTTCGCCTCGTTCCAACAAGACGTCTTTCTGATCGTCTGGTATGCCAGGCCCATCATCTTCGATGGTGATATGACTCCAACCTTGCTGACGCGATAATGAAACCAATACCCGACTGCTGGCGGCTTTACAGGCGTTATCGACAACATTTCCGAGCATTTCCATTAAATCGGTACCGTCGCCTTCAAACTGGCAACTGGCGTCGCCTTCCCGGGTCAGCGTGAGATCCGCATCGCGATGCACTTTCAGCATAGCACTAAATAGTTTATCTACCACTGGCGCGACATCGACGCTGGCTTGCCAACCAGACTTTGCTGCTGCCGCACGTTTTAACTGACGTTGGATGATGTGATCAATCTGTACCAAAGATTCATAAGCATCATCAGGCAGGGCAGGCGTGCCCATAGCGGCGGCCAGCGGGGTTTTAAGACTATGAGCGAGGTCGCCTAGACTGTTTTTATAACGGCTGCGCTGTTGGGCTTCTGCCTCCAACAAGCGATTGATACTGTTTTTAAGCGGGGTGAACTCAACCGGATAATTGTTATCCAAGGCCGGTTGATGACCGCTTGCCGTTAAACGTATTTCGCGAATAAGGCCGCGAACCGGGGCCAATACCACATTAATACCCACAATCAATAAAATCAGAAGCCCTGCGCTTAGCAACAACAACCATTGCCAAAGGGTATCCAGGTACGCATCCCGTTCAATATTAAACTCTGCACGATTGTTCAGAATATAGAAATGGACGGCTTCAAAGCCTGAATCAGAGGCGAATTCGGCGGTAAAGGCGTAAGAGAAATAACTGTCCATATTAGACAGTGCGCCGCTGTCTTCGGTGACAAATCGTTCATCACCCACGTCAGGCGAAGGCGGCTGAGAAATCACTGCGTTGTTCAATGCCGATGCAGACTTCCAAACCACTTTGTCGCGAAAAATAATCAGCCCGATATAGCCTGAATCGGGCAAATTTAGCTGCTCTTCATACAGTACTTCTGGCATGTAAGGTGTGTCGCCATCTAATTCGAAGGCAGAAACCAGCGCCAGATTCATCAGTTTCAGTTCATTGTGTTTCGCTTGGGTCAGGCTTTCTGTATAGGCCTTGTCGAGGGTAATCACCGTAACAGGGATGAACACAACCAGCGCCACTAAGGCCAATAAAATGCTACGTAAACGCAAAGAAAGGTTGGTCATAGATCCCGATTCAAACGGTAACCGCGGCCACGCAGGGTTTCGATGGGTTTGAGTGAACCATCGGGGTCGAGTTTTTTACGCAGACGGCCAACAAACACTTCAATGACATTACTGTCGAGGTCGAAATCCTGGTCGTATATGTGTTCGGTAAGTTCGGTTTTCGAAACAATTTTCTGCGGGTTTAGCATCAGGTATTCCATTACCTTGTATTCGTACGCAGTTAATTCTAAGCGTTCTTCGTGCAAGGTGATTTCTTCGGCAACCGTATCTAACGAAACCGGACCAAACTGAATGGTGGGGTTCGCCTGACCCGATGAGCGTCGGATAAGTGCTTTCACCCGGGCCAGAAGTTCTTCGTTGTGAAAAGGTTTCGTGAGGTAATCATCGGCCCCGGCGTCCAGGCCTTCTACTTTCTCTTGCCAACGATCTCGGGCTGTGAGAATGAGGATAGGGGTCTTGATATCTTTTTGACGGGCGGTTCGAATAACGTCAAAACCATCAATGCCGGGCAAGCCAATATCAACAATTGCGGCATCGTAACTGACTTCTACGAGTTGATATAAAGCATTATTGCCGTTATCGGCTAAATCTATACTGTAACCATGTTGTTGCAGCAGGCTATCAAGTTGGGTTAGCAGGCGACTGTCATCTTCGGCAATTAAAACACGCATGGTTGGCGTTAGTCCTTTTCTTTTACCGGCTGAACCCGTCCTGTGTTCTTATCCACGTCAACGGAGATCACCCGGCCATTTTTCTTTAACATTTTAACCCGGTATGCAGAGCGGGTCTGATCCACGCGGAGTACACGTCCTTTTACCTGTTGCTGTGCTTTGGCAGCAGCCTGACTGCGGTCTATCTGCTGGGTTGCCTGTTTATCCTGACGCGCGTGTGCTTGCTGCGACAATGGCATTGCCAACAGAAAAACCGCAACGGTCATGATTTTTAAAATATTCATACAGCCTCAACAGGTGAACCAGCACAGGTAAACAATGTTCCTCATGTTGGTATCCTAGCATAACCACGTTAAATGAACATTGCCTGAATCATCCCTGAAGGCAGCTAAACCACGAACATTCATACTGTTAAAAAAACGGGAGCCATTTGGCTCCCATTGTTAAAGGCTGTTGTACTTATGGAAGTACTTTCTTGTAAGGTTTAACCACCACATCGGCATAAACCCCAGCTGCTACGTAAGGATCGGCCTCAGCCCACGCTTTTGCCATCTCTAGCGAGTCGAACTCGGCAACTACCAGTGAACCTGTGAAACCCGCAGGACCCGGGTCGTCGCTGTCGATGGCCGGAAAAGGGCCTGCGATTAATAAGCGACCTTCGTCTTTCAGTGCATTCAAACGCGCAAGGTGATCAGGGCGTGCAGCGAGACGTTTTTCCAGGCTGTTTTCCACATCAGTGGCACAAATCATATAAAACATGAATGATTCCTTTATCTGTTTTCCGCTACTTTGCGGTGGCCGTTTTCATATCGCTAACAAAACGATTCAACGCTTCCAGCATGGTGGGCACGTCGTCGAGGTGATTAGCAATAATGTTCACCGTCGCTGAGCCACTAATGGCGCCTGCGGCACCTGCTTGAATGGCGGTAGTAACTTGGGCTGGGGTTGAAATACCAAAACCAAGAATAGGGGGGGCACATTGGTAGTCAGACAACTTGCTGATCAGCGCTTCTGCAGGCACATCAGCAGCCGTTTCGACACCGGTTACACCTGCGCGACCAAGCAGGTAAGTATAACCGCGAGAGTGTTCACCAATTTGTTGTAACGTTTCTTCAGTGGCGTTGGGTGGCGCAATCAAAATTTGCGCTACACCCGTTTGGTTTGCCACATCCAAGAAAGGTTTTGCTTCGCGTAGGGGCACATCTGCAACCAGAATAGAATCCACTCCCGCGTCTTTTGCCAAGCCGTAGAAATGGTCGATGCCGTGAACGACCACCAGGTTACTGTACAGCAGTAAGCCAATTGGCGTGTCAGGATATTTCGCGCGTACGCGAGCCAACATTTCGAAACACTTACCTGGGGTCACGCCGTTTTCTAGCGCACGAATGGCAGCAGCCTGGATTGTCGGACCATCAGCAATAGGGTCGGAATAGGGAATACCCAATTCCAATGCGTCGGCACCGCTTTCGATTAACTGACAAATGATTTTTTCCGACGTCTCGATATCCGGGTCGCCCACCATCACGAATGGGACAAATGCGCCTTCATTTTTGTCGTTCAGGCGCGCGAACATTGCTTCATAGCGATCCATTGAAATCTTCTCCCAGAATCTTGATCACGTGACCTAAATCTTTGTCACCACGGCCAGAAAGGTTCACCACAATCACGGTTTCCTCGTCTGCTTCATCTGCCATATTCAGCGCGTGAGCCAGTGCATGCGAAGATTCAAGCGCAGGAATGATGCCTTCTTTGCGAGCCAGCAACTGGAACGCGTTCAGCGCTTCTTCGTCAGTTACCGATACGTACTCAGCACGACCGGTTGCCGCCAAATGGGCATGCTGCGGGCCAACAGCTGGATAATCCAAACCGGCAGAGACCGAATAGCTTTCCTCAATCTGGCCTTCTTTATCTTGCATGATGTAGGTGTACGCACCGTGCAGAATACCTTTCGAACCGGTACAGATAGTGGCACCGTGTTCGCCGGTATGCAGGCCTTTACCACCAGGCTCAACACCAATCAAACGCACTGACGGTTCGTCGATGAAGTCAGCAAACATACCAATAGCGTTAGAACCACCGCCAACACAGGCAACGACCGCGTCAGGCAAGCGGCCTTCTTTTTCTAGAATTTGTGCGCGGGTTTCTTCACCGATCATGCGGTGGAATTCACGTACAATGTGTGGGAACGGATGAGGACCCGCCGCTGTACCCAGCAGGTAATGCGCTTTGTCGTAATTGGCAGACCAGTCACGCAAGGCTTCGTTTACCGCATCTTTTAAGGTGCCTGAACCAGCATTAACCGGAATCACTTCCGCACCCATTAAGCGCATACGGAACACGTTAGGTGCCTGACGTTCAACGTCTTTAGCACCCATATAAATACGGCATTTCAAACCCAACAGGGCGCAAGCGAGGGCGGTAGCTGTACCGTGCTGACCGGCGCCGGTTTCGGCGATAACTTCGGTTTTACCCATGCGCTTGGTGAGCAGAGCCTGACCTAACACCTGATTGGTCTTGTGGGCACCGCCATGAAGCAAGTCTTCACGCTTTAGGTAGAGTTTTACTTTCGGGTTGCTAACCAGATTACGGGTTAACGTCATGGCCGTAGGGCGACCTGCGTAGTCTTTTAGCAAAGAGGTGAATTCTTCCTGAAAAGCCGGATCGTCTTTTGCGTCCAGAAAGGCTTTTTCAAGCTGGTCAAGCGCAGGGATCAGCAGTTCAGGCACATACATGCCGCCGAATTCCCCGAATTTTGAATCAAGTTGGTTCATGAATAATCCTGTAGCACTTTCAATTAGTAGCGGCGGGCTGTGGCAAACAACGCCGCCAGCTTTTCTGCAGATTTTTCACCCGGTGCGTCTTCCACGCCCGAGTTCACATCAACGGTGGTCGCGCCGGTTTGCAGGGCGGCCACCAGGTTGTCGGCGTTAATGCCACCGGCAACGATTAATTTTGTTTTATCGCTAATGTTGTTCAACAGATCCCAGTCGAAGGATTTACCGGTACCGCCTTTTTCATTGCCAATTTGGCAATCCAGCAATACGCGGTCAGCGGTGATATCGTCGTTCAGTAATTCAACCACGTTGTCAGGCAGTGAATCGGTTACACCTGCAGCCTGCCAAATTTGGCAGTAGGCCGGTAACTGGGCGCGCAGGGCCAGACGATAGGCACGGTCTTCGTTGCCATGCAGTTGAACCGCATGGAGATGCATACTGGTGGCGGTTTCGACGATGTCAGCGATGGGCTGATCGACAAACACACCCACATAACGACCCGGTGCAGAGTTTACGATAGTTTTCGCCTGTTGCACCGTTACACATCGTTTAGATTTCGGCGCAAAAATTAAACCACCGTAGTTAGCCCCAAGGCTGAAGACTGTTTTGGCATCTTCAACTTTCGTCAGACCGCACACTTTAATGTCGCCGTAAATTAAACCGCGCACTGCGGCAGGCAGGTTCTTCTGCGCCATTAATGCGCTACCGACTAAGAAGCCCTGACAAAGCGTTGAAAGGCGGCGTACATCTACGTGGGTATAAATACCGGATTCTGAAATAACCACGAAATCGTGGGTGGCTTTTTCAAGCATGGGTAACAGCTTTTCAGTGGTAGCCAAATCCGTAGACAGATCTCGAAGATCACGGTTGTTGATACCGATGATTTTGGCTTGTAGCGCAATGGCGCGAACCATTTCTTCTTTGTTACTGACTTCGGTAAGAATATCCAGCGACAGAGCGTCGGCAAGGGTTGCCAGTTCACGGTATTCGTCGTCGCTTAACACACTCAGCATTAGCAGAATGGCATCGGCATTATAATGACGGGCCAAATAGACCTGATACGCCTCGACAAAAAAATCTTTGTTCAGTACAGGTTGTTCAACGCGTTCGGTAACGTAGGCAAGATATTCGAAACTTCCTTGGAAATACTTTTCGTCAGTGAGCACCGAGATGCCCGCCGCATGGGGTTTATAGGCCGCGAGAATTTCGTCCAAATCGAATACCGGGCGAATGAGGCCTTTTGAGGGGGACGCTTTTTTGCACTCAAGAATAAAACCGGCATTAGGCTGGCTCAGGGCATCGAATAAACTTTTCTTCGACGGCGTCAGTGAATCCTTAAACGATTCCAGTGGTTTTGCCGCCTTGAGGGCATCAATTTCTACGCGCTTATCGGCAACAATGCGTTCTAACACATTACTCATCGGTACTACTCTCCTGATGACTGATTTCAGCTACTGCATTTAATGTGGTTAAGGGCTTACCCTGGCTCATCGCGTCCATGGCCATTTCCGCGCCTTCTTTAAAACTGGTAACGGTGTCAGTTAATTTCAACAAGGCACCACAGTTCATCGCGATAGCGGCGCGGTGGGCTTCCTCGCCTTCACCGGCCAAAGCAGCTTCCACCATCTTGCGGTTATCTTCTGGTTCACCGCCAGCAATGGCTTCAAGGGGATAGGTCGGCAAACCAAAGTCTGCTGGGGTGACGGTGAGCGAACGTAAGTCGCCGTGCTCAAGGTCAATAATTTGCGATTCACCATGCAAAGCCAGTTCATCTAATCCGGCGCCGTGTACAATCATGGCGCGATGCTGACCTAACAACATTAATGTACGGGCATAAGGTTCCAGCAAATCCGGCGAATACACACCAAACAAGCCGTGGCTCGGCCCGGCAGGATTGGCCAAGGGGCCAAGAATATTAAAAATAGTGCGGGTTTTCAGCGCGGCGCGGACGGGCGCGGCATGTCGCATTCCGGAGTGATAAACCGGTGCGAACAGAAAGCAGAAGTTAGCATCATCCAAACATTTTCGCGCAGTTTCCGGACTTATTTCTAAATTAATACCGAACTGGCGGAAAATATCCGCCGAGCCGGATTTACTCGACACACTGCGATTACCGTGCTTAGCGACTTTCACACCGCAACTCGCGGCAACCACGCCCGCAGCGCTGGAAATATTGATCGTGTGATGGCCATCACCACCGGTACCTACGATATCAGCGAAGGCGTAATCCGGCGTTGGAAACGGCAGTGCGTTGGACACCATGGCACTGGCGGCACCCGCGATTTCGTTCGGTGACTCACCGTTTAGTTTCAGTGCAGTGAGTACGGTAGCGAGAATCGTTTCAGGTTGCTCACCATGCATAATGCTGTTGAACAAAGAAAACGATTGAGCCTGACTCAGGTGCTCTTTGGCAAACAGAGCTTCAAGTGCAACTGACGCATCATACATGTTCGATTTCCTTGTCGGTTAAATAGTGGATACTTTGCAATAACAGCTTACTGCCGTCGGCTGTGAGTATGGACTCAGGATGGAACTGGAATCCCAGCATTTTATCTTCAGGGTGATACACCGCCATGGTGTTATCGCCGAAGCTAGCAATGGTTTCAAGGCCATCTGGCAGTGAAGTGGCAACCAGTGAGTGATAGCGCGCTACGTGCAGCGGCTGCGCTAATCCCGCAAACATAGCATCACCGCTATGGGTAATGGGCGATGATTTACCATGCATCACCTCACGGGCACGGTCTACCACGCCGCCGTAGTGATTCACAATGGCCTGATGGCCCAGGCAAATGCCTAATACCGGGAATACGCCCTGTACCTTTTTCAGTAGAGCAGGCATACAACCAGCTTCATGAGGTGCACCGGGCCCGGGTGATAATAATAGCAGCACCGGCGACTGTTCTGCTTCCTTTTGCATGCGCTGGAATAGCATGTCTGCATCGACGGTGTTGCGATATACAATAATGTGTAAGTCCAGCGCCCGCAATTCATCTACCAGGTTATAAGTAAACGAGTCTACGTTATCGAGAAGAAAAACAGTGATTTTGTCGCTCATTATTTCTCTCCTGTGTTGAGTGCGCGGCGAACAGCATTAATCACCGCCTGCGCTTTTGTTCGGGTTTCATCGGCTTCTGACTGCGGATCGGAATCATAAACCACGCCAGCACCAGCCTGAATATAGGCGCGGTCGTTTTTTACGAAGGCGGAGCGTATCACAATACAGGTGTCCATATCGCCGTTTCCGTTCAGATAACCCACAGCGCCGCCGTAACTGCCGCGACGTTTTTTCTCTACGCCACGAATGAGCGATGCCGCACTGACTTTGGGTGCGCCTACCAGTGTGCCCATGTTCATACAGGCTTGATAAGCATGCAGCGCATCGAGGTCGTCGCGAAGTTGGCCAACCACGCGGGATACCAAGTGCATCACATGAGAATAGCGATCGACTTTTAGTAAGTCTTTGACATAGCGTGTGCCAGGACGGCTTACCTTGGCCACGTCATTACGGGCCAGGTCGACCAGCATGATGTGTTCCGCTTTTTCTTTGTCGTCTTCACGAAGGTTTAACTCAATGCGGCTGTCTAGATCCGGATCGATTTCGCCATTCGGACGTTTGCCGCGAGGGCGGGTGCCCGCGATAGGGTAAATTTCTACCTGGTTAGTCTGGGTTTCATATTTAATGGCTGACTCGGGCGATGCGCCAAATATCGTGAAATTTTCATCTTTCATGTAGAACATGTAAGGACTGGGGTTACTGATTTTCAGTTGGGCGTAAGCAGCAATGGGGTCGGGACAAGGAAGCGAAAACGTACGGGAAGGAACCACCTGGAATATGTCGCCGGAAAGAATGTGTTGTTTGAGGTTAATCACATCTTCGGCGTAGGCAGCATCGTCCTTGTCGACATCCACATCCGTGGAATCAGGCTGGGCGTGGACGTCGGCCTCCGGTGCTGCCGGAATGTCCTGTAAGCGCGCCTGCAATTTTTCTAATCGCTGAGCAATGTCGAAGTAGCTCTGCGCCACATTGGGACCACTGAATACACTGCCGACGAGGTGCGTTTCTTTTGTCTGATGATCCACCGTGAGTAAGGTTTCTGCCAGATAAAACACATAGTCAGGGCAATCATTCTCGCCGTCTGGCACGTCGGGTAGCTGCTCGAAGGTCGCCAGCAAGTCATAGGCAAAAACACCACCTAAGAATACCGCGTGTGGATGCTGGCGTAGTGGGGTGATTTGTTTCACTAGCATGCGCAGACCATCGAATACGCTTGCGGCTTTTAATCGCGAATCTTCATCCAATGATGAGTCAGCAGCATGACAGGTAAGGGTAACAGTAACGCCGTCTCGTACTACATCCATGCCCTCTGGTCGCTGGGCTTCAATCAGTGGCAATACCGATTCACCGTTTGGGGTGAGGGCGGTGCAAATAACCTGATTACCACGACATACCAGCCGCATGGCGGCGTCTACCATTAACAGACTCTGCAGGTCGTCTTTGCTTTCAATTTCTGCTGATTCCAACAGCAGTGCGTTCGATTTGTCGGCGCACAGGAAAGTGAAGGCGGCCAGCGGGTCGTTTAGATATTGCCCCGACTGCTCGATGGTTTCCACTTTGCCTGGTTGTGTGCCCAGTTCCGCTAAACTCATTGTCGCAAATTCTCCAACTGCGATTAAAAAAAAAGGCCCGTAAAACGGGCCTTTATTGTGTTCTTTCACGCACTCACGCGTACACCGCCCGTTAATTCAGGGAGTGCCACCACCAAACTGCATTGATTTTTTTGCTGATTGATAATTGATTACGCATGATTTCTCTGTTTGAAACTTCGATAGGCATCGAAGTCGTTAGTACGTATAATATGCCCTATAGAAGAAAACAAAATTGAAGTTGTGTCAACCGGAAATTTGCATAAGACATTGAAAATCGATCTACATAGTCACACCAAACATTCAGACGGTCACCTCACTCCCGAGGAATTGATTCTGCGCGCGCACAACATGCAAGTGGATGTGTTGGCCATCACTGACCACGATACACTGGCCGGATTACCCGAAGCGCACGCGGCACAAGCAAAGCAAAAACGGGCCTTGACCATCATCAATGGTGTTGAAATTTCCACCGCCTGGCACGGGTTTGATATTCATGTGGTGGGGCTAAACGTTGATGTAGATGATGAGGTGCTGAAAGCCTTTCTGCAGAATCAGGCGGATATTCGTCGTGAACGGGCGCTTAAAATTGGTGAAAAACTGCAAAAGTGTGGTTTTGATGGCGTAACTGAAAAAGCGTTTGCCATTGCAGGTGTTGGGCAGGTGACCCGTGCACACTTTGCGCGCGTATTAGTGAATGAATACGGTGTGGCAACCATGGATGCCGCATTTAAGAAGTATCTTGGAAAAGGAAAACGCGCGGCAATCAAAGCTGTCTGGCCTGAGATTAAGCAGGCTGTTACCCACATTCGCGCTGCTGGCGGACAAGCCGTTCTCGCTCACCCGGCGCATTACGATATGACAGCAAAATGGTTGCGACGCTTGGTTGCTGAGTTTGCCAGTTATGGTGGCGATGCTATCGAAACCGCCTTCCCGGGCATCAATCCTGACAAGCAAAAACTCATCAACGAACTTGCCAGCGAGCATAATTTGCTGGCGTCAGCGGGCTCCGACTTCCATTTTCCATCACGGTGGACAGAACTAGGAAGGAATCTGGGCATTTCATCCAGCCTTACGCCTGTGTGGCACGACTGGTCCTTTGCCGCCCACCCCTAACAGGACATTATCATGAGTCAGTTTTTTTATATTCATCCTGAAAATCCGCAGCAACGTCTGCTAAATCAGGCGGTAGAAATCATTCACCAGGGCGAAGTCATTGTTTATCCCACCGATTCCGGTTACGCCATTGGCTGTCAGATGGACGATAAAAAGGCGTTGGAGCGTCTGTGTCAAATTCGTCAGATAAAAAATGAACACCAGTTTACCCTGATGTGTCGGGATATGTCGGAACTGTCTAACTACGCCAAAGTAGATAACCTGGCGTTTCGTCAAATTAAGAACAATACACCGGGGCCCTACACGTTTGTGTTCAAGGCCACCAGTGAAGTGCCAAAGCGTTTGCAAAATCCGAAACGTAAAACCATTGGTATTCGAGTGCCTGATAACATTATTGCGCTTAAACTGCTGGAAACACTGGGTGAACCGCTGATGTCTACGTCGCTGATCTTGCCAGGCAATACCATGGCAGAATCAGACCCGGACGAAATTCGCGACAAACTGGAAAAGCAAGTGGGCTTAATTATCCACGGTGGCTATCTGGGCGAGCAGCCTACGACAGTCGTGGATTTTTCTGATGGCGAAGCGCAGATCATTCGTGAAGGCAGCGGTGATACCTCGCCGTTTTTATAAGCTAGACCACGGGCAGATAAAGGACTATTTACGGTAGTACTCATGGCAGAAGAGCAACAGGAACCGGTAGTTTCCACGCCTATACAGCAGCCGTTACCGCTGGCGTTCATCAACGGTGAAGCGGTAATTGAAAAGCCGGAGGATTTATATATCCCGCCGGACGCGCTGGAAGTTATTCTGGAAACCTTTGAGGGGCCGCTGGACTTACTCCTGTACCTTATTCGTAAGCAGAAATTCGATATTGTCACATTGCCCGTGGCTGCTATTACTGTGCAGTACATGGAATATGTTGAGGTGATGAAAACCCTCAAGCTGGAACTGGCGGCGGAATATCTGCTAATGGCGGCGATTCTGGCGGAAATTAAATCCCGTTTGCTATTACCTCGTCGAAGTGACGAAGAGGATGATGAGGAAGATCCACGGGCCGAACTCATACGCCGTTTGAAAGAATATGAAGCGGTAAAAGAGGCGGCGCAAACACTGGATGAGCAGCCACGCATGGAGCGAGACGTATTCGCCATTAAAGCCGATGTGGCTGAGAGTGTGCAGCCGTTGCGTATCGAACCGGATGTGTCGTTGCAGGAAATTGTACTGGCATTTAGTCATGCCATGAAACGGGCGGCGGCTTTTGAGCATCATACCATTGAGCGTGAAGCCTTGAGCACCCGGGAGAGGATGAGTCAGATCCTCGCACAGGTAAACAGCGAAACTTACACCCCCCTGGATGCATTGTTTACTTTTGAAGAAGGCCGTGCCGGTGTGGTGGTTTCGTTCCTGGCCATTCTAGAATTAGTTAAAGAACAGCTTTTATTGTGTGTTCAGACAGGACCCTTTGCCAGAATTCATGTAAAATTAGGCCGTCATGAAGAAGATTAATAAAAACCAGCTTAAACAGCTGGTGGAAGCGGCCTTATTTGTCGCCGACAGCCCAATGACGAAGCTGGCATTGCGGGATACCGTATTGGCGGAATTTACCGTGAGCGAGCGGGCGCTCAATGAAGTGCTGAAAGAGTTGGTGTTGGATTATCAGCCCCGGGGCATTCAACTGGTAGAAGTGGCCAGTGGTTACCGCTTTCAGTCATTGGATAGTTTAAGCCCTTGGCTTAGCCGGATGTGGCAAGAATCAGCCCCGCGTTATTCCCGGGCCATGCTGGAAACACTCGCTTTAATTGCATATCGACAGCCGATCACCCGGGGGGAAATTGAAGCCGTTCGGGGTGTGGCTGTCAGTAGTAATATCATCCGCACGCTCAAGGAGCGCGAATGGATAAAAGTGGTAGGGCATAAAGAGGTCCCTGGCAGACCGTCGCTATACGCCACTACCCGACAGTTTTTAGATTATTTTTCGTTAAAATCGTTGGCCGACTTACCCAGCTCTGAAGTTTTTGAAGCGCTGGACGACAACGAGCCGTCACCGTCGACGGCAACACTGGAGGCACCGTCTGAATCAGACCGTGCGATTGAAACCGCTAACATGAAGCGAGAAGAAAATGAGTGAAAAGTTGCAAAAAGTATTGGCTAATCAGGGCCTGGGTTCACGTCGGGAAATGGAGCGCTGGATTGACGCCGGTCGCGTTTCCGTAGACGGTAAAGTGGCTACCTTAGGTGACCGCGTTGAACCTACCCAGCAAATCCGTGTGGATGGACATCTGTTATCTCGCCAAACGGAAAAGCCAGTATGCCGTGTACTCATGTATAACAAGCCTGAGGGCGAATTGTGTAGTCGTCACGATCCGGAAGGCCGTGCAACAGTATTTGAACGTCTCCCGGCTATTCGCGTGGGCCGCTGGATTGCCGTGGGCCGACTCGATATTAACACCAGTGGTCTGCTTTTATTCACTAACGATGGGGAGCTGGCTAACCGGCTTATGCACCCGAAATGTGAAGTTGAACGTGAATATGCTGTACGTGTTTTTGGTGAAGTATCCGGTAAAACGCTGAAAACGCTCACTGACGGTGTTGAATTGGAAGATGGTAAAGCCAAGTTCACCACCATCGTGCCCCGTTCTAACTCAGTGAACGACGAAGACAGCATGAACAAGTGGTACAACGTGACCTTGTCAGAAGGGAAGAATCGTGAAGTGCGTCGACTGTGGGAATCACAGGATGTGCAGGTAAGTCGCCTGATGCGGGTACGTTACGGACCGGTTGAACTGCAGAAGCGCCTGCCTCAGGGCGCGTGGGTAGAGTTGCCATTAGCTGAACTCAATTCGCTGCGTAAATTGGTACAACTCGACGAAGAAACCCAGACTATGGTGGACGTTCGCCAGGGTAAACTGGATCATGCCCGTCTTACCCGTATGCGTCGCTCGGTGAAAAAACACCGTGCACGCCAGTCACATCAACGCAATCAGTCAGCTAATTCCGACTGATGTTTTGCGGCGGGCCTGATAACACAGGCTCGTCCGTTATCTAAACCATGGCGGCGAGCAATTTGCGCAATCATGCCGCGATGTGTCTTAAGAAATTCGTCCAATTTCTCCAACATAGCAGGATACTGCTCGCTGGAAATCCGTAGACTACTCTTCTTGTCTGGAATATGCGCAGACGAAACCAACTGATTTTGCGCCACATTAAGTTGTTTTGTGGCTTCGCTGAGTGCTTCAGCATCGGTCAATATGCCATCGACGTGGTGTGATAAAAGCGCCTCGATCATACTTGCTGTGTCGTCGAATCGAATGATTTTGGTGTAACCTTTTATCTCTTGCTCTGACCACTCTCGGGACACAGGTAAATCTTTAATCACACCTAACCGGGTAACGTCTTCAACTCGCATCCATTGATTCTGCGGTAAAAACCGTGTGGTCTCACACACACCTACCACCGGCTGGCTGTAAAATAGCGGGCTCTTCGCTGCTGTCCAACGAGGATGATCAGGAAATCTGAAGTCGATGGTGCTGTCGTTAAACCAACGGTCATAATCCACGCTGTTTAACGAAACGTATTCAACTTCAATGCCTTCTTCCAGAGAAAAAGCTGATAGTACGGCATCAAGCAGTGGCTGATATTTACTGCCATTTATGGGATAGGTTTGACCGCTGCTGACATCCCCAATACCAACAAAAAATGTGTCTTTGTTGGCGGCCTGTAGGGGCTGGCTGAGAAACGCTAGACAAATCAGAGAGAAGGCGCGACGCATCAGAAAACTCCGTTGGTATTCAACTTTAGTCGTAATGAAAGTCTAGCAATCGGCCATTTTATTTTCGATGACACGGTTGACTGCAACGTATGAGTAAAAATACCTAATGCAACGGTGTTGTAATCCGGAACGCATTTCATGCCGTAACCATCCCCGAAACAAGCCGTTTCCATGTTGATAAATTTAAACGAAACAGGAGAATGTTATGCAATCGATGCCGCAACTAGGCGTTGGCACGTTTCGTCTGGAAGACGATGTTGCAAGAAAAACGGTCACGGATGCACTTTCTATCGGTTTCTGCCATATCGATACTGCGCAGTTCTATGGCAATGAAGAGGCCATTGGCGATGCTATTCAAACTGCGGGTATAAACCGCGAAGAGCTGTTTGTGACCACAAAAGTATGGCACGACCATCTCGATCAAGGTTCGTTTATCCCCTCTGTGCATGAGAGCCTGAACAAACTGAAAATGGCGTATGTTGATCTGTTGCTTATCCACTGGCCTTCACCGAACGATCACATCCCCATGGAAAATTATCTGGCTTCGCTGAAGCAAGCTAAAGAAGAGGGACTGACACGACATATTGGTGTGTCTAATTTCACCATGGCACAAATTGATAAAGCCGTTGAGATCCTGGGTGAGGGAGAAATCCTGACAAACCAGATTGAACTGCATCCGTTTATGCAAAACCGTCAGGTGGTTGAGCATTGTAAAGAGAAGGGTATCAGCGTAACCGCGTACATGCCATTTGCTGTTGGCAAGGTCATGAAAAATGACGAACTACTCAATATTGCCGCAGCACATGGCGCCAATCCTGCGCAGGTAGTGCTGGCATGGATGGATGCCAAAGGTATTCATGCGATTCCGTCTTCTACTAACAAAGACCATTTGCAGGCTAATTTCGATTATACCCAGGTTCGCTTATCTGATGAGGATATTCAGCGTATTGACGATTTAGACAATGGTGAACGTATCGTTAGCCCTGACTTTGGGCCAAAGTGGGATTGATAAAATCAACCTAAAAAATAAGCAGCGTAACGCTGCTTATTTCTTATTAATCGTGACTAACCACATGCATATTCGTAGAAAACAAGTTTTTCGCCATTTACTATTCGTGGGTTTCTACTACTAACGCGGCACGTTTCCTTTTCAGCAGACCACAGCATATTACCGTAGGAGAGGACAATTGTTTCGCCGTTGCGAGGCTCTTTAAATCTGAGTGTGTCCATTACGAACTTTTCTTTTGTCAAAGGTATTGCATTCAGGTCAGCATCTCTGCCACTCAGAATAATAAATTTTTCTCTGACAAAATCTGGGAAAGTGTTTATTCTGCCGTTGTACGTCATGAGTCGCTTTTCGTCATAAAAATTTATCCGGATAACAAGTCCCATATCATTGACATCGGGTCTGGCAACTGCACCAGTTAGTTGCCGGGTAAATCGACGAAAGACATCATTGTCGGCATCCATTAAATAATCAAACGCATCATTGCGGAATGAGCTCCTGGACATGAACGTATAGGGGTCTCCCAATACATTTATCTCACTGATCGCTTCATCTCTGACTGGACTAACCTTGCTGTCGACGGGTCTGCCAACATAGTCTGTTTCTGAAATGGATTCCGTAAAGAGCGATGTTGACTTGCTCTGGATCATCGACCGAAACGTTTTATAGAAATTAAGGATAAGTGCTACATCGTGATGTTCATCAGCAGTTAATGCGACTTCGCTTATCAGACTTTTACTATTCCCCGAAATTCCTTTGTGAGAAATGAGTTCGAATTTCGTAGCTGCCGCGTTTTTAAAATCAAACACGATGACATACTCATCATCAGAGTGCTGACTATACGCGCCGGCTTTGGATTCCTTCTGATTAAAATTACATCCATTACACGTCAGTGTTTCCAGTGCGGCAAATGCATTATTTGTCGGTAATGCCATACAGAAAAAGGCGACCAGAAACGTCAATTTCATTTGTATCGAGAAATTCATTTTTATCCTTAAAGCTGAATTGTTTGATTTTAAGGTAGCGTCGGTATTACGGTGAGCAATGGCAGAATTAACTAAATGGCCTGTTTAAGCATCCTCGTTTGTGAAACCAACCCGTTTTAATTCTAAACTGCTAACTCAATGCTTTACCCATCACTTATTTGTAGCAACAGACTAACATATGTTGTTGAACCAGAAAGCCTTCATTGTCATACCAATGTCACGAGGGGCGGGTTGCAACTGGTCTCGCCGGTAAAGTTAAAAATAGCCATAACGGACAGTGTCGTACAATAAACGACATAAAGGAACAGAGCTTTTGGATAACAAACATCTATTATTGAATCGGGCCAAACGCATTGCGCTTCTCTGGCTAATTGGTGCTGCCTGCATTTTTCTACTTGCCACCATCGCAGAGCATCGCCAATGGCTGACGCCCTGGCCAACCTGGGCGGCACTCATCAAGATGGCAGCCGAGGCCGCGCTGGTAGGCGGCCTGGCCGACTGGTTTGCGGTGTCGGCGCTGTTCCGGCCAATTCCTGCGCGCTTTCCTATTCCTCATACCAACATTGTTGCAAACAACAAAGCGGCAGTCGCGAACAATCTGTCGCATTTCGTAAAGGATAAGTTTTTCAACGAAGAAGCCATTACCCGGCTGGTGAACGATGCGAAACCCGCTCAGGGCATGGCACGATGGCTCCGGCAGCCTGATAATGCTTACAGGCTGAGCCGCTTCTTCAGCCGCAGCCTTGCTGGTGTGGTGAACACACTGGATGATAAGCCTATTCAGGACATGCTGGTAAAAGGTGTAAAGCGAGCCGTTGGCAAAATTGATTTTACGCCGATGGCGGCTGGTACGTTGCGGGTGCTCACAAAAGAACAACGTCACCAGGAGGTGCTTGATCAACTGCTGGTGAAAATCGCAGATATTGCCCAGCGGGAAGAAAGCCAGGCGTTTATTGCCGACAAACTTTATAGTTGGTTAAAGCTTGAGTATCGTCGGCTTGAAAAAATATTGCCTACGACCTGGCTGAGTGAACAGGGGGCTGACATCGCATCAAAAGCACTAATCAGTATTCTGGCTGATATTGCTGAAGATCGGGAGCATCCGTTGCGGTTAAGCTTCGATCGTCAGCTAAACGAATTTGCGCAGCGGATGGAATCTGACCCAGCCATGGCTGAAAAGATGGCGAGTATCAAAGCCCGGCTATTAGAAAACGATGCACTGCAAGATTATCTGATTCAGGTGTGGGGAGATGTCAAAGTCTGGTTGATTAAAGACGTTGCTAAGCCAGAGGGCGAATTCGCAAAGCGGGTTTCTCACGCGCTGCAGGAAGTGGGGCGCTCTATTGAAAATGACAGTAAACTGGCTGACGCCGTCAATTTGCATATTTCTGAAGCCGGCCGTGCCATGGCACCGGAACTAGCCGACTTCCTTACTGAGCATATCCGCAAAACGATTTTGGCCTGGGACGACAAGCAGATGGCCGAACAGATTGAGCTGAATATTGGTAAAGATCTGCAGAAAGTGCGTATAAACGGTACACTGGTTGGTGGTTTAATTGGTGCCTGCCTGTTTCTCATTGAGCGGGCTATCAGTCTGTTCTAGCAATACTTTCACCGCGTTTTTTTGTTTTTTGCCTGCAGCCATGTGACACTCATCTTCAGCTCAAATCAAATTAATAAAAACGGCATGAAACTCTTATCTTCCCTGGTCATCTTAACCAGCCTTCTTGTTACTTCCTCCTCGGCCGAACAGGTACGGGCCAGAGATATTGGTCTGAGTCCCGGTGTGCTTAATCCTGGCAAATTGAACAGTATCACAGACGTAACTGGCGTGCGTGTCGGGCAGGTTACCTTGCATAATGGCAAAGATGTTCACACCGGCGTAACGGCAATCATTCCGGCTGTAGGGAATCTTCGGCAGAACAAGGTGCCAGCTGCTGTTCACGTTGGCAACGGTTACGGAAAAATGGCCGGTATTAGCCAGATCCGTGAGTTGGGTGAAATTGAAACGCCTATCGTACTTACCAACACCCTAAGCGTGGCTGAAGGTATCGCGGGGGTAGTGGAATGGACGCTAGCTCAGGCCGGCAATGAAAACGTGGGCTCTGTAAATGCGGTTGTTGGCGAGACCAACGACGGCTTTTTAAATGACATTAGGCGCAGGGTAGTAACAGCCGAGCAGGTTAAACAAGCCATTGAGTCAGCATCTGCAGGTAAGGTTGCAGAGGGTAACGTAGGCGCTGGCAGCGGTACACGTGCTTTTGGTTGGAAGGGCGGAATTGGTACAAGTAGTCGGGTATTGCCCAAGTCTTTGGGCGGTTACAAGGTAGGTGTGTTAGTGCAAAGTAACTTTGGCGGCATTTTGCAGATGCAAGGTGTAGAAGTGGGTCAGGCACTGAATCAATTTTATTTACAGGACAAGCTGAACAACGACACCGCGGCCGATGGGTCTATTATGATTGTGGTTGCCACTGATGCGCCACTTGACGACAGAAACCTTAAGCGCCTGGCAAAGCGAGCCATGGCAGGTGTTGCACGTACAGGAGCCAGTTTAACCAACGGTTCTGGTGACTACGTTATTGCATTTTCTACCGCGAAAGAAAACCGTCGCAGTGAAGCAGCCTCTTCTCACATCAATACGGTGTTAGCTAATAATGCGGTTTCACCCTTATTTGAGGCGGTCATTGAGTCTACAGAAGAGGCCATTTACAACAGTTTATTGATGGCAGAAAATGTTGAAGGCTACCATGGTACGGCTAAAGCATTACCCGTTGATCAAGTGAGAAGTTTATTGAATAGCACCGAAAAAACCGCTGCTGAACCCCGTGATCACACGGTGAGGGTTGCCACGTTTAATGTCAGCATGGAGTCGACCAACTATCCTAAATTGGGCATGGAGCCGGGTCTTAATGTACTGAAAACAGTTTTGGCTGATGGCGACAATCAGCAAGTAAAAAACATTGCTGAAATCATACAGCGAACTGCGCCAGATATTCTGCTTTTAAATGAGTTTGATTACATTGCCGACAAACAGGCTGGCGTTAATGCGTTCATTACGCATTATCTGAACGTCAGTCAACATGGGCAAGCTGCAATCGATTATCCCTATGTGTATCTCGCACCGGTCAATACGGGCGAGCCGTCACCCTTTGATCTCGATCGTGATGGTCACGCCAGTGGTAAAGGGGGAGACGCCTGGGGATTTGGATTATATCCTGGTCAATACGGCATGGTCGTTTTGTCGAAATACCCCATCCTGGATGATCAAGTGCGCAGCCTGCAATTGTTTAAATGGAAAGACATGCCGGGCGCGCAACAGCCCGTTATTCCCGAGAGCGGCGAAACCTGGTATAGCGCTGAAGCGTGGGCCGCGCTGCGCTTGAGTTCAAAGTCGCATTGGGATGTGCCAGTAAATGTAGATGGCAAAATAGTGCACGTTTTGGCGATGCATCCCACGCCGCCAACCTTTGATGGACCCGAGGATCGTAACGGCAAGCGTAATCATGATGAAATTCGATTGATGGCGGATTACCTCACACCAGACGGCGGCGAATATATTTATGATGATAACGGCCATGCTGTGTCGTTGGCTCGAAACAGCCGCTTTGTGCTGGTGGGCGATTTTAATGCAGCAGACAAAGGTGAGAAGTGGCGGCCTGGCGTGATAGAACAATTAACAGAACACCCACTGGTCAATAACGATGTAATACCGCTGAGTCAGGGTGGTGATGAAAGCAGTCCGGAGGCATTCAGTAATCGTTTTACCGCTTATTGGGGAGCACGGGCTGATTATGTGTTGCCGTCGCGTTTCGGCTTTTCAGTGCAAGGCAATGGTGTTTTCTGGCCATCAAAAGAAAGCCCGCTATTCCGTCTGGTTAAAGACAGAGAAGCGAGCTCCGATCATCGGTTGGTTTGGCTTGATGTTACGCTGAATAGTGATTAAGAACGATTGCGGCGGATAACTTTACTTTCCAGAGACTTATCCGCCAATTCCAGCTTCACCGCGCGTTCAAGAATAATATTGCCATCAACTGTGGCGTTTTCTTCAATTATCAAAACTGGCCAATTGCGTTCTGGCGTGCTCCATCCGTCTTCCGATCCCTCAAACACGATATCACCGTAAACGCGGGTGGAACCGACAAGCTTAATGGTGCCGTTGAGCGTGGTTAGATCACCTTTCACTTCTGTATCAGGCAGTGCAATATCGCCATTCACGGTTTCAATATTGCCTTCTACCATGCTGCCCGATGATAAGGTGATTGTGCCATTCACCGTTTCCAGTGAGCCAAATGCATTCAAATTCTCTCCAGCTGTAATATCGCCATTTACCGTTGTTGCGCTGTTAACGGCAACGTTATTATCGAGCACTATCGAGCCATTCACTGTACTCACATCGTTAGCAACAGCAAATTCTTTTAGCCGTACATCACCGTTTACCGAAGAAACATCACCCGCATGACGGCCAGGATCGATAGTGACAGAGCCCATAATACTGCTAACGTCTCCACCATCGTGGTAATCGCCATTGCCGCCGACATTAATAACACAACCTGACAGGGCTAATGCGCCAACAAGAGAAACAGCAAGTAAAGAGGATTTCCGGTTTAGCATTTTATTCTTCCATTTTCGAGGTATACACCGTGGCGACCTATTTTGAGGCAACGGTAAAATTATCTTAACGTACAGAACAATAAGAGCAATTACGGGGCCAACTAGAAAACCACTTTGTAATCAATTGGTTGGGAGTGTATGTGGGAGTGGAGGGAAGAGGGAGTTAGTCCGGAATACTATTTATTAGTGTTCCGGACTAAAAATGCTTATTGATCGAGCGGAGTATTAAAGTCTTCTGACAGTTCGAAGTCACCTTCGGCAGTGGCTAGCTTGTTGTCGTTGAAACTAAGCACAAGTTGCTTCTGGAAATCTTCACCGCGCTTTTCCATGCCACGCTTCATATCATAGACATAGTACCAGGTGCTTTTATTAAATGAGTCTTGTACTACGGGATGCCCGAGTACATAAATAACCTGCTCTTTGGTCATGCCTACACGCAGCTTTTGTACATCTCTTTCATCAAGGAAGTTGCCTTGCGGAACATCAATACGATAGATCCAGTTTGAGCAGGCAGTAGAGAAAAATACAGCGGTTAACAAAATAGCGATTTGATACAACTTCATGCGTTAGCGTGTCCAGTTATGCTTTGATTATAGTGACGGACATTATTTTCCTAACAGGATATGCCCAGGTGCAGGCTATCACAAAATAATGTGCGTCAGCATGCTACCCAATCACCTATGACCAATCAACCGCTTATTAGTTCGATTCGGCACTTTCCAACAGCTCTTTTGCATTTGCTAAGGCAGAATCTGTCACTTTATCGCCTGCGAGCAATCTTGCCAGTTCATCAATACGGTTTTGACGGGTTAATGGCAACATTTGTGTTTCTGTGGTTGTGCCATCGCTGAACTTGGTAACAAACAACTGATTATGGGCCTGCGCGGCAACTTGAGGTAAGTGTGTTACGCACATTACCTGACTCACTTTGCCGAGTTTGCGTAGCAGGCTGCCTACAATCGCCGCCGTCGGCCCGCTGATACCGGTATCTACTTCGTCAAATATCATTGTTGGCGTTGCGTTTTTATCGCTGGTGAGCACTTGTATCGCTAATCCAATTCGAGAAAGCTCACCACCGGAAACCACTTTTTCCAGTTGATCGGCGGGCTGCCCAGCATTGGTTGAAACGCGAATGATTACGTCGTCCAGCCCATGACTTGTGGGCGTTTTGTTCTCATCGTATTCAACGCCTATTTGCATACATGCATGCTGCATATTCATCTGGCGGATTTGACCTTCAATGGCGGTGGCAAGCTTAGCTGCAGCCTTCTGCCGGGAGGCCGATAAGGCTTCACACGCTTTTATATACTGGTTTCTCGCTTCTACAACTTCTTGTTGTAGATCTTCCAACCTACTCTCATCACCTTCCAGTTCAGCAAATTCTGCCGCTAAGTTTTGATGATGTGAAAACAGTTCTTCTGGCATTACTGCATGTTTCCGTGCCAGTTCCATCGCTTTGCTGTATCGAGATTCAACTTGTTGCAGGCGTAAGGGATCTATTTCCAGACCATCACAATAGCCGCGCAATTCTCGAGCGGCTTCCTCCACCTGAATTGAGGCATCGTTGAGCAACGCAATGATGGGGGTAAGTGCGCTGTCATGCTCTTCCAACTCACTGAGTCGATCCAGGCCGTTTTGGATGATAGATAGCGCATTGCCTTCATCATTCTCATACAGGTTATAAAAACTGGTTTGAGCTTGTTCCAAAAGCGTTTGCCCATTGCTTAAACGCTTATGCTCTGTTTCAAGCTCGATAAACTCGCCTTCTTCAATGGCAAACTCATCCAGTTCTTTAACCTGATAAGCCAATAATTGCTGGCGGTCTGCGCGTTGCTGCGCCTGTGTTTCCAGCGCCTTTAGCTCTGCCTGTTTACTCTTCCAGCTACGGTAGTGTTCCGCAACGCTGTTTAATAAGGCTGGGTGTGCGGCATACTGATCCACAAGTTTTCGCTGATAGTCATCTTTAAGCAGCTGTAAATGCGTATTCTGTCCATGAATAGCAATGAGGTACTGACCAAACTGTTTTAATTGCTGAAGTGAAACTGGTGTACCGTTAATGAACGCTTTAGAGCGGCCTTCACGAGAAATAACGCGACGCACGAAGCAACTGTCGTCTTCGTCATCGACTAACTCTTGCTCGTCAAGCCAGGCGAGTGCGGCTTTGTGGCCACTTAAATTGAAGTGGGCGACAATTTCAGCCTTGGTGGCTTCTTTTCTCACCGCACCGGCATCTGCTCGCTCACCTAAACAAAGGCTGAGCGCATCTATCGCAATAGATTTACCCGCACCAGTTTCACCGGTAACGGCCGTCATTCCCGCTTCAAAGTTTACGGACAATTGTTTTACAACAGCGAAGTTTTTAATCGATAAATTGACCAGCATTTTTTCACCGCAGTATGTTTATACAGTATGTGTAAATATATACAGTATTTTGGCGGTGTAAAGTGAAGTTTTTATTGAGGGTGGGAAAGCGCCAGTGGATAGCTGCTTATCCAATTGATTTACTAGCGAATTTAAATGTCAGCAGCAATATGCTCCTAAGCGATATTCCGTTTATATCGGTTATGGAGCGCTAGCGTGTAACCAGATGTCAGGGCCTTTAGCCTCTGCACTTTTGAAGCTTTTCACTGGAGTGACACAAAGATCATCGTAAAGCCGCGGGTTTGCAAGGATCTCATTTACCAAAGGGTCGTTTTGTTCGCCGCTTAGCCAGGCATCGATAACCTGGGGATCTGTTGGCAAAAAGCACGGGATGGACTTTTCGTGGAACTGGCTGAACCCAGGCTGGGGCGGGCGGGTGATCACTGAACAAACAGCGCAGCCATTGTCAAAAATACGGTAAACGGCGCCGATGAGCAGCCCCCGCCGCGCTTTCATCAGGTAATGCGCTTTGCCTTTACCTACCGGATTCGACTCGCCCACAGCCGTAGCGGCAACGATAGCGCGGCGTGATTGTATAGCATGTTTCCAAAATGGACTGTCGAGGTTTCTGGCGTTGAACGTTGTGCGGTCGCCTAATAACAGGCTGTCACCGTAGGGTTTGGCATCGAACCACCAGGTCGCATCAATGCTTGTTTGGGGACTCACGATGAGATTCGAGATTTTTCGTGAAGGATCTTTTCCATAAGCCGGGTAAAAGTTAATCACGTTCTCATTTTCTGCAGCGAAAAGAGGCAAGGTTTCAGTTAAACCTGCCTCAGATAACACTTCCTGCAAACCCGTGGATTTCGGTTCTCGTTGAATAAAGCCGCACATAGCAATCTCCAAATCTATTCAGCGTTTAAGATACGCTGATTGCGGCCCGATGTTTAGTGAAGGTGAAAAATAATCCTCGTGGTTATGCGACAACGTCACTCATAACATCTTGCAGCACAAAGGATTTTTTATTTGAATGCAGACGAATCCACAGGCCGGGATTTGCATCTAACTGTTGTTTTGCCATTTCAATGTCGGTGCTGAGTGGTGAATTCATAACATTAGCATAGGTTTGTATCTTGGCCGGTGCAGTAGACGCATCGACCACTGATTGCACAACCTTTTTTGCCGAGAGAATTGCTGCGGGGCCCAGGGTAAGGATAAAACCAGCCGCGCGACACTCTTGTTCATCGGCCTCACTGATGTTGCTGCCTCCGGCTTTAAACTTGCTGATGTGGTGTTCCAAAATGCTGCTGGAAATGGGAATAAGACCAGCCATATGTTCAGCTTTTGCACCGGAGCCGGGCTTTATATAGGCGAGGTGAGAGGCTGCGTTGTCTTCCGGACCATGACCAATAAAGAAAATATCCAGTCCGCCTAACGATTCGAGTTTATCGAGGTAAGCGGTGAGGCCAGCTTCCAGATTGGTTACATCGGTTTGCATGGGCGTAAAACTGTTAATTTTGGCGAAGAAGTCATCGCCCAGAATACGCTCAAAATCTCTTACAAAGCTCAGACTATTCGCCATGCTCATCGGTGCTAGTGCATCTTGGGTAAACACATTCAATCGCGACAATACAGGATCAAGTTCACGGGTACGCGCCTTTTCACCGAGTAACCGGTGAAACGCTTGCGCACCACGGCCGCCAAGCAACGCGATATTTATTTCTCCGGTTTTTTGAGAAGCGGTGGCAAGCAATTCTTCTAACATGGCTTCTCCCACGGCGGCTTCAGATGGCAGGATGTGAGGCTGAATACCAAAATCGGTAAAATCACCGTTAACGTGGTTGGTGGAAAGCCAAATATTGCCTTGCTGCTCGTCCCGTTTGAATGTCATTGATTACCTCTTTTGATGCTGCATTGATATTTTATTAGATTATCATGCTACCGGTAGCATTTCATTTCGTTATTATGGCTTCTAAATCACTTTCAGTTCTCATCGCTTACAATAATCTCTTGATGCCAACTGCGTAACACAGCAGCGCCGTACTTTAGCGCTTTAACTTAGGTTTCCCGCGCATCCAGAATTGCGCACCGTCGTAGGGTAAATCTTCTTCTACGGTGAAGGTTTTATCAGCAATGATCTTGCCATCCAGTTCCAGTGTCATGCGCCAGTCTCCCACTTTATTTTCCAGTGGCTCCCATAATGTGTCGCCAAGATAGAAATCCCAGTCGTTAGAACGAATGTACTCTTCGCCGTTGAAGGGAGGCATGGGCTCACCGTGTTTATCCGGAATATCGGGATGATAAATACAAAAGCGGACTTTCTGGTTCTTGGCCTTTTTGATATTAACGATGAAACCGAACTCAATATCCAGTTCGAGAGGTACGCTCTGTGTGAAGGTTTTAATTTTAGGAAGCGCTTTGTCGTCGGCATCCCACTTAGTGTGAATGCCGCAGGTCAGCATTTCAATTACCGGTTTGTGCTTAGCCATTTTTAGAAGCCTTCAGTAAAACGGCCTATGATATCGGAAACCGCAGAGCAGATAAAAGTCAGTAGTAAAGAAGCCTGAAATTCAGGCGTTCTTTTTATCATTTTTTTTATCGTCTTTCTTTTTGTCTTTCTGGATACGCACTTCAGTACCGGCCTGGATACCATCAGGTGGACTGGTAATCACGCGCTCATTGCCGGACAAACCCGATTTTATTTCGATCATGGTACCCAAATCACGCGCTAGCTGAACGGGCATTCTGACGATTTTATTATCATCAGAAACGGTTGCCACCGCCAGACCGTCCGCGTCAAAAATGAGCGTATTGGAGGGCAGGGTATACGTGCCGTCAGGTTGTGTAGTGTCCAGTGCAACAGATGCAAAGCTGCCGGGAGCCAGTTTGCTGTCATCATTATCAACCAGGATCTGCATAAGGGCTGTACCACTTTCTTTTTCCACCATACCTGAGTAGGCGGTGACCGCTGACTTTACTTCCTGAGAGGTGCCAGGAACTGAGATAGTTGCCCGGGATCCTACTGAAACCTGATCGAGATAACTTTGCGGCACACGAACATAAACCCGGATTTTATCGGTTTGCGAAATTTCGTATAACCATTCACCACCGCTGTTACCAGCAGTGATTAAATCGCCGACATCAATATTTCTGGCGGTAACTACGCCGCTGAACGGTGCTTTTATATTTGCGTATTGCTGCTGCACTTTAAGATAGTTTAACGACGCACGGCTTGATTCTACAGTGGCAGCCAGAGCATTGTACTCACTGGTTTTCTGATCGGCTTCCTGTACTGAAACAGCGTTAGATTTCACCAATTCCTGCCATCGTTGGGCCGTCGTTTTCGCCAGCGCAGCATCGGCTTCTGCCACATTCAGGTTTGCTTCAGCTCTGGACAGTTCCTGGTCAATATCCGGCGTGTCGAGTTCTGCCAGTACATCGCCTTTTTCTACCTTATCGCCAATGTCTACTAACCAGTTAGCGACATAGCCGTCTACCCTCGCGTAAATGGAGGCGGTTTTGAATGCTTCCAACCGTCCCGGAAGGCGGATTTGTTCCATATTTTCCTGTTTTTCCGGTTTTGTTACCTTGACCGGAAGAACAGCAAGCTGCTCAGTTCGCTCAGCCAGTTTTTCCTGCTGACGGGCCTTAACAAAAAATCCACCGCCTGCGAGGATTACAGCAATAATAACAACAGACACTGCAATCAGGCGGATGCTAATCATACCTAATGGATAAGTTTTCATGAGTCTTCTCCTTGAGACTGCGGTTGTGATGATTTCTCAGTGTTTCTGTGAGCAATGCTGAACAAAGCCGGCACAAAAAAGAGTGTTGCAATAGTGGCGACCAGCAGGCCGCCGATAACTGCACGACCAAGTGGCGCGTTTTGCTCGCCACCCTGACCCAGTGCGAGTGCCATAGGTAACATGCCGATAACGGTTGCGGTCGCCGTCATGATAACCGGGCGCAGACGGGAAACACCGGCCTCTATGGCAGCTTTCAGCGGATCACCGTGCTCTTCCAGTAATTCACGGGCAAAGCTGATAACCAGCACGCTGTTGGATGTGGCAATGCCCATACACATGATCGCACCAGTGAGGGCGGGTACGCTGAAGGTCGTGCCGGAAAGGAACAACATCCAGACTATACCGGCAAGCGCCGCGGGAAGAGCGCCAATGATAACCAGCGGATCACGCCACGACTGAAAATTTATGACGATGAGCAGATAAACCAGCACGATAGCCCCGGCGAGGCCAGCAAACAAGCCGGTATATGCCTGAGTCATGGTCTCTGCCTGTCCGCTCAGCGTCACTGATGAGCCTTTCGGCAGTTGCTTTTTCTGTTTATCAAGAATTTCATTAATATCTTTAACAACTGAACCCAGATCCCGTTCCGCAACAGCGGCATATATCTGAATTACTGGTTGTATGTTGGTTTTCGTCACCACGCCGTTTGTGGGGGCGCGTTTGAACTGTGCGAGTCCACCAAGTACCAGGGAGTCTTCACTATTTTCTGCATCCACCGGCAAATTTTTTAAATCGGTCAGTGAATCAAGGCGGTACTGCGGCGTCTGTAACACAATAGGGTAGGTATTACCGCTGGATGGCTCCAGCCAGAAAGACGGTGCAACCTGCGACGAACCGGCCAGGTTGACCACCATAGAGTTGGTAATATCCTGTTGCGTCACGTTGGTAAACAGTGCCTGGGTGCGGTCTACGTTTACTTTTATCGAAGGCGCGTTGGGTGTTTGCTGAACGCGCACATCGTTTAGTCCCGGGATACGACGAATTTGTGGCAGTAGGGTGTTGGCATAGGCAAAGTTTTTATCAATGTCGTAGCCGCTTATCTGGATATTCACCGGAGCCGGTGAGCCAAAATTCAGGATCTGACTGACAATATCACCGGGCAGAAATGAGAAGGTAACATCTGGAAACAGCGATGGCAGGGTAGCTCTCAGTTCTTTGACGTATTCAGCGCTTGGCGCATGGCCTTCAGCCAGAGCAATCTGCAGATCACCATCCTGGGTACCGATAGTGCCATTGTTACTATAAATATTATTGATGCTTGAATCATAAGTACCAAGGTTCTGCACTGCGACATCTAGCTCCTTAGCTGGCACAATGTTGCGCACAGCATCCTCTATTTCGGCAAAACGTGCCGCGGTTTCTTCCACCCGGGTACCTGCCGGTAATCTGGCATGCAAGAGAATTTGCCCACCATCCACCTTCGGGAAAAAGTCTTGTCCCACGAAAGGGAGCAGTCCGAAAGAGAGTAAAACCAGTACAGAGAAACCAATTACAAATAATCGTATTTTCTCCAGACAGCGAGTAAGGAGTGATTGATAACCGTTTTTAAGCTTTTCGAAACCACTTTCAAATCGTGACTGAAGTTTGCCCAGAAACCCTTTTGATTGCTTTTGAGATTTGCCATCCGATGCGTTGTTTGTTTCCTGTCTTTTAAGTAGCAGGCTCGCCATGGTCGGTACCAGAGTAAACGCAAGCAAAAAAGCAAACAGCATGGCCAGGATCACTGCCTGAGCAAGGGGAACGAACAGATATCTGGGCAAACCTTCTAGTAAATACATAGGAATGAAAACAACGCAGATACATAGTAACGACACAAAGGTTGGTACAATAATCTGCTTACTGCCAGTGCTGATTGCTTCCTTAACGGCTACTCCTTTCTTAAGCTGCACATCAATATTTTCGATGGTTACCGTGGCCAGGTCGACAAGAATACCGACCGCCAGCGCCAGCCCACCCAATGTCATGATATTCATTGAATTACCAAGCAAAGAGAGACCGAACACCGCGCCGAGTATTGAAAGCGGGATGGTGGTGGCAACAATCAGCGTGGGACGCCAGCTGCCGAGAAACAACAGAATCATAAGGCCGGTCAGGCAGGCAGCGATTACCCCGCCTGTAACCACGCCATTCACTGCACCGCGAACAAATCCTGACTGGTCAGCAAGGTATTTTACCTCGAGGCCGTCAGGCAACTGAGGCCGAATTTCTTCTATTTTAGCCTTAATACCTTCAACCAGCGCGAGTGTAGAAGTACTTCCGCGCTTATATACACTCAGTAATACCGAACGCTTGCCATCTACATTCACAATATTGGTTTGTACAGCACTGCCGTCCCGCACCGTGGCGACATCACGTAAATAGACGACGGTATTATCCTCTTTCGTGATGGGAATATCTGAAAAGTCCTCCACGGCTTCCGGTGAGTTATTCAAGTCAATAATGTATTCTGTTTCGCCAATTTTCTGTGTACCAGCCGGGATCACCAGATTTTGCTCAGCCAGTGCGTTTGCAACATCCTGGCCGGTAAGCTGCCGGGCCTGAAGCGCCTGAGGGTCAAGATCAATCTGAATTTGTCTTACCTTGCCTCCGAAAGGGTAGGGAATGGCCGCACCCTGAACGGTCACTAACTGCGAACGCAGGCGGGTTTTCGCAAGGTCTGACAACTGTTGTTCTGAAAGGCCTTCACCACTTAACGCGAGCTGAATAACCGGGACTGTGGTAGCAGTGTAATTCAGGATAAGTGGAGGCTTGGTACCATCCGGCATATCGGAAAGTTTTGACTGGGCGACACTGGTGACCTGCGCGTTTGCAAGATTTATATCAGCGGTGGGGTAAAAGAAAATTTTTACTATGCCGTAGCCGTTGTAAGAATTCGATTCAATGCGTTCTATATCATTAACAGTCGCTGTGAGTGCCCTTTCGAAGGGGGTCATTATGCGGCCTGCCATTTCATCAGGTTGCAGGCCTTTATAATCCCAAGCTACTGCAACAACCGGAATTTCCACTTCGGGAAAAATGTCTACAGGCGTTCTGAAAATGGAAAGCACACCGAGAATAAGAAGAATGAGTGCCATGACAATAAAGGTATAAGGGCGACTCAGGGCAATTTTGATGAGCGAAAACATCGCTGGCTCCGAATATAGGGTATGTGTTGCCTACGGAGTGAATCGATTTGAGGGTTAATGAACGATGTTTAACGTTTGTGATGAAATGAATAATATAGTCGTACGAAACAGGAATACTTCAGCTATTTCATTTACAAAATTTAGGCTTAAGTATAATTTGTTGGCTAAGCTTATGATTTTTAATTAAAAATTAATTAAGGTGTGAGTGCTTAGGGAAGGTTGCCTTATTTTGCTGGAAGGGGGACAGCAACGACGGGCTTAATTATTAAACAAATTTCATGTTTAAACCCGCAGCGAATATTAATAAAGTTTACTGCCCCATCCAAGTTTGTTTCGCAGCACATTGAAATAGCTGTAACCCTTCGGGTGGACCAGTTTTAACGTATCTTTACTTTTATGCACGCGTATTTCATCGCCGGGCAACACTGGCAGTACAATGTGACTGTCACAGCTCACCTGTAAACTGTCGCTGTTCACTTTAGAAACGCGCATAGAAACGATACTTTTAGAGTCCACGACGATTGGCCGGCTGCTCAGGGTATGCGGAAACATCGGCACCAGCGTAAGCGCATCGAGATGAGGCACAATAATCGGGCCACCGGCAGAGAGAGAATAAGCCGTTGAGCCTGTTGGCGTGGCCACAATTAATCCATCGGAACGCTGACTGAATACAAACTGGCCATCAATGTAAATCTCAAATTCCATCATGTGCGCCACTTTGCCATGGTGGAGCACCACTTCATTCATCGCGGCATTATTACTGCGCAGTTTTTCATGGCGGTACACGCACACTTCCAGCAGAAAACGCTCTTCGACCACGGTTTCACCGGAAAAAATTATATCCAGCTGTTGTTCAATCTGATCGGGGTGTATGTCGGTTAGGAAGCCAAGATTACCGCGATTTACGCCCACAACATGAATATCGAAACGGGAGAGCACACGGGCGGCGCCCAGCATACTGCCGTCACCACCTATTACCACGGCGAGGTCGGCTTCTTTGCCAATGGTGACCAGGTTCGCCCGCTCGGACTCATTGGTTTCAAGATCGCATTTGATGGACTCTTCAACCAAAACCCGACATTCACGTTTCCGCAAATAGGTAATGAGCTGTTGGAGAGTATCCTGGATGCCACGATGATCGGGTTTTCCGATCAACGCTACCGTTTGATAAGTCATATTCTGGCTAATGCCCGCTTGCCGCTACATTTTTTCGGACATTAGCACAAGTTTTATGAAAAAAGAAAGGGTTAGCGCGCAACCCAGCCGCCGTCTAGCACCATGGTCTGACCGGTAATGTTGCGGGCACCATCGCTCATCAAAAATTTGGTGGTAGCACCGAGCTCTTCAAACGTGATGAAGGCTTTTTTCGGCATCGGCTTCAGCATGATTTCATTGATAACTTCTTCTTCGCTAATGCCGTTTTCTCGCGCTTGGTCGGCAATTTGCTTTTCAACCAACGGGGTTTTCACGTAAGCCGGGCAAACGGTGTTGATAGTGACATTACAGTCGCCGGTTTCAAGGGCAATCGTTTTCGCGAAACCCAACAAACCATGTTTTGCTGCTACATAAGCCGACTTAAACGGCGAAGCGACCAGCGAATGAATAGAGCCTATATTAATGATGCGGCCAAAGTCTTTTTCGCGCATGCCAGGCAGAAACGCTTGAGTGAGCAGGGCCGGGCCAACCAACATGATATTAATTAACTGCTGCCACTTCTCGGGTGGAAAGTCTTCAATTTTGGATACGTGCTGAATGCCGGCGTTGTTAATCAATACGTCGACTTTTACGTCGCCGAGCTTTTCCGGCAATGCAGCAACCTGCTTGGCATCACACACGTTGACTTCGATGGCTTGGGCACTATGGCCTTCATCTTTTAACTTCTGTGAGGCTGACTCTGCGGCGTCCAGGTCAATGTCGGCGATAATTAAATGATGACCCTCGGAGGCAAGGGATTCGGCAATACCGTAGCCAATGCCACTGGCACCACCGGTGATAAAAATGTTTAAAGCCATGATAAATCCTTACTTAGATGATAATCCCAAAACGATGTTGCGAACGGCAGTGATCTGCTTTCCGCTGCGTGTGGCGTAATCTTCACCGGTGTAACCCCACCAGTCCCAGCATCCCTGAGGATTCAACGGCATAACTAGAGACGACGTCGTCTGCGGGTAAACAACCACCATGTTGTTGCTGTCTGCCCACTGATTCATTCCGGTTTGTTCTACATAAGCCATGCCCACAGTGTCAGCGAATTGGTTACAGCCGTGGAAGCTCACGTGTACCTGACAGTCTTCACCTTCAGCGCAACTGGCAGGAATATAAGCATAGCCTTTTTCTGCCAGCGTGGCAGCGCTCTTACCACCGAGTTTCTGCTGGTTAAAGCTGACTACCTTGCCGGTGAGGGAATCACTGGCGGGTTTTAAATCATCAATCAAGTGGTTGAGCATTTCGCCGGCGGCATCGTAATCGCAATTGCCGATGAAAGGAGAGGATGATGACATGCACTGACCGCCACGATCCTTTGTAGGGAATAAATGGGCGATCGGTTTATTATCAATGTACTTTATTTGTTCAGATGGCATCAATGCCTGATATTGTGCGGTAAGTGCATCGCTAACCGATTTGTTCACTCTTACGTCACGGGTGCCATGAAACAGCCATACCTTATCGTTCTGCAGGTTGGACAATTCAGCGATTTTCTTATTGGCAGCCAACGTCTTCACTTTGTCGTTAAGCGCTTCAGTATCGATGGCCGGTTCACTTTTGTCCACGCATTGGCTAAGTGCTACCGTGATGTCGCCCTGAGCACAGTAGTAAGGGCCTGCTGCAAGAATACCGGCGCCAATGATCCAATCGCTATACGCAATATGCATCTGGTTAGCCATATAACCGCCAGATGATAAGCCCGACACAGTGATATGTTCTACATCCAGCTGCAATGGCGGTACCTGTGCAGCGACTGTTGCACTGAATGCGGCGGTAAGAAGGGCGGTAGAGGCTTTTATTTTCAGTCCGTGCATAGTTGGCTTCCGTTTTATTAATTGGGTGTTTGGTTTTAGATATTTCAGGTTATTGGGGCTCATCATTTAAAAAGGCCCGCAGCAGGTCAGCTTTTTGGCTGATATCAGCCACACCTTCCAGGTGTCCCAGTGCGCCTTCCAGATAGTCAATTTGTGTATTTTTGCCCTGAGATTTAAGAATGCTGTATGGCTTTTCAGCCATATACGGCATCAACAGCAAGTCGGTTTTCGCAGGAAGGTACAGGGTTTTGGCTTTCACGTTTTTCAAGCCGGCCTCTAAAGAACCCGCATACCCGGTAACAAACAACTGGTTTGCCCGAACCAAATAAAGCAGGTGATTGGCATCCATCAAGTCGGCGCGCTCCTCGGCGCGACCGCGCAACCAGTTCACTATGGAATGGGTGGTGTGGATATCGTTCAGCGGCGTTTGCTCTTGCGGCGTATAGCCTAGTGCCTGACCGGTCTGATTAAAGAAATCCGGGTGCAGCGCTTGGAGGGTAATACTCATTAATGCGGCTACCAGTCCGCCTTTCGGTGGCGCTTCGCGAGTGTAATCACCGTTATTCCAGTTTTTATCCAAACGAATAGGTATGGCCCATTGTTCTAATGCCGCGGCCGTCCAAGCGTCGGCCTGGGCTGCGGGAATAACAGCCACCATACGCGGCACCCATTCCGGGTACGTCGCCGCCCAATCTTGTGCTTGCATTGAACCCATCGAAGGGCCAACTACGGCATGCAGTTTGGAAATGCCTAAGCTTTCCAGCACCAACTTCTGCACGTTAACAAAATCGCGGATAGTCACGACGGGAAAAGTCAGCCCATAGGGTTTGCCTGTTTCGGGATTAATAGAAGCGGGGCCAGTGGTGACAACGTTCGGATCGTAGGCCGAAATATTCACCAGTGAGTCCACACTGATCACAAAATACTTGTTGGTATCAATGGCTTTACCTGGCCCGATGATAGCATCCCAATAGCCAGGTTCAGCGTCATCGACAGAGTACCGACCGGCAGCGTGAGAATTACCAGAGAAATAATGGGTGATCAGAATGACGTTATCTTTGGCCGCATTGAGTTCACCATAGCTTTCCCAACCTACATTTACTTCCGGAATGGTTTTTCCGCCGTAGGTTTTAAAGTTAGTCGTGGTAAATACCTGTTTTTCAGTCATTAGTGTGACCTTTTCTGGAGATGAAGGCGTGGCTGCACAGGCTGTCTGCGACAACGAGGCTAGCACTGCCATTGACCATACCAGCACCAGATGAAGATTAAGAGTCGGTTTCGTCATAATTGCCTCAAAAAATGCTGAAAATGGTAATCGCGATAGCGAGACCAATTACCGGCACCACCACAGTGAGCGCCGCCATTGGGCCGTAAGCCGCTTTATGCGTTTCCCGGCAGATGGCGCGTATGGTCGTCACCACGTAACCATTGTGGGGCAGGGAATCCAGCGCGCCGGATGAGATAGACACAATACGATGTAATTGCTCGGGCTGCACGCCTTGATCAATATAGTGAGGCGCCACGAGGGGCAGCACAATGACCTGTCCACCTGAAGCAGAGCCGGTAAGGCCCGCCATAACACTTACCGCAATCGCCGCGCCGATAAGTTCGTTGCCGGGGATCTGCGTCATAATCTCAACCGTTTGCTGAAAGGCTTCGGTGTTTTTCGCAATAGCGCCAAAACCTACCACTGCAGCTGTATTACCAATAGCAACCAGTGCGCCTGTAGTGCCTTCATTCACTGCGCGCCCGAGGTTGTGGAAGTAGTTAAAGTTGAGCACCATCAGGGTTAATACGCCACCGGTTAAGGCCACAATTAATGCTAATTGCGCCAACGAATCGTGCAATAGGAAAGAGAGGCCGAGTACCACAAACAGGGGGAGCACGCCGGTAATCGGATTCGGGTAGTCACGCGCTTCGATCTTGGGATCTTCTGGTCGCTCTTCGAAACGTTCGCCGTTGGCAATGGCTTTTTTAATCATGCGTTTAAGCCACCAGTAACCAAAGGTGGCCATAAAAATAGCCACTAACAAACTGACTTCCCAGGCTGCAAAAGGTGTGGTGCCAAGGTATTTAATCGGGATCCAGTTCTGGATCTCTGGTGAACCGGCGGACGTCATAGTGAAGGTCACCGAGCCAAATGCCAATGTTGCGGGAATAAAGCGGCGGGGCAGGTTGGCATCTTTGAATAGGCTCAATGCCATGGGGTACACCGAGAAAGCCACCACGAACAGGCTCACGCCGCCGTATGTCAGAATGGCGCAGGCAAGCACAATTGCCAACACGGCGTGTTTAAAACCGAGTTTGTTTACAATCCAGCGCGCTACCGAGTCTGCTGCACCGGTGTCTTCCATGAACTTTCCGAAAATAGCCCCGAGCAAGAACATAAAAAACCAGGCAGCGATAAAACCTGAAAATCCACTCATGTACAGGCTAACGAAATTTTCTTCGCCACTGAAAAGGGGGATACCGCTGGTGAGGGCAACAATCACAGCGCAAAGCGGCGCCGCAATGAATAAATTCATACCACGAATGGTGAGCACAATAAGCAGGGCTAGCCCGCCTGTGAGTCCAATCATACTTATCATTTGAAGATTCCTTTAAAACAATCTGTGACCGCAGTTGCTTCAGGAACTGTTTTAAATTGTGTCGGTAAAACAGCGTGTTGCCCATAGTACGATGGTACTACTCACAAAAACAAAAAATTAACATAGTCTTAAAAAAGACCGCTGCTTCAGACACTGAATTGATAACAGATAACAATCAAAAGGGACATGACATGAACACGACACACAACCCCTACACCTTTGCCAGAACCCTCTGCGCCGTTGCCGTCACCACCGCTTGTCTAAGCAGCCAAAGTGCGCTGGCTCAGGATACTGAAGACGCAAGCCGCGGCAAGCTCGAGCGCATCGAAGTCACAGCCCGTAAAACGGTGGAATCTTTACAAGAAACCCCGGTCGCAATTACTTCCGTTGGTGCGGTTGAGTTAGCGGAAAAGGGCATTAGCGTTTTAACTGAAATTCAACAGTTTTCGCCCAATACCACATTGCAAACTAGTCGGGGGACTAATTCGACGTTAACTGCGTTTATTCGTGGTATGGGGCAGCAAGATCCGCTGTGGGGTTATGAGCCTGGCGTCGGAATTTACGTAGATGATATGTACATTGCCCGGCCGCAAGGTGCCGTGCTGGATTTACTGGATGTGCAGCGCATCGAAGTACTTCGCGGCCCACAAGGTACGCTTTATGGCAAAAACACCATTGGTGGTGCAGTGAAGTATGTCACCAAACAAATGTCCGGATCGCCCGAACTAACAGTAGAAGGCACAGTAGGCAACTACAGCCGTAAAGACGTGAAGGTGATGGGTCAGTATCCCATCATGGAAGACAAAGTGTACCTTGGGTTTGGGTACGCGAATCTAAACCGCGATGGTTATGGTGAGTTCCTGCAAAGTGCGTTAGACGGACAAGATCGTGAAAACTACAACAAAGATTTATGGGCAGCCCGACTGACGTTGGAAATTGAGCCCACCGACGATTTATTCCTGCGCTTTGGTTGGGATAAAACCGAAGACAAATCTAACGCCAAGGGCGGCTATCGCCTTATCGATAGTCAACGTACCGATGCGCCAGTGCCAGATTCTGTGTACGACTCATATACCAGTATGCCAACGTGGAATTTGGTTGAGTTGGAAGGCTATAGCTGGATGGCGCGCTACGATGTCAGTGATGCGCTGGAGTTAAAATACATCGGTTCTCATCGTGAAAGTTATTCTCCAACCAATATCGATTTCGATAATACGGCATTGGATATCTTTGATGTACCGGCTATTTATGAAGATGAAAATGATACCCATGAATTGCAGTTCAATTATGCCGGTAGTCACTTCAGTCTGGTAGGGGGCCTGTACTATTACGACGGCGAATCATGCGGCGTATTCGATGCTGTACTAGGCGTACTGGGTCGTGACTACGCAGCGCTGGGGATCTTCCCGGAAGGCACCACTGGCTTTACTCGTGAAGTGTCTGGCTGTAATAACAGTGAAAGTACTGCCGCTTATGGCCAGCTAAACTATGACATTACAGAGAAACTGTCTGTTTCTTTGGGCGCTCGTTTTACCGATGAAGAGAAACAAGCAACCGTTTTCAATGGAACAGTACTGTATAATTTGTATCCCGAAAGTGGCTGGTACGATGGCTATGTGCGCCCTGATGGCGTGTCTATGCCGCAGGTGCTGGGCACCGACACGGACGGCGATGGTGTACCCGATGCTCCTGCCGTTGATAGCTGGTCACGTTTCACCCCTCGCGTGGGTGTGGAATATCAATGGTCGCCAGACATGATGTTTTTCGCCAGTTACTCTCAGGGCTTTAAATCAGGTACTTTTAACCCTCGTGCTACCTTTAATGAGCCCGGCGTCGATCCAGAAGTGGTGGATTCCTTCGAACTGGGCATGAAAAGTGACCTGACCGACCAACTGCGCTTTAACCTCACATTGTTCTCCTATGACCACAAAGATCGCCAGTACATTGGTATTGAAGGTAACTCTGATGATCCAACGGCGCTGCTACAGCGTCTGCGTAATGCCGCAGAAACATCGGCAACAGGCGCAGAACTGGAAATGACCTACGTTGCTACTGAGAACCTGAGTTTTGACGTGGCCTACGGTTTCATTGATTTTGAAATTAAAGAAAACAATGCCGTGCCTCCACTGATTGGCCTGGCAAGCACGCCGGAAAATACGCTGAATATTGCTGCTAAGTATTTTATACAGACCGACATGGGGGATTTTGTATTTAACGCCAACTATTACTACCGTGACGATTACCTGTTATTTGAAGCCAGTGATCTGATTAAGCAGGATGCCTACGGCATGGTGAACGCCAGCGTGACCTGGGAAAGCATGGAAGGTGACTGGTATGCCGGCCTGCACGTGAAGAACCTCACCGATGAAGAATATTTGGTGGGGGGTTATGACTTTGTTACCCGCAACGACGATGGTTCTTACGGCGTTGGTCTGGGTAACGATACTACGCTGGCCGGCTATTATGGCGACCCGCGTACTGTACACTTGACGGTGGGTTATCGTTTTTGATTTGGGTTAAAGCGCTTTAGGCAAACGGGCGGCATAGTGTCGCCCGTTTTTCATTTCATCGCTTGATTCCTTCTGCGTTCTGGGTCACAGTAACATGGATTTCACAAATGTTTGACACTATGCAAGCCAATGTACTGATTGCCGATGATCATCCTTTGTTCCGCGCCGCCATGCGCCAGGCCATGAATGATATCGTAAAGGGAAAAATCAGCGAGGTGGCAACGCTTGATGAAGCTGTTGCCCATCTTGAGAAGGACAGCGACATCGATTTGGTTTTTCTCGACATTAATATGCCAGGTAACGCGGGCCTAACCGGTTTGGCCGAACTGCGCTCTCGCCACCCTGACGTATTAGTGGTTGTGGTGTCGGCAGAAGAGTCGCCGGTGTTAATTGAACGCTCGGTCACACTAGGCGCCAGCGGTTACATTCCCAAATCTACGCCACTACCATTGATTGCCAAAGCCGTTGAACTCGTTCTCGAAGGCGAGCAATGGCTGCCCTCCGGCTGGAACGATACGCTTGTCACCAACGTGCCAACATCTGATAACCAGTTTACAAGAGGCCTGGCACAACTCACACCTCACCAGTTCAAAGTACTGAAAATGATTGCTGATGGACTGCTTAATAAGCAAATTGCCTACGAGCTGGATATCTCTGAATCGACAGTAAAACAGCATGTTTCGGCGGTATTGCGCAAGCTAGGTGTGATAAATCGCACCAAGGCGGGCGTGTTGTTTAATCAGTTGATGCAAAATGAGTAAACTGTTGTACATGTTTATCCGTAACTGCATTTATTGATTAAATCAAAACTCATCACGCTTCAACTTTTTCAAGCACTACAGCGTTTCGCTTGTTTGCAGCGATAGTGTACATCCATAACGAAGAACTTATTTTATGATAGATACCGACATTTTCATTGTCGCTGTTGGCGTTATTCTTTTTGCACTGGTCTCTGGACAAGCAGACAATCGTTCGATAACCGGGCCCATTGTTTTCACAGGGTTTGGGTTGCTTATTGGTGCCGCTGGCTTGGATCTAGTCAATCTCTCGATAAAAAACGAAGCGATAAATATTTTGGCCGAAGTTACCTTGGTAGTCACCCTGTTCTGCGATGCATCTCGGATAAACGTAACCGCGCTGACAAAGGAGCACAGAATTCCTATCCGTTTGCTCACTATAGGTCTGCCTTTATGTATGTTTGCAGGTGCGCTCGTTGCTTGGGGACTTTTTCCAGCACTTGGCTTCGGCGCGTCACTCTTGCTTGGAATTGCGCTAGCGCCAACGGATGCGGCACTTGGACAAGCGGTGGTTTCGAATCAAGCTGTGCCACAGCGGGTCAGGCAGGCTTTAAATGTAGAAAGCGGGCTTAATGATGGCCTCGCTTATCCGGCACTCCTGATAGTCGCATCTTTCGTGCTGGGTTCTGAAGAAATGAAGGGTGCTGCTGAGTGGTTGATATTTGTGGCTGAACAGGTAATTTTGGGCCCTCTAGTTGGCGGCCTAATTGGCATGGCTGGCGCTATAGCAGCAGAAAAAGCGAAAGAAAATAAGTGGATGGATGAGGCATTCTCTCAAATTATCGTCCTTGGGTTGGCATTAGCGGCTTACGCGGGAGCCGGTGCTGTTGGAGGGAATGGTTTTTTGGCTGCCTTCACCGCAGGTTTAATGGTGGCAACTCGAGCTAAACACATTGTAAAGGAGGCTGCCCGGTTTGGTGAGGCTGAAGGACAACTACTAAGTCTGGTCGTCTTTTTGCTGTTTGGGGCGATATTATTGCCCGATGCCTTTACCAGTGGCATATTGAACTGGCGGATTTGGCTCTATGCTGTACTATCTTTAACTGTTCTGAGAATGTTGCCGGTGGCCATATCGTTAATTGGTGCAGGACTGCGGCCTGCGACAATTATTTTCATAGGGTGGTTTGGGCCTCGCGGGTTAGCATCAATTCTTTATGTTTTACTTTTGCTGGAGCAGAGCGACATTGGTATAGCAAATGTCGTCGTACAGATTGTGTTTGCCAGTGTCATATTGTCTGTGTTCGCTCATGGCCTCACAGCGATGCCATTCGCCAGGTATTATGCTGATATTTTAAATGCGAAAACTGGAGCATCTGAAAATGTAAGGGTAAAGGCGTTCCCGACACGTCATAATTCCTAACGCACTTTGATATTTCGCGTTGCCGCGCAATCATCACCCAAACAATAAGGAGTAGGCATGGATGGCCTCATGATCCTGGCAGTGTTATTTGTTCTATTTCTGCTTGCTGGCGGACTTCTGTCTTTTGCGAATTTTTCCACTATTCGCCAATTACGCCGCGAGATTGCTACGCTAAAAAATCTAGTGAATTTACAGTCTGGCCAAATCACCCGCCTGAATAAAAAAATAGGATCGGGTGATGAAAAGCCCAGTACCACTGCAACATCGCAACCGCAGGAAAATGCACCGGTAACTACTACACCGAAGACAGTTTCAAACGCGCCAACGCCTGTTTCCGCCCCGGTATCTGTTCCTGCTTCCGTGTCTTCACCATCTTTACCGTCGGAAAAATTAGCAGAGAACAGTAAAGAAAGCTCTCCCTGGGATAGCGGGTTTGACATTGAGCAATTTCTACGTGGAAACGGCCTGTTCTGGTTGGGTGGTCTGGTGCTGGCCATTGGCGGTATTTTTCTTGCCCGCTACTCTATTGAAGCCGGATTGTTGTCGCCGGGTTTGCGCGTCGTATTAGGCGGCCTGTTCGGTACTGTACTGGTGGGCACAGCGGAGTACTTATCCCGCTATCGTGAGAAGTTTCACATCTATTCGCCTTACGTGTGCGCAGCCATTGCCTGCGGTGGGGTAATCACCTGTTTTGCCATGGTGCTGGTGGCTTACGACTATTACCACTTTATCAGTGCAGAATTAGGTTTTGCTCTGCTCGCTGCAATCGCGCTTATTGCAACCTGGCTGGCACTACGCTTTGGACCGGTATTGGCGTGGATAGGTGTTATTGGCGCCTATATCGTACCCGTGTTGGTGAGTACAGATTCGCCGAATATTGCTATCTTGTATGCGTACATTTTGTTAGTGTCGGCATCGGCTACATGGATTGCACAGTCAGTGCGTCAGAGAAAGATATGGTGGCTTAGCTTTGCGGCACATACATTATGGATGCTGTGGGCCAGCGCGGAAGCTGATACCAGCAACTTTGCTGCCGTTATTATTTTTACTCTTTTTACCATTTATCTGTTCGCGCTTTCTGAGTTAGTGCTCTCGCCTTTAGATAAAGTAATGACCGAGACATTACCGGTCAAAGCATTGTTAATGCCGCGCAAAGAGCTGGCCGGGATCATTCTGCCGCTAATAGCGTTGTGTGGTTACCTATCGACCATCAGCGAACCGGTTTATCTGATCATGAGCGCACTCATTATTGGTGTCGTGCTATGTTATCTGCCGAATCGTAACAGCCTGCTAGACTCCTGGCCGTTTTTGGGGCTACTGTTCCAATTGTTTATCTTCGTACGCATGCCTTCCCCCGGCGACTATTCGGACAGCCTGTTTCCATTCACGCATAATTACCTGTTTGCTCAGAGTGCCGCGCTGGCAATGCTGTGGTACAGCGCGTTTATGCTGAAAAAGTGGCAGAGACCGGCTTATTTGATGTTGCTCGTGATTGCGCCTGTTAGTCTGTATGCCGTTAGCTATGCCCTTGCACCCGACGAGGCTGCGGTCGTGCTCTACCCCGTGTGGGCGGCAGAGTTAACGTTGCTGGCTATTGGTGCGGCGCTGGTTTCCATGCGCATTAGTGCTCCGTTGCTAAAGCTTACACTCACTTTACTCAGCAATGCCTGCATTACGCTTTGCCTGACCATGTTGCTGAATGCGGGCACGCTTACATTAGCGCTGGCAATTCAGATTGGAGTCATGAGCTATCTGAGCTGGAAAGCCCGCGTTTCGTTGCCCGACTGGGTGTATAAAGTGGCGCTTACTGCGGTTAGCGTACGACTAACTATGGCACCCTGGCTGGATACGTACTCCGGTGAAACGGTTATTGATGTGCGCTGGACCTTGATCATTCTTCCTATGGTAGTGGCACTGTTCGGGATAAGTCGCTTTTATCAATCATCCACCAGTCTGCGGAAATGGCTGGATGGCGGCATATTGCATCTCACCGCGCTGTTCTTTACCACAGAAACCAGTTATTTGCTGGTAGGGCATTATCCTGATTTTACCGATCTGACCTTCACTGAAAGTGCACTCCTTGCCTGTAACTGGCTGATTTTGTCTGCGGTTTATTTGTGGCGGGCTAGGTTTGCGCAAAGTTTGTCTCGGATTTATCACTGTTACGCCGCATTACTCGTTGCCGCTGCCGCAGTACTTCATGTCGGGTTATCTGGATATAACAACCCGTTTTTTGTACCCATTGCCACCGGCGATGGTGTGTTTCTGAACTGGCTGATTGTGTTGTGGCTACTACCGGCGCTGGTGCTTATTGGGATGGGGATGGCTAGATTATTACCTACGCAAATTACAAAAGGGGCGTGTGTTGTGGGAGGCGTGCTGTTGTTTTTCTATATTAACGGCGTGATCCGTGGCGCATTCCATCCCGGGAATATTGTCATCAGTCACAATATGCCACAGGCAGAACTTTACACGTATTCAATCGTGTGGCTGCTCATCGCGGTAGCAGTTATCTTCGGCGGTCAACACCGCCAGTTAATCACATTGCGTAATGTGGGATTCGGTCTTTTGGCAGTAATCATTCTTAAAGTATTTATTTTTGATACGGCACAGCTAGAAGGGCTGTATCGTGCTATTTCATTCATTGGTCTGGGCTTCAGTCTGGTGGGAATCGGCTGGCTGTACCAAAAGCTAAGTAATGAAAATCAGACCGAGGGTGAGCACAAGGTAGAAGTGTAAACACTGGAATTAGCGGCCACTTAGCAGTTCTTTCAGCAAACGTTTCAGCGCGGGAGGTTTTACCGGCTTCGGAAGGTATCGCAAGCCGGCTGCGGCGGCTTCATCACGAACGCCATCGTCGCGGTTTGCCGTTACTAAAATCCCTGGAACATTCTGTTGCCAGAAGCTTTTCAATGACTTTGCAGCATCGGTGCCTTTCTCGCCAAAATCCAGATGATAGTCAACCAGCATAATGTCTGGCGGTGCGGGGCACACTGCCTGCGCCGAAGACAATGAAGGAGCACAGATTACCTCAGCGCCCCAGTCACCGAGGAGTTCCTGCATGGCCTCGGTAATTTGCTCGTCGTTTTCCAGCAGCAGAATATGCTGTCCCTGTAACCAGGTTGCTTGTGACGTAACACTCTGTTCTTGGGGAGCAATCGCGTTGCGCTGAAGTGCCCGCACAGCCCGGGGCAGGGTAACGGTAAATACCGTGCCTTTGTTTACAGCCGATGCCAAACCAATTTCATGGTCGAGCAGTTGGCTGATGCGCTCCACAATAGTCAGTCCTAATCCCAACCCCTGACTAGCTTCGCGGTTCTCGAGCTGGTGAAACTCTTGAAAAATAATCTGTTGCTGATGTTCGAGTATGCCCGGGCCGGTATCGCACACCCAGATCGCTAACCAATCCGATGATTTACGACGTGTGCCCACTAGAATGGTTCCTGTGCGGGTATAGCGAATGGCATTGGAGATCAAATTCTGCACGATACGCTTCAGGAGCTTTTTGTCAGAGCGCACGACTACGGAGGTGTGAACCTGCTTTAAAAGAAGCTGTTTTTGTTCTGCAATCACCTGGAATTCGTTGATCAGCGGCGTAAGCACATCGTCTAGTGGAAACTCAGTAATTTGAGGTACTAATACGCCCGATTCCAGTTTGGTCATATCTAATAAAGTGGAGAGCAAGGCTTCAGCACTGTTGAGTGATGTGACTAGCCCATGGGACAAACTGGCTAAATCGGAGTCAGTCGTTTTTTGTGACAGCATGCCAGCATAAAGCGTAGCGGCATTAAACGGTTGCATTAAGTCGTGGCCGGCGGCGGCCAGAAAGCGGGATTTACTCTCATTGGCCCGGTCTGCTTCCTGTTTGGCCAGTTCCAATTGTTCAGTACGTTTCAGTACCCGGGCTTCCAAATCCCGTTTAGCGAGTTCCAGTTCTTCTTGTATGCGGATATATTCGCTGATGTCGCTGTATGTTGTTACATAACCGCCGTGGGGGAGCGGACTACCATTAAGTTCGATGACCCGGCCATCGGTCTGGCGGCGAATATATTTATAGCTGCTGCCCTTTTGCATGTAGTCCACACGCTTACTAATTTCATTTTCCACGTCATCGGTTTTACCCAACAAGCCCCGCTCAGCGTTGTACTGCAGCAACGCCTGAATTGGCTGACCCACCTTCAGATAGCCCTTCGGATAGTTAAACAGTTCGACATACCGGTCATTCCAGGCAAGCATGCAAAGCTGCTGGTCGAGCACACTGATCCCTTGTTCAATGTTTTGAACCGATGACTGTAAAATCTCATGATTAAACTGGAATGATTGAGAGGCTTCTTCCACCCAGTCTACAATTTCCCTTAGTGCCCCGGATTTAGATTGGGCAATGGCTGAGAGCAGAATGCGGGCGCTTGGTGTGCCCACCTGAACGGCCAGTAACTTTTCTACCCGTTGCAACAGCGCCATGCTGGCGAAACCGTCTGTGTTGGCATGGGCAGAAAGCTGGCTTTTCAATGTAAGGTTAACACTGGGCTCAAGTACCCGCTCAGTGAGTGAAAATAAATCCTGTATGCGAATGGCAAGATCAGGATGCTTATCGTCGCCGCCAAGGTTTTTATCCTGTTCTTTCTTCGACGATGATAAGAGCGAAATCAAAACTAAGGTGAGCGTATTCATCACCAGGCAGGCAAAGAAACTGGTACCCAGTTGAAGTTCAGAAGGCGCTTTTTCGAAATAGTAACTCGACAGAATAGAGGGGTAGAGTAACCACATTACCCAACAAACAAAGCCAACTAGAATCGCTGATTGCACCGCCCACTTGGCGGTACGCTGCCAGTATAATGAAAACAGCATGGCGGGAAGCAACTGACCGAGCAAAGCGATGGCAATCACCCCGCTTTTTACCAATGGCGCACTTTGACTCACGTTAACGTGGTACCAGTAAGCTACACTAAGTACGACCAGTACCGTGAGTCGCCGCACGGTGAGCAGAGTGGCGGGGCGCATAGTTAATTGCGGGTCATTTTTTAGCCGAATCTTAAGCCAAATGGGGGTAATGAGATTATTCGACATCATGATCCCAAGGGCCAGGGTAGCCACAATTATCATGCTGGTGGTCGCAGACAGCCCGCCAATTAATGCCGCAAGTGAAACCCCGATATTGCCGGTGCTCAAAGGCAGCGCTAATACGAAAGCGTCGGTTTTTACCATGCTGGTATCAAGTAGAATGTGGCCGGCAATGGCGATGGGCAGAATGAATGTTGTCATGCCAATAAGGTAAGCGGGAAAAAGCCAGCGGGCGGTAGCCAGTTCGCCTTCACCGTTACATTCAACAAAATTCATATGAAATTGGCGGGGCAACACGAACAATGAGCACACCCCTAGTAACACATGGCTCAAATACACCAGGGGCGCCGAATCGGCATACAACACTTCGCGGGCAGAGGGATGAACCGTGGCCTGTGCAATTAAGTCAAAGGGGCCGCTGAACAGTCCGTAGCACACAAATATGCCTACCACACACAGGCCAACCAGTTTGATCACAGACTCAACGGCAATGGTAAGCACAAGCCCGGGGTGTTTGTCGGTAAGGTTGAGTGTGCGGGTACCAAACAGAATGGCGAACAGGGCCATTAGCGCTGCAACATATAATCCTACGGTATCTGAGCCTTGTCCTGCATCGTAGGTAATAAGCCGAATACTGGCAGAAATGGCATCTAATTGCAGCGCAATATAGGGAATAACGCCAATAAAGCATAAACCTGTTACCGTGGCTGCCAAAAAGTGGCTATGGCGAAAACGTAGAGCAAAGAAATCCGCTAAAGAAGTGACATTGTGCTTTTGGCAATACCGAACAATTTTTATCAATACAGGGTAGAAAAAAGCCATGCCGAAGATAATGCCGGCATAGGTGGGGACCAGTGCCCAGCCAAATTGTGACGCTTGTGTGGTGGTGCCGAAAAACGCCCAGGAGGTACAGTGGATACCCAGGCCGAGACTGTATAAAACCGGGTGTTGCTGGTTGTCCCGAAGCTTCCGGTCGCCCCAGAAGGCAACCATAAAAAGAAATACGAGATACACCACGGTAATGATGCCGATGGTCCAGATGCTAAACATGCGATCCACAGTGAAAACAATTCGTTAACAAACTCTACCGCAACCTTTCTGTAAAAAATATGGCAATTAGCCACAAATTTTTAGGGGATACCCTTGATAGGCAGTTAACCAACCCCATTATTAGCCCCACTGAACGTATTCACGCTGATTGTGGCAAGGTTTTTAACCCGCAGTCAGCAACACAAAAATTCACCGCAGATGAGTATTGTTGGGAGGATGGCATGAGCGAAGATCGCGACGTGCAGGATCAAAATAAGCCTGAAGACGCAGAAGTGATTCAGGGCGAAGTTGTAAATGAAGAAGCCGCGGAAGCGCAGCCAGTTTCTGAACAGGAGCAGCGCATCTATGAGCTGGAAACTGCACTGGCGGATGCTCAGGCGCAAATCAAAGAGCAGCAGGACAGTGTACTGCGTGCCCGCGCCGACAGCGAAAATGCCCGTCGTCGCGCCGAAGCAGAAGTAGAAAAGGCCCGTAAATTCGCCCTTGAGCGTTTTGCTGGTGAGCTGCTGCCGGTTATCGACAACCTTGAACGTGCTATTCAGGCAGGTGATGCGGACAATGAAGCCGTTAAGCCTCTGATGGAAGGTGTTGACATGACGCTTAAATCTTTCGTCAGCACTATTGAAAAATTCGGTTTAACACCTATTGATCCACAGGGTGAAGGTTTTAATCCGGAGTTGCATCAGGCGATGTCCATGCAGGAAAGCGCCGACCACGCGCCAAACACAGTGATGGCGGTGATGCAGAAAGGTTACCAAATCAACGGGCGTCTGCTTCGTCCGGCTATGGTCATGGTGTCTCGTGCACCAGACGGTGGTGTTGATACGCAGGCGTAACAGGCGACAGCCTAAGAGACTTATTTTTACTGGCGTCTCTTGAATTACCGGGGAATAACCCCACTAATATTGCAGAAATTATTGAATCTTATTTTGGAGACACGAAATGGGTAGAATCATTGGTATCGATTTAGGTACAACAAACTCGTGTGTCGCAGTTCTTGACGGCGACAAACCTCGCGTAATTGAAAACGCTGAAGGCGATCGCACAACGCCTTCAATCATCGCGTACACTAACGACGGTGAGACACTGGTAGGTCAGTCTGCGAAACGTCAGGCAGTAACCAACCCGACTAATACATTATTCGCTATCAAGCGTCTGATCGGCCGTCGCTTCGAAGATAAAGAAGTGCAGCGCGACATCGACATCATGCCTTATAAAATTACCAAGGCTGACAATGGTGACGCCTGGGTAGAAGCGAAAGGCGACAAAATGGCACCGCCGCAGATTTCTGCTGAAGTGCTGAAAAAGATGAAGAAGACCGCTGAAGACTATCTGGGCGAAGAAGTGACTGGCGCAGTAATCACTGTACCTGCTTACTTCAACGATAACCAGCGTCAGGCAACTAAAGATGCCGGTCGTATCGCGGGTCTTGAAGTTAAACGTATTATCAACGAGCCAACAGCTGCTGCCCTCGCTTACGGTATGGACAGAAAGCAAGGCGATAATGTTGTTGCGGTATACGACTTAGGTGGTGGTACCTTCGATATCTCTATCATCGAAATTGATGAAGTTGATGGCGAGCACACCTTTGAAGTACTGGCTACCAATGGTGACACGCACTTAGGTGGTGAAGATTTCGATAACCGCGTAATTACTTATCTGGTTGACGAATTCAAGAAAGATCAGGGCATTGACCTGCGTAAAGATCCGCTGGCTATGCAGCGTCTGAAAGAAGCCGGTGAGAAAGCGAAAATCGAACTGTCTTCTTCACAGCAGACCGAAGTTAACCTGCCGTACATCACTGCAGATGCAACAGGTCCTAAGCACTTAGCAATCAAACTGACCCGAGCGAAACTGGAATCTCTGGTTGAAGACATGGTGAAAGACTCGCTGAAGCCAGTTAGACAAGCACTGGAAGATGCCGACCTGTCAGTTTCTGACATCAACGACATCATTCTGGTTGGTGGTCAGACACGTATGCCTCTGGTGCAGAAGTATGTATCTGAGTTCTTCGGCAAAGAGCCACGTAAAGACGTGAATCCGGATGAAGCGGTTGCTGTTGGTGCAGCTATCCAGGGCGGTGTACTGTCTGGTGATGTAAAAGACGTACTGCTGCTCGACGTTACGCCTCTGTCTCTGGGTATCGAAACCATGGGCGGTGTAATGACCAATCTGATTGAGAAGAACACCACGATTCCTACCAAGAAATCGCAAACCTTCTCAACCGCAGAAGACAACCAGTCTGCAGTAACAGTACACGTACTGCAGGGCGAGCGTAAGCAAGCGTCTGGTAACAAGTCGCTGGGTCAGTTTAACTTAGAAGGTATTCGTCCGGCTTCTCGTGGTACGCCGCAGATCGAAGTAACCTTCGATCTGGATGCTGACGGTATCCTGCACGTATCTGCGAAAGATAAAGATACGGGTAAAGAACAGAAGATCACTATCAAAGCCTCTTCGGGTCTGAGCGATGATGAAATCGAAAAAATGGTTTCTGACGCGGAAGCAAACAAAGAAGCGGATGCCAAGTTTGAAGAACTGATTCAAGCGCGTAACCAGGGTGACGGTATGATTCACGCTACCCGTAAGCAGCTTGATGAAGTGGGTGATGCTTTGTCTGCTGAAGACAAAGCGCCAATCGAAGAAGCTATCTCTGCACTGGAAACTGCGGTTAAAGGCGAAGATAAAGCGGAAATCGAAGCGAAAACGCAGGCGCTGGTTGAAGCATCAGGTAAACTGATGGAAGCGGCTCAGGCCCAACAGGCAGCTGCAGGCGGCGCTGAAGCAGGCGCAGAGCAGCCTTCTGGTCAGAAAGCGGAAGATGATGTTGTTGACGCTGAATTTGAAGAAGTGAAAGACGACAAGAAATAAGCTGTAAGCAATGCTTCCCCGGCGGCACTCTGCCGGGGTGCTGTACAGTGCAGGCGCAGCAGGAATTCTTGTTGCGCCTTTTGTTGTGTTAAGGCCGGTTGAAATTATCCGGATGAATGTTTGATGGACGGTTGCGGAGATACCGCTTCCGGGCATCAGAAGTAACGAGTAGGAAAAGTAAGCGATATGTCGAAACGAGACTACTACGAAGTGCTTGGAGTGGACAAAAGCGCTGGCGAACGCGATATTAAAAAAGCGTACAAAAAGCTGGCGATGAAGTACCACCCTGACCGCACCCAGGGCGATAAAGCGCTGGAAGAAAAATTTAAGGAAATCCAGGAAGCCTATGAAGTCCTGACTGATTCGCAGAAACGTGCTGCGTATGATCAGTATGGTCATGCCGGTGTGGATCCGAATCGTGGTGGTGGCGGCTTCGGCGGTGGCGCAGACTTTGGTGACATCTTCGGCGACGTTTTTGGCGATATCTTTGGTGGTGGTCGCGGTGGACGTCAGTCCCGTGCCCGTCAGGGCGCCGATTTACGCTACAACCTTGAAATGTCCCTGGAAGAAGCGGTTCGCGGTAAAGAAGTTGAAATTCGTGTACCAACACTGGTTGAATGTGATGTCTGTCACGGCTCCGGTGCGAAGAAAGGTACGTCACCGACTACCTGCCCAACCTGTCATGGTGCGGGTCAGGTGCAAATGCGTCAGGGTTTCTTTGCGGTGCAGCAAACCTGTCCAACTTGTTCAGGTCGCGGGAAAATTATTTCCGACCCGTGTAATGCATGTCATGGCCACGGTCGTAAAGAAAAGAACAAAACCCTGTCTGTTAAGATACCGGCCGGCGTGGATACCGGAGACCGCATTCGTTTGAACGGTGAGGGCGAAGCCGGTGAGAACGGCGCTCCAGCGGGTGACTTATACGTCCAGGTACACGTACGTGAACACAAAATCTTCCAGCGCGACGGTAATAATCTATACTGCGAAGTGCCGCTGAGTTTCACTACAGCGGCATTGGGCGGCGAACTGCAGGTTCCTACGTTAGACGGTAAGGTTAAACTGAAAGTCAGTCCTGAAACCCAGACCGGAAGAATGTTCCGCTTGCGCGGTAAAGGGGTTAAATCTGTACGCAGTGGTGTAACTGGCGATCTGATGTGTAAGGTTGTGGTTGAAACGCCGGTGAATCTGTCAACCCGTCAGAAAGAACTGCTGCAGGAACTGGATGACTCCATGGGCGGCGACTCTGGAAAACATCGCCCAAAGGAAAAAGGTTTTTTTGACGGCGTGAAGAAATTCTTTGACGATCTGACTAACTAAGCTTTCCCCCTAGACCTTAACCCGGTCAGCGATAAAAATTCAGCCCTCCTTTTGGAGGGCTTGTCGTTTCAGGCTATCTCAGCACCTGTTTTTGTGTGAATAATAATCAAATTCTGCATCCAAGGCGGTTTTAATGAGCCAAATGCAGGTTTTCGCGTAATAAATATAAAGCCACCACATCACATTTCATTTAACGGAGAACATAATGAAACAACTGCTCAAGACCGGAATACTCGCGGCAATGGCTGTATCGTGTTTCACAACAACGGCTGTTGTTGCTCAGGAAGCGGCGATGAATGAGAAACACGCAGAAGCGGCGACTGAATACCGCAAAGCTATCTTCCAACTGGTAAAAAGTAATATGGCGCCACTGGGCGGCATGGCGAAAGGGGCAATTCCATTTGATCAGGAAACCATTTCCACCAATGCCATGCGTCTGGAACAGCTTGCCGATATGATGGGTGATTACCTGATGGTAGATACCCGCAAATTTGATGTTGATACAGGTGCAAAAGACGACATTTGGGAAAACTGGTCAGACTTTGAAGGAAAAGTCGCTGATTTGAAATCTGCGGCAGAAAATCTTTCGAGTGTGGCAGCTGCGGGGGATGAAAGTAAATATCGCGCTGCGATAGGCCAGGTAGGTGGCGCGTGTAAAGGTTGTCATGACGATTACAAAGCGGATTAATTGGTAATAAGTCAAGCCGCAAGAAAGTAATATTTAACGATGAGAAAAACGGTCGCATTTGCGGCCGTTTTTTCGTTTTTAGCAGAAAGAAGTCATTCCAACATTAAAGTTTGCTGTCAATTTGAGGAATCAGGTTTCTTTTTCTATGCTTAATCTGACATTGCGTTAAAGAAACCAAGTTTTGCTTGCTGTTTTATTCATCCAAAGGATTTGTAAGGAGAACGACGATTGCTTAGTGAAAATCTGCTACGGGAGCGCTTAGGATGCGAATATCGCTTCCGTGTCAGTGAGCTTCTAGACTCTCTCGTCCGAAGTACTCCGGCTGAGAATGCATGCATTCTGCACATTCAGGAGCCAATCCCGAAGAACGCAAACATGCCTTCACCACAGACTGCGCAGGTATTATTTTGGCTGCGCGAAAATGCAAGCCTTTGGCCAAATGTATGTGAAGTCACTGTAAATGCACAGCAAGATCTCGTTGCGGTGAAGCTTGAAAACACTGCATGTTGGCAGGGCATAGCGAGCGCCGTAGAAACGAATGGAGCTGTAACTGGTAGGCTTTTTATCGCGGGCTTTTTTCCCGACAGCAGCATTAGTGCACATGATTCAGCTTTTGTCGCCTTAACCGCAGAAAGGTTGGCAAACCTTATTGAGTTGGTCATCGGTCGACAACACGACAATCTCAAACAGTTACAGGACAAGCTTTCTTTATTCGACACCGTTTCAGAAATGGCTGAAACCGGTGGCTGGGATTTTAATATGCCAGAAGGGAGAATGAACTGGACCAATGAAACATACAGATTGTTTGATTTTACCAAAGACTGCCCGATAACCTTGCACCGTATTCTCGCCTGTTTCTCGCCTGAATCAAGGCGAACTCTCATTCGTGCCGTTCGAAATTTGATTGATAAAGGGATTAACTACCAACTTGAACTCCCGGTGGTCACGCGAAAGAAGCACGCCCGGTGGCTAAAACTTTCCGGCAAAGCGCAAAAGCGTGATGGTGAAATTGTGCGCCTCTTTGGTTCCGTGCAGGATGTCAGTGAACAAAAACGTTTGTCTGCCACAGAGCACAACTACATTGAGTACTTAAATACCATTCTCGATAGCATCAACGATGCGGTGCTTACCGTAGACGAGTTTGGTACCATCATAACTGCCAACAACACTGTAAAAGAGGTTTTTGGCATCGAACCTGATGCTGTTATCGGTGAGGACATTTCGTTTTTGCTGCCGGGAACGCCCGCAGACAAAGACAGTGAATTTGTGCATCAACAGTTAAAGCCCGGCGTTGGCGAGATAAATGGTAAAGAGTTGAGTGCGCGGCACAGTCAGGGGAGAAATTTTCCAGTCGAACTGTCTGTTGCGGAAGTTTTCCAATCTGGCTTTTCTCAATTTGTTTGTGTATTTCGCGACATTACAGAGCGTAAACAGGCGCTTGATAGCATTTATAACATCGCGTTTTTCGACGAAATCACCCACCTACCTAATGTGAAATCTTTTGAGAAAGATTTGCGAAAACTCATCATTGCCGCGGCTTTATCCGATCAACAAATATATTGTTGTATGCTGGATATCGACAATTTCTCTCAATTTAATTTGTCTTTCGGCAAGGAAACCGGCGACTATATTTTGCGTATTTTCGCGGGCAGGTTGAAGCGTGCAGTGTCTTCCCGTTTTCAAATTTATCGGGGATTAGGCGACAAGTTTTATATCCTCCACTCACAGCCATTCGCGCCTGAAAAAGATCAGGATGTGATGGAGCTCATCGATACAGTTGAATGGAATGTGCACGCTGAACTTGGAAGGGAATTTTCTTTACACGGCCATTCTCAAGTTGTGCCTGCTACGTTAGCTTCTACCTATGTGCACAGTCCAGAGGCGAGTTATGAGAAAGTTGTGGGTATATTAGAGTTTGGTACCAAGCGTGCCAAGCAGCAAGGCCCGGGAGGGCGGATAACCTTGGAGCGCAATGAATTCAATGCGTACGACCGGCATAACTATATCAGTCAGAGTTTTAGCCACGCCATTGAAAATAACGAATTTTACTTAGTACTTCAGCCCCAGTTCGACGCGAAAGGGAACATTGTTTCTTCAGAAGCACTATTGCGCTGGAATGAAAAACGGCTGGGATTTATTAGCCCTGGTGAGTTTATCCCTATTGCTGAAGAAAGTGATGCTGTGGTTGATATCGGGTATTGGGTTATCAACGAAGCCTGTCGCCTGTTGTCCGAAATAAATGCTAAGGGCATCGAAACTTCGCTTTCGGTAAATATCAGTGGCCGTCATATTGCGCGTGCGGACTTCTACGATAGATTACTTCACACCATTTCTGAGTGGCAAATTAATCCGTACCAATTAATTCTTGAGATCACCGAAACCACATTGGTGACCACCATCGACATTGTGCGTAAACGTATCGAACGCCTCTCTCAACTCGGTTTTTCATTCTCGATTGATGACTTTGGCACCGGCTACTCAAGTTTAAGCTACCTGAAAGAGCTCCCCATCTGCGAGTTAAAAATAGACAGGTATTTCGTTGACGAAATTAACTTCGAAAGCGATAACGCGCCCATAGTGAACACCATTATTGATATGGCAAGCGCGATGGGTTTAAGGACGGTTGCTGAAGGTATTGAAAATGAGATTCAAATTAACTACTTGATGCAGCGTGGCTGCGATATTTACCAAGGATTTTATTTGTCTAAACCTATCGAAGAAGATGAATGGCGGGAGGTCATTATTAGCGCTCAATCAGCGCAGCTAGCAATCGCCAGCGGCGGGTGAACCTAACTCATTAAACTAAAAAATTGCGACAGAAGTCTTATGCGGCACGTAGTTGTTTTTATATTAATGTAAATCAAGTTAAAAGTTTTCACTATTGATTACATTAATCGTAGTAAAGATCAGCATTCTCAGAGGCCCATTATGTCGTATGCAGCAGAATATCAGCGCTCAATCGAATTCCCCGAAGTATTTTGGAAAGACAAGGCGCGCGCGCTTTCTTGGTTTACTTTCCCTGAAACCATACTGTCTAAAGATGACAACGGGATCGACAGGTGGTTTGCCGATGGCCAGATGAACACCGCCTATATGGCCCTTGATTATCATGTCGAGAATGGGCGCGGTGAGCAGATTGCTGTCATCTTCGACTCGCCGGTAAGCGGGCAAAAATCCACACTCACTTATCAGCAATTGTTGGAGGAGGTGGCGAAATTTGCTGGCGTTTTAAAATCAAAAGGTGTGAAAAAGGGCGATCGCATCGTTATTTACATGCCAATGATCCCCCAAGCTGTCATCGCCATGTTGGCAACTGCCCGGTTGGGCGCTATCCATTCGGTTGTCTTTGGCGGCTTTGCCCCTCATGAGTTAGCTGTACGTATTGAAGACGCCCAGCCGAAAGTGCTGGTGACCGCATCCTGCGGTATAGAAGTAGATAAACGCATACCTTATAAGCCCCTTGTTGATGAAGCTATTGCATTGTCAGCGCATAAGCCTGAGAGCAGCATCGTATTCCAGCGCCCGGAAGTGAAAGCCGAACTCAGCGGAAACGATGCAGACTGGGCAACAGAAATGCAAACAGCACAACCCGCTCAGTGCACACCGGTTAACGGTAGCGACCCCTTATACATTCTCTATACTTCGGGCACCACGGGGAAACCCAAAGGCGTGGTGCGCGATAACGGCGGGCATGCTGTTGCGTTGAAGTATTCCATGAATGCCATTTACAACATGCAACCGGGAGAAGTATTCTGGGCCGCTTCGGATGTGGGGTGGGTGGTAGGACATTCCTACATTGTTTATGGTCCGCTGCTCCATGGTTGCACCACGGTAGTGTATGAGGGGAAACCGGTGCGAACCCCAGATGCCGGCGCGTTTTGGCGCATGACAGAGGAATACCGCATCAAGGCGTTGTTCGCCGCGCCCACAGCCTTCCGTGCCATTCGAAAAGAAGATCCAGAGGCGAATTTGCTGGGGCAATATGATATCTCGTCACTGAAAACCATTTTTATGGCTGGCGAACGATTAGATCCTCCCACCTATTTGTGGACCGTGGATAAAACCGGAAAGCCGGTCGTGGACCACTGGTGGCAAACCGAAACAGGTTGGGCAATTTGTGCCAACCCTACTGGCCTCGAAACCCTCGAGACTAAACCGGGCTCATCAACGGTTCCTGTGCCTGGCTTTAATGTTGAAGTATTGGATCATGTGGGCGAGCCACTGCCAGCCGGAGAGCAGGGGGCCATTGCCATTAAACTGCCCATGCCCCCGGGTTGCTTACCCACTATTTGGGGTGACTGCGAACGGTTTAAGCAAAGCTATCTGGAAGCCTATCCGAACTATTACACATCGGGTGACGGCGGTTATAAAGATGATGAAGGCTATGTATTTATTATGGGCCGTACGGACGACGTAATTAATGTGGCGGGCCACCGCTTATCAACCGGTGAAATGGAAGAAGTGGTTGCTGCACATCCTATGATTGCTGAATGCAGCGTGATTGGCGTTCACGATAGTCTGAAGGGACAGGTACCCGTGGGGCTGGTGTTATTAAAAGATGGTGCCGCCATTGATGAGGAAACGTTGCAAAAGGAACTGGTGGAGATGATGCGAAAGGAAATTGGCCCCATTGCTTGCTTTCAACGAGCAGTGATTGTTCCGCGGCTCCCGAAAACTCGCTCTGGCAAAATACTGCGTAAATTGTTGCGCCAAATTGCGTCGAATCACTTGTTATCTATACCGTCTACTATCGACGACCCAGCAAGTGTGACAGAAATTCAGGCAATCATGCAGAAACAGGGGCTGGTAAAGGGAACCTCTGAGTAATAAGGCGTACTTTTCGCGATAGCAAGCACTGAAAATCAAAACATCTGTAAACACCAAAGCCGTTCATTGGAGCGGCTTTGATGTTTAATTAAGCGACAGATAATGTGAGTACTGTTAGTAATAAAACTCTTCTTCGGCTGCTTCTGGTGGCGCAATTTCTACCACGTAATAGACAATTCCGGCACTTATCAATGTAACAACCACCGCTGCGAGTAAACGAGATGATGTAATGCCTTTCTCCGCTGTGGTTTTTTTCCCGTGTACCATAGCCGGCGCTAGCTTCTGTTTTTTATAAACAGCATAAAATCCGATGGCAGCGATATGCAGGGCAATCACTGCTAAGAGTACGTTAAATACGTTATTGTGCAGAAAGCTCATGGTATCCAGAGTGGCATCTTCAACTGCACCGCGCCAGGGGCCATCAAGAAACACATCATCAGTCATAAACAACCCGCTCACTGCTTGAATCATGACCAGCGTGAGCATAACCACCACCACCCAGCCACCTAGTGGATTGTGACCAGCATGAGCTTGGGAGTTTCTGGCAAACAGCGTACTTAAGTAACCAACCACCGCTTTGGGGCCATAAAGGAACTGCCCGAAGCGGGCATAATCTGAACCAACAAAACCCCAGATAATTCGGAAGATGATCAACCCGAGGGTGAAATAACCGAGATAGAAATGCCACTGCATAGCATTATCCATTAACTCTGCGGTGACATACTGGCCAACCAGCGAAAATACTAATAGCCAATGAAAGAGACGAGTAGGGATATCCCAAATCAACTTTTGTTCCATGTCCAGATTCCTCTGCGCGTTGTTATGTTTGCAAGTTGCTGTCAGTAAGTTTCTATATGCAACTACTATTTTTATGCAACCAATATTGCCTGATACTTATACTACCAACTCCTGACTGCGGGTATACAAATCCGCGTTATTTTATGCCGCTGGTACGATAACTTGAAGCATCTACCTATGAACAATTGAAAATTGTGCTGTGTCAGGCAAAATGCCCGCAAACAGACGATGAATGAAATGAACATGAAAGTAGCAATTTTAGGCGCCAATGGGCGCATGGGCCGGGTGTTGATTGAAGCGCTGCGGGAAAACGAAGAGGCAGATCTTGCCGTTGCCACCGTGCGTGATGACTCTCCATGGGTAGGTATTGATGTGGGCGAACTGGCTGGAATCGGTACACAAGGGGTTGCGTGTACGGCGGTTTCTACATTGGACCCCGATGATGTGGACGTGGTTATTGACTTCACGCTGCCAGCTGCATTTGATGACAACCTTGCATGGTGTGTAGCGAACAAAAAACCGGTGGTAATTGGTACAACCGGTTTATCTGACGCGCAATTAACCGCGTTGGATGAAGCCGCGAAGCAAATTCCATTGGTGTTTGCAGCGAACTATAGTGTGGGTGTAAACGTGATGTTGGCGCTGGTGAGTCAGGCTGCTAAAGCCCTTGGAAACACCGCTGATATTGAAATTCTTGAAGCTCACCATCGTTTTAAACAAGATGCGCCGTCGGGCACCGCCATGGCAATAGGTCAGGCCATCGCCGACACATTAGGTCGAAACTTGCAAGAATGTGCTGTTTATGGCCGAGAAGGGAAAGAACCCCCCAGAGAACACAAAACGATTGGTTTTGCGACCGTAAGAGCGGGAGATATTGTAGGCGAACATACTGCACTCTTTGCCGACATAGGCGAGCGTCTTGAGATAACCCACAAAGCATCCAGCAGACTGACCTTCGCTAAAGGCGCAGTCCACGCGGCGTTGTGGTTGTCTGACAAGCAAAATGGCCGCTATGGTATGAACGATGTAATTGGTCTTGACTAACTATTCATCAGATAAATAGGCTTTTCTAAGGTTAGGATGTAAAAACGCAGCCAATCAGGTATTTTTCATATTTTTCCAAATTTGAATTAGACGTATCCTGATAACTCCTATATAATACTTGGAATTTGCCAAAATTTAGCGTTTCAGCTTGTCTGAGACGTATTTAATTAGCTGCAAAGTATCGTAAACGGGAAGTAAATTTTATTATTACCTCCCGTTTTTTGTGGGGTTTATTCATGCCACTGAATAAACCGTCGGTTATCCTTAATCTGGAGGTTGACTTGGCTAATTCTGCCCTTTTGGTGTTAGAGGATGGTTCAGTTTTTAAAGGTACGGCTATTGGTGCCACTGGTTCTGCCGTTGGGGAAGTTGTTTTTAATACTTCCATGACAGGCTATCAGGAAATCATCACCGACCCATCATATGCTGAACAAATCATAACACTCACTTACCCCCATATCGGTAATACCGGTACCAATTCTGAAGACGTCGAAGCAGACAAAATCTGGTCTAAAGGTCTTATCATTCGTGACCTTCCTCTCATTGCCAGTAATTTTAGAAACGAACAAACTTTATCTGAATACTTAGCTGCCAAAGGCGTAGTAGGTATTGCGGATATCGATACCCGTCGTTTAACCCGTATCCTTCGCGACAAGGGTGCGCAGAACGGCTGTATCATCTGCGGTGACGAACTGGATGAAAGCAAAGCGCTTGACGCTGCCAAGGGGTTCCCGGGCTTAAAAGGCATGGATCTGGCTAAAGTAGTTAGCACTAAGGAAGTGAAAACCTGGACCGAAGGCACCTGGGCATTGGGTGAAGGTTACACCACGCCTGCTGAGGTAAAATACCACGTAGTTGCTTATGACTACGGCGTAAAAAACAACATTTTACGCATGTTAGCAGACCGCGGTTGTAAAGTGACGTTGGTGCCGGCGCAAACGCCAGCTGCCGATGTACTGGCGCTCAATCCTGATGGCGTTTTCCTGTCTAACGGCCCAGGTGATCCTGAGCCATGCGACTACGCCATTGAAGCAATCAAAACCATTCTTGAAAAAGACATCCCGGTATTCGGTATTTGTCTTGGTCACCAATTGCTGGCGCTGGCCAGTGGTGCAAAAACGGTGAAAATGAAGTTTGGTCACCATGGTGCCAACCACCCGGTTAAAGATCTTAAGAAAGGCACGGTGATGATCACCAGCCAGAACCACGGTTTTGCTGTTGATGAAGCGTCGTTGCCAGAGAATCTTGAAGTTACTCACGTCTCATTGTTCGATAAATCGCTGCAAGGTATTCATCGTACCGACAAGCCAGCGTTCAGCTTCCAGGGACACCCTGAAGCGAGCCCGGGCCCGCACGAAGCGGCAGATCTGTTCGATCATTTCATCGAACTTATTGAACAATCGAAACAGTAGGAATTAGCCGACAATGCCAAAACGTACCGACATAAAAAGTATTCTGATTCTGGGTGCCGGCCCTATCGTTATCGGCCAGGCCTGTGAATTTGACTATTCTGGCGCACAAGCCTGTAAGGCACTGCGCGAAGAAGGCTACCGGGTTATTCTGGTTAACTCGAACCCTGCCACTATTATGACTGACCCTGAAATGGCCGATGCAACCTACATCGAGCCAATTCACTGGGAAGTTGTACGTAAAATCATCGAAAAAGAGCGTCCGGATGTGGTGCTGCCTACCATGGGTGGCCAGACAGCACTGAACTGTGCTCTGGATCTCGAACGCGAAGGTGTACTGAAAGAGTTCAATGTAGAACTGATTGGTGCAACTGCAGACGCTATCGATAAAGCGGAAGACCGTGAGCGTTTCGACAAAGCGATGAAATCTATCGGTCTTGAATGTCCTCGTGCTGAAATTGCTCACTCTATGGAGCAGGCCCACGATGTACTTAGCCGCATCGGTTTCCCATGTATCATCCGTCCGTCATTCACCATGGGGGGTTCTGGTGGTGGCATCGCTTACAACATTGACGAGTTCAATGAAATCTGTAACCGCGGTCTCGACCTTTCTCCTACCAACGAGCTACTCATCGATGAGTCGCTGATTGGCTGGAAAGAGTATGAGATGGAAGTGGTTCGCGATAAGAACGATAACTGCATTATCGTTTGTACTATCGAAAACTTCGATGCGATGGGTGTTCACACCGGTGACTCTATCACCGTTGCACCGGCTCAAACGCTGACCGACAAAGAATTCCAGATTATGCGTAACGCGGCCATGGCCGTACTGCGTGAAATCGGCGTAGAGACCGGTGGTTCAAACGTACAGTTCGGTGTGGATCCGAAAACTGGTCGTATGGTTATCATCGAGATGAACCCGCGTGTATCTCGTTCGTCAGCACTGGCCTCTAAAGCAACCGGTTTCCCGATTGCAAAAGTGGCTGCCAAGCTGGCTATCGGTTATACCCTCGACGAACTGGCCAATGACATCACTGGTGGCTTGACGCCGGCATCGTTCGAACCGTCAATCGACTACGTTGTAACCAAGATCCCTCGCTTTAACTTCGAGAAATTTGCCGGTGCTAACGATCGTCTGACCACGCAGATGAAATCTGTGGGTGAGGTCATGGCAATCGGTCGTAACCAGCAGGAATCATTGCAGAAAGCACTTCGCGGTCTGGAAGTGGGCGCAACGGGCCTGAATCCAATTCTGGATCCAGAAGACGACGAAGCCATGAGCAAACTGAAGTACGAACTTCAGAATCCTGGCGCAGAGCGTATCTGGTACATCGGTGATGCCTTCCGTATGGGCATGAGCGTTGAGGAAGTGTTCTCTAACACCAACGTAGACCGCTGGTATCTGGTACAGCTTGAAGAGCTGATCAAACTGGAAAACCAAGTAGCAGAGCAGGGCGTTAGCGCACTGACTGCTGACTTTACCCGTGCATTGAAGCGTAAAGGTTTCTCAGACGCGCGTTTGGCAGAACTGACTAACGTTGCTGAAAGCGACATTCGAGACATCCGTCGTGGTTTCGGCATTTCACCCGTTTACAAGCGTGTTGATACCTGTGCCGCTGAGTTCTCTACCAGCACCGCTTACATGTACTCTACGTACGACGAAGAGTGTGAAGCGAATCCGTCTGACAAAGAGAAGATCATGGTACTGGGCGGTGGTCCAAACCGTATCGGTCAGGGTATCGAATTCGATTACTGCTGTGTACACGCGGCGCTGTCTATGCGTGAAGACGGTTACGAAACCATCATGGTTAACTGTAACCCTGAAACGGTTTCTACTGATTACGATACGTCAGATCGCCTGTATTTCGAACCAGTGACTTTGGAAGACGTGCTGGAAATCGTTGCGAAAGAACAACCTAAAGGCGTTATCGTACAATACGGTGGTCAGACACCGCTGAAACTGGCCCGTGCCCTTGAAGCCAATGGCGTACCCATCATCGGTACTTCACCTGAAGCCATTGACCGCGCTGAAGACCGTGAGCGTTTCCAGCACATGGTTAATAAGCTAGGTCTTAAGCAACCAGCTAATGCAACCGTAACGAATATCGAACAGGCCCTGACTAAGGCAGAAGAAATCGGCTTCCCGCTGGTCGTGCGTCCGTCTTACGTGTTAGGTGGTCGTGCGATGGAAATCGTTTATGACCTTAAAGATCTGAAACGCTATCTGAATGAAGCGGTAAAAGTGTCTAACGACGCCCCAGTCCTGCTCGACCGTTTCCTCGACGACGCGATTGAAGTAGATATCGATGCTATCTGTGACGGCACCGACGTGGTTATCGGCGGTATCATGGAACACATTGAACAAGCCGGTGTTCACTCTGGTGACTCTGCCTGTTCATTGCCTTCGCATTCATTACCGAAAGACATTCAAGACGTAATGCGTAAGCAGGTTCGTGACATGGCGCTGGAGCTTGGTGTTGTTGGCTTGATGAACACACAGTTTGCTATCAAAGACGGTGAAGTGTACCTGATTGAAGTGAACCCTCGCGCTGCCCGTACTGTGCCTTTCGTATCGAAAGCGACAGGTGTACCGTTAGCGAAGGTTGCTGCCCGCTGTATGGCTGGTCAATCACTGCAGTCTCAGGGTGTGACGGAAGAAATTATTCCACCGTTCTATTCTGTGAAAGAAGTGGTATTGCCATTCGCGAAGTTCCAAGGTGTTGACCCGCTGTTAGGCCCAGAAATGCGCTCTACTGGTGAAGTTATGGGTGTAGGCGATACCTTCGAAGAAGCGTATGCAAAAGCCAACCTGGGAGCCAGTGCGCCTCTGCCTAGAGAAGGTAAAGCACTACTGTCTGTACGTAACAACGACAAAGCGCGTGTTGTCGACCTGGCGAAAGCCATGGTTGAAGCGGGCTTCGAAATTGAAGCGACCAGCGGTACGGCGAAGAGCCTGATTGATGCCGGTGTTGAATGTAGTGTTGTGAATAAGGTTTCTGAAGGACGCCCTAACATCGTTGATTCAATTAAAAACGGTGCTTACAGTTACATCATTAATACCACCGAAGGACGTCAAGCCATTACAGATTCTGTGTACATTCGTCGTGAGGCCTTATTGAATAAGATCACCTATACCACTACGATGAACGCAGCGTTTGCTACGATTCGTGCTAAGTCTGCAGATGACCGAAATAAAGTGTCATCGGTGCAGGAACTGCATGCTCGTATTAAAGGTTAATGACATTTATGTGAAATTGGGGTAATCTACCCAATTAGCATTACAAAAAAGTGCGCCCATTCGGCGCACTTTTTTTAACTCAGCGATCAGTGGGTCAGGAGACCCAATAAACAAAGTGAGAATTCCCCATGAGTCAGTATCCGATGACCGCTCGTGGCGCAGAGTTATTGCGCAAAGAATTAAATGAACTGAAAACGGTAACCCGCCCAAGAATTATTAATTCTATCGCGGAAGCCCGTGAACACGGCGACTTGAAAGAGAATGCCGAGTATCATGCAGCCCGTGAAGAGCAGAGTTTTTGTGAAGGCCGTATTCAGGATATTGAAGGCAAATTGTCTAATGCCCAGATCATCGACGTGACCAAAATGGATAACACCGGCAAGGTTATTTTTGGTACCACCGTCACCATTATGAATCTGGAAACCGATGCGGAAACCACTTACCGCATTGTTGGCGATGATGAAGCCGATATTAAAAACAATCTGATTTCGGTCAATTCACCGATTGCTCGCGGTCTGATTGGTAAAGAGTTGGACGATGTGGTGAATATTCAGACACCCGCCGGCACTGTGGAATTTGAAATCACAGAAGTGGAATATATCTGATGTCGAACGTGGAATGCCGCTTGCGGCGTTCCACATTTTTTAGCTACCAGCCATCCGGCTGCAGAGAAGTAACGCGGTACAGGCAGTGAAACACGTATTTTTGCTAGTTGTTTTTATCGCTCTTAGTGGCTGCTCAAGGATGGTGGCGGAGCGCATAGAATCTCCCACACAAATTATTCATTACGAACAAGCAACGCTCGATGCCGAGTATGCCCGTTGGGGTGTAATTGAAAAGCGCTGGTGTAGTGAAGTCTCAAATTATTGCATTCCTTACCGCGATGGTGCGGCAGCGATTCAACAGCCACCTTCGTTATCTTTTTCCGTTTCCCGGGATTTTGGCAATCAATTTAGTTTTCTAAAAGAAGTCACGCTATCCCCTGAAGATGTCGGCGAATTTTCAGGTACCGTTGTATTAATTCATGGCTATGGCGCCAAGAAAGAGAGCTGGATGAACACCGGCTTCTATTTTCAGGCCCTCGGGTTTCGTGTTATTGAACCTGATCTCATGGGGCAGGGTGAGTCTCAGGCACCATTAGGTTTTGGTGTGCGCGATGGTGACTTGTTAGCAGAATTCATTGAACAAATCATTCCTGTCGCCGACGAGCCTGTTTATTTGGTGGGTCACTCTATGGGCGCACTGGCCGCAGTAAAAACGGCCCGTCAAGTGGATGCCATTTCTGGCCTTATTCTGCTTGCGCCCATGGATCGTTTCGATCGCGCTACCATTGGTGTGGCGCATATGTTCAAACCTCGATTGAGCAAACTGGTTCCAGACTCATCAATTAAGGCTGGAGCTGAGTTAGCGTTAAGCCGTGCTGGCATCACGCTGGAACAAACCGATATGTTTTCTGATTTGCCAGCGTTGTCAGTGCCCATTCTGACTTACGGCTCGGGTATGGATTTAGCCAGTAACATTCGTCGCACAGAGCGCTGGCAGGGGCTGGATAATGTAACGCGAATTATAAACAATAACGAAACCCACATGTCAGTGATCGGGATTAGTGACACTGAACATGCAGTGCTTAAAGACTGGCTTTCGCAAACGCACTTGTTCACCAAAACTCATCTTTCCGCTGGACGCTAATTGTCTGGCACTTTGTTTGTTGCATTTTCATGCAAACACTTTTCATAAATTAAGGTATACTCCGGCGTTGTTGCGCAGATGGAGTATGCCTGGGCAATTTTAAAAATGGATAACTACACTGTCTCAGGCTGGGCTTTTGCTCGCTGTATCATTCTTCACGCTTGAGAGTTTGCCGTTCGGCTATTTCTTGCGCCCTCTGCGTACAGGTAAGGAAGTGAAAATTCAGATGTCTACCTGACCGGGAATGTGTTGTGCTCCACGGTATCCGATTATTTATTTTTTGCTGTACTGGTTTCTCTGCCAGTGCGTTTGCGTTGTCTTATGCAAGTCTGGACGATTGTTTGATAGATGCAGTGGCGTGTCGAACTGAAACGTCAGCGCTATTGAAACATAAAACTGCCGGCGAACGTGATTGGTACATGTTGATGTATTACAACCTCTCGGCACGCTGGGAGCTTGAAAACCTTGATATCTCCATTGATGAAGTGGCAGGCTATGCGAGATTAGAAAACGCCCCCGATGTATTTCGCATTGTCGTTTACACCATTTATGCAAAGAAATTGCTCACTGAGGGAGATACCGCCAACGGTGAAAAATATGTTCGCTTTACCCGTGACTTGATCATGTCTAGCTCTGACCGTTTGCCTGACCCTCGTCGACTCGCTGAACTAATTAATCTGTACAATTACCTGAAACAGTATGAAACGGCCAACGACGTCGCAAAGTGGGCCGTGGACAAAACAGCCAATATACAAAACCCTTACGCGAAAGCACCACTCAATCTCTCGATTGGCCATGTAGCTTGGTTTTTGAAGGACTACCCCCGGGCGATTGAATATTATCGTTTAGTTGTCGACGCCAGTGAGCAAATTGGCGAACCTATGATGCTGGCCTTCGGACAAGCGAATCTCGCTGTGACACTGCGCAAAACTGAGCAATTTGAGCTGTCTCGTTATTGGTTTGAGCAGGCAATCGCCTCTATGCAAACTGCACTTGGTGAATATCAAAGCAAAGATCTAACCTATCTCAAGTTACGCATTATCGAACTGGATGTTTTGCAGGGACGAGAGGAAGCTGGCCGGGAAGCGCTAAGTCGCATTAATCAGGCAGATGTCCATGAGCATCATCTGCCTATTTATGACAAGCTAGCGCAGCAATTAATGCCTTAAAATCGGTATTCGCTACTCGTTATGGCCTAGCTTACTGCCGCCAATTTGTATGCGGTGCGCTTTTTTCGGTTCAGGAATAATACGTTCCAAATCAATATGTAGTAAGCCGTTTTCCATATCGGCGGCCAGTACTTTCACGTTGTCGCCCAGCTGAAATTTGCGCTCAAAGTTACGTTCAGAAATGCCCTTATGCAAAAACTTGCGTTCTGTTTGCTGGGTTTGCGCTTTTTTACCCGCAACACGTAAGGTGTTGTCCTGCACTTCTACTAGCACTTCTTGCTGGCTGAAGCCTGCTACCGCCATGGTAATGCGGTATTTGTATTCGCTGAGCAATTCAATGTTGTAGGGCGGGTAACTGCTTTGTTTTTCTGCGCGGTTTGCGGCCTCAATTAGGGTGGCAAGGTGATCAGAGCCGATAAACGAACGGTAGAGTGGTGTCAGATCGATAGAAGGCATGGGCATATCCAGTTAAGCAATATGGTTTGGTTGTCCCCAACCTGGGCAACAACACGTGTTCGGCGACAGTATGCCAGAAGGATTCGGGCGATACGAGAGTCGTATCGCCCTTGGCGGTTACATCGCCAGTTGTTTTACAACGTGGCCGTCTTTAATCACCAGGCCAATTTCTTCCATAAGCGACATGTCATCAAGGGGGTTGCCTTTTACGGCTACCACATCGGCTTTACGACCTGCTTCCAGGGTGCCCAGGTTATTTTCCTGCTTCAACAGGGTAGCTGAATTGATGGTTGCCGCCTGGATGGCCTGCATGGGCGTCATACCAAATTTCACCATACGAGCGAATTGTTTGCCGTTATCACCGTGAGGATATACGCCGGCATCGGTGCCGAATACCATTTTTACACCGGCCTTAACAGCTTTACGAAAGTTCTCCCGCTGTACGCTGCCCACCATACGTTCTTTCGCCAGGCTCTCTTCCAGAATACCCGCTTTGGCACCTTCGCCTAAAATATATTCCGTTACGTATACATCCATGGAGAAGTAAGTACCGTGCGCTTTTGCTAGTTCAATGGCTTCATCATCTAACAGGCTCACGTGTTCTACTGAATCTACTCCTGAGCGAATTGCGGCTTTGATGCCACTGGTGCCGTGTGCGTGGCTGGCCACAGTCAGGCCACGCAGGTGGGCTTCGGTGATGAGTGCTTTCATTTCTTCTTCAGAATATTGTTGCGCGCCCACTTTTGTGCCCTTAGAAAGTACACCACCGGTCGCGCAGAACTTGATGACATCCGCACCGTATTTGATGTTCTCACGCACTCGTTGACGCACTTCCCACGGACCATCCGCTATACCTTCACTCTTCGCGTGCGCGTCGTATGGCAGCAGGTTATTGTCACAGTGGCCGCCAGTAACACCCAATGCGGGCCCTGATACAAACATACGTGGGCCTTTAATATCCCCATCGTTGATGGCATCACGCAGGGCTACATCGGTAAAGCCCGGCGCGCCAACATTCCGCACGGTGGTAAAGCCTGCCATCAGGGTTTTCTCGGCATGCTTTACGCCATACAGTAGTGAGCGGGATACTGATGTCCCCAAGGTGGCATAACCATGATGGTCGGAATCACCGACAAGGTGAACGTGCATATCCATTAGGCCAGGCATTAGCGTGTAGTCGCCCAGTGCCATGGTTTCAGCATCGGCGGGAAGGTCCAGTGCTTTGCGTGCGCCAGCGTCGATAATCATGTCATTGTCGATAATCACTGCGGCGGCGTTAATCACTTTACCTGATTTCACATCAATCATGCGATCGGCGGTAATGACTAAAGGCTTGGCAAACGCGAGGGCGCTAGAAAGGGCGAGGGCGCTCACAAGCAAACCGGTTTTAAATATTCTGGTTTTCATTTTGGGTATTCCCTGATTTATTCTTAGAACAGAATACTTTACTCAATCAGAGCACAGATAGAATTACGGTTATCGCAAAAAATCGGTGGCAAATCGCGAAAAAGCCAGCCTGATTAAAAGACGACTGGCTTTCCAGGTAGTGTAATATCTTTTTTTGTTAAGTTATTGTTTACGCTTGATAAAAAAAGCGGCTGCTAAGAAAGCCGTTGTCAGTAACCAAAGCATAATATCGCCAAACTTTTTGTAGGGCGTCATCCCTTTACGGGCCTGAACGATTTGCGACAAACTGCCAGCCTCAAACTGGGGAAGTATTGACGTAACGTCACCTTTTTCGTTGATAAACGCAGTGATCCCATTATTGGTGGCGCGCAATACCGGTCTACCGAGTTCTAGGGCCCGCATTCTGGCGATGTCTAAATGCTGCGCCGGACCGTGGGAATGACCAAACCAGGCATCGTTACTCACGGTAATAATCATATCGGTATCGTTGTGTACGTTTGCGGCGACCTGATGGGGAAAGGCGATTTCAAAACAAATTGCCGGCGCCAAATGAATACCATTTGCTACCAGGTTTGTCTGTACAAAATCCCCCCGAGAAAATGACGACATGGGTAAGTCAAATAACGGGGCTAATGGCCTTAAAATATCTTCAAAGGGCACAAACTCGCCAATGGGTAACAGATGGTGCTTGGCATAACGATTGTTATGAAAATAATGATAGCTGCCGTACGTATCGTCAGGCTTACGTTTACCCAGCACGAGCAAGTTATTCCAGGCTTCATCAGATTCAAAGTTGTAATTCACAATGCCGGTGATAAGCGCAGAGTCTGTGTTCAGCGCTAAATTATCCATTTCTACTAGATAATCACTGGCCAGCAATTCCAATTTCGGCACGGCGGCCTCAGGCCATACTACCAAATCACTGTCCCATAGCGGCTCACTCAAGGCGCGATATTTCTCCATGGTGGGCATGTCTTGTTCTGGTACCCAACGCAGTGACTGGGCAATATTGCCCTGTACCATCGCTATTTTGTAGGTAGCTGCAGGTTGCGTCCACGATTTGCCAGTAAGTATCCAACCGGGAACAAAGGCAGCAATAAACAGGGCCGCTAGCGCAACATACTGCTTGCTAAATCGATATACCGCCAAAGCCGCGCACAGCGCAATAACAATGGCAGTGACGCCGGTTTCTCCAATTAACGGAACCCAGCCTTCCAAAGGGCTGTTTATTTGGCTGTACCCCAGTGATAACCAGGGAAATCCAGATAGCATCCAGCTTCGAAGAAACTCAGTGAATGTCCAGAAAAATGGCAGCGCCAGTGGCCATAAACGAGGTGGGAAGTACTTTTGGCTCAGCCACAGTGCTAACGCGGGATAAAGCGCCAGATAGCTGCAAAGTATGAGCATGAGCCCAACTGAGAGAATAATAGGTAGGCCACCAAAATCAGCAATACTGACATGTACCCAACTGATCCCAGCGCCAAACCAGCCAAGGCCGAACAACCAAGCGGTGAGAAACGGGCGACGGGTTTTTGTCAGCTGACGGATACCAAGCACAACGGCCAGAAAGGTTACAGGCCATAGAGAAAATGGGGCGTAGGCAAATGTAACACTGGCGCCACTAAGGAGCGCCAGTAAATAGGGAACAAACGTTTTCAGAACGCGTTACTCCATGGAGGGAACTGTCACTTTGAGTTGAACCAAACGACGTTTGTCTGAGTTAGTAATTTTGAAATGAATATCACTGATGGTAATTTCATCATTGGTTTCAGGCATGTGCCCGAAAGCCTTCAGCACAATACCGCCGATGGTGTCGGCTTCTTCTTCACTGAACGTGGTTTTGAAGAAGTCGTTAAAGTCCTCCACCGGTGTGAGTGCTTTCACCGTATAGGTAGACTTGTTCAGCGGCTTGATGTCGTCAGTGCCGTCTTCGTCGGTGTCGTATTCATCTTCAATCTCGCCCACAATGAGTTCGAGAATATCTTCAATAGTAACCAGACCAGAAACACCACCGTATTCATCGACCACGATAGCCATGTGATAACGCTGCTGTCGAAACTCTTTAAGCAGAACATCCACACGTTTACTCTCAGGAACGATAACCGCCGGGCGTATCACGTCTTTCAGCTCAAACGCTTTATCGGGGGTAAAAGCATAAAGCAGCAAGTCTTTTGCTAACAGAATACCTTCAATGTGGTCCTTATCTTCGCTTATTACCGGGAACCGGGAATGCGCGGTATCAAGGATAATAGGAAGAAACTCGTCTACCTTCTGGTTGATATCAATGGTGGCCATTTGAGTGCGGGGGATCATTATGTCCCTTACCCGCATCTCGTTAACACCGATGACGCCTTCAATCATTTCCCGGGTTTGGGGATCAATCAGTTCACGGTGCTCGGCTTCGGTGATTACATCCACCAGATCTTCTTTACTTCTCGGCTCGCCGGAAAATGTCGTTCGTAGCTTATCGAACCAACCTTTGCTCGTCGAGCCGTTGGTAGAGTGAGGGTTGTCTTCGCTCATAAATCTCTTAAATATTGAGTGTTTTAGTAAAAGTTAAAGCTCTTGATACGGGTCGTCAATGGATAATTGCGCTAAAATTTTAATTTCAAGCGCTTCCATTTTTTCTGCTTCATCGTCTTCAATGTGATCATAACCCAGTAAGTGCAAGATTCCATGCACGACCATATGGGCATAATGGTGGTTCACCATTTTGTTTTGCTCACTGGCTTCTTTCTCGATGACAGGGGCGCATATCACTAAGTCACCCAGCAAATTCAATGGCACGCCCGGAGGGCATTCAAACGGAAAAGACAGCACATTGGTAGGTTTATCTTTGCCACGGTACTGATGATTCAGTTCGTGGGATTCCTCTTCATCAACGAAGCGAACCGTGATTTCTTTCTCCTCGGTTTCTAATGCCGCGAGCACAGCATTAGCCCAAGTGGTAAGCATGGATTCATCGGGAATGCGCGCCGCAATTGCATCTTGCGGAGTATAAGCTTGCTGAAGGTCGATGATGGCGGTCACGGTTTGTTCCCGGCGTCACCAGCCTCTTTATTTGCGGTATCGGAGGCGGCAGCTTGATTCTGTTTTTCCTGTTCTGCGGCCACTTTTTTTGCTAAACGCACTTTTTCCTGTTCACTGTCGTGCTTTTCATAAGCGGTAACAATACGGGCAACCACAGGGTGACGCACCACGTCTTCTGCTTTAAAGAAATTAAACGAAATATCGTTCACGTTCTCCAGCACTTCAATGGCGTTACGCAAGCCTGAGCGCACACCGCGCGGTAAATCAACCTGCGTGATATCGCCGGTAATCACAGCCTTGGAGTTAAAGCCGATACGGGTGAGGAACATTTTCATCTGTTCGGTGGTTGTATTTTGCGACTCATCCAGAATGATAAACGCATCATTCAGCGTACGACCACGCATATAAGCCAGTGGGGCAACTTCAATGACATTGCGCTCCATTAACTTCTCGACTTTCTCGAACCCCAGCATCTCAAAGAGCGCATCGTAGAGTGGGCGCAAATACGGATCGACTTTCTGAGACAAATCACCAGGTAGGAAACCCAGTTTTTCGCCCGCTTCAACCGCAGGACGGGTAAGCAGAATACGGCGAACTTCCTGACGCTCTAATGCATCAACCGCGCAGGCAACCGCCAGATAGGTTTTACCCGTACCGGCTGGGCCAATACCAAAGGTAATATCGTGATTAACGACGTTGGCAACATACTGTGCCTGATTGGGATTGCGGGGCTTGATGACGCCACGTTTGGTACGGATATTAATCTCTTTACCGTACACGGTGGTCTCTTCACGCTCAAGGCATCGGGCTTCCTGAATGGCCAGGTGGACTTGTTCAGGTTCGAGTTGCGGTACTAAGCCCTTTACCGGCTGTGTTTCAATGTAGAGGAGCTTGAGTAGCTCAGCAGCACCGTTGGCCTGAAGTGCTTCGCCCAATATTTTAAATTCATTGTTGCGATAGCTGATTTCAACGCCCAATCTGCGTTCAATTTGTTTGATATTGTCGTCAAACGGGCCGCACAGGCTGGATAAACGTTTATTGTCTGCAGGTTCTAAAATTACTTCGTTGCTTACCAGAGTACTCAAGTTCTGTTATTCCTCACTTCTTAAATTAAATTAGGCGGGGACGTATTGACCCACGCCAAGTGCATCGGGAACGTCGTTCTGATGCTTTGCCATGATAGATTGGGGCGAAACTGCCACACGCAAGCCCATATCTTTCTCTCGGCGAACCACTTCACCACGCAGTGAATTAGTGAATACGTCTGTTATCTTCACATCAACGAATTCACCAATCATGTCAGGCATACCTTCGAAATTCACAACACGGTTATTTTCAGTGCGGCCAGACAGTTCCATTGGGTTCTTTTTCGATGGTCCTTCCACCAAAATACGCTGTTCGGTGCCTACCATGTGACGGGCAATGCGCAGTGCTTGTTGTGTAATACGTTGCTGTAGAAGGTGTAGACGTTGCTTTTTCACTTCTTCACTCACGTCATCAACGGCGTCTGCCGCGGGTGTACCCGGACGGGCACTATAAATGAAGCTAAAGCTCAGGTCGTAATCAATGGCCTGGATGAGATCCATGGTGGCTTCAAAATCAGCATCGGTTTCACCCGGATAGCCAATGATAAAGTCAGACGACATACAGATATTAGGACGCACTTTCTTCAGCTTTCTGATTTTTGATTTGTATTCCAATGCCGTGTGACCACGCTTCATCATATTCAGAATACGGTCTGAACCACTTTGTACCGGCAAATGCAGATGATCAACCAGCTCCGGAATGCTTTCATAAGCCGCGATGATGTCGTCAGTAAATTCAACCGGATGCGACGTGGTATAGCGAATGCGGTCGATACCGTCGATAGCTGCAACCAGCTCAAGCAGTTCGGCGAAGCGACAGATAGTACCGTCGTGGTGTTCACCACGGAACGCGTTTACGTTCTGACCTAGCAGGTTGACTTCACGCACACCTTGTTCGGCCAATTGGGCAATTTCCAGAATGACATCATCCACCGGACGGCTCACTTCCTCGCCTCGGGTGTAAGGTACAACGCAGAATGTACAGTACTTGGAGCAACCTTCCATAATAGATACAAAGGCTGTAGGTCCTTCTGCACGCGGCTCGGGCAGTGAATCGAATTTTTCGATTTCGGGGAAGCTCACGTCAACCACTGACGATGCGCCGCCGTGCAGTTGTTTAATCATTTCTGGTAAGCGGTGCAGGGTTTGCGGGCCAAATACGATGTCTACAAATGGCGCGCGTTGACGAATATGGTCACCTTCCTGTGAGGCCACGCAGCCGCCTACGCCAATAATGAGTTCTGGCTTGTCTTTCTTCAGGTTTTTCCAGCGGCCTAGTTGGTGGAACACCTTTTCCTGTGCTTTCTCACGGATCGAACAGGTGTTCAGGAGGATAACGTCCGCTTCCTCAGCTTCCTGCGCAAGCGAATAACCATGGGTAGAGTCCAATAGATCTGCCATCTTCTCCGAGTCGTACTCGTTCATCTGACAGCCCCAGGTTTTGATATACAGCTTCTTGGTCATATTCACATCACGATTTCAGGTTTTCCGGCAGGGACCACCAAAGGGTAATCACGATAAATGGCCGGCATGTGTTCAAAATAGCCGCGTATTTTACATTTTGTGGTGCGGTTTGCCCAGTGATTCGTTAAATCTGTTAGGCACTTTAATGTGGTTAAGTATAGCTGGCTGATCTAACGCAAGGCAGAAATCATGGTGGTTGGTAGTTAAAAACAGTTTGCGTCATAATGCGGCCTTACTCAGGGAGTTGTTATGTCCGGAATATCAGATATGTTCGATTTTTGTATAAATGGCGGCGGCATGGTGGGTGCGGCGCTCGCGTTGGGGCTTACGCAACAGGGCTATAAGGTGGCTATTATTGAAACAGCCATGCCGCAAGCTTTCGACCCAGGCCAGAAGCCGGACCTGCGACTTTCAGCCATTAGTCTCACTTCGGTGGATTTACTGCGGGCGCTGGGGGCATGGTCATTTATTGAGAATTACCGGGTGAAACCTTACAGTAAATTGTCGGTGTGGGAACAGCCATCAATGGCCACCGAATTTGACGCACAGAGTATCGGTCAGTCGCTTTTAGGTTACTTTGTTGAAAACCGCCTGATACAACTTGGCTGTCATCAGGCGCTTGCCGATTATGATGTGACCTGGATTAATCAGACAAAACTGCTTGGATACCGAGTAACTGAAGGCATTACCGCGGTTGAACTGGACAATCATGAGGTATTGCAATGTCGTTACCTTATTGGTGCTGACGGTGCTCGCAGTCAGGTGAGGGCGCTTGCACAAATCGGCACCACAGGATGGCAATATGGCCAACAAGCTATGGGCATTACGGTAGAATTGCAAAGTGATCCCGGTTCTGAAACCTGGCAGCAGTTTTACCCGAGTGGCCCCAGGGCGCTGTTGCCAATGTACGGCAATTATGCCTCATTAATTTGGTACGACGATGCAACGCGCATCAAACAGCTGAAAAGTTTAAGCAAGCAACAACTCACTGAAGAAATCCAATCACATTTTCCAGATCGGATAGGTCCATTTTCCATACTGGATAAAGCGTCCTTTGTGCTCACCCGTTCCCACGCATCAGACTACGTGCGTCCCGGCGTTATTCTGGTAGGGGATGCCGCTCATACCATTAACCCGTTGGCCGGGCAGGGCGTGAATCTCGGTTTCAAAGATGTGGCCGCGTTGTTGGCTGTTACTGCAACCTGTAAACCGGAGCAGCCAGAATTTCACCATCAGCTTAAGACAGCTTATGAAGCACCTCGTAAGCGGGACAACTTAATGATGATGTCGGCTATGGACAGTTTCTACCTCTTGTTTAGTAATGAAATACCCCCAGTTAAATGGATTAGAAACCTGATGTTGAAAGGCGCTGATATGGCGGAACCGATAAAACACAAGATACTCAAATATGCGATGGGGATGGATGAATGGAAGTTCTGATCTTACTGGGTGTGCTTTTCGCAGCGCTGTTTATCATAGTGCCACTGATTGAACGTTCGAATATGCGGGTAAGTCCGGAAACCGCGGGAAAAATCAGCCGCTGGATTTGGCCGTTGGTGATGATATCACTGGTAATACAGCTTATTCGGATGATGATGCAGGGTTAATTCAGCCTGTGTCATCTCAGGCGGCGCTATTTAATTCGCTCATCGCTCTGCTTATCAGTCGTCTAGTTTGTTCATCGTCATCACAGACAAAAGCCTGTGTTCTAAGACCAACGAATTGACATTGAAGCCAGGCGGCCAGCTCATTGAGATCAGCTTCTTGTGATATGTCGCCTTGCTGCTGAGCATTCTTCAACACCAACAAAAATGCTGATTTCAGCGCCGCCATCCCTTCAACTACTACCTGCCTGATCGCTTCCGGCAATTGTTCCATATCAGAAAGTGTTCTGACCAGCAGACATTGACGTTGGTACTGCAAGTCTCCGGGACACGTCGTCACACTGACAAAATATTTTTCTAACTCTGCAAGCGTATCCGGAAAGGTGGAACAGGCCTCTATATCACTTTTACTATCCTCTACGTACGTTTCTATCACCAGCTGAAACAAGCCATCTTTACTTTTAAATCGGTGGTAAATGCTTCCTGGCCGCATATCCAATGCGGTTTGCAACTCACGCATGCCCACAGCGCTATAGCCTTTTTTCCAGAATACTGCAGTCGCACTCTTAATCAGTTCTTCATTGGTTAATTTCATGAAACATAGCCTAAAAATTATTTTTTTGAACAAATGTTCAAATTGGTGGTTGAACGATCGTTCAAAGCCCCTATATCATAGTTATAGAGCAACCACATTGCGTTGATTATTTTACTTAAAGGAGAATTTTATGACTACTTATACATTACATACTCAAGATACTGCTCCCGATAAAGCTAAGCCATTACTGGAAAATTCAAAGAAGTCTTTCGGAATGATCCCCAATTTACATGCGGTCATGGCATCATCTCCTGAATTACTGGAAGGTTATCAGGTGCTTCATGATTTAGCTCAGAAAACAGATTTTTCTGCAGATGAATTAACCGTGGTCTGGCAAACGGTAAACGTGGAACACCAGTGCCACTATTGCGTCCCTGCGCATACAGGCATTGCTAAAAGCATGAAAGTTGATGATAAACTCATTGATGCATTGCGTAATAATGAAGAGCTTGAAGATGCAAAGTTAAATGCCCTGAGAAATGCAGTCCTCTCTGTCACCCGAGGTCGTGGACACATTGACGATGCGGCGATGAAAGGCTTTACTGATGCGGGTTACACATCAAGAAATATGTTAGATATTATATTAATTCTAGCTCAGAAAGTGATGAGTAATTATACCAATCATCTTGCTGAAACGCCTGTAGATGCGGCATTCGAAAAGTTTGCGTGGTCGCCGATGAAGTAAAACAAAAACGGCTATCTTAAGCAGATAGCCGTAATTCGTTTACCAGATACCGTCTTCAGTTTTTCCCTGGATCTCACAGTCGCCAGTTTTGTACTCCATATCGCCACCACGGTCGTGTTTGCTAAAGTAATCTTTGCTGATAGAAACAATGGTTGGTGTCATCCACACAATAGCAATGATATTGATCACAGACATCAAACCCAGCGCCATATCGGCCATGGCCCATACGGTTGGTAGTGCGGCCTGTGAACCCCATAAAATCATGCCGAGGTAACCTACGGTGTAAGCCAGTCTTCCCGCTTTATTGTCCAGTTTGAACATATGCAGGTTACTTTCACCATAGGCATAATTCGCTACCACGGAAGTGAATGAGAACAGACAGATTGCAGCGGCAACAAAGTCTTCACCGCCCATACCGATATGTTTGGTCATGGCCGCCTGGGTCATGCCAATCCCTTCCATGTGACCGGTAGCTTCGCCGCCTGCCAATAAGATGATAAACGCCGTAGCCGTACATAAAATCATGGTATCAACAAACACACCAAGCATTTGTACATATCCTTGCGATACCGGGTGATTCGGATTAGGCGCGGCACTGGCAGCTGCGTGGGGCACACTACCTGAGCCTGCTTCGTTAGAATACAGCCCGCGCTGAATACCGTTTTTAATGGCGGCTCCTAGCATGCCCGCACCGGCTTCTTGTAAGCCAAATGCCGATTTAATAATAGACATCAACACCGCGGGCAACTCGGTAATATTGAGCACCACAATAATGATGGCAGCCAGTACGTAGCCAATGGCCATGAACGGCACAATCCATTCAGCGAAGCGAGCGATACCGCGTAATCCGCCAACGACAATCAACGACGCCAGGCCAATTATCACCAGGCCAGAATAGAGTGGATTAAAACTGTAAGCATTGTTCAGTGCATCGGTAATCGTGTTGGCCTGTACTGCACTGAATACGAAACCATAACCAAAGAAGAGACAAAGCGAAAAGGCAACGGCAAGCCAGGTTTTGTTCAACCCTTGCTTGATATAATAAGCCGGTCCACCACGGTATTCGCCGTTCTCGTCGCGGACTTTATATAATTGTCCTAGGACACTTTCGGCAAAACCAGTAGCCATGCCTAAGAAGGCAATCACCCACATCCAAAAAATAGCGCCTGCGCCACCTAATGAAATGGCCACAGCTACGCCAGCGAGATTGCCGGTACCTACTCGAGCTGACAGGCTAGTGCACAACGCTTGAAATGAACTAATACCTTCCTTGGTAGAAGAGGTACTGCCTTTCATTAATTTGAACATGTGCGTGAAGTGGCGAAGCTGAACTGCGCCTAGCTTCCATGTGAACCAGAGTCCACATCCGAGCAGCATGACGATAAGCACCTGGCCGTCACCCCACAGCACGTTATTTACGGCCGATACAATATCGTTAATCACATGAATTCCTGTTTATTTTGTTCTTATGATTGTGTGTTGTTATTTATCTTATCAGAACAGACGAACGGGAAAAGTGATTCATCACCTGTTCTGAATAATTATCTTATTTTTCTGAATGAAAAATAATGCTTGCCGGGTAGGGAAGCGGAAATAAAAAAAGCCAGTCAAAAGACTGGCTTTTCTTAATATGGCTGGGGTAGCAGGACTCGAACCTACGGATGGCGGGATCAAAACCCGCTGCCTTACCAACTTGGCTATACCCCAATCAACTGGGTGTTAGCTGAAAGGATTCAACGTAACGAAATAATGGCTGGGGTAGCAGGACTCGAACCTACGGATGGCGGGATCAAAACCCGCTGCCTTACCAACTTGGCTATACCCCAACAGATGGTGCGGAAGGAGAGACTTGAACTCTCACGCCGTGAAGCACTGGAACCTAAATCCAGCGTGTCTACCAATTCCACCACTTCCGCGCAACTAGGACATACCTGAGAGATAAATAAGAAGAGTGGTGGCTACGGCGAGATTCGAACTTGCGACCCCATCATTATGAGTGATGTGCTCTAACCAACTGAGCTACGTAGCCTCTTCTTTTTCTCTTCCCTCTCAGGAAGTGGCGCGTATTATGCGGATATGACGGGGCACCGTCAACCCCTTTTTTACTAACTTTTTCTAAGTGGTCACAATGTGTACCGAAATGCCGGATTTATCAGCAAAATGGTTAATAAGAATACAGGAATCCATGATTTTCAACGATATTTTCTGTGTATTGAAGGGGGAGTTACCCCTGATTTAGCCCCTCAAAATCACTTTTTTCAAAATTTATTTCCTTTAATTTTCGACTTTTTTCGGTAAGGTGTTAACTAATTGTTTAAGGAATAATCAAAACTATGCTGAATCGCGTGGCAACACCTTTTGTAAAACTCGTCGAACGCTACCTACCCGATCCCTATATCTTCGTTTTATTGCTTACGCTGGTGGTTTTTTCCGCAGCAATGTTAATAGAAAGCCATTCGTTGACCGTGGTCGTCGAACAATGGGGGAGTGGTTTGTGGGGATTACTCAGCTTTTCCATGCAAATGTTACTGGTTTTAGTAACCGGCTATATGTTGGCAAGTACGCCTCTGGTGAAAAAGTGCCTGGAAAGTCTAGCCGCGCGGGCAAATTCCGCAGGAAAAGCCATTATTTTGGTTACCCTGGTCTCGTTAATGGCGAGCTGGCTAAACTGGGGCTTTGGATTAGTGGTAGGGGCATTATTTGCCAAAGCGCTGGCGAAACGCATTGAGGTGGATTATCGCCTGCTGGTGGCCAGCGCATATTCTGGTTTTGTTGTCTGGCATGGTGGGCTTGCAGGTTCTGTACCTTTAACCATTGCTACACCGGGACATTTTTCTGTAGATCAAATTGGTGTTATTGATACATCAGAAACCATCTTCGCAACCTTTAATCTTATTCTGGTAGTCATTTTGTTTATCGTCATGCCGTTGGTAAACCGTCTTATGATGCCAAAACCGGAAGATAGCGTGATCGTGCCGGCTGAAAAGCTGGAAGATAAACACACCGTCGATGAAGCCAATACCCGACCCGCAGATAAACTCGAGAACAGTACTATTCTGGCGCAGTTAATTGGCTTTGCGGGAATGGGATACTTAGTCATGTACTTTGTTGGTGGCGGCACGCTGAATTTGAACGTGGTAAATGCCTTGTTTTTGTTTCTGGCTATTATTCTGCACAAAACGCCACGGCGCTTATTGTTCAGTTTACATCAGGCTGTAAAAGGCGGAGCAGGAATTGTTATCCAGTTTCCGTTTTATGCTGGCATTATGGCGGTAATGGTGCAGTCAGGGCTTGCTCAGAGCCTGTCAGAGTGGCTGATTAGTTTAGCAACCGCAGAGTCCCTACCGGTGTGGAGCTTTATCAGTGCGGGCATTGTGAATATTTTTGTGCCTTCCGGTGGTGGACAGTGGGCTGTTCAGGCGCCGGTGGTGCTGCCTGCGGCGCTGGAATTGGGTGCAGATATTAACCGTGTTGCCATGGGCGTAGCCTGGGGGGATGCTTGGACTAACCTTATTCAGCCGTTCTGGGCCTTACCTGTTTTAGCCATTGCTGGCCTAAAAGCAAAAGACATCATGGGCTTTTGTTTGGTGCAGCTTATTTTAACCGGCGTCATTATTGGGCTGGTACTGCGGTTCTTATAAAAGGCAAACCTTCTTTCACAGGCTGTAAAAACAAAAACACCGCCATCAGGCGGTGTTTTTACATGCTTATAAAGCTATGCTTTACACGTTAAAGCGGAAGTGAATTACGTCACCATCTTTAACGATGTAGTCTTTACCTTCCAGACGCCATTTACCGGCATCCTTGGCGCCTTGTTCGCCACCAAACTCAATAAAGTTATCGTAGCCAACGATTTCAGCACGGATAAAGCCTTTCTCAAAGTCGGTGTGGATTTTACCAGCCGCTTGTGGCGCGGTTGAACCTTCTGGGAAAGTCCATGCACGTACTTCTTTTACGCCCGCAGTAAAATACGTTTGCAGGGTTAGCAGGTTGTAGCCAGCACGAATTACACGATTTAGACCTGGTTCTTCTAATCCCATGTCCTGCATGAATTCTTCACGCTCGTCATCATCCAGTTCTGCGATTTCAGCTTCAATTTCGGCACAAACCGCAACGACTACTGCATTTTCGCCCGCTGCAATTTCTTTCACCTGATCAAGGAATGGATTGTTCTCAAAACCGTCATCGTTCACGTTAGCGATGTACATAGTTGGTTTCAGCGTTAACATGTTCATGTAGCTAATCGCTGCCATTTCTTCTTTGGTCAGTTCCAAAGAGCGCAACAGATTACCTTCGTCCAGATGCGGCTTAATTTTTTCCAGTACTTTTAATTCGTACTTCGCATCGGCATCGCCGCCTTTAGCGCGTTTTGCAACACGATGAATGGCTTTTTCTGTGGTCTCCAGATCAGCCAGTGCAAGTTCCGTATTGATAACGTCGATATCGTCCTTTGGACTCACCTTACCAGCAACGTGAACAATGTTGTCGTTTTCAAAGCAACGTACTACGTGGCCAATCGCATCGGTTTCACGGATATTTGCTAAGAATTTGTTACCTAAACCTTCACCTTTCGATGCACCTTCAACCAGACCCGCAATATCGACGAACTCCATGGTAGTAGGAATAACACGTTGAGGATTCACAATCTCTGCCAGCTTATCTAAACGCAGATCCGGTACGGGGACGACACCTGTGTTCGGTTCAATTGTACAGAACGGAAAGTTCGCCGCTTCAATGCCGGCTTTGGTAAGAGCGTTGAACAGGGTAGATTTACCCACATTTGGCAGACCAACGATGCCACATTTAAAACCCATGTGCTGGACCCTTGTTTGGTTGATTAGCCCTGAACGTCAGCTTTAAAACTATGCAGTCGGTTCTGAGCTTGCTTTAAGTCGTTTTTGATTAGCATTTCTGTACACCGGACAGCTTCATCAATGACATCATCGATGGCGGCTTTTTCATTTGCCGGTGGTTTGCCAAGTACATGGCCGGTTACTTTACTTTTATGGCCCGGATGACCGATGCCAATGCGTAAACGTAAGAAATTTTTATTATTGCCCATTCTGGCGACGATATCTCGAATTCCATTTTGACTGGAACTACCACCCATTTTGAATTTGGCAATACCTGGGGGTAAATCGAGTTCGTCGAAAGCAACCAACATATTCTCTGCGGGGATGCGATAAAAGTTTGCCATCGCAGCAACGGCCTGACCACTTTTATTCATAAAAGTTGTAGGGTAGAGCAGACGAATATCTTGTGTGCCTATGGTAATACGGCCAGTTAAACCGTAAAACTTACTTTCGGGCGTGAGGGAGGTATTGAAACGTGCCGCCAGTTCATTAAGAAACCAGACGCCAGCGTTGTGTCGCGTGTTTTCATATTCTGGGCCTGGATTTCCCAGGCCCACAATCAGACGAATATCTGATGACAAGCTGATTATTCCTCAGCTGTGCCTTCTTCGCCTTCGTCATCGCTGCTTTCAACAGAAGCGCGTGAAGGCTTGATAGTAACAACGGCCAGGTTGTGCGCGTCGTCGCCTTTCGCCAGTTCTACAGAGCTAACGCCAGCAGGCAGAGTCAGGTCAGACAGGTGCAGAGTTGTTTCCATGTCCAGGTCAGCCATGTCTACTTCAACGAACTCAGGCAGGTCTTTAGGCAGACAAGTAACTTCAATTTCAGTTACCAGGTGCTCTGCGATACCGCCAGCTTTGATCGCTGCGTTTTTGTCTTCATTGATGAAGTGAACAGGGATGCTCGTGTGCAGCTCTTCACCCGCGATAACACGTTGGAAATCGATGTGAGTGATTTTAGGCTTATACGGGTGACGTTGCATGTCTTTAACTAACGCTTCAACTTTCTGACCGTCAATGTTCAGAGTCAGAACGTGAGAGTAGAACGCTTCAAAATCAGCAGCGTTGTTTACTTTGTTGTGCTCAAGAGTCAGTGCAACAGGGGCTTCTTCGCCACCGTACAGGATTGCAGGAACTTTGTCAGCATGACGCAGGCGGCGGCTCGCACCTTTCCCCAGGTCAGTACGTACTACTGCATCCAGGTTAAAAATACCTTCAGACATTGAAATGTCTCCAAAAATTTAAGTTTATCGTTTGTGAGTTTTTGCGACCAAAACCCACGCGTATCTGGCATTTATGCCAGGCCCCGAAATAAAAGGGCGGCGAATTCTACCACTGCGCCCTTCGAGTTACAAACTTAAATGTTACATTACATGAGGCTAGTGCCGGGTTTGCGCGGGATGGGCTTAACTTCACTGTCGTCAGCACTAAGTACTTCCTGAATTTGCATGACTTTACCAAACTGCGTGATGGTCATGACATCCACGGGTACGGCAGTGACTACCAAACGCATACCATTTTGACGGTAGTGTTTATCGAGGCCTCGAAGAGTATATTTTTCGCCATTGTCTGCGATGAAGCCTAGGAAACCGCCTTCCATGTCCTGATACTGAAGCTGACCACTGATTTTAGAGAGGTTTTTATTTTTTGCTTCCGTCATTTTACTCTCCTCAACATTAGTCTTCGGTGAAACAGGCTCGCTGACTGATGCAGTGGTATCACTGCAAGCGGCGCAAGTAACAAAAACCGCAATCATCATAATCTGACGAATCATGGTGCATCCTTAACAACAATTTCAAAAGGCCATTGTGCCGTGTAAAGTCTGAACGGACAATGAATGAACACGCAAGCGCAGTAAGTATAGTTTTTGTTGTTTTATTTCCAACATACAAACCAAACAAAAGAGTATGTTGTATCTAAAACACCGATGGATCTTCACCATGCCACAAACCTAGATCCGTTAGTATCTGGAACACTGGATAGGTGAGGGCATTCGTATCAAGTGAATTACTGTTGCACATGGCAACCACGGAAGTGTGTGTATCTGGTCGGCGAATGAAACTGGTACTTGTTCCGAGCCAGCCACCGTTGTGGAAGTAATAGCGGCCGTCTGTGTATTGACCATTGGCGTAGTACCATTTGTGTTCATCGCGATCAGGGAAATCGCCGTTGGGTGTATTCATTAATGCGATAAGCTCGGCGGGCTTTTTACCTAAAATTGGATTGCTAAACTGGTTGTTCCACAAACGCATATCTTCAAGGGTAGTAAATAAGCCACCATCCCCGGTCACATAGAGGTTTGTCATGTTGACTTCAAGTTTCGCTTTTCCGCTTGTTTCGTTTTTTGTGCTGATGTAGCCGTAAGCCCTGTGTGGAATAACTTCACGTTTATCATCAGCAAAGAAGGTGTGTTTCATTCCTAAAGGGGTAAAGATTCGGGCGGTGGTAAATGCTCTGAATGTTTGGCCACTTACATTTTCAACCAGTAAGGTCAGAAGGTTGTAAGCGAAATTGCTGTAACGCTGTTCCTTTTCCGGTGCAGTAAGCAAAGGTAAGGTCTTGAGTAAGTCATAATATTCATCGTTGGAGAGATAATCCTCATCGCCTAGTCTGAAAGGCTTACCGGATACGGAATGTAATGGTTCGGACAGCAATTCGTTCAGCGTGTCATAGTCGCCCATACCGGCAAAATGCCCCAACATAGCGTTGATAGTGACTTCGTGCTGGTACTCATAGAGATCCGGAATGTACTTACGGATGTCGTCATCAAGATTGATTAATCCATCATCGGCCAGAAGTAACACTGCCATAGCAGTAAACTGTTTCGATACCGATGCCATTCTGAAGCGAGTAGAAGCTGAAATGGGCACGCTGTGCTCAACGTTGGCCAGCCCGTAATGCTTTTGGAAAATAAATTCCCCTTGCTGAATGATACCCACGGAACATCCCGGATCGCTCGGTTCTATCATTGCAGTGGCAATGGCATCCATTTTTACTTCGAGTTGCCTGAGCGCATCTTCCGCATTACTTTGAAAGCTGGGTAAGCACAGGGCTAGCGGCAACAAGACTTTGTTTAATTTCATGGCGATATCCATATCAGTATTCGATTTCTACCGTAACATAGTCGGCAATCAACCTTTAAGTGTCCACACAGAAAAAACAATGAATTACCTGTTGCCTATCTAAAAATTCCTAATCGCTGTTTAAAGTAAAAAAAAGCCGGCGCATTGCGGCGCCGGCTTTGGATAGGCTCAAACAAGTTGAATATTAGTATTCAAACATTGCCGAAATAGATTCTTCATTGCTGATACGGCGAATGGTTTCCGCCAGCATTTCAGAAAGCGTAAGTTGCTTAACCTTACCTGTGGCTTTCATGTCTTTCGACAGTGGAATACTGTCGGTAATGATGATTTCATCAATGACAGATTCTTTCAGGTTTTTCGGCGCGTTGCCTGAGAAAATGGCGTGAGTAGCGTAGGCATACACTTTTCGCGCACCATGGTTTTTCAGTGCTTCCGCAGCCTTTGCTAGTGTACCGCCGGTGTCGATCATGTCATCTACGATGATACAGTCGCGGCCGTTAACGTCACCGATAATGTTCATAACCTGAGACACATTGGCTTTTGGACGACGCTTATCGATAATTGCCAAATCGGCATCGTTCAGCAGTTTTGCTGTTGCGCGGGCACGCACAACACCGCCGATGTCTGGAGATACTACGATTGGGTCTACAAAATCACGCTGCACCATATCGGCAAGCAGGATTGGGGTACCGAATGCGTTGTCTACAGGCACATCGAAGAAGCCCTGGATTTGCTCGGCGTGTAAATCGATGGTCAGAACGCGGTCAACACCCACGTTAGACAGAAAATCTGCAACAACACGAGCGGTAATCGGCACACGAGCAGAACGTACACGACGGTCTTGTCTAGCATAACCAAAGTAGGGGATAACAGCGGTGATACGACCGGCTGATGCGCGACGCAGGGCGTCAATCATCACGATCAGTTCCATCAGGTTGTCGTTGGTTGGTGCACAGGTAGACTGGATAATAAAAACGTCCGAGCCACGGACGTTTTCATGAATTTCTACGCTGATTTCACCGTCGCTAAAGCGACCAACACTGGCGTTACCAAGTTTAGTATAAAGGCGTTCGGCGACTTTATGGGCAAGTTCCGGGACAGCATTGCCTGCAAAGAGCTTCATATCTGGCACAAGTGTTTCCTCAGTGCATTGATAAAGGTGGTGGCTGGGGTAGCTGGACTCGAACCAACGGATGGCGGGATCAAAACCCGCTGCCTTACCAACTTGGCTATACCCCAAAAATTTAATTCATGTCCGATGCTTCGTTCACGGTTTTAGTTTTTGTAATAAGGGCGAGGTGTTTACACCTTTAGCAACAAAACCAGTCCATTTTCCGGGCAAGGTATCAAGAACACGCCTGGCTGAAATTTCATCACTAAATATAGCAAAAACACACGCGCCTGTGCCCGTCATCCGCGACGGGGCGAATTGTAGCAACCACTGTAATAATAATGCAACTTCGGGATGGCGATCACAGACAATTGTCTGACAATCATTATGTGTTGCATCAAAAGTATAATTGTCCCACTCAATGGCAGGTGTGTTGCGGGGCAGGGACGATTCGCGGAAAATATCAGCAGTACCTACATGAATACCGGGGTTAACAACCAAATACCATTGTTCGTTCAGTTCTGTAGCAGTAATTGCCTCGCCAACACCGCCAGCGAAACCCGTGTGACCTTCCACGAATATGGGAACATCTGCACCTAACTTGAGGCCTAATGCTGCTAATTCACTGGTATCCAGTTTGCAATTCCAAAGCGCGTTCAGTGCCACAAGTACCGTTGCAGCGTTTGAAGAACCGCCTCCAATACCACCGCCCATGGGAAGGTTTTTTCGCAAATAAATATTTACGCCGTGATTAACACCACAGTGCTCTCTTAATAACTTTGCCGCTTTAATGATCAAATTATCTTCGTCATTCACACCAGGAATTGACGGTGACAGCGTAATGTCATTCGATGACACTAATTCAAACGCCAGTTCATCACCGCGGTCCAGAATTTGAAATAATGTCTGCAATTGGTGATAACCATTCTCGTATCGGCCAAGAATATGCAGGAAAAGGTTGAGTTTCGCGGGACTGGGCCACCAGTCATAAGGTTGCATTACTGTATTGTCCATTCATCAATTCGGATTTTAATCAGCATTTTACTATTGTTCGTTTGGGTAAGGGTTAACTGGTGAGGTAACCAAATGCCATCGACATTACCGTAGTTGCTGTAAATCACTTTCCAGTTGCCACAATTATCACAGGCCGGAGACAGCGATGCCAGCAGTTGTTTGTCGTTCAGTTGGTAGTCATCGCCTGCTAGAGGTAAGCCTTTTATCCAGTTGAGTAACCGATTCACCGGTATGTCCCAACCTGTTGTTTGATAAATAAGGCGAGACGGATTGGTATCCTCATAGTGCTTATCATCGGCTTCAAGGCTCGCCATGCCATCGTTCACTGATAAAGTAGCCAATGTGATTCCCAGCATATTGGTTAATCGGAAATCAAAATCGGGTGCATCAGTTTTCCAGTTTAAATGGGCACTCACGGCTTCTTTATCGTTTCGAATAGCCATCTTCCCTTTTATCTGCCAGTGATCCACGGTTGTTAGTTGTTGCAGCTGCGAAGGCAGGTTAACCGCGGTTTCCGGGCCGTCGGGTAAAGTGGTACAGGCAGAGAGGGCGAGAAAAAATATCGCCAGTGTAATTATTCGCCAAAACATAAAAGAGTATGATCCCCCACAAAAAAGAGTCGCGAATGTTGCAAATCAACCACGACTAATGGGAACACAGTTTCAGGAGTACTTTCAATCATTTTGCGTTTTTCGTACAATGCCGCTCCATTGATGCCACCATGAATTTCAATGACCCTTACTGCCCTCGGAATTAATCACAAAACAGCACCTGTAGCACTTCGCGAAAAAGTTGCATTCACACCGGATTCTCTGGTGTCTGCGCTCGCCTCGTTGAAACAGATGAACGGCATAGACGAGTCTGTCATTGTTTCCACGTGTAATCGCACAGAAGTGTATGTGAAAGGGGTGGATGAAGCCGCGTTATTATTGAAATGGTTAGCGGAATTTCATGGGGTTTCTGAAAAGGATATCTCGGATAACAGCTATCTTTATCATCAGGAAGACGCAGTTCGACACGTTATGCGAGTAGCCAGCGGCCTCGATTCGTTAATACTGGGCGAGCCACAGATCCTCGGGCAAATCAAACAAGCATTCAATGATGCCAAGCATTCCGGTACTGTGGGCAGTGAGTTTGAGCGCCTGTTTCAACATACGTTTTCAGTCGCGAAAAAAGTCCGTTCTGAAACCGAGATTGGCGCCAATGCCGTGTCGGTGGCGTTCGCCGCTGTGCAACTGGCCAAACATATCTTCAGTGCCCTACCGAAACGCGCAGTGTTGTTGGTTGGGGCAGGAGAAACCATCGAGCTGGTTGCTCAGCATTTAAAAGAGCAGGGCGTACAACGTCTTGCTGTCGCAAATCGCACTGTAGCCCGGGCAGAGAAACTGGCCGAAAATCTTGGGGCCGAAGTGTTGACGTTATCGCAACTCCCTGATCATTTGCACCAGTTTGATATTGTTATTAGTTCTACTGCGAGTCAGTTACCATTAATCGGTAAAGGTATGGTAGAACGAGCGCTGAAGCAGCGCCGGAATACCCCAATGTTTATGGTGGATCTGGCTGTTCCCAGAGACATAGAGCCGCAAGTGAATGAGCTGGGGGATGCTTACCTCTACACGGTTGATGATCTTCAGCACATTGTCGAGCAAAATCTGGCGTCACGGGAATTGGCGGCGCAAGAAGCAGAAAAAATTATCAGCGAACAAGCGTTGGTTTTCCTGAATTGGAAACGGGCGCAAAAATCCATTGATTTAGTTCGCCAATACCGTCAGAAGAGCACGGCTTCCAGAGATGAATTGGTTGCCAAAGCCGTGAATCAACTGTCTGAAGGCCGAGAGCCTGAAGCAATCATTCAGGAATTGGCGTATAAACTGGCTAATACTCTGATGCACGGACCCACACGGGTGCTACGTGAAGCGGCACAAGATAAAAATAGCGCGCTGTCTCAATGGCTGGGACAGGCGATGGATCTTGCTCCTGAAGAGCAGGACAAAGAAAGGTAAACAACGCATATGAAAGAATCGGTGAAGAGAAAGCTGGAGCACCTGGTAGAACGCTTTGACGAGGTGCAGGCATTACTCGGCGATCCGGACACAATTTCCAATCAGGAAAAATTCCGCGCACTGTCGAAGGAATTTAGCCAGTTGGAAGACGTGGTAAAAGGTTTTAACGCTTATCAGCAAGCAGAAGAGAACCTGGCATCAGCACAAGAGATGTTGCAGGAAGACGATGCCGAGATGCGCGAAATGGCGCAGGAAGAAATGAAGTCTGCAAAAGAAGAACTGACTACGCTGGAAAGCGAGCTGCAAATTCTGCTGCTGCCGAAAGATCCCAACGATGACCACAACTGCTTCCTGGAAATTCGTGCTGGTGCAGGTGGTGATGAAGCAGCGATTTTTGCCGGTGATTTATTCCGCATGTATAGCCGTTACGCAGAGACGAAAGGCTGGCGCGTAGAAATTGTTAGCCAGAACGAAGGCGAGCATGGCGGTTTCAAAGAAGTGATTGCGAATATGAGCGGTGAAGGCGTTTATGGCGTGATGAAATTTGAATCGGGTGGTCACCGGGTTCAACGTGTACCTGAAACCGAATCGCAGGGCCGTATTCACACCTCAGCCTGTACGGTTGCCGTACTGCCTGAAATTCCAGAATCGGAAGCCATCGAGATTAACTCGGCTGATCTGAAAGTGGATACTTTCCGTGCGTCGGGCGCCGGTGGTCAGCACGTTAACAAAACCGATTCTGCCATTCGTATTACTCACTTACCTACGGGCTTAGTGGTAGAGTGTCAGGACGAACGTTCGCAGCACAAGAACCGCGCTAAAGCCATGTCGGTATTGCAAGCACGCCTGAACCAAATGGAAGAGGAGAAGCGTGCGAAAGAAGAAGCAACGACGCGCCGTAACCTGGTGGGCAGTGGTGATCGCTCCGAGCGTATCCGCACCTATAACTTCCCGCAGGGACGAGTGACCGACCACCGTATCAACTTAACGCTTTATCGTTTGGATGAAGTGATAGCAGGGGATTTAGCCGCATTGCTAGACCCAATACGCCAGGAACATCAGGCCGACTTGCTGGCTTCACTGGCAGACGAATAATGTTATTAAGCATTGCCGGGGCGCTTGCCCTGGCGCGAGAAATGTTAGCTGGCGGCGAGTCTCCTGTCGCCGATGCGAAGGTGTTATTGGCTCACGTTCTCGGGCAATCGCAAACCTATTTATTTACCTGGAGCGACAAAACGCTCTCAGAAACCCAGCAAGAGCAATTTCTCCAGCTTGTCTCACAACGTAAAAATGGTCACCCTGTGGCTCATCTCACGGGTTATCGTGATTTCTGGACTCTGCGATTACAGGTGAATCCCAGCACGCTCATTCCCCGTCCGGAAACCGAACTACTGGTAGAAAAAGCCCTTGAGCTATTGCCTGAGACGGCTGAGAGTTTGTGTGATCTCGGTACCGGCACCGGCGCTGTTGCACTGGCAATTGCCAGCGAGCGACCAGGTCTCGACGTTTATGGCGTTGACAGAATTGCTGACGCTGTCGCGTTGGCTAAGGCTAATGCGCTTCTTAATAACGTTGCCAACGCCCAATTTCTTGAAAGTCACTGGTTTTCCTCTTTAACGGGAAAGCAATTTGATATGTTGGTGACCAATCCACCCTATGTGGAAACAAGTAGCGAGTTTCTCAAACTTGGCGATGTGCGGTTTGAACCCCGTTCTGCGCTTACTGCAGGCGAAGATGGTTTGGATGATATTCGTTTCATCATCTCGCAGGCCCGTGGTTATTTAAAACCCGGTGGTTGGCTGCTTATTGAACATGGTTTTGAGCAGGGCTCTGCAATTTGTCATTTGTATAAACAGGCAGGATATACCGATGCAGAGACTTTCCGCGATCTCGCCGATCACCACCGTATTACTGTGGCCAGAATGCCCGCTTGCGATTAATCTCCCATCCAGTATGCTTTGACTGGCTTTCTCAATAATGGAATGAAATGGATGAGTGACGACTTTCTGTTTGCCGAAGATGAAGACGAAGAAATCATTGAAGAGTTGGGTAGTTGGAAAATACTGATTGTCGACGATGAACCTGAGGTGCATGCGGTCACCAAACTCGCATTGAATGACTTTATTCTTGATGATAAATGTCTCGAGTTTGTCAGCGTTTACAGTGGCGAGGAAGCAAAAAGCTACTTCAGGCAACACAACGATGTGGCAGTGGTTTTACTCGATGTCGTAATGGAAACCGACGAAGCCGGGTTAGAAGTGGCTGAGTATATTCGAGAGCAACTGCATAACCATTTTACCCGAATTATTCTACGCACCGGACAGCCCGGGCAAGCGCCTGAACGGGAAGTTATCATTAATTACGACATTAATGATTACAAATCGAAAACTGAGCTCACTGCGCAAAAACTGTTCACGGTGATGATCGCCGCACTTCGCAGCTATCGCGATATAATGGTGATTGAAGAAAGCCGGGCCGGGCTCGAGAAGATTATCGATGCGTCTGCCGATTTGTTTTCCATTCGTTCTGTCGAGCAGTTTATGCGCGGTATCATTCAGCAGTTAACCTCGATCATGGGTTTTTCGCAGCATGCTGCTTACATTACCAGTGCGGTAGCCGCGCCGAAACCTGTTACCAATACGCAACCCGACGAATTATACGTGTTTGCGGGGAATGGTGAGTATGCTGGGCAAGAAGGTCAGCCATTAAACAAAGCACTACCAGCCGAGGCCTATGTGTTATGCCGTCAGGCACTTGAAGAGAAACGCATTATTTTCGCAGACGACTACATCGTTGCTTATTGTTCAGGTAAAACCTTTCAGGGCTCATTGTTATATTTGTCTGGCGTGCCCGGAAAATTAACCCAAGCCAATGTTCGGCTACTGAATATGTTTGCTAAAAATGTACAACTTGCCTTCGATAATGTGCTGCTAAGCCAGCAGTTTGAGTCTACGAAAAACGAGATTAATCAACTGCGCCAGGCAGAAAATAACGATAAAAAATAAGAGGTTCTTTTATGTACATGATGGCGAAACATCTTCATTTAACCGCAGTGGGGATTAGCGTATTTCTGTTTATCTTTCGCTTTATGCTGAGTCAGTTCAATAGCGAATTGCTCAGTAAAAAGTGGCTGAAAATACTGCCTCACGTTGTCGATACGTTCCTATTAGCCAGCGCAATTTGGTTATGCTTTATTCTTGGTCAGTTTCCTTTTGTACAGGGGTGGTTAACCTTCAAAGTTGTGGGACTGATTGCTTATATTCTTATGGGTATGTTTGCCCTGAAATGGGGGCGTAACGCGCCGTTACGCTGGATTGGCTTTGTTGGCGCACTGGTCTGGATTGGCCTGATTGCCAATGTTGCCGTTACCAAACAGCCTTTATTATTCTGAAGTTGGAAATGCTCAAATGACACAATCTTTAAGTGAAATCGCGTTAGGCGATATCACTGTAGCAAACGACAAAGCTTTTGTTTTATTCGGCGGCATGAATGTGCTGGAATCTCGTGATTTGGCAATGAAAATTGCTGAACATTACGTGGAAGTCACCACCAAGTTGGGTATTCCTTACGTATTTAAAGCGTCTTTCGATAAAGCGAATCGTTCATCAGTCACCTCTTACCGTGGCCCGGGTATGGATGAAGGTCTTAAAATTTTTGAAGAAATCAAAAAGACGTTCAACGTACCACTTATCACCGATGTGCACGAACCCCATCAGGCCACGCCTGTGGCTGAAGTCGTTGATGTTATTCAATTGCCGGCATTTCTTGCCCGCCAGACTGATTTAGTTGTCGCTATGGCAGAAACCGGCGCTGTGATCAACGTGAAGAAACCTCAGTTCCTTGCACCCCATGAAATGCGCCACATCATCAAGAAAATTGGTGAAGCAGGGAACGATAAAGTGATCCTTTGTGAGCGTGGAACCAGTTTTGGCTATAACAACCTGGTCGTAGATATGCTGGGCATGGATGCCATGAAAGAATATGCACCGGTGATTTTCGACGCAACACATGCGTTGCAAATGCCTGGTGGCCGGGCAACGTCGGCAGATGGTCGTCGTGCACAAGCAGCACAATTAGCGCGCAGTGGCATGGCATTAGGTTTGGCTGGCCTGTTTATTGAAGCGCATCCGAATCCGGATGAAGCGAAATGTGATGGTCCTTGTGCATTGCCGCTGTCTAAACTTGAACCGTATTTGCAACAAATGAAAGCATTAGATGAATTGGTGAAGGGGTTTGCGCCTCTGGATACCAGCGCGAATTAATTCAGAACGCTGAAGACGAATGCCAGTGGCCGGCCATTGCCAGCCACCGGCATCCGAATCAGGTGTGGAATGAGAGGTTATTCGCCTTGCGTATTCTCCGCTTGCGATTGTTCTTCTTCATTCATAGCAAGTAGCGTAGCAGCGAGCTGTTGCTGCATTTCTGTTACTAGTACGGCTTTGACCTGTTCCTGTACATTAATTTTCTCAATGTTCAGTTCGATGGCGCTGATAAGCGGGGTAACTGCCGCTGAAGCAGGCAGTTCTTGCGAAAGTGTTGGGTAAGCGGTAGTTGCCGCCAGGATAACAGCCATCTGGCTGAAGAATTTTTTAAACTTAGTCATATCACACCTAATTAATTTAACTTTAAATTCATTAACATTTTTTTACATTGTTTAACAATTCTGCGCCATAACTTATTGAAAAAATGGGCTCTGTTTTGAATGCGGGCGAATAATAAACAGTTTTAAGGTGCCTTTAAAACGAGTTTAAATAGGGTTTATTGATTAGAAAAACTAATGTATATTTCACGCAAGTTTCATAACCCGGTACCTTCCCTTGCAACGACGCCTTCCTCCACTTAATGCTCTCAAAGCCTTTGAGGCCGCTGCACGTCATCTTAGCTTCACCAAAGCTGCGGAAGAGTTGTTTGTCACTCAGGCTGCGGTAAGCCATCAGATAAAAGCCTTAGAAGAATTTTTATCGATGAAATTGTTTCTGCGGCGTAACCGAACATTGTTGCTTACCGAAGAAGGGCAAGCCTATTTTCTTGAACTGAAAGATATCTTCAAAAACTTGCAGGAGGCGACAGAGCGCTTATTAGCGAAAGGCAGCAAAGGGGCGATTACGGTGGCCATGCCGCCAAGTTTCGCCAGTCAGTGGTTAGTGCCGCGGATAAGCCGCTTTAGTATTGAACATCCGGATATTGATGTTCGCATTAAAGCGGTGGATTTCGACGAGGGTTTTCTCGAAGACGATGTCGACGTGGCGATTTATTACGGAAAAGGCCGCTGGAGCGGGGTTAAAGCGGATAAGCTGCATACTGAATTCCTTACACCGCTTTGCTCGCCACTATTGTTTAATGGCCCGAAACCACTAGAAAGTCTGAGTGACTTGCGTCATCACGTACTGCTACATGATTTAAGTCGCGAGGCGTGGAAGAATTGGTTAAAGAGTGTGGGTGTAGCGGGTGTGAATGTGAACCAAGGGCCGGTATTCAGCCACTCAATGTTGGTTTTGCAGGCTGCGGCACTCGGGCAGGGCATCGCGCTAGGTAATACGATACTTGCCCGGCCTGAATTGGATGCAGGTCGTCTTATTATGCCTTTCGAAGAAAAAGTCGCCAGTCGGGATGCTTTTTATTTGGTATGTGATGAAGCGCAGGCAGAATTAGGTAAAATTGCCGCCTTTAGAGCCTGGATTTTGGCTCAGGTAGAAGAGGAACAGAATGACCTTTAGCACCCAGATTACCCCAGCAGAAAATGAAGCCGCCACCTTGATTCTGGCTCACGGCGCCGGCGCCGGTATGCATTCCGATTTCATGGCCGACATGGCGATGCGGCTGGCTAAGCATAAACTCACCGTTATTCGTTTTGATTTTCCTTACATGCAAATCATGACTCAAACCGGCAAGCGTCGTCCGCCGGAGAAAGTTGAAAAGCTAGAAGCACATTTTCTAGCCCAAATTGATGCGTTGCGAGCATCAGTTTCTAGCCCGCTATTTATTGGTGGTAAGTCAATGGGGGGCAGGGTATCAACACGCATTCTAGAGCAGGCAGACGTTAGCGGTGCTATTGCTTATGGTTACCCGTTTCATCCACCAGGAAAGCCAGAGAAATTACGTACTGCACATCTTGAGGCATTATCTAAGCCGCTATGCATTATTCAGGGGGAACGGGATACCTTCGGAACACAAGGTGAAGTTGCTCAGTATCCGCTGTCTTCCTCAATCGAAACCGTCTTCCTGCAGGACGGTGATCATAGTTTTAAGCCACGAAAAGCGAGCGGTATTACTTTTGATGACAACATGGCCGCTGCCGTATCGGCCACAGTGACGTTTATAAACAGGCATCTTCATGACTAAATCATTTGCTTTAATCGGTGCACTGGCTGCGCTTTGCAGTGTGATCTTTGGCGCATTCGGCGCACACGCACTCAAGTCGGTGTTGTCTGCTACGCAACTTTCTGCGTATCACACCGCGGTGGATTATCAGTTTTATCATGCCCTCGCGCTGCTGGGATTAGTGGCATTTCGCAATATCATCAGCGAACGACTTTTATTACTCTGCGGTGTGTTCTTTTCTGTAGGAATTGTATTTTTTAGTGGCAGTATTTATTTGCTTACGTTATTGGAATGGCGCTTTGTAGGCCCTGTTACGCCTTTGGGTGGCCTGTGTTTTATGATTGGTTGGGGTTGTCTTATCGCTGGCATAGTAAAGGGGCAGTGGCATGAATAGTTTACTGGTTTATTGTCGCCCTGGTTACGAGGCAGACACCGCTAACGAGTTAACGGCGTTAAGTACCCAGTTTGAAGTCTATGGTTACCCAGAATTTAAGTCAGAGCAGGGCTATATTCTGTTCCATTTTTATCAGCCCGGTGATGCCGACCGCCTAGGTGGTCGCCTTGCGGTAAGCGAAACCATTTTTTCACGGCAAATTGTGGTGGTTACCGCACATTTGGAAGGTTTAGATAAAACCAACCGGGCAGGGCCTGTGCTTGACGCCATTAGCCAGGCTGATACCGATGAATGGAAAAATACGTTGCTGTTTGTTGAGCATGCCGATACCGAAGACGGCAAGGTGCTGGCGAAATTCTGCAAGAAATTTACTGTGCCTTTGAGACAGGGCTTGCGTAAGCAGAATGCGCTAACCTTCAAAGAACGTAATGACGGCCGTGCACTGCATGTATTCTTTACCGATTACGATAGCTGTTATGTAGGCCATTCCTATCCCGATTACCGCAGCCAGTTTATTAATGGTATCTGCCGGTTAAAGTTTCCGCCCAAGGCGCCCAGCCGTTCTACACTGAAACTCGAAGAAGCTATTCTTACCATGCTGGAGGAGAACGACCGCACCACGGTTTTCCGTGAGGGGGCCCGGGCTGTGGATTTGGGAGCGTGTCCTGGCGGTTGGACCTATCAACTGGTGATTCGTGAAATGTCTGTGGAGGCCATTGATAATGGCGCCATTGATGACCATTTAATGGCTACCGGGCTGGTGGATCATTATGCGGCAGACGGATTTACTTATAAGCCAAAATATGGCCGTGTAGATTTGCTCGTGTGTGATATGATAGAGCGCCCCGACAGGGTGGCGGTGCTGATGAGTGAGTGGTTAGATAAAGGCTGGGCAGACCATGCCATATTTAATCTGAAGCTCCCGATGAAAAAACGTTATGACACAGTGACGGCCGCACTGGGGGAAATACATACGCGACTGGGTAAGAAAGCGTCTGACTATAGAATAAAGGTCAGGCACCTATACCACGATCGCGATGAAGTTACTGTTACTGCCATAAAAGCGTAAATCGCATTTGTGGTGGTATCTTTATGATTTTAAATATAAAATTAAAGGCTTGGCGTGGAATCGCTGAATAAGTTTTAGACTTTTTTCGCAAAGGACTATAAATCTGGTATTGAAATCCTTTATAATCCCGCCGTTTTTTTACTCTGAACCAACGAAAGTGAACTAATGTCAGACTTATCTCATTACAGAAACATTGGTATTTTTGCCCACGTAGATGCGGGTAAAACTACTACTACAGAACGTATTTTGAAGCTTACCGGTAAAATTCATAAAACCGGTGAGGTACACGACGGTGAGTCAACTACTGACTTCATGGAACAGGAAGCTGAGCGCGGTATTACTATCCAGTCTGCTGCGACTACTTGTTTCTGGAAAGATCACCGCATGAACATCATCGATACTCCGGGACACGTTGACTTCACTGTTGAAGTTTATCGTTCTCTGAAAGTACTCGATGGTGGTATCGGTGTTTTCTGTGGTTCAGGCGGTGTTGAGCCACAGTCTGAAACTAACTGGCGTTATGCTAACGAATCAGAAGTTGCCCGTGTAATCTTCGTTAACAAACTGGACCGTATGGGTGCAGATTTCTACCGTGTTGTTGGCCAGGTTAAGAAAGTACTTGCTGCTAACCCACTGGTAATGACCCTGCCAATCGGCATCGAAGACGAATTCACAGGTGTTGTTAACCTGCTGGACATGAAAGCGTACATCTGGGACGACTCTGGCCTGCCAGAAAACTACGAAGTAGTAGATATCCCTGCTGACATGGTTGAAAAAGCGAACGAATACCGTGAGCAACTGGTTGAAACTGCTGTTGAGCAGGACGACGACCTGATGATGGCTTACATGGACGGCGAAGAGCCTTCTCTGGAAGACATCAAGCGCTGTATCCGTAAAGGTACTCGCGATATGTCATTCTTCCCGACTTACTGTGGTTCTGCATTTAAAAACAAAGGTATCCAGCTGGTTCTGGACGCAGTAGTAGACTTCCTGCCTTCTCCTACAGAAGTTGATCCACAGGATCTGACTGACGAAGAAACAGGTGAACCTACTGGTGAAGTTGCAACAGTATCTGTTGACGAGCCGTTCCGTGCTCTGGCGTTCAAAATCATGGACGACCGCTTCGGTGCGCTGACCTTTATCCGTATCTACTCTGGTAAGCTGAACAAGGGTGACACCATCCTGAACTCTGCTACTGGTAAGACTGAGCGTATTGGTCGTATGGTAGAAATGCACGCCGATGAGCGTACAGAACTGACTTCTGCGCAGGCAGGTGACATTCTGGCTGTTGTAGGTATGAAGAACGTTCAGACTGGTCACACCCTGTGTGATCCTAAGAACCCTTGTACCCTAGAGCCAATGATCTTCCCTGAGCCGGTAATCTCTATCGCTGTTAAGCCTAAAGATAAAGGCGCTAACGAGAAGATGTCTATCGCTATCGGTAAACTGGTTGCAGAAGATCCTTCGTTCCAGGTTGAAACTGATGAAGATTCTGGCGAAACCATCCTGAAAGGTATGGGTGAGCTTCACTTAGACATTAAAGTAGACATCCTGAAGCGTACTTACGGCGTTGAGCTGGAAGTTGGTCAGCCACAGGTTGCTTACCGTGAAACTATCACTACTCCGGTAGAAGACAGCTACACGCACAAGAAACAGTCTGGTGGTTCTGGTCAGTTCGGTAAGATTGATTACCGCATCCGTCCTGGTGAAACTAACTCTGGCTTCACTTTCAAATCTACCGTTGTTGGTGGTAACGTACCTAAAGAATTCTTCCCGGCTATCGAGAAGGGCTTTAAAGGTATGATGGAAGAAGGTCCACTGGCTGGTTATCCGGTACTGGACGTTGAAGTTGAACTGTACGACGGTGGTTTCCACGCCGTTGACTCATCAGCTATCGCGTTTGAAATTGCAGCGAAAGGTGCATTCCGTCAGTCTATGCCTAAAGCGGGTCCTCAACTGCTTGAGCCAGTGATGAAAGTTGACGTGTTCAGCCCTGAAGACAACGTAGGTGACGTAATCGGTGACCTTAACCGTCGTCGTGGTATGATCAAAGACCAGGAAGCTGGTGCTACCGGCGTACGCATTAAAGCAGATGTACCTCTGTCTGAAATGTTCGGTTACATCGGTCACTTGCGTACTATTACATCTGGTCGTGGTCAGTTCTCTATGGAGTTCAGCCACTACTCAGCATGTCCACAGAACGTAGCTGAAAAAGTAATGGAAGAAGCGAAAGCGCGTAAAGCTGCTAAGTAATTCTTCTCTAAAGCTTTGAATAACCCGCCATCCGGCGGGTTTTTTTTACTTTTTAAATAGCAAACCTGTACCAGACCTGTACTTGCGAGGTGGAATAAGGCTGATAAAGTGAGCCCAAACAAGGAGATAAACAATGCAAATATTGTTGCAGGTTGCGGCTACAATTTTTCCGCTAGGATTGTTGTGTTACCACCTTTGGTTTAAACAAACCTGGTGGCGAAATTGTGTGATAAAAAGACGTCAAGGAAATAAAGACACCATCACTATCTATCCTGATATTATGTCTTGGCTGAGGCTATCTAAGCCGATTAGTATTCCAGCATACAGCCTTTCTAGAGTATTGGTAACGAAGCACTGCCTATTGTTTTTCACTGGCCCATACAAAATTGCTGAAGTATGGATGCTGAAATGGCAGATCGATGGCATTGCACAAGAGTTAGAGAGCCGCTGCCCTCATGCATCTATCGAATATCAACCTTTCTTTCCCGCTGAACATGTCGAGAAAGTTGAGCATAGTTATTTTGGTTTGAGGTTTAACACCTTTAGCGGGGGTAAGTATCACGAAGTGCTTGATACACAAGACGACATCTTTGATTTATTTTTTCAACTCCCTGAGAATGACCCCCATACTCTATTGCCTCATATTCCTGAGTCAGAGCAAGAAGCGCCTGCGACAGACGTGGAGGAAAAATAGCTTTGTAATGTTCGTAAAACTGCCGGGGGCTTCGATTGTCGCGCCGTATGTTAAATTGTTTCTCAATACTTCCGATGGTTGTGAGGTAGCGCTTTTGATGTTTGGAGATCGCCTTCCTGCGCCAGGAAGGCACAAAGTAAAGTGTGAGCAGCAGTGCAGTTAAAGCAAAAAGACCAAAAGATAGAATACTCATTTTTAACGTGGATATATCACCTAACAAGCGTTTGAATACGTCGGTTTGGTCATTATTATCGAAGCCTAGTACCCAGCGATTCCACAAGTAATCCATTCTCGCATTCAAAGTTCTCAAATATTCAAACACTTGCCACTGATTAATACCATTTAAAGGGTGTTCACCCTGCATCTCATTTGAAAAGCGAGCGGCATGCTCAAAACCTTCGAGGATTCGGGAAGGCGCGACAACAGTAGTAGGGTCAAAGGTACGCCAATACCCATCAATCAATGCTTCTACCCATGCGTGTGCGTCGTACTGATAGACGTTGATGGTATTATCGTTTATTGGTGTACCACCTTGATAGCCTGATACTACACGCGCTGGAATGCCAGCAAGGCGAAATGCATAGGACATTGCACTGGCATAGTGGGCGCAAAAGCCAACTCTAGCCTCAAATAAAAAACGGTCAACAGGATCAACCAGCATTGCAGGAGGGGTGAGTGTGTACTCGAAACCTTCATCTGCAAAGTAATCCATCAACGCTACGGCAAAATCGTTGTCCTGGGGGTGCTGCTGTCGAAGTGAATTGACCCATTCGCGTGTTTGCGGGTTGCCACGTTCTGGAACCTGGGTATTAATGGCTTTATCCAAGGCCCGGTTTGAAGAAACCCTTTGCGTTTGAGGGTAGGATGCAACCTGGTAAGCGAAGCGGCTATAAACGGGTTGAAGTGCGGATAGTTGATAATTCCAACCTTGCCAAAGTTCCTGACTGCTCGCGGCAGAATCCGGTACCGCGGTATCTAGAGCATACAACCAGGTTTTTTGTGTAGGCTCTGTAACAACCTCGTACCGCAATGCCTCCCCGCTTACAGCCGGATAAAACTCCCTGCGCATTTGCTGGAGTTGTACTTGCGCATAGAGGCGGGTTTCACTGGCCGACCACGATTTGCCATCAAAGTACTCCAATGTCATTGCCCGCCAATAACGTGATTGTTGTGCTGGCAGGGCGGTGGTAAATGTTGCACTGAAAGCTAAATCTTCTGATTGCGCTAAATTAGCGATGTCGCCCGGGGTAATTTTATCGGTTAATCCAGTTTCCGTAGATTTACCCTCAGGCATTTTCCACAGTGGCGGAATTCTGGGCATAAAAACGAAAAGCATAAGAGCAATGGGCAGGGCCTGCAGCATTAAAATCGTACTTTTATTTCTTCGAAAAGCAAAGCCTGCGGAGGGATTGTGCGCAGAGAACAGAATAAAAAGCAGTACGATAAGCATCGCGGCATAAAAGAGTGTTCGGCCTAGCGATTGGTAGAAAATAAAGCCACACGCGAGTAAGAATATTCCGCAGATAAATAACTGGAAAAAATCCCTGCGCTTGGAAAGGAGCATGAGTTTCAGTGAGCTTGCCATCAACAGCAAGTTAACCATAACACGGAGAAAATCTACGTTATTACTGGTTGTTACCAGGGCGACACCGGCTAAAAGTGCCAGTAAGTTTACCATTCGCCGGCCTGGCATATGGTTATAAAGGCCACTATAAAGGCATATTCTCACCACGGCTGCGCAAATACACAAGAGCAGAACCCACAAGTGAATTTGACCGAAAAGCGAGAGGGAAAGCACTAAAAAAAACAACGAAATAAGTAAGCTGTCGCGGTTACCTGCTACAGGAAGTGATGGCGCCATCATAAGGCATCACCTCGCTGGTACAATGCCAGCGCTTTTAGGCATGTGCTGCGATGCGCCGGCCCCACCGATGGTGGAATAATAATGTTGCCCAGTTTAAGGCCGTACTCACTGCCCGCCGCAGATAACTGAACAATTTGCCAGCACAACACCGAAAGGGCGGTTTCTGTATCGAGATTAGATACCGAATCAATATCCAGATAACCGCTGGTTGCCTGCTGCTCAGTAAACACTTTATTTAACCAGTCATCGCCTTTGGCCACACGTTTCCAAGCGACCCGACTTAACGATTCACCGGCCTGCCAAGGGTAAAGCGCATAAAAATCGTCGGTACCTGACTGGTTTTTGCGGCCTTTGCCATTCTCTGAATGCCATTCCGCCAACAATATTTGTTCAGCTTTTTGCGAGGGGTAAACAAGGAGTTTGTGGCCGAAGTCTAAATGGGTCCAACATTTTATGAGGCCCAGGGGCCATGAACAGGTAACCGTAACGCGGGGCAGTCGATGAAAACCTCTCGACGCAGTGGGAAATGGTAGGTGGTGAAGTTTCTTTTCCATTTCTAAATCGAGCATGTGACGATTTTTGTCGCCATACCACTTAATCTCTATTTGTCCGTGCAGGGGCTTATCGTTTTCTTCTATTCTGATTTCAAGATAACTGTTTTCTCCAGCAAATACCGGTTTTACCTCGTAGGCGGTAAGCAGCATGCCGGCCACATTTTTGTAGGCGCTGAAAAGAGCAATAAGTACAAGACTGATCAGAAACTGACTTAAAAAGAGCAACAGGTTATTTTGATAATTGATGGCCAGCAGAAAAAGGCACAACGTCATCACTAAATAAAACACGCCGAATACGCCGGGAAAAATAAATATATTTCCATGGCTCAGGCGATGTGAAGGCTCCGGTGGCATTCGGGAAGCCAGCCATTTTAATGACAAAGACTCAAAGGCAGCTTTCATGTAATTACAACAGTAAAAAGGCGATCAGGCTGCAAGTGGGTCAACACTGTTGAGCAGTCTCTGGCTAAGTGTGCTTTCTTCAAATTGCTCCTGCTGATGTCCCCGAAGTCTATGTTCTGCAACAGCAGCAAAAACCGCCTGAACATCTTCTGGAATCACATAATCGCGATCGTGAATATAGGCCCAGGCTTTCGCAGCCCCGAGTAAAGCGCGACTGGCACGAGGAGAGAGCGGTTGTGGGTAACCACTTTCTTCACGACTTTGGTTCACCAGGTTCAGCACATAGGTCAACACGGCATCACTACATCGAAGGTCAGCAACGGCTTGTTGGTGTTTAAGTAAATCTTCAACACTGATACAAGAAGACAAGGGGTCTTTGTCTCTGCCTTGTGACTGCTGCAGCATGGCTTTTTCTGCTTCCCACGACGGGTAGCCTAACGATATGCGCATGAGGAATCGATCGAGTTGTGACTCTGGCAATGGATACGTTCCGCTTTGATGACTGGGGTTCTGAGTTGCCACAACGAAAAATGGTGAGGGTAAAGAATAGGTTGTGCCATCCACGCTCACCTGGTGCTCTTCCATTGCTTCAAGTAATGCGCTTTGCGTTTTGGGTGATGCGCGATTTACTTCATCTGCTAACACCAGTTCATTAAATACTGGACCGGGGTGAAAACGGAATTCGTGGCTCTGCTGGTCAAATATATTCACGCCCAGCATATCAGCAGGTAACAAATCAGAGGTAAATTGGATGCGTGAATATGACAGTGTAAAAACATGGGCAAGCGCGTGTGAAAGAGTGGTTTTTCCCATACCAGGTAAATCTTCAATAAGAAGATGCCCTTTGGCTAGCAAACAGGTTACCGCCAGCTTAAGCTGGTGAGGCTTACCAATGATATGCTCTGACAAGGTATCTATGACCGTTTTAAACTCTTTGCGCATAAGTTGTCCCGCAAACATTGTTCAGATTTCACAGATGCTAGCAATTTCACAGAGAAATGCGGTTATGCTGTTGATACCTAAGTATAGACAGCTGGCATACATCATAGGGCAGATTATCTGTAAATCGCAATCTGTGTTTGATTTTGTGCTGTTTTCAATTTCCGGGTTGTCTATAATGATGCGGCTAATAAAGGAAGTATCTAATGAAAACCATAGAAATTGATGACGAGTTGTATACGTTTATTGCAGCTCAAACCAAGCATATCGGCGAGAATGCTTCTGATATCCTTCGCCGTCTGCTGTTACCGGAATCGCCAGCACCACAAACTACACCAAAGGCAGAGCCAAAGCCCGCAGAAAAAAGCGTGGCCAAAAGCACGCCTGTTAAAGCGCGCCAACCAGCAACGAAAAAAACGCCCACTGTGGTAGAAAAGGTGCAACATGGTAGTGGTGAAATAGAAGCCAGACTGGATGCCTCAGTACTTGCCCAATATACCAAACGCGTTGATCTGTTTTTGTTTATCCTTTCTGAACTCCATGATTTGCATTCAGATGCGTTTGCTCAGGTTGAACAAATCAAGGGTAAGAATCGTATTTACTTCGCAACGAGTAAAGAAGCACTTCTGAGCACCGGAAGTAGTACTAATCCGAAACTTATTCCAGATTCACCGTACTGGGTAGTGACGAATAATAACACGGCTAAAAAAGTCGCGATGTTAGAACAAGTCATGAAAACCCTGGGTTATGGTGATGAGGCGACGGGATCGGTTATCGCAAAATTCGCTTAGTTTAGTCTTGGTCAGCAAGATGCTTATAAAGGAAAAGGACGAAAAATGGCATTACACCCCCATGCAGGAGAACCCGCAGCGCCGGAGCAACTTATCAATGTTGCTGAGTTAATAACGCAGTATTTTACCTTTCAGCCCGATGTGAGTAAGCCTGCTGAAGCGGTAAGTTTTGGTACTTCAGGACACCGCGGAACTGCAGCAAATACCACGTTTACCGATGTCCATATCGCCGCGATCTGTCAGGCGCTTGCTGAATACCGTGAAGCACAGGGCATAGATGGTCCACTTTATATTGGTAAAGATACCCACGCGTTATCTGAACCCGCAATGATAACGGCGATTGAAGTACTTACCGCCAATGGTGTTGAAGTGGTAATTCAATTAGCCGACAACGCGAGCCGCGGCTACACGCCAACGCCAGTCATTTCACGCACCATTATCCGTTATAACCGTCAGCGAAGTGAAAACCTGGCAGACGGTATCGTGATTACGCCATCTCATAATCCGCCAAGCGATGGTGGTTTCAAATACAATCCTCCCCACGGTGGTCCGGCAGATGGCGACGTCACGTCAGTTATTCAAAAGCGCGCTAACGCGCTTATCGCCGATGGCAATAAAGACGTTAAACGTATCAATATCCAGGCAGCGAGAGCAGAAGGTAAAGTTCAGGAAGCGGACTTTATGGAAGCGTATATCGATGACCTGGCGAGTGTGGTTGATATGGAAGCCATTGCCAAAGCGGGCTTGAAATTGGGCACGGATCCTCTTGGCGGCGCCGGTGTTGGTTACTGGGAGCGTATTGCCGAAAAATATGGTCTAGACATTACGGTAGTAAACGACAAAGTTGACCCGCAGTTTGGTTTTATGCGTCGCGATAAAGACGGCAAACTTCGTATGGATTGCTCATCGGCTTATGCCATGGCGGGTTTGATTGAGTTGAAGGATAAGTTCGACTTGGCGTGGGGGAACGATCCTGATTTTGACCGCCATGGTATTGTTTGCCCAAGCTCTGGCTTGATGAACCCGAATCATTATTTGGCTGTTGCCATTAATTACCTGTACCAACATCGACCGAACTGGCCAAGCTCACTCAAAGTGGGTAAAACCCTGGTATCGAGTTCCATGATCGACCGTGTCGCCGACAGTCTTGGACGCGAGCTGGCAGAAATGCCTGTCGGTTTTAAGTGGTTCGTGGGTGGCTTATCTAACGGCGAAATCGCTTTTGCTGGTGAAGAAAGTGCGGGGGGAATTTTCCTCCAACGTAATGGCACAACCTGGGCGACAGATAAAGACGGTTTTATTATGTGTCTGCTAGCCGCTGAGATTCTCGCGGTAACGGGGAAAGATCCTGGCGAACATTATGCTGCTCTAACAGAAAAATTTAGCGCACCGGTTTACCAGCGTGTCGATGTAGCAGCTACACTTGAAGAGAAACAAAAACTGTCTGCGATGGATGCCTCTGTAGTAACCAGTGATTCGCTGGCCGGAGAGCCCATTACAGCGGTGCAAACCCACGCGCCAGGTAACAATGCTGCTATTGGTGGCGTGAAAGTCTCTACTGAAAACGGCTGGTTTGCAGCACGCCCTTCAGGTACTGAGCAGATTTACAAAATTTATGCTGAGAGCTTTAATGGTGAAACTCACTTACAGTCACTTATTAAAGAAGCTGAAGAATTAGTAGCGAAGATCATTAAGTAAAAACGCACATGTTGCATTAATATCAAAATATTGTAAATTTAATGTTAATAAATGGGCTACATTTAAAAATGCAGCCCATTTTTTTTGAAAATTAACAAAACTTTTACAAAAAGTTGTTTTTAACACTGCTATATTGCTGTCATCTTGATTTTTACCGATGTAATTAAATTACACATTGGGTTAGTTTTAACCATCTTTGGTCAATATGGTTGACCACATTGTTAAGTGAGAACTGATATGAACGCAAAATCAACCAGTGCAAAATCTTCTGCACCTGTTGCGGTTACCGCAGACGATAAGAACGAATTTAAATCTGCTGTCATTCGTCATTTACACTGCACTTTAGGCACCGACGAAAACAAAGCCAATAATCATGCCTGGTGGAAAGCAACTTGTGCTGCCATGCAAGAACAGGTACTTGAAGGACTTCGTAAAACGCAGAAAACCCACTATTTAAATGATACCCGCGCCGTGCATTATTTTTCTGCTGAGTTTTTGATGGGCCGTTTGCTCTCCAACAATCTGCAGAATTTTGGACTTTACGACGTAGCCAATGAAGCCTTGAAAGAGTTGGGCATTGAACTGGCGGATGTAATGGAAGAAGAGCCCGATATGGCCCTGGGTAACGGTGGCTTGGGTCGCCTGGCAGCGTGTTTTATCGATTCTCTGGCCACGATGGAATTGCCCGCAATTGGTTATGGCATTCACTATGAACATGGTTTATTCCGCCAGGAAATTCAAAACGGTGCGCAAATTGAGCGCCCGGACAGCTGGCGTGACTTTGGCAACCCTTGGGAGATCTGCCGCCCAGAATCTATTCAGCAAGTCTCTTTATACGGTTATGTAGAAACCAAATATGGTGAGAACGGCCGCATTCAGAAAGAATGGCACCCAGGTTCTATTGTTAAAGGTGTACCTTGGGATATTCCGGTAGTGGGTTACGGCGGTAAAACCGTAAACGTTCTGCGTTTATGGAAGAGCCAATCATCCCAGTACTTCAATTGGGACGTGTTTAATGCCGGTGGTTATGTGGATGCTCAGCGTGAAAACGTGCAGGCCGACACCATCTCTAAAGTGCTTTACCCCAACGACGAAACGGAAGCGGGTAAAGAGCTGCGTCTTATTCAGCAATACTTCTTTAGTTCCTGTTCACTGAAAGACATCATTCGCCGTTATAAGCGTGCTCACGGTGACGATTGGAGTCGTTTTGTCGATCAGGTAGTTATTCAGCTCAATGATACGCACCCGGCTATCGCCATTCCGGAACTGATGCGTATTCTGGTAGACCGTGCTGAGCTTGACTGGGATACCGCATGGAATATCTGTACTAAAGTGTTCGCTTACACCAACCATACTTTGCTGCCAGAAGCGCTTGAAAAATGGCCTGCGCGAATGATTGAAAAGATTCTTCCGCGCCACCTGGAAATCATCTACGAAATTAACCATCGTTTCATGGCTGAAGTGGATGCAATGTGGCCAGGCGACAATGCCAAAAAAGCCAAACTTTCGATTATCGAAGAAGGTAACGAGAAAATGGTACGTATGGGCAACTTGTCTGTGATTGGCTCTTTTGCAGTTAACGGCGTAGCAGAAATTCACTCTCGTCTGGTGAAGAAAGATCTGTTCCCTGAATTTGACGAAATGTGGCCGGGCAAGCTGACTAACGTGACCAACGGCATTACGCCACGACGTTGGCTGAAAGCGTGTAACCCACCATTGTCTGCGTTAATTGATAAGAAGATTGGCAGCGATTGGCCTACCGATCTCAAGAAACTCGAAGGGCTGGCTAAGTTTGCTGACAATAAAACCTTCCAGAAACAGTTCATGAAAGTGAAACTGGAAAACAAAAAATTGTTAGCACAAGAAATTAAGCAGTCGCTTGATATCGACGTAGATGTGAATGCTATTTTCGACGTACAAATTAAGCGTCTGCACGAGTATAAGCGTCAGCATCTTAACCTGCTGCACATCATGGCGCTGTACCGTCGACTTCTTGAAAACCCAGATTACGATATGCATCCACGGGTGTTTATCTTTGGTGCTAAGGCTGCGCCGGGTTACAAACTGGCGAAAGACATTATTTATGCCATCAACAAAGTGGCTGATAAGGTGAATAATGATCCTCGCGTGAAGGGCAAAATCAAAGTTGTGTTCCTGCCCAACTATCGGGTATCACTGGCTGAAAAAATGATTCCTGCGTCAGATCTGTCTGAGCAGATCAGTACGGCCGGTAAAGAAGCGTCAGGCACCGGTAACATGAAGCTGGCCCTGAACGGTGCGCTTACCATTGGTACATTGGATGGTGCAAACATCGAGATTGCCGAGGAAGTAGGTGACGAGAATATCTTTATCTTTGGTATGGATGTTGATGAAGTGCACGCGTTGCAGGCAAAAGGCTACAAGCCGCTGGACTACTACTATCGCGACCCTGAAATCAAAGCCGTTCTGGACTGGTTAGAGACAGATTACTTCACGCCAGGCAAACCAGGCGCACTGGTGTCTATTAAACAAAGCTTGTTAGATAACGGCGACCCGTACATGGTACTGGCTGATTTCCGTGCTTATTCTGATGCGCAGATTTTGGTAGACGAAGCGTATCGCGATAAAGAGCGCTGGGCGAAAATGGCCATTATCAATACCGCGAAGATGGGTAAGTTCACTTCAGACCGTTCCATTAAAGATTACGTTGATCGTATCTGGAAGCTGGATTCCTGTTCTGTAAAGTAAAACGGAAAGCCGAAAGTTAAGTCTGGTTTTACCTGACAAATAGAAAGAGGGGACCTACGCGGGTAGGTCCCCTTTTTATTTTCACTGAGCCAATGGTTTGGAGGGGCTACCAGAGATACCAGCGTAGTATAAATCAGGCACATCAGCATATAAGCCTGATAGTATGTCCAAAACCGACTATTAACGATATTTTACCAATTCACTCTGGATAGAGTGTTAGAGATAGCAACAGGGAATTTTATGGTTAAAGAAATAGGGAAAAGAACAATACTGGCTGTTGGAGTGTCAGCGTTTACGATTTTGGTTATCGCCTTTCAGTGGACAATCGTTGACTGGATAACGCCTTTTTTGATGTTACCGCTGATGTGGTTGGTAATGGTTCTGTTCATTACGGGAGCAGGCTTCAGCCTTTCTTGTTTATTAAAGTTCAGAGAAATTCGATGGCGGGCAACCATTCCCGCCGCAATTCAGTTATCTGCCTTTGCCATAGTATTATTTGTTCCTTTTACAAATCTCTGGATAGATGCAGACTTTCATTTGTATGAATCTCAACGCCAGGAGGTTGTCGAAAAAGTTTACTCAGGCGAACTTGTCCCAAACGTCAGGCATAACTCATCACTGATTGCCCTTGGCGCCGAGTATTCAAAACTATCAATGGGCGGAAATGAGATAGTGGTTCAGGATATTGACGGGTTGGTTTACGTTTTCTTTTTTACCTACAGAGGCATACTGGACAATTACTCTGGTTTTCTGTTTGTCCCTGACGGTGGTGATCCCAGGAACTACTCAGATTTGAATGAAGATGATGTGACGCAAATAATAAAATATGCCGATAACTGGTACTGGGCGTCACATCACTAACGCTGTGGTGCATTAACATGCAGGGAGTGCGTGTATCAAGCAGCCTGACGATTCCGTCCGCTTAGCGCCTGTACCGGATTATTACTTATGAGTGTCCCTGTCAGAATCATTGCTATGGCAATAGAAAGTCCCGTGGTCCACACCTCATCAAATAATGGTACTGCAATCACACTGGCAAAAATCGGCACCAGCGCCATGAGTCCGCCCATACGGGTTGCGCCGAGAATATGTACCGCTCTGGCATAGAGTACCATTTGTACTGTAGTGGCCATTACGCCCTGATAGAAGGCCTGTAGGGCAATCATTTCCCAGCTGCTGTCGACAATATGGTGGGGAAGAAACAGCGCGTAAACCGGTGCAAAAAGTAGCGTAGTAAAGGTGATGATGCCGAGTGTCGCATGCCACGGGGCAAATCCCCAGCGGCGCAGTAATACAGTAAATATCCCCCAGAATACACAGGCCATAATAAAGCTCATGTCGCCAGCCAGATAGGACGTATCCATTAGCAGGGTTTCGATTAGCAGGGCAATGATGCCTGCGCTGCTAAATAGAATGCCTGTCCACGCCTGACGGGTGTGTCGCTCTCCGGCAAGGAAGTATGCAAGCACTGCAATCATGATGGGCATCAGCCCCGGAAGTAATAAAGCCGCATGAGTAGCCGGGGCTAAGGAAAAGCCATTGAATACCGTTAATCCGTAGGCCAGACCTCCTATTGCACCCAGTGCCAGCATTCTTCGCTGAAATATAACCCGTCGATGTTTCCAGATGAAGGGAGAGAACAAAATGAACGCGGTACCAAAACGCACCATCATCATATCAGGGATGGCCAGAGCAGCGAGGGCGCCAGCTTTGGTAATTAGAATAAAGCCCGTCCATATCATCACGGCGGCCAGGGCATAAATTAACCCTTTAGTCACCAGAGACTGGTTTTCGGTGTGGGCTGAGGTCATATATTTCTCCTTTCATTCACTATAGCGGAAAGTATAAAGAAAATTAACTTTCAATAATAATGAATAAATGAGAAGATTTATTTCATTAAAAGTGAAAATGTGGGTAAGTATTGGATATTTCAGATCTGTTGGTTTTCAAAACCGTTGTTGAACAAAACGGTGTCAGCCGGGCGGCGGAGATATTGCACCGAGTGCCGTCGAACGTTACTGCCAGGCTTAAGAAACTGGAAGCTGAACTCAATATCGATTTATTTTTGCGCGAGGGTAACCGGTTGTCGGTGACGTCAGCTGGCCTTCGTTTACTCGAATACACCGATAAAATCCTTAATCTGCAAAAACAGGCTATCGCGGAACTCACCGATGCTGAGCCAGCAGGCTTGCTACGACTGGGGTCGATGGAAAGCAGTGCGGCCGCCAGATTACCTGGTATTCTGGCACGCTTTCACCAACATTATGCCGCTGTACAGCTGGAGTTGACTGCCAACGCCTCTATGCCGCTGATTGAGCGGGTACTGGCTGGAGAGCTCGACTTAGTCATGGCTTCCGACCCGCCTGATGATCCACGCCTAACCTGTGTGAAGTGTTTTGACGAAGAACTGGTGCTTATCATGCCTGAAGAATGGGGAAACAAGGCCTCGCTGCCCGATCCCATCACCATGGTGGGTTACAGCAAAGGCTGTTCGTATCGGCACCGGTTGGAAAAATGGCTGGCGAGGCATAATCACCTGTGCGAAAAGGTGACGGAAATACCGAGTCACTTTACCATGATTGGTTGTGTGATTGCCGGGATGGGGCTCGGAATGGTGCCAAGGGCTGTATTAGCTCTGCATAAGACAGAAGGGCTGAGTATACAGGTGGTGGATGACGATATTGCGCAGGCACCCACGTATCTTATTCATCGCAAGGACAATCCGTCCAGTGCAATCAGTGCGTTTATCCGCACTGCGCTGGAGTCTCCCGGAGCGTTAAGCGCCGGGACACCGAATTAATCTGGTGCAAAGGTAGTCGTGAAGCCATCTTCGGATCGGCTGTCTGCCAGGCCAATGGCCAGCACCTGTGATAACAGCAAAGATGCTGAGAGCGAACGGAAGGCATCCACCCGGGCTTCCTGAACGATAAACGATTGCTGACTGGTGTTTGCCAGCGGAGAAATCGGGCTGTCAGTAATTGATAATACAGTAACCCCCCGGTCAGCCGCCTTTGCCGCCAGCTCACAGGTATTTGAGGAGTAAGGGCTAAAGCTTATAGCCAGCAGTAAATCACCGCGCTCAACATTAGACATCTGTTCCTGGAACATGCCGCCTGTACCGCTGATCATGAATATTTTCTTGTCGATATGATTCAGTGCGTAATGCAGATAGGTAGCAACGGTGTGCGCACGCCCGTTACCCAGCAAAAAGATATGCCGGGCCTTGCGCATCAGTTCTACGGCTTTTTTTATCTCATCACGGGTGACCGTGTCTTCGAGATGGCGAAGTGCGTCGCGGTTAGCTTTGGCAAAGCGGGGGAGCAGTTCGTCGCTCTCCCAGCTTTGCTGACTGCGTACGAGCTGAATACGATTACTGTAGTTACTGGTGTTCTCCAGCTTTACTTCCTTTATGACCTGTTTGATTTCATTAAAACCACTGAAATCAAGGGCAGAAGCAAAACGGATAAGCGTTGATGGCGGTACGTTAATTCGTTCAGAAATCACAGCAATGGTTTCAAATGCCACTGCATCGGGATTTTCCAGTACAAATTTGGCGACTTGCTTCAGACGCTTGCTCATCTGAGGATAACGGGATTTAATCAGCTCCTGCAATTCACCCCAGTTCAGACTTTTTTCAGTATCCACATCTTTATCTTTATCGTTATTCATGCTCGCTACTCTAACGCATTATTACCTTGTTTTCACTGACTAATCGTCTGCTTCAGCGCTGCAATTGACGTGTCCAGTCCTGCTTCAACAGACATGGTCAGATCTTCCATTTCCAGTGAAACGAAGCCGTTGTAGCCGGTCATCCTAATCACTGAGAAAAATTCCTTCCACCATTGCAGGTCACGACCACATCCTACTGCAACATAGTTCCAAGTGCGGTTAGTCACATCTTCAACCACTTTGGTCTCCAGCAGGCCATTTTTTTCAACCATGGTGCGTTCCAGGCGCACATCTTTACCATGTACGTGGTGGATTGCATCGCCAAGCTCACGCACAACGGCAATCGGATCCATTCCCATCCAAATCATGTGGCTTGGGTCCACATTCAGACCAACCATCGGGCCTACCGCGTTGCGCAGACGGAATAAGGTTTCAGGATTCCAGACCAGTTGCGCACTGAAATTTTCCAGTGCGATTTTCTCCACACCATGTTTTTCTGCGTGCGCCACCAAATCCTTCCAGAAAGGAATTGCCACATCGTTCCACTGATAATCCAGCTTTTCTTTCAGGTCAGCAGGCCAGCTTATTGTGTACGTGATCCAGTTAGGTACCGTGTCTTCCGGTGACGCCGGCGGAAGGCCACTCATCATTACAATTTTCTTCACGCCTAACAGTCCGGCCAGTTCCATGGTGTCGAAGGCGGCCTTTTTATGCGCTTGTCCCATCGGGCCTGGATCCAGTGGATTTCCCGAGCAGTTAAGCGCAGCAATCGTCATACCGCGTTTACTCAGTGCGCTTTGGAAAGCTTCGCGCGCGCCGGCATCACTGATCAGTGTTGCCATATCCATGTGAGGGGCAGAAGACCAGCCTCCGGTTGTAATTTCGATGGCATTGACCCCTTTCAGTTTGAGGGTGTCGAGCATATCTTCGAACGAAAGTTTGCCAAGTACGTCTGTGCAACAGGACAGTTTCATGTTCAGGTTCCATTAAAAATAAATGAATATAACTATAGTGAAATATTTATTTCACGCCTAAACAAAGACGGGCGGGGCTAAGCCCCACCCGGATTTGACCCGGAGGATTTATCAGAATTGACCACGGAAACCAAGGGCGTAGCGAGGTCCGGTATTACGATACAGAATGAACTGCTCGTCATAACGTCCGTGCTTACGGATGGCTTCATCAGTGATGTTTGTGCCTTCCACGAAGACAGAGAAATCATCATTGATTCGGTAGGTCAGTTGGAAGTCTACCTGCGAGAACTCCTCAGTAAATACTGGTTCAACACCGGCTTTCGGGTTAATCAGATATTCAAGGAACTCGTCACGTTTACTCCAGGAAATACGTGCTTCAATGGGACCATTTTCATAAAACATGGTCGCGTTCATTGAGTTGCCCAGTCCGGGAATCGCAAACAGGGTGCTAACATCAGAGTTCGCTGCGATTTCTGCATTCGAGTCGAGGAATGTAGCATTTGCCGAGAAGCCTAAGCCTTCCAGTACACCGCTGTCAAATGCATATTGCGCTGCCAGTTCCAAACCTTTCACGTCAGCCGTTTCACTGTTAAGCGGACGCTGAACATTGAAATCGATAGTACCTGCATCGGCATTGATAGCGGCATCGTCAGCAAGCAAAGGCTGCTGGATATCTACACCTGAAATGGTAACCACTTCATTATCAGTAACGATGAAGTTCTGCACCTCTTTCTGGAATAATGCCAGGCTTACGTAGTTGATGTCGCCCCAGTAGTATTCGAAAGAAGCATCCAGGTTAATAGATGTGTAAGGCTTCAGGTTAACGTTACCTGCAACTGCATTCAATGAGCCAGGACGTAAGTCCAGGTAAGACAGGCGAGGGGCCAGATCTTTCAATTCCGGACGGGTCATGGTTTCAGATACGGCAAGGCGTACCACGAAATCTTCAGTAGGATTAATGGTGAAGCTGATATTCGGCAGCAGTTTCAGGTAGTCGTTAGTTTCTGACTGAAAGCCGGTACCTGATGTATCGAAACCAGGGTTATACTGGGTTGCAGTTGTTTGTGACAGATTGATCAGATTCTGCTGTGAACCGGTAGCTTCATCTTTGGTATATACCAGGCGAGCACCCGTGTTCAGTTTCCATTCCATATCGCTGAATGAACCTTCGAACAGCATGTCTGCATAGGCTGCGAAGATAGTTTCACTGACTTCATAGCTGTCTGGTTGTTTTATACCTAAGAATCCACCTGGCTGTGCTTCAAAGAAGGCCTGGGATGTGCCTGGCTCATAGCCGTAGTATGCATCGCGGGCTGCGAAACCTTCAGGCGATTTTTGCCAGTCGATATAGTCATTCAGGTTAAAAGTGTAGATATCGCGGAAGGTATCTGGTGATACGCCATCTAACAAGCCGCTGGTATCAAAATCAAGGATCAGGTCGTTAGGCACATCAGTGATAAAGAAGCAGTACTGACAGAATACGTCGAAACTTGGACGAATTACGTCAACCGTTTTGTCTTCTTTAGAGTAGTTTGCACCAAACTTGATGTTTCTGAGCATACCGCCGTCGTACGGTTCGTATACGTTATCAATAGCAAACTGATAAATGCTGGCTTCTACAGAGTTACCGCCAGTACCGTCACCCGCCTGATCGCCGTACTGGGCAACGTGAGAGCGGTAGCTGTCACGGTCCTGTAAACGGGCAATAATTGAATCAGGGTAGATGATCTGTGCTTCGCTACCGTAATTATCGAAGTGGAAATCATCGGTTGGATCATTCGGATCATCAGTGAAGCCCATTACCGCCTGACCATTACCTGTACCTTGTTTTGCCTCGGAGTCTGAGTATCCAAAGTCAAATACTGTGGTCAGTTCGTCGGTAGCCAGCCACTTCAGGTTAAAACCAATAGCACGGGTTTCTGTAGGGCGACCTTCCAGACGATTCAGAATACCTACCTCTGAAGAAATGTCCTGTTCCAGAACGGTACCATTTTCATTCAGAATAACGTCATTGGTTGCCGCTGGCGTACCAAACCATGAACCCAGCATCGTCGCGTTGGAGTTCACTTCAAATTTGTTATAGAAACCATCTACCGTCAGCAGTAATTCATCTTTCAGATAATGCTGGAACACGGCCTGCACATTCATACGTTCACGTTCCTGCAGGCGGCGACCTGTCTGGGTTTCACGTGGGATAAAAGCCGTAGACACGTTACCAGGGTTTGCATCCACACCTTCTGCAAAGTTAATGTTATCTACATCAGTAGGTAACCAACCGTTGGTATTGGTGAAATCTTCCTGTGACTTCCGGTTCTGGTAGGAACCAGAAATCAGCAAGCCGGTAGCGCCATCGTTAAAGCTGGTGGAATAAAGGCCGAACAACTGTGGCGTGGTTTCACCACTATTATCATCATACAGTGCTTTAGCAGTAACCAGCATGGTGTCATCTGCCAGCGAGAAAGGGCGTGCTGTTTTCAGATTAACCGTGGCGCCGATGCCACCTTCCTGTAGTGAAGCTACACCAGTTTTGTATATTTCAGCACCAGAAATCAGTTCTGCAGGGTACAGGTCGAAACTAAATTCACGACCACCTGTTTCAGAAACAATTCGGCGACCGTTAACTAATACAGTGTTGAAGCTAGGGCCGAAACCACGGACAGTAACAAACTGGCCTTCGCCACCATTACGGTCGATGGCAATCCCGGGGATACGCTGGAGAGACTCAGCAATGTTAGTGTCAGGGAATTTACCTAAATCTTCAGCAGAAATGGCATCAACCACGCCCGGAGCTGAGCGTTTAATGTCCTGAGCTTCACTCAGGCTGCGGCGAATACCACGAACTTCAATAACTTCAGCGTCCTGTGCGGCCTGATCCTGAGCAGGGGCCTGCTGGGCAAAGGCAATAGGGCTTAAAGCACTGGTTATACAACAGGCCAATAACGTTTTTCTGTAAGCGACTCTCATGTGCGTGTCTCCAGAATGTTTCTTGTAAATTTTTGGTTAAATTACTTGCGTGTCCTGACGGTCTTATGTGTAGGGTGTCCATCAGCTAACAATATTTTTACAAAATAAAATTTCAATAGTCAAACAAAAAGAAATAAATATTTCACTAAAGTTTAACGATATTTATGAGAAGGCGAGACTAAAGCAGCGTTTTTATTACATAAATGGGTGTTTTTCGGTGTCATTTATACTTTAGATGCATTAATAGAATATAAAATGAAATAAAAATTTCGTTTGAAATGGGATTTGAAGTGAGTTATTTTGCTTAAGGTTAATCAAATGTCATTTTAACATTAAAAAATGTCGATATACGACAATACTGATAGATACAGAGTATTCGCCATACTTATAAGTAACATCTAAAAAATAATTTATGGCGCTGTATCTCCCAGCAAAACCTACATTGGAGGTCGCCACCGTGAGCGAAGTACAAGAATTTGAAAATCAGCCGGTAGCTGCAAACAAACTGGAACCTGCCAGACATTTTGCGGCTGCTTACGCAGGTGAACATGTTGCCGGCACAGAATTTGTTATCGGCGCACTGTTTGTTTCTCTGGGCGTGTCTACTTACGATATTTTCGTTGGTCTGCTTATTGGTAATTTCTTTGCAGTACTCACCTGGGCGTGGATTTGTGCACCTATTGCAGTAAGAACCCGTCTCACTTTATATGCATATCTTGAAAAGGTGGCTGGGCCGGGCATCGTTAAAATATACAGCGTAATAAATGGTGTTCTCTTCGTTATTATTGCTGGTGCAATGATTACCGTATCCGCCTCAGCGGTTCGTATTCCTTTTGATATTCCTCCACAGGTAACCTGGTATCCAAACAGTGCCAGTTTTGTATTGGTCGCGGTTTGTGTGGGTGCAGTTATCGGTTATGTCGCTATAAATGGTTTCAAGAAGGTTGCACAGTTTGCTGCTGTGTGCGCGCCATGGATGATCCTGATGTTCCTGATCGGTGGTATCGCAGCTATACCTGTACTACTGGCGAGCATGCCGGATCTTTCCTCTATTAATAGTTTTTCTGATTTCGTTAAAGTAGGGGATACCTTTATATGGCAGGAAAAAGATAACGGCATTAACATTTGGCACATAGCTGCGTTCGCATGGGTATGTAACCTGCCAATGCACGGAGCAATGTCTGATATGAGTATTCTGCGTTACGCTCGTAAGTCGTCATATGGCTATCTCTCTTCCCTGGGTGTTTTCATTGGTCACTATATGGCCTGGATTTGCGCGGGAATTATGGGCGCGGCGGCGGCATTAATTCTGAAAACGTCCATTACCCAGTTGGATGCAGGTGAAGTAGCTTATCAGGCACTGGGTTGGGCAGGTATTCTGGCAGTGATTATCGCTGGCTGGACGACTTCAAACCCTACTATCTACCGTGCAGGTCTGGCTTTCCAGTCTCTGAATCCTAAGTGGTCGCGGGTTAAAGTCACTATGGTAGTCGGGGTATTTACTACAATTATTGCCTGCTTCCCGTTTGTATTCTCCCAAATGCTCGACTTCCTCGGCATCATGGGTCTGGCAATTTCGCCTATTGGTGCAATCCTGGTAGCCGAACACTGGCTGTTACCAAAGCTGGGCATGACGCAATACTGGAACCACTATCGTGGCGCAAAAATTAATGGCCCTGCACTGGCAGCTTGGGTGGGCTCACTGGTATTCGCCTTTATTCTGAATACTGCTGCTGATGTACATCTGTTCTTCCTGTTACTGCCTACCTGGATAACTGCAACCGTTACTTATATTGCCGGCGCGGCGTTTGCCGGGGCCAAAGTTGCCTATCCTGAACTTCAGGCCGCCGAAAAAGCGGCGTTCCAGGCACGTCGTCAGGAAGAAGAAGAGTTCTTCTCCCACGATGCCGAGATAAATGCGGCTACAACACAGGATTTGGGCAGAAGCAAAATTGTCAGTGCGGCAAAATTTATTGCGATATCGTCTTTGATTGCCTGTGCCGCTTTAACCGTGTGGGTGTATACCGCAGGTACAGCAGCACTCCCTCAATTTAAGGAGTGGCTGATGGTGCCTACCGTGCTGTATTTCATCACGGGTAGCTACTGGTTTATTAAGCGTGAATCCACCGAAACAGAAGAAACCGAGCATTTTACTGAGACTTCGTCAGCGGTGAAAGCTCGCATGCAGGAGAGTCGGGGATGATTTCCCGGGTCTCGCTGTTCACACCAGAAACGTGTGATGCCTTCTGCGGGAAGCTGGGAAAGCTGAAATGGTCTGCCGGGCTGGCGCCCGGCAAGCTTTACCGGGAAAAAGTAAAGGGCAATGAAGAAATTGCGTTTCAGATGGATACCGCTACGGTGATTGCTGATGAATTGATGCGTGAAATTACGCAGGCCATCATGGACAGCAGTTTTATCCGCAAGCGTATGTTTCCAAAGAGTCTGGTAAACCCCAGGTTCAACCGTTACCGCAATGGTGGCTTTTACGGCAAACATGCCGACTCTGCATTTCTCGGCAATGGCCATCAGCAGGTGCGATCTGATTATTCACTGACGCTGTTTATGAGTGATCCCGATGAATACGAAGGGGGAGAACTGGAACTTTCATACCCCAGCGGTGAGGTGATGAAACTGAAGGAGCCGAAAGGTACCTTACTGTTTTACCCCTCGGGCGTTATGCATCAGGTTCTGCCAGTCACATCAGGAGAAAGAATCGCGTTTGTAGGCTGGGTTGAATCGCATATCCAGGACCCTCAGAAGCGGGATCTTTTATCTGAAGTAACCACGTTGTGTGATTACATGATGGAAGACGAAGAGCTGGCGCTGACTGAGCACCACACTCGTGCACTAAATGTTAAACATAATCTTTTCCGTTTGTGGTGGAAGAACTGAAATACCTCCAAATGAAATGCAAATGAAATAAAATTTTCAATTTGTATTTCTAATTTAAGCTATTGATTGTTATATTTTTTTAGAGTGGGTTCTCGCTGGTTTTCTAATGAAATTTAAATTTCGGAAATTAAATCTTGAAATATATATTTCATTTATTTAAGCTTATCGAAAATTTAACAAAGTAACCTGGGAACTCCTGAAAAACGCGTCGGCCAGTCATTGAAAAACGCGTGAAAAGAGGACAAGAAAATGAGTACTACGAACAAAAAACTTGATCTGATTTGTATGGGACGCGTGGCTGTTGATTTATATGGACAGCAAATCGGCGCTCGCCTGGAAGATGAAGCGACATTTGCCAAGTATCTTGGTGGTTCATCCGGTAACGTTGCTTACGGCACTGCGCGAATGGGCCTTAAGTCGTCCATGCTGGCGAGAGTAGGTAACGAGCACATGGGTCGCTTTCTTCGCGAAGAGCTGAACCGCGTGGGTGTGGATACCAGCAACCTTATCACAGACCCCGGCCGACTGACTGCACTAGTGATTCTGGGTCTTAAAGATGAAGACACCTTTCCGCTGATTTTCTACCGTGATAACTGCGCAGATATGGCGATTACGCCAGAAGATGTAAAAGAAGACTATATCGCTTCTGCACGCTGTCTCGCCATCACCGGAACACATCTGTCTAACCCCAAAACCCGGGAAGCTGTGCTTACTGCACTGGAATATGCTGGCAAGCACGATGTTAAACGTGCGCTGGACATTGATTATCGTCCGGTGCTGTGGGGACTGACGAACCCTGGTGACGGTGAGACGCGCTTTATTGCTGACGAAACTGTAACCAAACAAATGCAGGATGTACTGGGTTCATTTGAACTGATCGTGGGCACTGAAGAAGAATTTCATATTGCTGGTGGTTCTGAAGATACCGTTGAGGCACTGCGCACTGTACGTAAATTTACTGATGCAGCACTGGTTTGCAAACGCGGCCCTCTGGGCTGTGCGGTATTCGAAGGCGATATCCCGGACAGTCTTGATGATGGATTAAATGTTACCGGTGTACGTGTACAGGTTATGAATGTACTGGGTGCCGGCGATGCGTTTATGTCTGGTTTGTTACGTGGGTATCTGAACGGCGAGGGCTGGAAAAAAGCCTGTGATTACGGCAACGCATGTGGTGCGCTTGTTGTTTCACGTCACGGCTGTGCACCAGCGATGCCAAGTGCTGAAGAGCTTGATGATTACCTGAGCCGCGCTGAGTCGGTGCCTCGTCCTGATTTAGACGAGCGTCTGCAGCACTTGCACCGCGTTACTACACGTGACCGTAGCTGGAATGAACTTAATATTCTGGCGTTCGACCACCGCAGTCAGCTTGAAAAAATGGCTATCGACGCCGGCGCTGAGCTGTCAAAAATCCCTGAACTGAAAAACCTGATTCTGCGTGCTGCTGAAGAGTCTCGCGAAGAACTTTCTCTGCAAGGCAAAATTGGTTGTTTCATCGACGGTACCTATGGCCAGGCCGCGCTTAACGAAGCCACAGGTAAAGGCTGGTGGGTAGCCCGTCCTATTGAATTGCCTGGTTCCCGTCCACTTCGTCTGGAGCACGGCAATATCGGCAGTCAGCTGGTGAGCTGGCCAGTGGAACAAATCGTTAAGTGCCTGGTTTTCTATCATCCGGACGATTCAGTCGAAATGCGTTTAGAGCAAGAAGCATTGATTCGCGAAGTCTACGAAGCCTGCTGTCAGTCAGGCCACGAGCTGCTGCTTGAAATCATTCTTCCAGCCAGTATGCCACGCAACGATGAAAACTATATTCGCACGCTGAAGCGCTTCTATAATCTGGGTATCAAGCCTGACTGGTGGAAACTGCCGCCGCTGAGCGCTGAATCATGGACTGTGGTTGAAGATCTGGTAAACACCAACGACCCCCATTGTCACGGTGTGGTTATTCTTGGTCTGGATGCGCCAATGGATGAACTGGAAGCTGGCTTTAATCAGGCTGCAAACAGCACTATGGTTAAAGGCTTTGCAGTTGGACGCTCTATTTTCTCTGAGCCTTCCAAAGCGTGGCTGGCCGGTAGCATCAACGATGATGAACTGATTGCCGGTATCAAAGCCAATTACGGCCATCTTGTCAGCGTCTGGAATAAGCGCGCGGTTTAACCGCGCCCTGAATTGCTTCGAGGAGTGTAACGATGTCAAACACTATCCGCCTGACCATGGCACAGGCTGTGGTCAAATATATGATGGCTCAGAAAGTCGAGATGGATGGCGAAATCAAGCCTATGTTCGCTGGTGTCTGGGCGATTTTCGGCCACGGTAACGTTGCCGGTCTCGGTGAAGCACTGTATCAGGTCAAAGAAGATATGCCGACCTACCGTGCGCACAACGAGCAAGCCATGGCGCATTCTGCCATTGCCTACGCGAAAACCCTGAATCGTCAGCAGATGATGGCGTGTACTGCCTCAGCGGGGCCGGGTTCCACGAATATGGTCACTGCAGCGGCAGTCGCCCACGTAAACCGTATTCCTGTGCTTTTCCTGCCGGGAGATACCTTTGCGACTCGTATGCCGGATCCGGTTCTTCAGCAGCTGGAGACGTATCACGATCATACGATGACCACCAATGACTGTTTCAAACCGGTCAGTCGCTTTTTTGATCGTATTACCCGTCCTGAACAGTTGCTTACGTCGCTGCCTCAGGCTATGCGCGTGCTGACTGACCCGGTTGACTGTGGCCCGGTAACACTGGCGCTGCCGCAGGATATTCAGACCTTTGCCTGGGATTACCCTGAGCATTTCTTCGCTGAAAAAGTGCATCGTCTGCGCCGTCAGCAAGCTGATACGGTAGAGCTCGAAGAAGCTGTTGAACTTATTAAGCAGAGCAAAAAGCCGCTACTGATTGCGGGTGGTGGTGTGCATTATTCTGGCGCGCTTGAAGAGCTTGAAGCGCTGGTTAGTCAGTGTCGCATTCCTTTGGGTGAGACCCAGGCAGGGAAGGGCGCTCTGGCATGGGACCATCCTCAGAACATGGGCAGCATCGGTGTAACCGGTGCAGGCTCAACGAACGAGCTGGCTGCGGAATGTGACCTGGTCATTGCGGTTGGGACCAGACTGGGTGACTTCGCATCCGGCTCCCGCACTATGATAAATCCTGATGCCCGTCTGGTGTCGGTGAACGTAGCACCATTTGATACGGTTAAACACTATGCTAAGCCTTTGCTTGGCGATGCCAAAATCACCTTGCCGGCACTTACTGAAGCACTGGGCAACTGGAGTTCTGACAGTGAGTGGCAGCAGAAAAATCAGAAGGTGAAAGCCGCATGGGATGCTTATGTCGATGAAGCGACTGCCAATAAAAACACGCTGCCGCTTACCGATCCTGAAGCCGTAGGTGCAGTAAACCGCGCTGCAGCAGAAGATGCGATAGTGGTTTGTGCGGCAGGTGGTTTACCGGGTGAGCTCCAGAAGCTATGGCGTACCCGTTTCAACCGCGGTTACCACATGGAATACGGCTTCTCTTGCATGGGCTATGAAATTGCTGGTGGCCTGGGCGCGAAAATGGCCAAGCCGGATTCAGAAGTGTACGTGATGGTAGGTGATGGTTCTTACCTGATGCTGAACTCTGAAATCGCCACTTCTGTAATGCTTGGCTACAAGATGATTATGGTTGTACTGGATAACCGTGGCTACGGCTGTATTCACCGTTTACAGGAGTTCTGTGGCGGCCCGGGTTTCAACAACCTGCTGGACGATTGCCTCACTGTGCCGGAAGGCGCACCGAAAACTGACTTTGCTGCTCACGCCCGTTCTCTGGGCGCTGAGGCTGAGAAAGTAGAAAGCATCAGCGAACTGGAAGCGGCACTGGAGCGTGCCAAAGCGGCAGATAAAACTTACATCATCACACTGGATACTGATCCGCTGAAAGTAACCAAAGAAGGCGGATTCTGGTGGGATGTAGCGGTGCCTGAAGTGTCTCCGCGTGAAGAAGTACGACAAGCCCGCGAATTCTACGAATCGCAAAAAAATAAACAATTCAAGAACCTGTAAGCAGGCTTTGCTTAGGAGAAAGACGATGGCCGTACAACTGGGTATTAACCCATTAACCTGGACCAACGATGACTTACCTTCGCTGGGTGGCGACACGCCGCTGGAGGTGTGTCTGAGTGAAGGCAAGCAAGCGGGTTTTACAGGTTTTGAATTAGGACACAAGTTCCCCCGCGATGCGGACAAACTGAATACTGTTCTGGCAGCGCACGACTTGAAAGCCGTGTCTGGCTGGTATTCACTGCAGTTGCTGGAACGCTCTGCAGAAGAAGAAATTGCGGCTATGCAGCCACATCTTGAGTTGCTCCGCGATAGCGGTTGTAAAGTGATGGTGTGCTGTGAAGTCACCGACTGCGTGCATGGTGATCAATCCAAACCTCTGTCCCTACGTCGACCTTTTCCTGCCGCGCGCTGGCAGGAATATACAGATAAGTTGGGTGTGGTTGCCAGGCACGCGCTTAATCATGGCGTTCAGCTTGCCTATCACCATCATATGGGTACGGTTATCCAGACGGAAGCCGAAGTTGACGAACTGATGAAGCGCACCGGCCCAGAGCTTGGTTTACTGCTCGACAGCGGGCATTGCCTGCTGGCTGGTGGCAACCCTGTGGAGCTGGCAAAACGTTGGGCAAACCGCATTAATCATGTGCATTGCAAAGATATCCGCAAAAACGTCATGATTGATGCCAAAAATCGAAACATCAGCTTTTTAAACGCGGTGTTAAACGGTGTATTCACTGTACCAGCTGATGGTTGTGTGGATTATCCGGCGCTGTTCGCAGTGCTCAAGGAAATTAATTACGAAGGCTGGCTGGTTGTTGAAGCTGAACAGGATCCCTCTGTGGCTGATCCACTGACTTACGCCACCCTTGGACATAAAAACTTACAAGCAATGGCCACTAAAGCGGGCCTGATGTAATACGCGTTTTTCGCGTAAACCGTCAAAACGGAGAATTAACATGAATAAGATTCATAATTTTATCAACGGTGAAATCGTTGAAAGTGAAAGTACAGAGTTTACACCTGTATACAATCCGGCCACCGGTGAAGTCATTGCTGAAGTAGTGCAGTCTACTGATGCTGATATTGAAGCGGCTGTTGCCGCAGCGAAAGCCGCTTTCCCTGCGTGGGCAAATACGTCGCCTTTGAAGCGTTCGCGCATCATGAACAAATTCCGTCAGTTACTGGAAGATAACCTGGACGAACTGGCCGCCATTATTTCACGGGAACACGGCAAGGTAGAATCCGATGCCAAAGGTGAAGTAATTCGTGGCCTGGAAGTGGTGGAATTTGCTTGTGGCGGTCCGAACCTGCTTAAAACTGACATGACTGAAAACGTAGGTACCTCAATTGACAGCCATGCGCTGCGTCAGCCTCTGGGTGTTGTTGCAGGTATTACACCGTTTAACTTCCCGGCCATGGTTCCAATGTGGATGTTCCCAGTGGCACTGGCAACGGGTAACACCTTTATTCTTAAGCCTTCAGAGCGTGATCCGTCTGCAACGCTTTTCTACGCAGACCTTATCAAGCAGGCTGGTTTCCCAGCGGGTGTTTTCAACATCGTTCACGGTGGCAAACACGTGGTTGATGCACTGATTGAGCATCAGGATATCCCGGCGCTGAGCTTCGTTGGTTCAACACCAATTGCGAAATACATCTACGAGCGCGGTGCCTCTTTTGGCAAACGTGTTCAGGCCCTGGGTGGCGCGAAAAACCATATGGTGGTTATGCCTGATGCAGACGTTGAAAAAACGGTTTCTGCACTGATGGGCGCAGCGTACGGCTCAGCCGGCGAACGCTGTATGGCAATTTCGGTTGTTGTGCCTGTTGGTGATGAAGTAGCTGAAAAGCTCAAAACCCGACTGGTAGAAGAACTGGCAAAACTGAAAGTAGCGCCGGGTACCGATGCAGATGCCGATATGGGACCTCTGGTAACCCAGGCTCACCTTGATAAGGTGTCTGGCTACATTGCTAAAGGTGCCGAAGAAGGTGCTGATCTGGTTGTTGACGGTCGTGATTTTAAAATGACCCGCGAAGGCTACGAAAAGGGTTTCTTCATTGGCGGTACGCTGTTCGATAACGTCACTACAGACATGACCATCTACAAAGAAGAAATCTTTGGTCCGGTACTGGCAATGGTTCGTGCGAAAACCTTTGATGAAGCGGTACAAATGATTAACGACCATGAATTTGGTAATGGTACAGCAATCTTTACCCGCGATGGTGATGCTGCGCGTACCTTCACCAACGAGATTCAGGTCGGCATGGTAGGCGTGAACGTGCCTATTCCTGTACCGATGGCTTTCCATAGCTTTGGTGGCTGGAAAGCATCACTGTTTGGTGATCATCATATGCATGGCCCTGAGGGTGTGCGTTTCTACACCAAACTTAAAACTGTGACTACCCGTTGGCCTACCGGAATTCGCGAAGGCGGTTCTGCGTTCGTTATGCCAACTATGGACTAAACCGGACTCCCCGGTGGGTTTTCACCGGGGACTTTTTCAGGATACATCACATGTCGAATCAATCTGTATCATTTGCCCTGAATCACATGGCGTGCCCGTCACTGAGCCCGCTTGAGTTAATCAGTGCAGCAAAAGACCTTGGCATGGTTGCGGTAGAGTTACGCAACGACGTGAAAGAAAACAGTGTTACCGATGTTGATACTGCTCGCGCGGTAAAAAAAGCCGCTGATGCTGCCGGGATTACAGTCCTCAGTATTAATGCACTTTATCCGTTTAACGTATGGAACGACGAGCGTAAAGCGCAGGCTGAACAGATGGCCGAAGTGGCTGCCGCCGCTGGAGCTAAAGGTCTGGTGTGTTGTCCGCTGGTCGATGCAAACGACAACCGTTCTGATGAACAGCGCGCGTCTGATTTGCGTGCTGCGCTTACCGATCTCAAGGTGATTCTGAGCAAGCATGGCCTTGAGGGATATGTGGAAGCGTTGGGATTCCCGATTTCTACTCTGCGTTTCAAAAACGAAGCGGTAGAGGCCATTACAGATGTTGATGGCAATGAAATATTCGGTTTAGTGCACGATACTTTTCACCACGTAGGTTCCAGCGATCCGAATATGTATCCGCATAAAACCGGTTTGGTTCACGTATCTGCCGTAGTGGATAACGACATTACATTTACCGACATGCTCGACGGACACCGTGAGTTTGTTATGGAGGGTGACCGACTAGACAGCGTTTCACAGGTGAAAGCCCTGTTTGACGGTGGCTATAACGGCTACATCTCATTCGAACCATTCTTTGCCGGACTGTGGGATCTTGACGATCCAGTCGCAGAAATCCGTAAAAGTATGGAATACATGAAACAAGCGCTGACGGCCTGAACGCCGTTAACCCGACAGAACAGCAAGGATTAATATAATGAAAATTGCCCTCGATCCTTATATGAGTCGCCATATTCCTCTTGAGCAACTGCCTGGCTTTGTAAAAGAGATGGGATATGACTACATTGAGCTTTCTCCCCGTGCAGATTTTCTGCAGTGGTGGACCCGTCCCCGCGTTTTTCCTGCCCGCGCAAAAGCGTTCAAGCAAGCAATGAAAAGTGCAAATTGTGAGCTTGCTACTTTGCAGCCTATGTACCGCTGGTCATCACCTTACAAAGACGAGTGGGAAATGGCCATGGATAACTGGAAACGCTGTATTCAGGTTGCCGTGGAAATGGACTGTGAGCTGCTGATTTCTGAATTTGGCCGTGGTGCATCTCCTGAGCGTTCTAACGCCTGCACCCAGGGTATTCACACGCCTGAAGCCTGTGAAAATGCGTTCTGGCGCTCAATGGATGTACTGGTACCTATTCTTGAGCGTGAAGGTCTTACCCTTAGCGTAGAGCCACACCCGGAAGACTGGGTTGAAGAAATTAATCCTGCTATGGACGTGATCAAAACGATCAACTCCAAAGCAGTTAAAGCCTCTTATATCGCTCCACATTCTTTTTATTACGGTGACGATCTTGCCGACACCATTCGCGCTACTGAAGGCGAACTGGTTCATGCCCGTGTTGCTGATACGTTTAACCATAAAGCGTCGTCACAACTGCGATACATCGTTAATCCACCAGGATCCAATGCGCGGGTGCATCAGCATCTGAACATGGGTGAAGGTGAACTTGACTGGGATGTATTCTTTAAAACGCTGCACGAAATTGGTTTCGACGGCGTGCTGTCCAGCTGTGTATTTGCATGGGAAGAAAGTGCAGAGGCATCTTCTAAATTCATGCGTGAAGAAATTCAGCGCTACGTCGACAAGTACTGGCGCTAATCGTTTTGGAGAATAAAGACATGAATGTAAGAATCGGAGTTATCGGAACCGGTGCCATCGGTGCAGACCATGCACGTCGCCTGTCGAAAGTACTGACCGGCGCAGAAGTAGTTGCTTTAACGGATGTGAATCGCCAGAGCGCAGAAAAAGTAAAAGCAGATCTGGAACTGCTGAATGCAGAAATTTATAACGATGGTCATGAGCTTATCGACGCTGGTGATGTAGACGCTATATTGGTTGCCTCGTGGGGACCTACCCACGAAGAATACGTGTTGGCCGCCATCGAGGCTGGCAAGTATGTATTCTGTGAAAAGCCTCTGGCTACCACCGCAGAAGGTTGTCGTCGAATTGTTGATGCTGAGATCGCACACGGTAAACGCCTTGTACAGGTTGGTTTCATGCGTCCTTATGATGCAGGTTACCGTATGCTGAAGAAGGCTATCGATGAAGGCGAAATCGGCGACCCGCTAATGGTACATTGTGCTCACCGTAACCCGGAAGTGCCAGAATCCTATGTTACCTCAATGGCGATTCAGGACACCCTGGTACACGAACTGGATGTACTGCGCTGGCTGCTGAACGATGATTATGTAACTGCACAGGTGGTATTTCCGCGCTCAACCCGTCATACCCACGCGAAGCTGGCCGATCCGCAGATTGTACTGCTGGAAACTGCAAAGGGTATCCGTATCGACGTGGAAATTTTTGTGAACTGTAAGTACGGTTACGACATTCAGTGCTCTGTTGTTGGTGAAGAGGGTGTTGCTAACCTGCCAGAGCCGATGAGCGTGCTGAAACGTCAGGAAGGTGCACTGTCTACGTCAATTATGACCGATTGGAAAAAGCGCTTCATTGATTCCTACGATGTGGAATTACAGGATTTCATCGATGGTGTTACCATTCGTGAAATTACCGGGCCGACGGCATGGGACGGCTTCGCAGCTTCTGTAGCCAGCGATGCGTGTGTCAAAGCGCAGGAGACAGGTGAAATTGTGCCGGTTGATATGCCACCGCGACCCGCATTTTACGGTTAATCGCAAAGCATCTATTACAGACCCCCGCATCACGCGGGGGTTTTTATTTCAGGAGATTTATTGTTAATGCAGCAGAAAACCAACTCTGACCTGACGGCAAACTTACTCTTGCTGGCAGTAACATTGCTGGCGGCCTCTGGCTGGCTGTTCTCTAAGTTTGTCCTGGTTGCCATGACCCCCATGTTTTTTCTGGCTATCCGTTTTGTCGGTTCCGGTGTGATGGTGGGTGGCATGCAACCGAAAAACGTAGTGCGTGCACCCTTGCAGCAGAAGCTCAGATCGTTAATGACAGGGGCGATTCTGGGTTGCCAGACTGCGCTGTGGGGGCTGGCACTCATGTTATCCGAAGGGCTCGGAGTGGGAGCCTTTCTTATCAGTCTGAGTTTTTTGTTGATCCCGGTTACTGGTCTGCTTTTTGGCTATCGTGCTCAGTCTCACACCTGGCTGGCGGTAGCAATCGCAATGCCTGGCCTCGGCTTACTGGCGCTTCGTCATGGCTTTGCTTTGCAGGATTCTGACATCCTGTTTCTTATTTCAGCCGTGTTATATGCTTTGTACTTTAATATTAACGGCAGGCTATGTGCCGGTATTCCTGCCGTAGTACAAACAAGCTATCAGTTGATAGCGGCCGGAAGCGTCTGTTTCATCTTCTTCCTCTTTCTTGAAGTTGATGAGCCTCAATCCGTTCATGGTATCTGGCATTATCTGGCATTGAGTATCGTACTTGCTACCTGCCTGCGCTTTTTCCTTTTATTAAAAGCGCAAAGTATGGCACCGGAAGGACAGGGGGCTATTATTATGACCCTGGAACCTGTCTGGGTTGCCGTGCTCAGTGCGTGGTGGCTGGATGAAAAACTGAGTCTGATGGCTTTGTCCGGCATGGCCTTAATCTTTGCAGCCCTTATGGTAAACGCATTAGGCAGTGTAAGAGCAAGCCGCAAATTGAAAGCGTCTGACAGACGTCAAAGCGCGTCAGCTGGTTCAGAACTGAAAATAAAATAGAGTCGGCATGGGAATATAAAAGAGGCCTGCTCAAATGAGCAGGCCATAAAATCATCCGTCTGTACCCAACCGCAACGGATGACAAGGTACTTACCGAATTTATTCTCCGTAAGCGGGCGAATTGACCCAGTTATGCGCGTCTTCCCAGACAAAACACCAACGTCTGTCGGGGCCCGCCATCACGTTCAGGTAATAGCTGTTGTAGCCGGCTAGTGTAGCAACAGGGTGGTAGCCTTTAGGCACCATGACTACATCTTTATTATAAGCAGCCATGGATTCATCAATCTCACCATCTTCAGTGTAAACACGCTGGAATACAAAGCCCTGGGGCGGGTCAATACGATGATAATAGGTTTCTTCCAGGTAGGTTTCGTGTGGGGCATTATCTTGATCGTGTTTATGCGACGGATAAGAGCTGGTATTGCCTTCGTCGGTGTACACCTCTACTACCAGCAGGCTGTCAGCGGGCTCTGTTTCTGGCAAGATGTTATGTACGTGTCGCTTATTGAATCCCTTCCCGCGGGATTCTGATCCAATATCATCCGGCGTAATTAGGCGTGCTTTTACGCCACCTTTGCCGGGCGCTTTACATACCGCTACTTCAACATCTGTGGTGGCGGTTAAGGTAAACTCATCGTCGTTAGGCAGATAGACGGCATAAGGTTTTTTTCGCTCAAACGGGCTCATGCGGTCGCCAATGTTGTTCAGATCAAGTGTTTTTGATTTTATGTTGGCTTTACCACCCACTAGTACCAGGCATACTTCTTTATCTTCAGTTTGTTGGGAAAGTATTTCACCGGCTTTCAGTTCAAAAACTTCAAAGCCAACGTACTTCCAACCCGCAGATTCAGGAGAAATCTCCTGGGTACAGGCATCGGTTTCAGGTGCGCGATATTTCGAGAGTAGTTCAGGCATTGCTCATCCTTATCTGCTGATTATTTCAGTCTTAATGAAAAACACGATATCGCAAATGAAATAAAAATTCCATAAAAAGTTATTTAGGTTTATATTTTTCGTTAAATTGGTGGTGTAGGGGGTAATTCTTTTCAGTTAGCAGGAGTAACTACTCCGACAAGGCGCTGAATAAGCGTATTACTCTAGAGGGCTTATGTTATGATTTGCAATACAAAAGAATAATTGCGCAGTCTTCCGCCACATGGTTTTATTCTGCGATAATAAATGTATAAAAACGCACAGAAATTCGGAACGCCCTCAATGAGCCGACTACATAAAAGCCTGGCCACGATCCCCAATCGATATGCATTTATCGACACTATAGAGCAGTGTGCGGGTCGTCATAAGCAATTTTCACTCATGCTGGTTGATGTAGTGCGATTCTCCGATGTCACCACCAGTCTGGGCATTAAAGTTGCCGACCAGTTCCTTTTGGAAATTGCCAACCGTATTGTGCTGTTGTTCGATGACAACGTACAGTTTGGGCGTATCAGTGGCGATGTATTCGGGATTGTGCTGCCGAATAAAATCCGCAAGAAAGATCTTCACGCCGCCTACGAGCATCTGGTCGAACATTTTAAAACGCCCATGCAACACGAGAATAACGCGTTTATTGCTGACTTCAATGTGGGCGTGGTAAGTGGCACCCAGGAAAATTTTGAGATTACGGCGTTCGTGTCTCGGGGCGAAGCGGCGCTTAAACAAGCTAAAGAAAATAAATACGAAAATTTCCATGCGATGTCGATGTCAGAAAAGGCGCAAACTGGTCGTAGTTTGGCGCTAAAGGCCGATCTTAAACGTGCTTTGCAACAGAATGAACTTGAGCTGTATTTTCAGCCTCAGGTTAATCTCAATACCTTAAAAATCGTTGGTGCCGAGTGTCTGCTGCGTTGGAATCATCCACTGGATGGCGTGTTATTTCCCGGTCCGCTCATTGAAGCGGCCGAGTCGTATAACATGATGAACGAGCTGGCTTACTGGACCTTCGAGCAGGCATTTCAAAACATGGCGCGGCTAGATGCCTACGGATTGGATATCTCGTTGTCGGTAAACATTTCGCCAACTCAGCTCTACGACAGCAAGCTCATCCCTACGTTGGTGCGTTTGCGCGATAAGTACAGTCTAAGTTTGTCGCGATTTGAACTGGAGCTGACCGAAGATGTGGCGTTGTCGAATTCATTAATGGTGAAAAAGCAGCTTAACGAGCTCAGTGCGTTAGGCGTTGCAATTGCGGTAGATGATTTTGGTAAAGGCTATTCAAACCTGGCATTCATCCGCGAATTGTCGATTAATGCACTAAAAATTGATAAATCCTTTGTAATGGAACTGAGTCATAACCCGGTTAACCGAGCCATTATCGAAGCAGCCAAAATTATCGGTAAAGCCAAGCATTGCCAGGTGATTGCCGAGGGCGTGGAAACCACGGAACAGCTTCACGAGCTGCGTGAAATTGGTATTTTGACCGGGCAGGGCTACTTGTTTTCGAAGGCCGTTCCACTTAACGATTTTGTAGAGCTGGCGCGCAAAGAAATCATGATTGGTGGCTCACCTTTACGCCGCCTTTTGGTGTAATTGTCGACAAAGTTGGTTTTTAACTGCGAACCCGATAAGATCCTGTTTCCTCGTAAACCATTTTCAGGATCTTCATGCTTAGCCGTTTGCTCGCCCATGGCGATTTTCTCAATTTATCCCGCTTTTCCCCTGACGCCGTGAAGCCGCAGACGTTGCAGCTCGAAAACGGTGTGCGGGTGCACATTATTGCACAAGGAATTGTCGCTTTTTATCCGCAAGTCCTTAATCCTGAAAGCAAATATATTGTGCTTTCTTCTGGCGTCCACGGCAATGAAACGGCCCCCATTGAAATCTGTGACGACCTGGTAAAACGCCTGTTCACCGGCTCGCTTGTTCCTGCTCATGCTGTATTGTTCCAATTCGGTAACCTGGACGCTATGGCGATTGCAAAACGCTTCACCGAAGAAAATATGAACCGGCTGTTTTGTGGCGCACATTCTGCCGTGGAAGGACGGGTGAACGATGAGCGTATCAGGGCAAAGCAACTTGAAGATACCATGGCAGCGTTTTTCGCCGATGCCGGAGATAACGCAGAGAAACTACACTACGATCTTCACACCGCCATACGTGAATCAAAAAACGAGAAATTCGCGGTTTATCCTTTCCTGCATGGCAAGCCCTATAGCCGCGAGCAACTGTCTTTCATGAAAGCCTGTGGCGTGAAAACGATTTTACTTTCGGAGTCGGCCACCACCACATACAGTTATCACTCATCTTTGAACCATGGCGCCCATTCTTTTACCGTTGAACTGGGGAAAGTGCAGCCTTTTGGTCAGAACGACATGGCGCGGTTTGAAGAGGCGAGAAATACACTCACCTCGTTGGTTTGCGAACGACATTTATCGCTGAATGATGACTTATCAGACATGGTGATTTATCGGGTTAATCAGGTGATTAACAAGCAGGCTGACGATTTCGTGCTGCATTTTGCTGACGATACCCCCAATTTTATGGATTTCAAAAAAGGCGATAAACTGGCGTCAGAAACCGGCATGGAGTATTTTGCTGAACAAGATGGCGAAGCCGTGGTGTTTCCCAATGCCAATGTGGCTATCGGACAACGTGCCATTCTTACGGTCGTACCGGCTTCACTGGAGTACATAAATGTTTAAACTCGATGCGCGCTTACAGAACGATACGGCTCTGGTAACCGATTTACCGCTTTGCCGGGTATTGCTGATGAATGACAGTCAGTTTCCTTGGCTCATTCTAGTGCCCCGGATTAACGACTTAGCAGAATTACACGAACTGGACGATGCGCAAACAGCCCAATATGTGGCAGAGTCTCGTCTCACCAGTCGGGTGCTGCAAAATGTCTTTACACCTTATAAGCTCAATGTGGCAGCGTTGGGGAACGTCGTGCGTCAGTTGCACATTCATCACGTGGCCCGTTTTGAAACTGATGTAGCATGGCCTGCACCTGTTTGGGGGCGCCAGGCAACAGTTCCGTATAGCGCTGAAGCGTTGGCGGCAAATCTGGAACAATTACAATCTGCATTTTCAATGGAGGAAAAATTATGATTTTAACGACAACACCAGGTATCGAAGGCAAAACCATCACCCAGTACCACGGTATCGTCATCGGCGAAGCGGTAATGGGCGCAAACATCTTCAAAGATCTCTTTGCTTCTATTCGTGATATTGTAGGCGGTCGCTCAGGCTCGTATGAAGACGAGCTAACACGAGCCCGGAAATTGGCGTTTGCTGAGCTTGAGCAAGAAGCCAGACAAATGGGCGCAAATGCGGTTGTGGGTATCGATATCGATTATCAGGTGATTGGTGATAAGGGCAGCATGTTGATGGTGAGTATCAGTGGAACTGCAGTGCGTATCACTGACTAGTGCGAATATGAGAAATGAAGACGATTTTACTTGTCGTCTTCATCATTCCATTTACGGGGCGTAAAATCTTTCGGTACGTTGAATTTCTTCGATGATCGCAGTAGTAGGATATTGCCTGCAATAAAGCCGATAACCAGTACGATAATGACAATCAGCCAGGTTGTACTCATTTTATTCCCTCATTTAGCACGTAACGTTCGAACAATTCATCAATACGATTCAGTACCGCATCCTTGCCTTCCATGTCAGCTTTTTCAAGGGCTGAACGCAATGAGTCCACACTGCGCTGCTGTTCAAACTGCACCGCTGTTTCGGTATAGCTCAGATGCCATAGCTCAACAGCTACGCCGCCTTTATTTTCCAGAAACGGGCGGTGAAAGCCAAAAACGGTGAGGTGTTTTTCCAGCCAGCAGGCTAGTTCAAAGCACGGACCTTTTTCGCGGTATTCTGCATCGACTAATTCAAAATTTTGCCCCCAGTGCTGCACCGATTTACGGTCGAACACATCAATATCTGTACCCCAATGATGGCGACTGCCGCCAGGCAGGGCAGACCAGGTGAGGATGGCATCAATTTTTTGGTTATCATCAAGGGCTGCAAAATCAAGGGCAACACCACTGGCATCGTACAGCGTTGCCTCACCACGCCACTTGCGATTCCATATCGCTAACTGCCGATAAAAGTCCCGGTGGCTGCTCACTAACTGACAATCAATACCGTCATCTTTTGCCGCTTGTTGCATGGCCCGCCAGGGCGCGGCAACATCCTGGTGAATAACAAATTTGTCATCCACCGGGGTAAGAAACGGATTGTCGATGCCGAGCCACGCAGAATTTATACTCATGCTAATAAACGCACCATCATCGCGTAATAGATCTCTGTTAACGTTTCTAAGTCTTTCATAGATACGCATTCATCGATTTTATGGATTGTTGCGTTTACCGGTCCAAGTTCGACAACTTGTGCACCGGTAGGTGCGATAAAACGACCATCCGAAGTGCCACCTGCCGTGGAAAGCTCTGTTTCGCGACCGGTTACCGACGAAATGGCCGCCTGAGTGGCCTCTACCAACGCACCAGAGTCGGTAAGAAACGGCTGACCGTTGAAAGTCCAGTCGATGTCATAATCAAGATTGTGCTTGTCCAGAATGGTGGTCACGCGCTCAATGAGTTGCTGATCAGTCACTTCGGTAGAAAAACGGAAGTTAAAGCACACCTTGCAAGAGCCAGGGATCACGTTACCGGCACCGGTGCCAGCGTTAATGTTGGAGATCTGAAAGCTGGTGGGCGGAAAGAAATCATTGCCGTTGTCCCAATGAGACTGGCTCAATTCTGCTAACGCTGGGGCGGCGTCATGCACCGGATTTTTGGCAAGGTGCGGATAAGCCACGTGGCCCTGAATACCTTTCACCGTTAAATCGCCGGTTAATGAACCACGACGGCCGTTTTTTACCACGTCGCCCACTTCGGTAGTCGACGATGGTTCGCCCACAATACACCAGGTGATTTTTTCGTTACGGGCTTCCAGGGTGTCGATAACCCGGGTAGTCCCGTTAATAAACGGACCTTCTTCATCACTGGTGATGAGATAAGCAATACTGCCTTTATGATCGGGGTAGTCGGCAACGAAGCGGCGGGTTGCTACCATCATGGCTGCCAGGCTGCCTTTCATATCGGCAGCGCCGCGGCCGTGCAGATAACCGTCTTTCTCGGTGGCAACAAAGGGGGGAGTCTGCCAGGCATCTTCTGGGCCACTGGGCACCACGTCAGTGTGGCCGGCAAAGCACAATAATGGACCGTCTGAACCACGGCGAGACCACAGGTTAGTGGTATCTTCAAACACCATGTCTTCGTGGCTAAAGCCAGACTCGTCCAGCCAGGCTTTCATGTATTCCTGACACCCGGCATCTTCAGGGGTAACGGAACGACGATTTATCAGATTTTTTGCGACATCAATGACCAGGCTCATCAGGCAAATATCTCCTCATATTGTGAAGGCTTGAAGCCTAAAAAATAATTGCCGTTATGAATAAGCACAGGACGCTTGATCATGGCTGGGTATTCCAGCATCAATCCTAGCGCATTGTCTTTATTCAGGTTGTTTTTCTGTTCGTCTGTTAGCTGCCTGAAGGTGGTGCCTCGCTTATTCAGCAGGCTTTCCCAACCAAGGGCGGCTTCAGTTTCTGCCAGCCAGCTTCCTTCCAGGCCATCTTTACGGTAATCGTGGAAGGTAAAGGAAATATCATTCTGTTCCAGCCACTTTTTGGCTTTTTTAATCGTATCGCAATTGCTGATACCGAATAGCTTGGTCATAGTAGTTCAACATCGAAGGGAGAATGGCGGTCAGTCTAATTAACTGCAAGCAAGGGTGCAACTACGCAACGTAGAATGGTTGGATTGATGGGCGGAGTGTAGAAGATATTTACGGCTCCCGAATTACTTGGGGAGCCGCAGCTTACAACGTTATCTAGAAGTACGCTTTATTTACTGCCAGATGAATGTCCATCAAACCCGCTTGTATTTCATCAATGACATGATGCAGAGACTCTTGGGTCAACGTATGGATATCGAGTTTTTCTACGATAGTAGAGAGCTGCTCAAACTGGTCACAGACAGCATTAGACTGTGGTAGTTCTTCCAGACATTTTTTTATCTGATGGACAGAATGGCAAATACTTCGCGGAAAGGAATGGCGCTTGAGTAAAAATTCCAGCACGTCGGTACGGTTTACCCGTAAACGCATTTCCTGGCGGTACATTTGATAGGCCGACAGTGATTTAAGCACGCCAATCCACTGAATATTCTCAAAAGCCGGGTGTTCGTCAGCCATTTGAGGTAGCAAGGATGCTGAGCGCACATCAATGATACGGGAGGTCATGTCGCAGCGTTCCAGGTGTCTGCCCAAGCGCAGAAAGGCATAAGCGTCATCACGGTTCATTGTGCCGCCCACCAGACCGGTAATGGTTTGGTTACCTTTAATTATTTTATTAAGACAATTAAAGCGGTGACGGCGGGTAAGCACGCTTTGGCCATCGGCTTTGGCTTGCAAGTGAATGTTGTTTATTTCCTCCCAGGCTTCAGAAGGAATAATTTCACGCACAATGCGGGCATTTTCACGAGCGGCAGCCAGTGAATTAATAATAGATCCCGGATTGCTCGGGTCGGTCACCATAAAACGAATAACGCTTTTTTCATCAGCTGATTCATAGTTGGCGTAGAAGTTTTCGCGGATTGATAACATATCCACGATAGGTTCCCAGCCAAGCGGCACGCTGCGAGGTAAATCTAACAGTAGGTGTGTATTTACTTGTATGAGGCGAGCTGTATTTTCGGCGCGCTCAAGATAACGGGCCATCCAGTAAATGTGATTTGCTACACGGGACAACATCTATTCGCCCTCCATGTCAACAATCCAGGTGTCTTTGCTGCCACCACCTTGAGACGAGTTGACAACGGTAGAGCCTTTTCGCATGGCAACCCGGGTCAGTCCTCCGGTGGTCACAGAAATATCATCTCCAGATAAAATAAAGGGGCGTAGGTCGAGGTGGCGTGCTTCGGCTTTATTGCCAATCAATGTCGGCGCTGTGGATAGCAGCAACATAGGCTGAGCCACGTAGTTACGCGGATCACGGCGTATCAGACGTACAAATTTTTCACGCTCTGCTTTGGTGGCGTGTGGGCCAATCAACATGCCGTAGCCACCGGATTCGTTAGCGGGCTTTACTACCATTTCATCAATGTGTTCAATGACATAATCCCGCTCATCTTTATTGATGCACTTGTAGGTAGGCACATTTTGCAGCAGCGGTTCTTCATTCAGATAGAAGCGAATAATATCTGGCACGAAGGCATACACCACTTTGTCGTCGGCCACGCCGGCACCAGGGGCATTCGCTAGGCCAACATTTCCGGCTTTCCAGGCACGCATTAGGCCGGGCACACCTAACATGGAATCTTCTCGAAATACTTCCGGGTCGAGGAAGGCGTCATCGATGCGACGATAAATAACGTCGACCCGTGATAACCCTTCGACGGTGCGCATATACACAATGTCATCGTCATCTACCACGAGATCGCTTCCCACAACCAACTCTGCACCCATTTGTTGCGCCAGATAAGCGTGTTCAAAATAGGCAGAGTTATAGATACCCGGTGTGAGCACCACAATCTCTGGTTGCGCCACATCACGGGGCGATAACTGACAAAGCATGTCATAAAGTTCTGAAGGGTAGTCATCGACCGGAAGAATGTTGTATTTCTCAAACATGTCCGGAAAAACGCGCTTCATTACATGACGATTTTCCAGCATGTAAGACACACCTGAAGGCACCCGCAGGTTGTCTTCCAGCACGTAAACCGTACCATGCTGATCGCGCACTAAGTCAGAGCCACAAATATGCGCCCATACGCCGTGTTTGGGTTTTACGCCCAGACACTCCGGCAGGAAGTTTTTGGAATTAATGAGAATGTCTTCAGGCACAATACCAGCACCCAAAATCCGCTGCTCGTTATACAAATCGTCGATGAACATGTTGAGCGCTTTTACCCGTTGTTTCAGGCCAAGCTCAATTTGTTGCCATTCTTTCTTGTCAATAATGCGAGGGATGATATCGAAAGGCCAGGCTCTGTCGATGGAGCCTTCTTCTTCGGTGTACACGGTGAATGTAATGCCCATCACGTGAATGGCTGTGTTGGCCGCCACCCGGTACTCTTCGATATCTTTGTCGGATAATCCCCTGAGGTATGAGCACAAATCTACCGCTGCTTCTCTTGGCTTATTTCTGCCCTTGATCAGCTCGTCATAAAATGGGCCCGTAGCATAGTTTCCCCATCTGATTGCCATGGGCTATTCCTTCAGTTTTATTACAAGAATCCAATAATACTTATCTAACTCGCTTTTTGACCAAAAATCAATCGCTAATAATAACGTTTAGTACAGTTTTTGATTGCGTTCAAACGCGTGTGGATGCATGCTTGGCAGCGGAGTTAAATCCTTGTTTTTCTACTGTTACGAAAGGTGAGTTGTGACTTATTGTGTTGCTATAAAAGTGAATAAAGGGCTGGTATTTGCTTCAGATTCACGGACTAACGCGGGTGTGGACTACATTGCTACCTACAGCAAAATGTGGCGGTTCAACTGGGAAGGCGATCGCAGTATTGTGCTGCTGACGTCGGGCAGTCTTGCTACCTCTCAGGCCGTCGTCAATGCCATAAAAAGGGATTTGGAAAACCCGGCTGCGAAATTCAACCTGCGTTCGGGTAAACATTTACATGAATTGGCGGAATACGTAGGTAAACTCAGCCAGGCCGAACAAAAGCAGCACGCTGAAGCCATGGAGCGTTCAGGAAGTAGTAACGAGTCAAACTTTATCATTGGCGGGCAAATTGCGGGTCAGTCACCGGAGATTTTTCTTATTTACCCTCAGGGTAATTATATTTCTGCCTCTGATGACACCCCGTACCTACAGATTGGTGAAAATAAATATGGCAAGCCGATTCTTGATCGCATTATTTCGGGTGCCACTTCTCTGGAAGATGCAGCACGCTGTGCCATGGTGTCATTAGATTCGACTATCCGGAGTAATATTTCGGTGGGGCCGCCCATTGAACTGGCGATTCATACGGCGAACATGATTGAAGATCCTTATCATCAAACGTTTACCATGAATAGCACCATGTACAAGTCGCTGCAGAAGCATTGGACGGAAGGCCTCAAACGGGCGTTTAATCGTTTACCCCGATTTGAGTGGGAAAAGAATAAAGAATAAACAAATACGGCACCGAAAGGTGCTGTATTTGTTTAAACTATAGGGCTTTGCTTACAAACGATCGTGAAGCAGATCGTGAATAAAGATAAGCTTTTGCAGACAGGGCATGGGAATAACAAAGGGATAGGCATCATCCTGGCCCATGCTTCTATTCAACGCATTTAGTACGGTAGTTAACCTGCACCAATCTTCAAATATTTTTTGAAAATCCGTTTCGGCACTACGCCGGTAACTTTCCGCCAGCGGGTTGCTAAGCTGATTTTGTAGAATACTCACGCCATATTCCGATGCGGTTTCCAGCGTATCCACAATATGTAAATAGTGCGCCCAGGTTTCAGCCCAATCTTCCCAGGGATGCATGCTGGCGTATGCACTGATAAACGTGGCCTGCCAGTTTTGAACTGGGCCATTGGCATAATAGGTTTGCATGGCGTCGGTGTAGTTAAGTCGTTCATCGCCGAATAATTCTCGGTATCGGTCTAGGTGACGGGTATCGCGGATTAATGTATCCCAGTAATAGTGACCTGACTCATGCCTGAAATGACCGATAAGCGTGCGGTAGCGTTCGTTAAGTTCATCGCGCATTCTTAAACGAGATTCGTCTTCCGCTTCTTTCAAATTCAACGTAATTACACCGTTACAGTGGCCGGTAATTACCGTGGATTTCACGGTGAGCTCTTCACCATATTCATCTTCAGTAACGTCTTCTAAGAAACGAAACTTGAGATCATTGGCATTGGTACTGGTTTGTTCCCAATTATCCAAACCTAATTTCCGTAATGTGTAGAGCAAACGACGTTTAGCTTGCTCCATGCTGAACCATAGCGACAAATTGTCGGGCTTCGACAGATCGGGAATAGTTTCCGTTAATCGACAAGACTCGCAATACGTCGACTCGTCATCTATAGGGATAAGCCAGTTACAGACATTGTTGCTACTGTAGTTACTGCAAGGACGGTAATGCTTACCATTGAGGCAACTTACCCAATGGCCGTTTTCGTCTATCTCGCAAGCGGTCAGGGTCATTTCCTGGCTGATAAAACCAAGCGGGCGGTGACAGGCCAGGCATTCTGAATTAGCAAAGTACAGCGTATTGCCGCATTCACACACGAAATTTTTCACGTTAAACCCTTTATAGACGACGTGTTTTTGAAAGTTTATAGCATGTTTACGTGAATAACGTATGAAGTGCTATTAAAGATTATCAGATTGAGACGGACTAAATGTAAATGTGGATTAACGGATCTTCTACAGCGATAAATTGTTGAAGATGGGTGGCGACCACGGCTTTGCACTTATCGCCATTGAGAACACAGAGTACTCCAGTAGGCTCAAAACCCTGCTGTTTCAACCATTGTGGCTGAAAGTGCATCAGTGGTGTACCTGCTTTTACTTTCTGGCCCCGTTTTACTAAACGCTCGCATTTTTCTCCCATCAAGTGGTGAGGGTGTGGTAGCAGGTTAATCCACAGTTTGAGTCCGTAGCTGGTTTTTACCTTAAGGTCATAACCGCTCTCTGGTATGGATTCGATTAAGCAATCTGTTGGCGCAAATACGGTATGTCCGCTATATCTAAAGGCCATTGTTGCGCCCCACATGCCAGCCTCATGCAAAGGAAGGTCAAGGGCGCTCAGGTCAATGCGGCTGCCATTTACCGGTGAGTTTACAACAAACTGCCGTTGATATTGTTGGGGGGCGGTTGTCGAAAATGCGTGAGTCATATTGCGTTACTGCTCGATAATGGTGTAACCGTCTTCACTAAGTGCGGTAACAGCGTCGTTGAGTTTATCTGCTTTCACCAGGAAAAAATCCGTATCGAAAGTAGAAACAATGAACATACTCACTTTTGCATTGGCCAGAACAGTTCCCAGGTTTGCCATAATACCCACCATAGACAACTCCAATGGGCCAAGCAGTTCAAGGGCGCGCCAGCCTTCATCTGATTCAAGAGACATCAGCTTAACCGAAGAGGGCACTACAACAGAGAGCGTGTCTTCCGTTTTACCAATAAAATAATAGTCGCTGTTCAGAACGGATGCAGGAATCGCAGAGTGAGGGTCAAAGGCATGAATGGTAAATTCATTTTTAATCACGGCAAGCGTTTGTTTGATCATCGCTTAAAATTCAGTTTTTGAGAGAAACTCATTAAATCACTATCGTTGAATAACTTCCACGTGTTATCCACTTTATCTGTGGATAAGTTTGTTGAGTAGTGTGTGTGGAATTTGTAACCGCATGATTTTAAGCGTTAAAAAAAGGTGGTTAAAACATGTTCAGTGGATAACTGTTACGAATTTCCAAGCATTTTCCACAATCTGTGTCTACCGCTGTGCGAAAAAAAATGTGAAAAAAAAGCGAAATTCTTTAAGCTGTTCGTCTTGACTCTTCATTTTATCTCTGGAGCAGAAAATGAGTGATTCCACTTCCGATTGGCGTGATTTAACCGTAGACGATGCTGTTGCCGTGAGCGATTTTTATGTTGCCGTGTTGGGCTGGCAAAAAGAAGCACTTTCCATGGGGGAATACAATGATTTCATCGTTAAAGACAGTGAAGGCAAAGTCATGGGGGGCATTTGTCACCGAAAGGGGGCAAACGCAAATGTTCCCGCGGGTTGGTTACCTTATTTTACGACCCGAAATTTCGATGCTTCTGTGAATCAAGTGGTGGAGCAGGGCGGCAGACTGCTCTGTGATGTGCGTGAACATGGAACCGCTCGGTTCGTGTACGTGAGCGATCCGTCTGGTGCCTATTTTGCCCTTTATTCAGAGAGTTAATAACGCCAAGGCAATGACAATCCCGATGATGGCTGATAAAGTCAGTATAAGAAAAATATAACGGAAATAAGGAAATCACGTTGACCGCGCCATTGAATATTTATGCTGGCCCAGGCGCGCTGGCAACGCTTAAGGAAAACGGCTTTTATCCTCTGCTGTTTAATTATTTTCTCGGCGCCTCGGGGGGGCCGAAGTGGTTCGTGCTTGCGGGTCTCGACAGGGTATTGTTTCCAGAATGGTTCGATACCCGTGGCGGACAGGTGCAAGTAATTGGTTCTTCCGCAGGCGCGTTTCGTGCAGCTTGTGCGGTACAAAACGATCCGCTGGCGGCCATTAATCGACTGGCAGAACACTATTCCACTACAGTTTATTCCAAAAAGCCCACTGCCAATGAAATCACGACCAAAGCCCGCGAATTGCTTCACCATGTTGTAGGCAAACAAGGGGCTTATGAAATCATCAGCAATGAACGATTCAAAGCACACATCTTTGCCGTACGTTGCCATAAAGCCATGGCAAGCCGTGGCCGTTATACGCAGCTTAACGGATTATTGATGAGTGCCGCGACAAACGCGGTACGGCGAAAAAATCTGAATATGTTTTACACCCGTCATGTCTTTTCAGCGCCGGGCAGCGAACTCACTATTCATGATCCTTATCAGTTGAATACTGAACGTAGCGAATTGCAGTTTGTTAATGTGAAAGATGCCTTACTCGCGTCTGGTTCAATTCCACTGGTGTTAGAAGGCGTGGAAAAAATTGTTGGCGTGCCTGAAGGCGTGTATCGAGACGGCGGCATTGTGGACTACCATTTTGACTTATCGTTTGGCCCCCGCAAGGGCCTGGTACTTTATCCTCATTTCTTCGATAAACCCGTACCAGGGTGGTTTGATAAAAATTTGAAACGACGATTACCTCATCGTAGTAGTTACGACAATGTGGTGATGCTAGTGCCGTCTGCTGAGTTTGTTCAGTCTTTGCCTTACGGGAAAATCCCTGACCGTAAAGACTTCAATACCATGGATGCCAAAACCCGCATTAAATATTGGCAAATCGTGCTAAGTGAAACAGATCGGTTAGGGGAATACTTTATGAAGGTAACAGAAGATGGCAGCGTGATGGATGTAATAAAACCGCTGCCGTTTGCTTGTTTGGATGGCTAAGTACCCAATTTAAGGTTAACTGTAGGGAATCAACCGGCCAGAGTTATTCTGACCGGTGATTTAGGCCAATTGATGCCGCCATGTCATCAAGAATATCATGCAATCCCGTTATTTTTTCATTGGTAATAAAGATACTCACCGTCGACTCCACTTTAATACTGCCGGTTGTATCGCCTTCTTCCAACGCTTGGGCTATGGCGGTTCGCATGCGTTCAAAGTAGGGACGCGCACTACTTTCCTCAACATTATGCAGACACATAATAAATTGCTCGGTGCCAAATCGGCCCAGAATGTCGCTTCCACGAATGTTGTTTTGTAGTGTTCGAGCAATGGCTTTAAGTACGCTGTTAGTTTTACTCGGGCCGAGATATCGGGTTATTTCCCTGAAATTACTGATATCAAAGACGGCAATGCCTATTGCGCGACCTTTGTCTGGTGCACTGAGCTTGCCAATGCGATTAATCGCGATTTCCGCATTCAACAGCTGCGTAACAGGATCGATGGCTTTAGCGGCAAGGAACTTGCGACGCAAGAAATAAGTGGCGAGACTGCCGGTAATGATAAATACAGCAAGAAGTGCCCACAGAATTCTCTGACGCGCTTGCTGTTCAGCTTCAACTTCTGCTTCCAAACCATAAATACGGTTATACAGGTTTGCGGCACTCAGCACCCGAGCTGAATCTTGTTGTTTAATGCGCTTGCGCTCAGCTTCCATGGCGAATACATCGTTGGCAACGCGTGCTTTCTCAACATCACCCAGCGCCAGGTAAATTGCCAGATTAAAGCTGAGATAGTCCAGATTAGTCGCGAGCCTTGGTGGTATTTTATTTTTCTCGTCTTTAAATTGTTGAACATAGTCGACAAGACAGACAAGGTTACCGTTGTGGAGGCAAATTTCGGCTTCATGCCATTTATAAATTAGCGTGCCGAATGAGCTGGATACGGCGGAGACTGCTGTTTTGAAATCAGGCAGGGTTTTTTCAAGATTCTCAAAATCTCGGTTTTTTCGGTAATAATACACCAGCGAGTTATAGTAAAAATAGTTGGTGAGCGGTGTGTTTATGGTTGCATTTAACGCCGCATATTCTTCAATGCGTCGATAAGCCTCTTCGTTCTGACCACTGCTTTGCAGAGAAACAATGGCACTGATCAGCATGCTTAACTTATTACTTCCTTCGTAAAATTGCACGCCCATGTCATGGGCTTTGAGGAATTGTTCTGCTGCCAACCCGTGTTGTCCGAGTCCGCCGTAAAGTAAGCCGATGGAGTTGTGTATATGTGCGAGTTCAGCGGGAGAACCGTCTTCATAAAAACGTTCAAGGATATTGAACATTTTTCCTAACCGCTCTGAAACATCGTCTGACTCTGAACAGTAGCTGATCATGCCCAACGATGAGCTCATATAAATATCACTGTGTTTTTCTGGCGATGATAAGGAGCGGGCTTGGCGATAGTATTGACAGCGCGTTGGGTTTTCCTGAGCATCGTAAATAAACCCGATCTGGTTTATCGCAGACACGTAAGTATAGGAAGCCTTATCGATGTCCGGCTGGTCCACAAGATCCTCAAGCAGTGACAGTGCGGATTCGAAGTCACCTCGACAAATCAGAAATTGCCCTTTGGCACTGATTAATGCATTTCGCTGAATCGTCGTCAATGACTCCCGGGTCAGCGTGGCTTCAAGCTCAGTAAAGAGGTTATCGTTGGGGCAATCGTAAGAGGGCGCTCGTACCTTTTGTATGACAGCGTCGATATCTTCATTGGCGAATGCAGATACTGGCATAAGTAGTCCGAATACTAAAAGCCAGTATATTGGTGTTCTTCTCATACGTCTTTCTAATTTTTCTATTAGTGTAACCACTAAAGCAGAGAATGACTATCATTCTCACTTTTGTAGCCGGAAAAAGTGATACTGCAACTCGGCCGATGTCGAGCAAATTGGTATTACCCTGCTATTAAACCTTATTTCAAAGCCGCTGATAAATTCAATAATTTGTATATATTATTAAGCGCTTGTTACAGCCATATTTATTTCTCTGATCACGCCGTTTTTAGTCTGATGAAACACCTTAATCGTGTGATAAGTAGCGTTGTTCAAACCCAGCACCAGTGCGTTATAATTTAGTCCTACCAAGGGATTGGTGAAATTCTAATAACATCGACGGCCAAATCTGAGCAATCAAAGATTGCGCATTTCAGATTCCCGCAGCAAAAAACCTTACACCCTGTTTTCTAAAATGATGATTGTTGGTTTATCCACCGGACAACGTTTGGTGATCACTAACAGTTGTTACATTGCTTTTATTTTTCCTGACAGAAGGTATTTATGACAACTCACCACGGGACAACGTCGGCGTCTCCGTTCTGGCCAATTATGATCATGGCGCTCGGTACGTTTACGCTTGGGCTAACTGAATTTGCTTCAATGTCGATGCTGCCACTCATTGCAGCATCTTTTGATGTTTCACCTGCCATGGCGGGTAATGTGATCAGCGGTTACGCCATTGGCGTTGTAATTGGTGCACCGCTATTTATGTTGCTCACCAATAAAACGAACCGACGAACAGCGCTGATCTTATTTGCTTCGATGATGTTCATTGCCAATGGGTTGAGCGCTATTGCGACGTCGTTACCGGAAATGGTGTTTTATCGTGTGCTCAGTGGCCTGCCGCACGGTGCCTATTTCGGTACGGCGTTATTGATTGCGTCAGATATGGCACCAAAAGGCAAGCGTGCGAGCTACATGTCGATGGTGTTTATGGGCCTGACTATCGCTACCATCGTAGGTGTACCTATGGCAACGTTGGTTGGCCAAGCGATGAGTTGGCGCGTTTGCATGGCTATCGTCGCTGTACTGGCTTTGGCCGCTGCAATCCTGATTCGCTTTGTTGTACCCAGTTGCCCCATTACTCAGCCAACACGTTTGGGTGAAGAATTCGGCGTACTTAAAAATAAACTGGTGTGGACAATTTCAGGGATCATCTTTGTTGGTTTTGGTGGTGTGTTTTGTATTTACACTTACCTTGCCGACACCATTATGAATGTAACAGAAGCGCCAGAAGTCACCATTTCCATTGCTATGATGATGTTTGGTTTGGGTACCACCATTGGGAATTGGGTATGTGGACGTATGGCTGACAAATCTCCCCTTACTACCACCGGTATTGCGTTGGTTTGTAGTGTGGGCATTTCTATTATGTACGTGTTTGCCGCCCACGATATCTATTGGTTATACCTCAGCGTGTTTTGTCTGGGGGCTTCCGTGGGGCTGGCTGCGGTTATTCAGTCGATGCTACTCGATGTGTCGCCTACCGGCCACGCTATGATTGGTGCACTCGTGCAGTGCGCATTTAATACGGCTAATGCTATTGGTCCATGGGTGGGAGGCAGCCTGTTGGCTTCCGGTGCAACGTTTAACGAAACAGGCTATGCCTCAGCATTGCTTTTTGCTGGTGGCTTTGTCATGTGGGGATTAAGCTACATGATGATGCGTCAGAAAAATCGTACGCCTCAAGTTTGTAGCTCTGCAAGCTGCTAAAGCGGCTTCATGTGTGTGGCGCAGTTAATTTTTCTGCGCCCGCACTACGGCTTTGGCTTTACTGGAAGCCAATATGTTTGCCGCATCTTCCTGATCCACATTAATGGCCGTGATTGGAAATGGAATCACAATACCTTCTTCATCAAAGCGCTGCTTCAGCATCTTCATAAACGCACTTTTTATAAAAAAGCGGTTAAAATACTCACGCGTTCTCAGCATGACGGTAAGGTTAATGCTGGAATTATCGAAGGTGTGAAACAGCACGAAAGGTTCGTAGGTCGGTACTCCGTATTCATGGTTGTGCAAGGTGTATTCCGCCACTTCCAGGCACACTTTTTCAACCAGCTCTAAATCTGACGAGTAGTGCACCCCCACCTCGATTGGCACAGACAATTCTCGTTCAGGGTAATAATAATTTATCAATTTAGAGTTAGATAACTTACTGTTGGGCATGATCACAATGTTGTTTGGTAGCATTCTGACCCACGTTGACCGCCAGCCAATTTTCTCCACAAATCCCTGTTCGCCGGAATCCAGTTCGATAAAGTCGCCTACGCGAATCGGCTTATCGATAATAAGTTGTATACCTGAAAAGAAATTCTCAAGGGTGGGCTGAAGTGCAAGGGCTACGGCCAAAGAGGTGATACCTAACGACGCAATGATTGGCGTTATAGAAACACCCATCGTACTCAGTATTACCAGGATGGCCAGGCTAGCTAGAATTGCCCGCATGGCTCCGCCGGCTATGCTGCTGGTATTCTTAACTAATGTGGATTCATTCTGATACCGGCGCAAGGAGTAGGTAAAAAAGCGTTCGAAAAACAGGAAAAAAGTGAGAATGACGCCTGCTTTCACCACATGTTCGATAATCAACTCTGTGCGGTCGTTAATAATCGACAACCATTCCAGCAGAAATTTGCCAAGCACTACCATCACCAGAAAGATAAACAGGGTGAGAGGGGCATCGAGTGACAGCACCAAAATTCGATATATGCCAGCCATAGAGCTAGACTCAGACCGGGCTTTTTGCTTCAGACGCACCAATATGATGCGCTTTGCAATGAACAGCGTCACGATCACGGCGAGAATAATACCGAGGGTAATCGCTTCCTGGGTCTTTAAGAATGCGGGAATGGTCATTTTTGAGGATTCTCTGACAAAGCTAGATGATATTGACTACTGATTAACCGAGCAAAAGGTGCACCAGGTTCAAGCTGATCTTCGCTCGATACTACCCGTAGATAAAATCATCAACCTGCTTTTCATGCGTTTCTGATTGCTAAAACTGACCAGGAGTAAATGGTCTCTGATATATGTCGTTTAACGCATTTAATGAATCACAGTTTGTTAAGTTTATCAGTCTCATTGGTTGTGTGATAGGTTAGCATCTGAAACGACAAACCTCGGTCTGTGAGAAAGTATCGAGCGAATAATAAGGTAAAAAAATTAATGAGTTACGACCCGAAATCCTTCCCTTATCAGAAGTGTGAAGATGAGCCTATTCACATTCCTGAAAATATTCAGAGTTACGGATTTTTGCTCGCTTTCGACAAATCAGACCTCACCATCCAAATAATCAGTGAAAATGTAAGAGAGTTATTTACTGAAGAGGTGATAGGCCGGGAGTTTCTCACCTTGTTGTCTTCTGAAACCGATGAAAAGCAGTTTCTGCAAGAAACCTTCGACCGTGTTTCTAAAAGCAAGATACGTCTGCCCATTAAATTGCGCCTTAATCGTGACATACTTGCATCACATCAGGACGAAGATTACCTTGCTGTGGTGTATGATAGCAGTGGCTATTACGTAGTCGAATTCGAGCCGGCCACAGAATTTCGTGATACCTACAGTGCTGAGCAATTTATAAAGTTATATGCCATGTCTGTGGCACCGCGTTTCAAAGAAATGACGTCGTTGAACGAGATGGCCGCTGAAATGGTCTCAACCATCCGTTATCTGACAGGCATGGACCGCGTTGTTTTATACAAATTCAACGAAGACTTTTCCGGAAAAGTGATCGCAGAAGCAAAAGCCGATGATATTTCATCCTATGAAGGGCTTTATTTTCCGGCTTCTGACATTCCGAGTCAGGCGCGAGAGCTCTATAAGACTAATTGGGTTCGCCTAACGCCTGATACTGAATTACCGCCGTCGAAGCTTATTCCCACTCAGGAAGAGATGGGAAGAGAGCCTCTGGATTTGTCGCGTTCACTGTTGCGCCGTTTTTCTCCTATTCATTTACAATACATCCGTAATCAGGGTTTGCGGGCGTCATTTTCTATTTCCCTGGTGACGGAAGGTGAACTATACGGCTTGATTTCTTGTCATCACCGAGAGCCTTGCTACATTCCTCAGGATGTAAGACTGCAGTGCGAAAACCTGAGCCAGTTGTTCAGCTGGCATTTGCGGGCAAAAGAAGAGGAAATCGCTCGTGTGAAAAAAGAAGAGACCGATAAAGCCGTCGATCTAATGCTGGATAAAATTGGTCCTTCCAATCCCATTGGGCGGGTAGTGAAAAGTGGTGAACAAGCGTTTCTCAATGCTTTGAATTCAGACGGGTTTATCTATTTCTCTCAATACGAGACCATTTCTCTGGGCGATGTGCTACCTGTCGACCTGGTAAAAGCCATCTTTTTGAAGGCAAGTCACAGCGATGGTTTCCCCTTTACCTGTGACAATCTGTTTGAAGCGTGGCCAGAGGCCAAAGAGCATGGTATCGCGGGTATTATGATTATTCCGCTTTTCGAGAAAAAGCGCTATTTCACGGCCTGGTTCCGAAAGGAGAATACGCGTTATCAGCGTTGGGTCGGTGTGGAAAACGAAAAATCTGAAGATGCCCCGAAAGATGAACGTTTAAAACCACGCACTTCGTTTGCTGTGAACGAACGGGCCATTATGGGTTACGCCAGTCCCTTTGATCGTGCTGATATCGAAACGGCAAACCGACTAAACCGCATGTTTCTGGTTTATGCCCTCGATGTGCAGGAAAAAATGCATATCAGTATTCAGGAGTTGGAACGTCAAGACCGTTACCGCAACGAGTTTTTAGCCACCCTAGCCCACGAATTACGCAATCCATTGGGGCCAATCACATCGGGGGCTGCAATCCTTGAAAGCGTGGATGACGAGGCGACACGCAAACGGGTCACTTCAATCATTGGTCGTCAGGCTGCTTACATGTCAAAACTGGTCAACGACCTCATGGACGTGTCCCGTATTACTCAGGGCAAAGTAAAGCTGGAATTCGAAAAACTGCTTATTCACGATGTCATATCGCAATCGCTGGAAATGGTGGATGAACACATTCAGCAGAAAGGCCATCATATTGACGTGGAATATCCTGCAGAGCACGTAACGGTTTACGGCGACAAGGCGCGTCTTAGCCAAATATTCTCCAACATTATTCACAACGCAGCCAAGTACACTGAAGAAGGTGGCAACATTGCAATTAGTGTTCGCGGTGAAGGCTCATTGGTGGTGGTAGAAATTGCCGACAACGGTATGGGAATTCCGCAGGAACGCCTGGCTGATGTATTTAATATGTTTACGCAAATTGAGGCTCATTCTACCCACACAAAAGGTGGCTTAGGCATTGGACTAACATTGGTGAGTAAACTCGTGGCGCTGCATCACGGTGATATTCGTGTTGAAAGTGATGGGGCAGGAAAGGGGAGCTCATTCTTTATTCGTTTGCCTATTTCACGTGTCGCCTTTGATCAAACTACGATGGGATCGGATGATCATGCGGCAACGGCTGAAACTCGGGTGATGTTTGTCGACGATAACGCCGACCTGGTTGATACCTATTGCATGCTTGCAGAATCAATGGGTTACAAGGCGCAAGGCGTTTCTGACCCTAAAAATGCCCTGGCGTTATTTAAATCGTTCAAACCCAACTGCGTATTCCTCGATATCGGCATGCCCGATATAGATGGCTACGAATTATGCAAAGTATTAAAGATCCAGCCTGAAGCGGCGCAGGTGAAATTCTATTCTCAAAGTGGATGGGGTACCGACCGTTACCTGGAAGACTCAAAAAAAGCCGGTTTCGAAAAACATTTAGTGAAACCCCTTACCAAAGAGATTATTAAAGCGTCAGTGGAATATTGATTTAAGTGGTCGTGGCCGATAGTTTTTTCGGCCACTGCTAACCAATTCGCCACCTGTTGATTGTAAATCAAACGAATGGACTGCAACCGGTGGATAAAAGCAAAAAATCACTTGCACCCCTTGGGCGGCATCGTTATTATACGCGCCGTTCACAGCAATCGCGGTGAACATCTTAAGAAAATGCGTCTATAGCTCAGTTGGTTAGAGCGCTACCTTGACATGGTAGAGGTCCCCTGTTCGAATCAGGGTAGACGCACCATTTTCTCTTCTTCTTATGATTTGCCTTCTTTCCAATAATTGCGCAAGCGAAGTAGCATCTTCTGTTGTTTGATGATAAAAATTTGAATTAAATTCAAATAAAGACAGAAAAATGCAATTTTTCACCGCACTTCTTTTATGTTGTTTCGTTTACGTTGCTCAAGCTCAAGCCCAGTCACAAACTGATGCTAGCCCGAAGAACTGGCTAGAAGCCAACGCCAGTGAGCAAGCAAAAGCCATTGCCGAGGGAAAGCTTACCTCTCAGCAGCTGGTCTTTGCTTACCTGAATCGTATTGACTCACTCGATCCTCGAATTAACAGTATCCTGAGCCTGAACGGTGAAGCCATGAAGGTTGCCGCGCAACGTGATCTTGATGTCAAAAGCGGTAAGCCGCTTGGCCCACTTCATGGTGTTCCCGTTCTGTTGAAAGACAATATTGAAACCAAAGACATGCCGACAACGGCAGGTGCGATGGCGTTAATCAATAATGATACTGGCCGGGATTCTCCGCTGGTGGCCGGTTTACGCGAAGCGGGTGCGATTATTCTAGGAAAAACCAATTTATCTGAATGGGCCAATTTTCGCTCTGAAGATTCCATCAGCGGTTGGAGTGCAGTAGGTGGTCTAACCCGCAACCCGCATAACCTTGCTCGTACGCCATGTGGCTCATCTTCAGGTTCCGGTGCGGCAATGGCTGCAAATCTTGCTTCATTAACAGTCGGTACTGAGACGAATGGCTCTATTATTTGCCCGGCATCTTTCAATGGGGTTGTGGGCTATAAGCCCACGGTAGGACTTATTTCGCAAACTTACATTGTTCCTATATCTTCCAGCCAGGATACGGCAGGTCCTATTACTGCCACGGTTGCCGATGCTGGCTTGATGGCATCGGTCATGGCGGACAAAAAGGTTGCTGCGGAGCATAATGTAAACTTAAACCAATTTTCTTCGCTCAACGGGGAGCGAGAAGGCAAGCTAAAAGGTAAGCGAATTGGCGTGGTGCGATTTTCACCAAGTCGCGTCGACGGTGTGAATGAGGCCTATGAACAGGCATTAAACACCCTCAAAGCACAGGGCGCCGTGCTAATAGATATTAATGAATTCTCCATGCCAGATGAGTTTTGGGATAAATCGTATTACGTGCTGCTTTCAGAATTTAAAACCACGATAAACGCGTATCTGGCAGACTCGCCAGCGCAGTTACCCGCTCGTTCCCTTAAGGCATTGATCGCGTTTAACCAAAATGATGACCGGGAGATGCAGCTGTTTGACCAGAGCATTTTCATTAAGTCAGAGGAAACGAATGGCGCAAGTGGAGAGGCTTATCAATCAGCTGTCGCGTTTGTTCAGAACGCTACCGGCAAAGAGGGCATTGATCAACTGCTGGCAGATAACGAGGTTGATATTCTGGTAGCCCCCTCGAATAATCCCGCATTTCTGATTGATGCTGTATACGGCGACCACGCGCCGAAAGGTTTCACTGGCATCGGCTATATGGCCGCTATTGCAGGCTATCCCCACGTAAGTGTGCCGATGGGAGCGGAAAAAGGCTTACCGTTGGGGTTAAGCTTTATCAGTAGCGCCTGGCAGGATGCAGTTGTGCTCAGCGCGGCGAATGCGTTTGAAAAATCGCATCAGTTTGCTCTTAAACCTCAATTTTATCCTAGCCGGGCTCAGAGCCCGGATGTGGAAACACTGTTTCGCCCCGCGAAGAGCAACAAGGCTGATCCAATGTAAAGTCAGTGGCGCTAAAATTCTGGATAAGGTTGTATTGTCTTTTATTTTTGTCGCGCTTGGTAGCAAGTCCACCTTCATTTTCTCTGTTAAGGTGGCGGTATGTTTGCCTGTTTCTGTGAATGACCGGCGCCGCCAGTGCTGCAAACTAGATGCGCGCTGAGCGACATTCGGGTTAATTCATTTGATAAAGACTATCTTTAAAGCCGAAATCTGGCAGTATGGAATAAATTAAACAAATTATTAACAAAGGTGCCTGTCATGCCTTCCGTTTTGCGTATGGTCTCACTCATTTGCTGTTTCTTTTGCTGTTTATCCGCCGCAACCCGCGCGGCAGATGATTCCACTGTCTATGCGGATATCCCCGAGCCTGAGCTTGAGTTTTTGTTTGAAGCAACAGTCACACTAGATCCGCCCAGAGAGGTGGGTACTACACGCTACGGAAAGCGTCGTATTATCGGCATTAACGGCGGAACATTCCATGGACCGCAGCTTAGCGGAAAGGTACTCAGCGGTGGCGCAGATTGGCAGACTGTGCGCGCCGACGGCACGGCCGATCTTGTGGCAGATTACAGCCTACAAACCAGTGATGGTGAAATCATTTATGTGCATAACGAAGGCTTAAGAACCGCGAGCCCAGAGGTACTGGCGCGACTTGCTAAGGGAGAGGATTTACCCGCCGCTGCATACTACATGCGAACTGCGGCTAAACTTGAAATAGCCTCGGACAGCCAGCATGCCTGGTTGAATAAGGCACTGATCATTTCTACTGGAATGCGAAAAGCAAACAGCGTGATTTTGCATTTTTATCGTATTAAATAGTAATTAAATCAGCTTTCTAAAAGCTCTCTAACAACTAGGGTTAAATACATTAGATTGAGATAAATGGTTACAAATTACTGCAATCAATGATGAATGGGCTGGTATAGAGTAAAAAATACGAAAAACTCTAAGCAAATGGAACTGCAATGCTAACGATAAACCAACTTACAAAAACGTATTCTAATGGCGTTCGCGCCCTCGACAGCATTAATTTGACCATTCCAAAAGGTATGTTTGGCCTGTTAGGCCCCAACGGTGCGGGCAAATCCTCTCTAATGCGCACTATTTCCACATTACAGACTCCCGATCAAGGCACTATCGAATTTGATGGGGTAGACGTATTGGCGCAGCCAAATGAATTGCGCCAGCGATTGGGTTACTTGCCACAGGACTTTGGTGTGTATCCTCGAATAAGCGCAGAGCGTCTGCTTGATCATTTAGCCATACTGAAAGGACTCAACAACAAAGCAGAACGTAAGGAAGCCGTAGAAGGGTTATTGGTACACACTAATTTATGGCAACACCGTGATAAAGCGGTGAGCGGCTACTCTGGCGGCATGCGTCAGCGATTTGGCATCGCGCAGGCATTGCTTGGCGACCCTGATCTGATCATTGTCGATGAACCTACCGCTGGTCTTGATCCAGAAGAGCGCAACCGGTTTCATAATCTGCTAGTGAGTCTTGGTGAAGAGAAAGTCATCATTCTTTCCACCCATATCGTTGACGATGTTTCCGAGTTATGTCCTAACATGGCTGTATTGGGGCAGGGAAAAATACTCTTGGAAGGCAACCCAATTGAACTGACTCATCAACTGGACAGCCGTATTTGGAGTAAGCAGGTTTCTCAGGAAGAGTTCAAAGAAGTAGAGCAAAATTTCGCGCTCATTTCATCACGTCTCATCGCTGGAAAACACGTGGTACATGTTATGGCTGATGAGGCACCTGCCGGTTTCTCTCCGGCACCGGCAAACCTTGAGGATGTGTATTTCTCAACGCTTTACCAGTCACGTAAACACACCGCTAACGCTGCATAAGGGGCGGGATCATGTTCTGGAAAAGTCTTGCTTTTGAATGGCGTTATTATTTACGCCAGCCTTCATTTACTGTTACTGCTTTAGTGTTTTTCCTTTTGCCGTTTTTGGCGACGGTATCCGATAACGTAAGGATTGGAGGCGCTAACTCGTTGTACAACGGCAGTTACGCCATTGCGCAGATCACCATCATCATGGGTATTTTCGCGCTATTTTTGTTAGTGAATTTTATTGCTGGTACCGCAACCCGCAACCACACATCGAAAATGAGCGAACTCATCTATACCCGGCCGGTCAATCCTCTGCAGTATCAATTAGGTCGTTTTACGGGGGCGGTTTTGGTCAGCCTCACCGTTTTCGCCATGGTGCCCATTGGTGTACTCATTGGTTCATTCATGCCGTGGGTCGACCCTGAGCGCCTCGGGCCAACGGTACTGAGTTACTACCTTACGCCTTATCTTTATATTATTGTGCCTGGATTTTTTTCCATGGGCATGATTTTCTACGCGGTTGCCCATCGAACCCGCTCTGTCATGGCGAGTTACCTTACAGCAATGGGCGTATTTATTGCCTACGTGGTGGGTGGCTTACTCACCAATGAGCCTGAATACCGAGAAATAGGTGCCATGCTCGACCCCTTTGCCGTGAGAACGTTTGGTGAAATAAGCCGATATTGGACGGCCTTCGACAAAAACACCTCGCTTATTTCATTTAGCGGTTTACTGTTGCAGAACCGACTCATATGGCTTGCCGCGGGAAGTATTGTCTTACTCGCATTTGGCGGGCTATTTTCACTGCGCTGGCAGCAAAGTAACCGCAAAGTGAAACCAACGAAAGCGTCGCGTGTTCCTGCGCCTGTCGATAATAAAATCAGGTATAAAGCCTCTGGGGGCTTTCAATGGCATAAGTTCATCACGTGTTTAAAGTTTGAGATGCGTCAGGTGCTACTAAGCCCCGCCATGATCGTACTGCTGGTTTTTACCCTGTTTAATCTAAGTGGCATGTATGCCGTTGATTTTCAGGGAATGTACGGTACCGGAAACTGGCCTTTGACACGTTACATGGTTGATGCCATCTACGACAACTTCTTCCTGACCTTCCTCATCGTGATTATCTATTACAGCGCAGAAATCGTGTGGCGGGAACGGGGCAGTGGTATGGGTGACATCATCGAGTCAACGCCAGTTTTTAATGCCGTATTCTGGGTAAGCAAATTGTTTTCCATGTGGGCCGTATTGGTTGTGCTTTGTTTAATAGGTATGGCTTTCACGCTTTTCTTCCAGGTATCAAAAGGCTATACCCTCTTTGAGTTTGATGTGTACGCCGTTGGGTTATTTTACGTAAAACTCATGCCATTTATTTGGCTTAGCGTACTCACCTTTTTTATTCAGGTACTCAGCCCGAATAAGTTCATTGGTATGCTGCTTTCGTCGGCCTATTTACTTGGTTCTATGGTGCTGAGTCAGTTAGGTGCTGAACACACTATGTGGCATTACGGGCAGGGGCCTTCCGTGCCGTATTCAGATTTAAACGGTTTCGGCTGGTTTTTAGCTGGGTTTAATTGGTACATGCTCTACTGGGGTGCGCTGAGCCTGGCGCTATCTGTTATTGGCTTTGGTCTGTGGCAACGGGGTCCAGAAAATAAACTGAAAGATCGGTTACGTTTGTTGGGTTATCAGATGGGACGAACCGGCAAGGGTTTGCTAGCGGCCAGTTTGATTGTATTTTTCCTCACAGGCGGTTTTATTCATTACAACACTAAGGTGGTAAATGAATTTGTTGGTCAGGATGAAAGGTTAGACTTACAAGCTGCGTATGAGCTTGAGTTTGCTCAGTATGAAGATGACAACATTCCTGTCATTACCAAGGTTGATGCACATGTCGATATATTCCCTGAACAGCGCCGCATAGAGGCCAAAGCCGATGTTGTTTTTGAGAATAGTGCAGATACCCCGATCAAGCGGGTGTTGTTGACTGTGCCGTCGAATACCGTGGAGTGGGCGATTGATTTACCTGGCGCCTCAGTGGTCGAACAGATTGACGAATTTGATTCGGCTTGGCTTGAATTTGCAGAGCCTATGTTACCTGGGTCAACCATAGCCGGCACCCTTTCTGTGGTTCGAGATCACAATGGTTTCCGCGATCGGAATACCGATGTAACGGTGGCTGAAAATGGCACGTTTATTAATAATTATGAACTGTTTCCAACCATGGGCTTCCGTGGTGATAGGGTTATTACCGACCGCCATGAACGTCGCAAGCGAGATTTACCTGAGCGGCCTGTGGCAGCCAAACTGGAAGATACCAGTAAATACACCGAAAGCTTCTTTGGCAAGGGCGTCAACTTCATCGATTTTGAAACCACGATTTCAACGTCGGAAGGGCAGATTGCCATTGCACCGGGGTACCTTCAAAAAGATTGGAGTGAAAACGGGCGTCACTATTTCCATTACAAAATGGACGCGCCTATGGTGAATTTTTACTCTTTCTTGTCTGCAAGTCATGAAGTAAAACGTGAAGTGTATAAAGGCATTAACATCGAAATTTACTACGATGAAAAACATACCTGGAACCTCGATACTATGATGCAAAGTGTCAAAGATTCACTGGATTATTTTGGCTCAGCCTTTGGCCCCTATCAGCATCGACAGGTGCGTATTATTGAATTTCCAGGCTACCGTTCCTTTGCCCAAAGTTTCGCTAATACCGTGCCTTACTCTGAAGATATCGGGTTTACCGCTGACCTGCGTGACCCTGATGATATTGATTATGTGTACTATGTTACCGCCCACGAAATGGCGCACCAATGGTGGGGACACCAGCTCGGCGCTGCGAACGTTCAGGGCAGTGCAATTTTGTCGGAGAGCTTATCGCAGTACAGTGCATTGATGGTGCTGCAACAGCGTTATGGCGCTAACAAAATGCGTAAGTTTGTGAAGTATGAGCTAGACCGTTACTTAATGGGTAGAAGTAACGAGATCTTGGAAGAAATGCCATTTATGCGCAGTCAGAACCAGAATTACATTCACTATCGCAAAGGCTCTGTGGTGATGATGGCGCTGTTAGACAGACTCGGTGAGTCGCGTTTGAATAGTGCCCTTCAGTCACTTCTGGAAAAATTCCGTTATCAATCGAACCCATTCCCGACAACGCTTGATTTGTTGTCAGAATTAAATGCCGTTGCCACCCCGGAAGAGCAAGGGTTTATCGCAGACTTGTTCACGCGTATTACTTTGTACGATCTTAAAATTACCAATGTAGAATCAGCCCAGGTGAATGAAGAGTTTGAAGTAACGCTAACCATTACCGCTGCGAAGTATGAAGCGGATGGTGAAGGGCGAGAAACGGAACAGCCGCTGAATGAGTTGGTCGATATTGTATTGTTTACGGTGAACCCTGATAAGCTCCAGGAAGACAACCAGATCCTTTACAAGGCGAAACATAAACTAACAAGTGGTGAGAATAAAATAACTATAACGGTGCCTGAGATGCCAGCTTACGCCGGGGTTGATCCCTTCGTGAAGCTCATCGACAGAGACGGCAATGATAATATTAAAGCGTTATAGCGAGATGTTTGTCATTGTGACAAGGTGAAAACTTAAAAGCCGGCGTTTACAGGTTCAATGGCTCAGATATCTAAACCAGATATTTGAGCATGAATACTGAAAAACGTCGGCTTTTTAACGTCTTGTATGCTTTACGCCGATGACTAGCCCTTAAGGCCTTTTTCAAATACCTCTAGCATGCGGTTCCAGGCGATGTCGGCTTGTTTCTCGTTGTACACTTTTGAATCCGGTGGCGTCCAGCCATGCAAAGTGCCAGGGTAAATGGCAATATCTGCGTCAATGCCCGCTTCCTCATAAGCTTCGGATAACAGGGGCGTCATGTCCGGACTCCTTTGTGCATCGTTTTCAGCAACGGCGTGTATTGCAACTGCTTTGCTGTCTTTCACTAGCAGATGTGGACTATTTTCGTCGTCAGTCGCCAAACCGCCACCATGGAACGACGCAATGGCGCCAACTTCATCAGGGAATGCGGCGGCAGCAAAAATAGTAAAGCTGCCACTCATGCAGTAGCCCATAACCGCTTTGGGTTTCGAGGCGTCAACGGCATCCTGCTGGTTAAGAAAATTAAAGAATGCACGGTTGTCATTGTTTGTATTTTGTTGGGTAAGTTTGGCCCGCATAGGGCTAAGTACGCCCCAGGCCGCTTCAGAGGGAAACTCGATGCCTTGAGGCAAGGCTGCGCCTTTCACATCACGATAAAATGGGTTCACTACCAGCACCGCATAACCTTTCGCTGCCAGACGTTGCCCCATTAAATCAAAGGCTGTGCGACGGCCTTTGATGTCTGGCCACATCACCACGCCAGCAAAGGCACCGCCTTCTGGATAGGTAAGTAAACAATCCGCTTCGCCGTCAGGCGTTTTTACCGAAACTTCTTCAGTTTTAACGCTTCCTCGTGCCTGAGTAAACTGCGGAAACGCGGTAGCTAATGAGCCTACTGCAACGAGTTTATGGAAGTTTCTGCGGCTCAATGTCGTTGCGTTTTTTACGGCGTTATCTGCATCCGCTTCAGTGTGATGATCGCACATAGTCAGGTTTCCTTTTACGAGTTTGCTAAAAAGCCTTCGGTGTCTGTTCACTTTACCCTGTTAAAAAGGTTAGTCACTGATTCACTGAGTTTGTTCCTGCGGATCAGTCACCATTTTTAAATACGGCGCCAATGTGCTTCGGATTTGTTTTATTTCTTCATCACTGTCGTATTGCCCGCCGTCGGCGATTTTCTGGGCGCGACCGAAGAACGGCATAAACATCGATACACCGTTCGCTTTTTTACTGATGACTATCGCTTTGTTTTGTTCTGCCAGTTCGTGCCATACCGTTCTGACATCTCGCCAGTAATTCGCCGTTTTTTCCCAGTAGGTTTCACCAGGTGAAAAATCGTGATCTTTAATGCGTTCATATCGGGCAATACCAAATTCTTTAGCAATATAGGGTGAAGTGGTCGAGGGCTTTCCACTGTCGGATAACACTAACTTGTAGTTTTCCTCTTCCTGAACCCAGCCATCAGGCAGAATAATGTGTTTGTTTACACCCTCCAGTACTTGGTAATCACTTCTGACACTGCTTTCACGACGAGGCAACGGCCGCCAGGTAACATCGCTCACCCATTGCGAACGATTGCCTTTGTGTTCCCATATTCCATGCGATTCATAGCGAGGAGAATCATCCACTTGAAATACTGACTGAGACCAGTGGCCAGCATTTTGTTGTTCATCAAGCGGATGGTTTTCCCAGGTTTGATTTCCGGCATACACAAATTCGCTGGACTTTTCATATTGCCAATCCTGTCGCCAATGCTTCATCACCATTGGCTCACTGGCTTGACCGTTTTCATCTACGAAAACCATGACCATGATATGCTGCAGACTGATAAAATCAGGTTTATCTTCGACAACGGCTACCCATTCCGTGCCCCAGGAGCGATAAGGTTTTGAAGGCTGATAATCAGGAGAAAATCCCATGGTTTCGATAAAATCAAAGCTCACTCTGAAGTAACCCGACATGGCCAGAATGGCTTCACGGTCGCGCTCATAAGTTGAAAGGCCATCTTTTTGCAGGTTACGCCAATGCACCGATGGTGTGGAATCTTTGGTGGTTTGCGTGCCCGTTGACGTGCCACCCCGGGGCGAAAAGTCGCAATTCTCTTCTATAAATTGCCATCCAAATACATAACTGGGTGCCTGACAAGGGGCAGGGGCTGAGGTGTTCTCGGTTTTCGCCTTATCCGCAGCACAACCCGAAACTGAAATCATTGCAGTGGCAAAACCTAAGCAAAATAGGCTTAGTTTAGAAAATCGGTTGCCTAAAATCATGTTACACTCCTTTTTTATCCCTTGATAGTGATAATCATTATCATTTATTGATGTTAGCAGATAGGCGTTAGGGCAAAAAGTGGTAGATGAGAAAATAGTGGTCTTGGCGGGCAACGAAAGCCAATATTTTTGTTGTCCTGAGGATCAAGACGTCGACAACCGGCATTCAGGCAAAAACTCAGAAAGGGTGCGAAGCGCCGTTTTCCTCGATGCATGGTTTCTATCAATGAAATTAAAGCGAAGACAATGACGATATTTGCCCGTTGCGGAAAACATCTGGCCTGGGGCCAAAATAATGCCAGCTTGCTTGGCACGTTCCGCCAATTTTACCGCGTCGTATTTTTTGGGTAATTCCATCCATAAAACAAAGCCACCTTCCGGGTAACTTACCCGTGTCTGCTCGGGGAAAAACCGTCTGATATCCTCTAGCATGAGATCTCTGGCCTTACGATAGTGCTGTCGCATGGCGCTTAGGTGCCGTTCATAACCCCCTTCGCGGATGAACCTGCCAATAGCAAGCTGGGGCAAAGTAGGGCACATAGAACTGCTGACATACTTAATATGGGTGACTTTGTCACGATAGCGGCCTGGTGCAATCCAGCCCACACGAAAACCGGGAGCCAGCGTTTTAGAGAATGAGGAACAAAGGAGAACGCGGCCATCATCATCGAATGATTTTAGGGTTTTAGGCCGCGGATAATCAAAGGCAATGTCGCCATAAATATCGTCTTCAATGATGGCGATATCAAATTCTTGGGCCAATTGATATAAGGCCTGCTTTTTTTCCAGCGGCATGACATATCCCTGGGGATTATTTACCGTAGGTGTAACCAGAATCGTTTTTACCGGCCATTGGTCCATGGCAAGACGCAGCGCATCAATGCTCATTCCATCCCGGGAATCGGTGGGAATTTCCAGTGCTTTCAGGTTGGCGGCTTTTATCGCCTGCATGGCGCCATAAAAGCCGGGTGATTCTACCGCGACAATATCGCCAGGTTCAGCCACAGCCCGTAAACAAACCGATAAAGCCTCCTGACAGCCCGACGTCACCACAAAATCTTCAGCCATTAAATGGCAACCGGCCGATGCCGTAAGCCGGGCAAGTTGTTCGCGAAGTCCCGCATCACCCTGAATGTGACCGTATTTCATGCCATCTTGTGGGCGATGACGATTCAGCTCATAAAGGCTTTTTAACAGCGGCTTGAGCGTGGATGAAGCCATATCAGGCATGGCGTGCTGAAACTCACAAACAGCATCTACACCATGACCCAACAACATGGCTAAAACATCTTCCCACAATGAGACGTCCATGGGGCGTTGAGGAGGTTTGGACTGTTCAGGCCGATTAATGGCTTTTCGCTCTTCAGCAACAAAGTAGCCAGACTTCGGACGCGCTACAATAAGCTGGTCTCGTTCCAGTACGCGATAGGCTTCCTGAACAGTAGATAAACTCACACCATGCTCGCTGGCAAGCTGGCGAACAGACGGTAAACGGGATGCCGGGGCGAAATAGCCCAATTGGATCTGCTCTTTCAGACGTGCAGCAAGTTGCTGATATCGGCTCATAGTCAATCCTTTAAAAACATACACAGTAATATACCGTACAGTTTTAGTAAGAATAACCATACAGATTTGGTGATTTTTGACCATACAGTGCTAGAACATAAAATGTGTATGGTCATTTGCCTGTTTATTTATCTATAAAACAATACAGTCGAGTTCAATAGAGTACGTCATAACGCATTCACTTTATTTGAAAACTTTATATAGCGGCGAAAACAACATGGAACTTTCTTTATTATTTGGCATTGCAGCTTTTGCATTTGTTACCTCCGTCACTCCGGGCCCGAATAACATGATGTTACTGGCATCAGGTGCACAGTTTGGCTTTACGCGCACATTGCCGCACATGATTGGTATCGTAATAGGCGTAGCCATACTGTTGTTTTGTGTTCTACTAGGACTTGGCGCCCTGTTTACATTGTATCCGTCGCTGTATTCGGTGCTAAATGTTGCCGGTTCGGCATATTTACTCTGGCTGGCATGGAAAATTGCCAGCGGACCCGTCGCGGCAATCAGTGAGAATGATGACATCGACAGTCAGCCTTTGCGCTGGTGGCAGGCGGCCCTATTCCAATTTGTAAACCCAAAAGCGTGGATGATGGCGCTAGGAAGTGTGAGTACGTTTTCACTGCCTGGCGACGATTACGTGCTTTCAGGGGCGATGATCATGTTGACATTTGCGGCTATCGGTTTTCCTGCTATTTCTCTTTGGGCAGGGGCGGGAGCGAAACTGCGAGATTGGTTGAATAGCCCCAACCGCCGTCGCGGATTCAATTTGGCCATGGGCGCGGCAACAGCGGCGACATTGCTGTTAATTGTCGAGTTTTGAGGTGTTACTCAGATACAAAAAGACTTGAAAGCGCCTAGAGCAGGCGCTTTGCGTTCGATTTAACCTTACTGTGGAACGGTTTAACCATACTTTCTGTCATTTTCATGCTGGCAGCAGGTGCATAGCGAAACATAATTTGAGACAGCGCCTGAGGCAGCATAGCGGGTGACGAAGCCGTGCCCACCATCTCCGATACGGCTTTGGCCTGAAACTTCGCAGAATCCATAGTAACAGCCTGCATGGCCGTACCTGCTGCAATGACTTTTTCAATCCACATTTCATTCATTTCCCAGATATCAGATTTGGCCGGTAACCGGGTTGACGTTGACATTCGATACAGACGATTGGCGATGACCTGGGGAGCCAGTGTCCACAACTCGAATAACTGCATGGGTAAAGGTTGTTTCACTGAATTCTCCTGAGCGACTACTTTGCTGATACAGCGGAGAGGGAAGTTTAGTTCATATGTGAAAATTGTGTAGTACACCTTTGGCTAACATTGTCGGCGTTTGCAAAATGGAGTATCTTATTGCAAATAAGAATTATTATCGAGTGTGCCTTAACTAAAGGAACTGTTAAATGAAAGATACACGTCCACGAAATATGGACTTAACCACAATTAAATTACCGGTTATGGGTCTTGCCTCCATTTTACACCGGATATGTGCAGTGATTATCTGGTTTTCACTGGCCTATTTTTTGCCATTGTTATTCGTCTCTTTACAAAGCGAAGAAAGTTTTGGTAGTGCAAAGGTGCTCATCCAAGATAATTTTATTGCGCAGTTTTTCCTGTGGGGATTTCTAACTGCGTTGGGTTATTACATCATGGGAGGGATCAAGCATCTTATCCAAGAATTTGGTCACTTCGAAACATTGGAAGGCGGTAAGCTCATTTCACAGGTAGCCATTGCCGCGGGCGTTCTCTTAAGTGTGTTGTTCGGTTTTTGGGTGTGGGGTTAGCGACAATGAATATTAAGCGCAATGGCGTGAAAGAATGGATTTTTCAGCGTATTAGCAATGTAATGATTTTTATCTTTGCCGCTTTTTACCTGTTTAGTGTGTTTAATATGGACACTGTTGACTATCAAACCTGGACTGCATTTCATCAATCAATGGGGTTTAAAGTGTATGCCTCTATTACGCTTGTGGTGGTTATGCTGAACTCGCTACTTGCCGGATGGCAGATAGGAACAGACTACACGCAGAAAGTACCCATTGGCGGGTTTGCCACTGTTTTCCACACCTTTTATTCTGTTGTGACAGCAGGCTTTTTGCTCTTTGGTTTGTACATACTTTGGGGTATGGCATAAACAACGTATAACGCTGAATTTTAGGTTCTTACAGCCCGAACTCGCAGTTTGCTCGTTTGGGCTAATCAATTCTCTTCTAATGGAAATAGCAGATCGAGAGCAGGAAGGAGCAGATTCGCGCTGCAAACGGCTACCAGAAAAGCCGGCATATTCGTCAAATCGGTATATCTCAATACTCCCCACGCCACCGTTATACTCAACCAGAACATATTAACGCTCATAATTCGGATATCTGGTCTCAGCGTTTTTGTGCAATAACGGCAGGTAACGGGTTCGCGTATTAGAAACAATAGACGATGAGAAAGCGGGACTTCATGCCTACAACAAGGGCATTTCCTGGCAACAAGTTGTTTAAGCATAATTCAATTACATCTCATTAATGATATTGAGAATTATTATCATTAATGAGTGACGAGTCAATATTTCTCTATTTTATTTGATACACATCTCTTTGATAGCGGTGTTTGCTGACCCGCTTGCTTTGTAGGCATTGATATCGGCGTCATCAAAACGCCATATTGGCCGTCGACTATTCCAAATGACGCTGCCCACATCGGCAGTCAGTCAGGATACCGGTTTGTAGGGCTCTTCGATGACTTCACAGATTTCAAACGATCTTTGCTCACCGTTAAGCTATCAATGATGTACTTATTATATGAGTTCGAGACTGGATAAAGTTCGAAGTTTGACTAAATTATAGAATAGCAGTAATTCATACAAAGCTGTGGTTCTGGCACAAGAATTCTGAACTTAGTACACCTTAAACTAAAGGCAGTAAATATCTATGAGTAGTGGCATAACGATTACCTCAACTAAACTTACCGACGCAGATGCAGCGATAAAAGAAATAACTGAGCAATTAGATTTGAATTCAAACGTGTTTGTTATGCTGTTTTTTTCTATTTCATATAACAGATGCTCACTAAGTAAGGCTATAAATAACTCATTATCCTGTGTTGAAGTAGTTGGGTGTTCAACATCAGGAGAAATAGGATTAAATGGTTATGATGAAAAAAGCATAACGGCTATCGCTTTTTCAAAGGAATATTTCAAGATAAGTTCATTGATCTACCCATCAATCAGTAAAATGGAATTAAATGTTTGGCATGAAAAAACCCAGAGGTTATATAGAAATCATAACGATTTATATAATGTAAAAAATAGCGGTGAACTTTTTTCTTTGTTGCTTATTGATGGCGTTTCTTGCTGTGAAGAACCCTTCGTCAGAACAGTATCCAATGCTATTTCAAATGTACCACTGGTAGGTGGTTCTGCTGGCGATAACCTACATTTTGTTGCTACCTATTTATATTATAAAGGTGAAATGCATGTGGATTGTGCGGCGCTTATGTTAGTTTCAACTACATTGCCTTTTAACATATTGAAGTCGCAACATATTTATTCAACGAGCAAGAGAATGATCGTTACTGACGCAATACCTAAAGATCGTATTGTTACTGAATTGAATGGTTTTCCTGCTGCTGAAGAATATGCTCGAATGCTTGGGCTTTCTTCGCCTGAAGAGTTAACCGAAGCATTAATTGCCAGTCATCCCACAGTTGTCGTTATTGGGAAAGATGAATTTGTACGTTCGATAAAATGCGTTAATGATGACGGCAGTTTAACTTTTTATTGTGCTATTGATGTCGGGATAGTGTTACGTCTTGCGCAGGGAAATGACCTGCATGACAGTATGAAAGCCTCAATTGAAAGTATTGAAAACGACATGGGAGAAATTCAAGGATTACTTACTTTTGACTGTATATTACGTCGCTTAGAGCTTAAAGAAACTGAAAATTTATCAAAAGTCTCCAATTTATTAGTAAAACATAATGCTGTCGGGTTTAGTACTTATGGCGAGCAAATAAATGGCTTACATGTAAACCAAACTTGCACAGGAATAGCAATAGGCTTCTCAAATGAATGATTTATCAAAACAAGAGTATATTAGTGAAATAAATCGTTTGAATAAAATAATCGATGTTCTGGCAACGCGCGCTGAGCAAGGTATTAATAGTGAATCCAGTGACTTTTCTTTATTTCAAACCACGATAGCACTAGAAGAAAAGGTGAGGAAAAGAACCGAAGAATTACGTGATACTCAAAAAAAACTAGTAGAATCGGAAAAAATGGCCTCGCTAGGTAGATTGGTATCAGGCGTTGCGCACGAGCTTAATACACCGATTGGAATATGTATTACGAGTGCGTCTTTTATAACAGAGATAACGGAAGAAGTACACACTGCGCTTAGCGATAATGAAATAACAGAGTCTCAGTTAATAGAGTACTTTTCATCTGTTAATGAAACAGTAGATTTAATAGCGAATAACTTGTCAAGATCATCAACACTTATAAGCTACTTCAAGCAGGTAAGTGTGGGTAATTCAAGTGAGGAAATTACAAAATTTAATTTAAAAGAAATTTTAGATGATGTTAATTCCATCTATATTAATAAGTTTTTAAGCAGAAATATTATATTCAGTATCGAGTGTGATGAAAATATAGAATTAACAAGCTACCCTGATGCTTTAGCGAAAATATTAAGTAACCTTATAGCCAAGTCTTTGGATTATGCGTTTGACGAAGATAGTTCAGGAAAGATCATTATTGAAGTCAAACAAGCTGATGAATCAATAAAGTTACTGTATAGAGACAATGGCAAAGGCATGAGCGCTGATGTTTCAAGTAACATATTTGAGCCTTTTTTCACAACAAATCGAAGCAATGGTAACACGGGTCTGGGAATGTTCATTTTATATAATTTGATAACTCAGCAACTTAATGGAGATATACAGTGCACGAGTGAATTGGGCAAAGGCACGACCTTTGTTTTGTCTTTACCCAACCTAAATAGGTAAGGAAACATCGAAAAATCCTTCCAATTTAGGTTTCAAGGTAGGTTGTACTTAAACGTTCACCAAGCTAGGGTGAACGATTTTCTCGGCGTGCACAGTCCAGTCGGCAGACTAGTGCTGCACGGCCTTAAAACGTGGATTAGACTTGCAAATGACATACACGCGTCCGCGTCGTTTAACCACCTGACAATCGGGATGCCGATTTTTCGCACTTTTTAAAGATTTTACCACCTTCATTATCACTTACCTTTTTTTGATAATTGCCCAAAGCGTCGGTTGAAGTTTGCGATTCGGCCCTCTGATTGAATCGCTTTTTGTTTGCCGGTGTAATAAGGGTGAGAAGCAGATGATGTTTCAATCGGATAGTAGGGGTACGTTTTTCCGTCTTTCCAATCGATAGTACGACTCGTTTTCAGGGTAGAACCGATGATGAAATATTCGTCTACACTGGTGTCATGAAATACAACGTCTCGATATTCTGGGTGTATGCCACTTTTCATAATTCATTCCTAGCAATGTTATATCATATCAATTTAATGCAAATGATAATTGTTATCATTTTCTTGTCAAGTGAAAATAAAAAACAGGTGGGTTCACTAAAGCAAATAATAGTTTTCGAGAGCGAATCCAGAGAGGTTTGTAGTTTGCAAGGAATAGCAAGTCCATCATCAATGAAACAAGATTGATTGCTATATATTTGCATTTGTCACGTATTCCCCGGGTCGCATAAATGCCTCTGTAATGCGGGGAAACAGCGATTCTGAAGTTTGTTTTGTGGTGAGGTGCGTATTCAGACTTGTATGTGCTGTTTCTGCTATTTCATCCTGTATTCCGTTGAATCTGTTGCATGCATTAACAGGCTCAATAATTTGCTCAATCACATCATCAACAAGAATACAGGCATGGGCTAGTACCACTTTCCGACCACAGATATAGATGAGATATGTTAATCATTCCTCTGGTTTGTGGTACCGGCGAACCGCCTGTTTTCCTAGAGATATATTGCCAGTTACGGGAAGTGAGCCAGTTTGATAACTGCTCATTCATCATCCATTTCCGACCTGCGGGAAATACAATAGTGGGTTGGTTACAGCGCCATAAGAACAAGCTTTGATCAAGTTCATTCGCCATTATTTGTTCTAAAAGAAATGCTTCTTTTGCTAAAGCCTGATGGCAACTGGTAGAGTGAAGGTAAGTTATTTTTTTTCGGTGTGCTGAACCCAATTTGTTTTTCATCATAAGCCTCTGTTCGAAGGATAAGCAACGAAGCCATCACTTTACATGCTAATTGATAATAAGTATCATTTGCAAAATTATATACGTAAGGATTAATCATGACGTTTTCAGGATCAGCCCGTTGTAAAATCGCCTTAATACTGGCACTTTCTTTTGGTAGTTTTTCTTTTCAGGTTTCAGCTAATGGTGCGATTGGAGACCATGTTAACAACCTTCACGCGCATTTAGGCGAGTACGCAGAAGAAGTACAGTGGCTGGAAGATAAATTCGGTGCCGTTGTCGATGCTTATGAAAAGCAGGGTAAAGGAAAAGTTGATACTGATGTTATGATTGAGTACTGGGAAGAAGTGGATTTCCATTCAGCCATTGAAACTCAATATGTGCCTGTCTACGCCACCATTTGGCAAGGTATTTACGGTGTTAAAACGGCGATCGACAAGGGCGCAGATGCATCAGCCGTTCGTGCTGAAGAAGCAAAACTGGTGCATGCTTTATGGCAGGGCCTTGGCGCGGTAAAACTGGCTTCTCAATATCAGAAAAAAGGACTAATTGAGCAGGTTCAAACCACAGAAACTGAACCGACAACGCCAACGGAAGTGATTGATGACATTAAAGTGCGTCTTGACCGTGTTGTCGCGAAGTATGCAGAACAATTGTCTGAAGTGGCAACCACACTGGTTTTTGATACCTATCTGCAACGCTTCGAAGGCATTGAGGGCGCGTTAATTGAACTCGATGCGCCACTGGTTGAAGATCTGGAGAAAGATTTCAATGTTTTATTGCCGCAGGCTATTGAGCAAGACAAAGGCGTAGATGCGGTGCGTGACGTGGTGAATGCCATGCAGGTTAAGTTAGATAAGGCCTATGCGTTACTGGCAGAAGCGGAAAAAAATCGTAAAAGCGTGTTTTAAGGATTTATTATGCAACGCAGAACGTTCGTTCAGGGCTTAGGGCTGGCTGGCTTAGCTGGCGGTCTGGGGCTGTTACCGGGCATGTCCTTCGCCAATCCGGCTAATGCGGTATCCGTTGATTCACTACCCAAATTGAAAGGTGACCTCACGCTTTATCTTGGCAGAGGTGAGGGCGGACTTTACGAGAATGTGCTTGAAGCGATAAAGAAAAAGAACCCGGCATTGAATCTGCAAATTCGCCGCGGTGCAACGGCAGAGCTTGCCAATATGCTAGTCGCCGAAGCTAAAGCCGGTGTTAAACGAGCAGATTTGTTCTGGGCGGTAGATACGGGTTCTATTGGTATGATCACTAATCAGGGATTGGCCAAGCCCCTACCTGATGATGTGGTTAATCAATTAAAACCGGGCTTTCAGTATCCCATGTGGTCGCCAGTAACCGGGCGTATTCGCACCTTACCGTATAATACTGAGCGAGTGCGCGTAGACCAGATTCCTGACAGTGTGATGGCCCTTGCCGACACCGATCTGAAATTAGGTTGGGCGCCTGCTTATGCGTCTTTCCAGTCTTTTGTCACCGCAATGCGCATTCTTGAGGGCGAAAAAGCCACAGCCAACTGGCTGAAAGGTGTGAATAGCAAGGCGAAGAAATATGCAGGCGAACTGGGTGTGGTAATGGGCGTTGAACGCGGTGAAGTCGATTTGGGTTTTGCCAATCATTATTACACGTTGCGACTAAAAGCCGGTAAGCCAGATGCCAAGGTGGATATTGCCTATACCAAGAATGACGCCGGATGTCTGGTGAATGCCTCTGGCATTATTTCTCTCACTGAGGGTGATTTACCGATAAACTTTATTCGCTACCTGCTTACTAAGGAAGTGCAGTCTTATTTGGCAACGGAGGCTAACGAAATCCCATTGGTTGCTGGTGTTGCGCCGCCTGTTGGACTTACCCCACTGAGCAGTATTTCTCCTCCTGATTTGGATCTTCGTAAATTAGCTGATATAAGACCGACATTAGATTTGATGAGGAATGTTGGCGTTCTGTGAAAAACCTGCCTAAATCTTATCCCTTTGCAATCATCATTGCGGTGATTGCAATTTTGCCAGTTGGCGTTTTATTTAGTCTTGCCTCTGACAATACCGCCTTTTTTGATACCAGAAATATCACCGTATTGTTAAATACGTTGGCATTAATGGGACTTACAGTGCTTGGCGCGGTGCTGATTGGCGTGCCGTTGGCATTGCTCACCGCCTACGTGAACCTCCCGCTAAAGCGTTTGTGGCTGATCCTATTTGCAGCACCCCTTGCAATGCCGAGTTACCTCGGTGCATTTACCCTGTATTTTTCCTTCGGCCGCGGTGGCGAGATTGAAAGTTTAACTGGCTTAACGACGCCTTCTCTGGAAGGGGTATGGGGAGCCGGCTTGGTCATGACATTGTACACCTATCCGTTTGTGATGATGACGACCCGCTCGGCACTGCTAAGTCTGGATGCCAGTCAGATAAATGCTGCACGCACGTTAGGTTTATCATTAGCCGCGAGTATTTGGCGCATTGTATTGCCCCGGGTGGTGAACAGCATTGCCGCTGGTGCGCTGTTGGCTGCGCTTTATGCGTTATCTGATTTTGGTACGCCGGCGATCATGGGGCTGGACACATTTACCCGGGTCATCTTTGTTGAATACAATGCCTTTGGCCTTAGTCAGGCTGCCATGTTATCGCTTCAACTCATGCTTATCGTGGTATTGATTTTGTTTATTGAATCACAAATTCGAGGCGCAAAGGAGAGGCCGGGTAAGCATATTCAAATACACATGCATCCAGCGAAAAGTCTTAGTTTCGTGGGGCTGTTTTCGCCAGTTGTTCTCATGTCTTTGGTTCTGCCTTTAGGCATTTTTACCTTGTGGCTTTTGCAGGAAGGTGCCGAAGGGTTTGATATTGCCTATGCGTGGAATTCTGCCTATGCGTCTATGCTAGCCGCTGTTGTTGCTGTCATTCTGGCCATACCCGTGGCCCATGCTGCCATTGCAGGTCGTGTAGGACGGTTCTTTGAGCGCATTACTTATTTCGGGTTCGGTGTGCCCGGTATTGTCATGGGCACAGCCTTAGTATATTTAGGATTACAAATTCCGGTTCTGTATCAAACGCTGGGCTTGCTGGTGATTGCCTATGTATTGCGCTTTTTGCCGCTAGCGGTGAGTACGGTTCGTAGTACCACTGAAAATCAGGACGGTGGTCTGGTAAACGCAGCACGGGTGCTGGGCGCTTCGCCGAAAGAAGCTTTTTTTCGTGTTACCTTACCCCTTACAGCCCGCGGCATGATTGCCGGCGCCGCATTGGTGTTCCTTGAAGTTATGCGCGAATTACCGGCAACATTGATGCTAGGTCCAACCGGTTTTGAAACGCTAGCAACCTATTTGTGGCGCGTTTATGAAGCTGGCTATTTCGGTCGTGCTGCGGTGCCGGGTTTATGTTTAGTGTTCATTTCCGGGCTTGGGTTGATCCTGATGCTCACTGGCGAGCGAAAAGCAGAATTTTCAGTTAACGAGAGTCAACATTCCTGATGCTAGAAGTTAATGGTTTATCAGTCGATTATGGATCTAATCGCGTGGTCCGAAATTTAGATCTTAAGCTTAACGAAAGCGAGATCTTAATGTTAGTCGGACCTACTGGTTGCGGCAAAACAACGGTATTACAAGCGCTGGCGGGTTTGATCCCTGTTGCTGAAGGGAAAATTGCACAAGGTGGATGGATCTCCACGCCGGAAAAATCAGTCCCGCCGGAAAAACGTAATGTGGGTATGGTGTTTCAGGACTTTGCCCTTTTTCCTCATCTTACTGTAGAGCAAAATGTTCAGTTCAGATTGAAAGACAATACGCTGGCTGATCACTGGTTGGAATTACTCGGGCTCAGTGACTTCCGACAGGCTAAGCCTTCACGATTATCTGGTGGACAAAAGCAGCGGGTGGCGCTGGCCAGAACGCTGGCACATGAGCCAAGCTATGTGTTGCTCGACGAACCGCTTTCAAATTTGGATGCAGCACTAAAAGACAGCTTGCGCTGGGATATTCGCGATGCGCTTAAGAAGGCAGGTGTGCCGGCAATTTGGGTAACCCACGATCAAGACGAAGCCCTTTCGGTTGGTGACAGAGTGGGTATTTTAAATAAAGGTGTACTGGAACAACTGGAGACGCCAGAGCAGTGTTTCGAAAAGCCGGCCAGTAAATTTGTCGCCCGTTTTCTTGGCGAAGCCAGTTTTTTACAAGGCCGTATTGCAGGTAGTAACGTTGAGACAGCCATTGGCAACGCACCGGTGTATACCGCAGATAATTCTCAAGAGTTAGTGGAGTTACTGGTTAGGCCGGATGATGTGATTGTGTCGCACAGCCCAGAACATGCCAATGCCACCGTATTGCGGAGTCGTTTTGAAGGGGGCAGCCGATTACTGTTTGCTGCGCTGGATTCTGGTGAAACGGTGAGTGCCAGAGTATCTCATGAGCTTAAGGTCATGCCTGATCAGCGGGTACATTTAACGTTGCAATCTAGCCATCCATTGTCTGCATTCAGCCAATGATTTTCACTGGATAAAAGTAAATTTGGAAGCACATTTTCCGTTTCAACGCGGTCAATGTGCTTCAACTAAATCACGGGTGTAATCTAGGCTGATAACTCTTCTCTAACGATATCAGCGCCTGCTGCCAATGCTGCAAGCTTGCCTCTGGCGACTTCTCTAGACAAGGGCGCCATGCCGCAGTTGGTGCAAGGGTAGAGTTTGTCCGCATCAATGTACTTCAAGGCTTCTCGAATCGTCGCTGCAACGTCCTCGGCACTTTCTATTTCCGGGGTAGCCACATCGATAGCGCCAACCATCACTTTTTTGCCTTTGAGCAACGCAAGCACTTCAAACGGCACGCGCCCGTTATGACATTCCAATGAAATAATGTCGATGCTCGATTTTTGGATAGCAGGGAACGTTTTTTCATAGTGGCGCCATTCTTCGCCTAATGTTTTTTTCCAGTCTGTATTAGCCTTAATGCCGTAGCCATAACAAATATGCACTGCCGTTTCGCATTTTAAGCCTTCACATGCTTTTTCCAGTGCTTTGATTCCCCATTCATTAACGTCATCGAGGAACACGTTAAAAGCTGGTTCATCAAACTGAATAATATTCACGCCGGCGGCTTCAAGCTCTTTAGCTTCTTCATTCAACGCTTTTGCGAATTCAAAAGCTAACGTTTTACGGTCTTTATAATAATCGTCATAAAGGGTATCAACCATGGTCATCGGGCCGGGGAGTGCCCATTTAATTGGGCGATCGGTTTGCGCCCGCAGGAACTTAGCATCTTCAATGAACACAGGTTTCTGGCGGCTTACCGGCCCGACAATACCGGGCACGCTGGCATCGTAGCGATTGCGAATTCTCACTGTCTTTTTATTTTCAAAGTCAACGCCACTTAGGTTTTCAATAAAGGTTGTGACAAAGTGCTGTCGAGTCTGCTCTCCGTCGCTGACAATATCGATACCTGATTTTTCTTGTTCTTGCAGCGTTACCCGAAGGGCATCATTTTTACCTGCAATCAGTGCTTCTCCTTCTAGTTTCCAAGGAGACCAAAGCTGTTCAGGTTGTGCCAACCACGATGGCTTTGGCAGGCTTCCGGCGGTGGAGGTCGGGAATAATTTTGTCATTATAATACTACCTGTAGCGTAAAATCAGTATGCAGACGCAATGTCAGAGGCCCATTGCTTAAGCGTATTTTCATGTTTCTGAATGAAGTTTTCTTCGCACCATTTACCTTGCTCAATGGCGAGACGAGCGCGCTCTTCCTTGTCGTATACCACTTGCGTAACTGAGTGGTCGTGATTTCTTAAGCTGGGTTTGTATACCTCGCCAGCGACAGAATTCGTGTTGTAGATTTCTGGTCGATAAATCTTCTGGAATGTTTCCATTGTGCTAAGCGTACTGATGAGTTCCAACACGCTGTAGTCGTTCAGTAAATCGCCGAAGAAAAAGAAAGCGTAGGGCGCTGAACTATTCGCAGGCATGAAGTAACGTACTTTCATCCCCATTGTTTTGAAGTATTGCTCTGTTAAAGATGTGTCATCGGGTTTGTATTCCGTGCCTAACACAGGGTGCTTATTACTGGTTCGATGATACGTTTTGTTGTCTGAAACACTTAAACAAATGACAGGCGGTTTACTGAAGTTTTCCTCATAAGCTGAGGAATTGATAAAATCCTGAAACATTTTACCGTGCAGTTCACCGTAATTTTCCGGCACTGAGAAATGGTCTTTTCCTTCATTATGCTTGCGCAATACCACACTGAAATCGTAGTCGCGTACATAAGAAGAAAAATTGTTGCCCACAATACCTTCTATACGCTTATTCGAATAGTGATCTACGATACTGGTTTTCAACACTTCAATCGTTGGAAACGTCTCACCGTTGCCTTCAACGTCAACATCAACATGCACAATATCGAGCTCTACAGAATAACGGTCTTTTTGCGGGTTATCCCAGTTTGCCAGGCTATTAAAATTGTTATTGATCATGTTTATCGCTTTACGGAGATTCTCCTGGCGGGCTTCACCGCGGGCCAGGTTAGCAAAGTTTGTAGTAAGGCGAGTGTCGTCCGCAGGAGAGTAGTGCTCATCAAAGCGAACAGTGTTAATGGTGTAAGTGAATTTGCTACTCATAATAATCTAAAGTCCCAAGATCGAAATTAAATTGACGTTTTACGTCATGAGCTAATTCTAGGACGACTTAACTATGATGAATATTGATATTATTTAATGGTTACATGAACAACATTCATTGTTTGTGCGCGAAAAACCGAATTTTTCCGCAATTCCTTTTTACATCTTCGGCGAATTTTGCCACGGCCAGCGTTCAACTAGTCTGGTTTCCCCGGTTAATGCCTTAATCAAAAAAGAATTTCTTTTGAAGGGTGGATTCAAGATGCGACTTAAGTATAATGCGCAACACAATAAAAATAAGAACTATTATCATTCTCATAAAGTAAACATACTTAAATAGGAATCTCGCATGTTTAGAACAAACCGGAAGTTTGTCTGCACGGCAGTGTCTGCTGCTATTACCTCACTATTTTCAGTCTCGGCACTTGCACAAGAAGAGGCAGAAACGCTAGATGTCACCGTTGTTAAAGCCGCTTCAGAAGAGCTGAAGCAAGCGCAAGGTGTGTCTGTTATAACAGAAGAAGATTTCAAACGCCGTCCAGTCACCAATGATATCTCTGAAATTGTGCGTACCATGCCAGGTATTAACCTGACAGGTAACTCATCTTCAGGCCAATACGGCAATAAACGTCAGATTGATATTCGCGGAATGGGCCCGGAAAACACCTTGATTTTGATTGACGGTAAGCCAGTGTTATCCCGTAACTCAGTGAAAATGGGGCGTTCAGGTGAACGAAATACACGCGGAGACAGTAACTGGGTGCCGCCTGAAGCCATTGAAAGCATCGAAGTAATTCGTGGCCCTGCGGCGGCGCGCTATGGTTCAGGGGCGTCAGGTGGTGTGATTAACATTATCACCAAGTCGCCAGAAGTTGCTTCTACAACGGTGTCTCTGCAAACAGAAATTCCACAAAACGACTATGAAGGCGGGAACCATCGCATCAATCTGGTTAGCAGCGCACCACTGTCTGACCGCTTTTCTCACCGCACCATTGTGAACTATAACAAGCAGGAAGCGGATGATCCGCAGTTAAACCTGGACGTTACCGATACCACGTCGGGGCGGGGTGGTGAAGCAAAAGCCGTTGGTGCAGGCCGCGAAGGTGTGGAAAATATCGACTTCCGTACCCTTGTACGCTTTCAACAAAGTCAGGAACATCGCTGGGATTTCGAGGCAGCTTTTAGTCGTCAAGGTAACGAATATGCAGGGGATAACGCGTTTCAGGGAATTCGCTACAGTGTGGATGAAAATGATAATCCAATTATTCCCACGGAAGATGAGCTTAGCGAAACGGATGCGCTGGCCCTGATTGGGGAAGAAACGCTGGTGATGTACCGCCGCACGCTAGGTATTACGCATACCGGTCAGTATGATTTCGGGGATTCGTTCAGCTACATTCAATATGAAGGCACTACAAACAGCCGTTTAGGGGAAGGTTCAGCTGGCGGTGGTGAAGGTGCCATCAACAGTTTGGATAAAACCACCATAAAACTGTCTAACATTACTGCTAAGACAGAGTGGAACGTACCCCTTGAACTGGGTGGGTTCGCTCAAACAGCCACATTTGGTGCTGAATTTCGCGGTGAGACCCTGGACGATGCCGTGAGTAATCAGCTTACATTAAACGTAGCCGATGAAAGCGAGATCCCAGGGGCGAATGCCGATCCTGAAAGTCGTCCGTCAGAAACGGATGCCACATTGATTGGTGTTTATGTTGAAGACAACATTTTGCTTTCCGAGACAGTAACGCTGACGCCAGGCGTACGTTTTGACAACCACAGTGAAGCGGGCACTAATTTGTCACCCAGCTTGAATGCATCCTGGCAGGCAACAAAGAACATCGTTGTTCAAGGTGGTATCAGCCGTGCATTTAAAGCCCCTAATCTGTATCAGCTTAATCCAAACTACGTGTATTACACCCGAGGCGGTGGCTGCCCATTAGACTTCCCAAGCATTGGTGGTGGTTGTCATATCATTGGTAACCCAGATCTTGAACACGAAACATCGGTGAACAAAGAAATTGGTATTAACTATACCAACGAAGACGGCGTTAACGCAGGTATCACTTACTTCCACAACGATTACAAAAATCGTATTGGAACAGGTAATGTGGCGCCTGAATATGTATTACCTAGCGAAGAGGGCGGTGAATCAAATGTGCAGGTTTTCCAGTGGTACAACATTCCAGAAGCCGTGATACGGGGTTTGGAAGGTAACCTGCAGTTTAACCTTACCGACAGTATTCAATGGTCTACCAACCTTACGGTTATGCTAGAAACCAAAGACAAAGAAACCGGGGTACCGCTTTCGATCGTGCCTGATTATACCGTTAATGCCATGCTTACCTGGCAAGCTACGGAACAAATCCAGCTGGTATTGAGTGGTCAACACTACGGTAAAACGGAAAGCCCGGAACTCAGTCAGAATTCTGGTCAGGCTATTACCGGTGAAGACCGCGATGCTTACACCGTCGCAAACTTAAATGCGGTGTACCAGTTCAACGAAAATCTGAGCTTCAATTTATCGGTGAAGAATTTCATCAATACTGACGTTCGCCGTGAAGGTACACAGGCTTCCAGCGCAGGTGCAAATACCTTCAATGAACCTGGTCGCAGCTACTTGGTGTCTGCAAATTACACGTTCTAATCATGATTAATAAACTTTTTTGAGGCAAGAAATTCGCTAAGCGTTTCAGATAGAAACAGCGGCCCCATTTTTGTTTAATTAAACCATGACCCATACCGTCTGATGATGGTATGGGTTTTTAGTTTTTTGTATTAGTGTTTAACAGTGAATAGGTAATTTGTGACTGAGCTATGTCAGGATAATATTTGCGAAGTTCAGCTGTATCGCGTTCGTATTTATTATTGACGGTAACGACGAAATCAAGACAGCCGTCGACTAGGATTTCACCCAGATATTTTACATCGCCACTGGAAACGTTAAATGACGACAGGCTTTGAGGGTAATCTATGTCGAGTGAGGGATGACGCTGTTCGAACCAGAAGTTGTAGCTTCCTGACGGCAACGCAATAAGCTGCAGTAAACCGCGAGACTCCGGGAAGTCCTTTTCTATAAACCGGTTCGTAACCAGGAATTGCGATTTTGCATTATTGAGGCTCTGTTCAGCATTCAGCTCTTTAAGAGCTAAGTAAACATTATGAACCGTGCACTCCTGCACCGAGCCTGTAGAAAAATAGACCACACCACCATTTGAGAGTGCACTGCTACTGATTTCTGGTCTGAAATGCGGTGCAGTACAACCTGCAATAGCTAAACTAAGAAGGGAAACGCTGAGAGCAGGGTAAAACATCATAATAAATTTCAATCTAAAAGCCGGTATCAGGTGGTTTTTAACGTTACCCGAGTCAGATACAAGAAAATTGTAAAATTACCCTACCACCCTTGTCAGGCCTTTACAGCAGGCGCCTGTCGTTTGAATATCATCGTTAGGTTGGTTCCAGGTATTTTTAACGTTATCTAATACATAGAATAACTACCTAGAAGAAATATAAGATTGTAAAGAGAACTTAAATTTACTACAGCGAAGGTTCTTTCAAACGAAAGGGAGAGTTTTAGCTTTCTGTGGAGGGCTGAATTGCCCTAAAAAACATTTCTGGAGAATATATTTTAGAAAAGGACCGGGCGGCCCTTTTCCATAGGTCGATTACGCAGGAACTACGTTGCTCGCCTGAGGTCCTTTCTGGCCTTGCTCAATAACAAATGCTACCTGCTGGCCTTCAGAAAGAGACTTATAACCTTCTGACACGATAGAGCGGAAGTGAACGAATACGTCCTTGCCACCGTCTTCTGGAGTGATAAAACCGAAACCTTTATCTTCGTTGAACCACTTTACTGTACCGTTTACTGAATTAGACATATTTAATACCTTTAATTTATTTTAGTGATGAAAAGTCTCATCGGAAATACCATAGAAATTAAGACAAACCATTAACCATTAGAGCCAATGTTAAATCGAGTTCATCTTGAAAATATATTAAAGAGGAAAAGGAGGTGCATCGAACAGTAGTAGATAAAGCCGCTTTTTCTAAAGCAAGACAAGAGTACGCTGGTTTAATTTAAATGTATACTTTTATTTTAATTTATTTTTAACATTTATGAATTGAGACAGAAAATTACCGGTACATAAACGTCTAACTGCCTTTTGCACCGGTAAACCATTTTTTATTTTTTCGTGCTTTGATGATACCAGTTTGCGATGGCCTGACGCTCTTCTTCTGTCATGCCGGTTTTGTTTAAAAACGGCATATCTTTGGTTACCGCAGCACGTTGATATATCTGTGGTGCGTAACGCTGAATGTCCGCCCAGTTATCGAACTTCACACCGAGGGGAGCCACTTTAAATATATCGTCTGTAGGTGTCGAAGAATGGCAACTTGTGCAGTGTTTATCAATGAGCGACACGATTTGTGCATTGCCATCCTGATGAAGCGTATCCGAAGTGTTTTCCTGCGATGATTGTGCCGTCGGGCTTATCGGGCTTTTGGCCGTGCTTGTTGTGACAGGCATCGATACCCAGATGGCTAACAACAACATACCGATAGCGCCAGTAATTAAGATAGAAGGCTTTTTAACATCCTGGTGTTTGAGGTTGAAAAAGTGACGTATCCAGGCAGATAGCGCCATAATCGCAATCAGTACCAACCAGTTTTGGGGATGTTGGTAGGTCATCGGGTAATGGTTGCTTATCATGATGAACAGCAATGGCAGCGTAAGGTAATTGTTGTGCACTGAACGCAGCTTAGCGCTTGCGCCCCAGGCGGGGTCAATATCACCTTTATTGGCAACAGCAGCAACCATCTTTCGTTGATTCGGCATAATGTTCAGAAACACATTCGCAACCATGATGGTGCCTACCAGTGCCCCCACGTGAATGTACGCGCCCCGGCCACTGAATAATGTGCTGGTTAACCAACTGGTAAAGCAGAGTAGGGAAATTAAAAAGATTGCAAAGGCCTTCGGGGATTTCGCCAATGGGCTTCTACAGGCTAATTCATAAATCGCCAGGCCACCAAAAATTACGCCGAGGCCAGACAAAATTGCACTTAGTGGTGTAAGTGCATTTACTGAAGGATCAATGAGATAAGCGGATGCGCCGAAATAATAAACAATAATCAATAGTGCGAAGCCGCTTAACCAGGTGGTGTACGCCTCCCATTTAAACCAGTGCAGCGTGGTGGGCATGGTTTCAGGGCCGTAGGCGTATTTAGCGACCTCGTAGAAACCGCCACCATGTATGGCCCATAAGTCGCCTTTAATGCCTTTCTTCTGTTTCCACTCTGGCGGTGTACGCAGGCTGTTATCCAGCCAGATAAAATAAAATGATGCGCCAATCCAGGCGACACCGGCGATTACGTGAAACCAGCGTACGAATAGCGAGAGCCAGTCGAGTCCCTGCATGGTTTAAATCTCCTGTTTTTTGTATTGGGGTGACCCGGCAATCCAGGTTTCCACAATGGTACGATCGTCACCCAGCATACTCAGTGCAAACAGCATTTCTTCGGCTGTATCACGGTTATTCAGGCGGTGTTCGGTGAGTTCGTCAAAGGCTGGCTCTACAATAATAAAATCAGCGAAGGTGCCGGGATTCAGGTTACCAATTTCGGCGCTAAGTTTGTGCGCATGGGCTGCGCCCTGCGTCATTAGGTACAAGCCTTCAATGGGCGACAGCGCAGTTTGTTGCAGTTGACACACTTTGTAGCCTTCACCATAAGTACGAAACATATTGAAGGTGGTGCCCGCACCGACATCGGTGGCCAGTGTAACCGGCACTTTAAGCGTGCGAGCTTTATTCATATCAAACAAGCCACTGCCTAGGAACAAGTTTGAAGTGGGACAAAACGCAATCGTCGCCTTGGCGTCAGCCATGCGTTGCCATTCGCTATCGGTAAGGTGAACACAGTGACCAAATACCGCACGTTCCCTCACCAGACCATAGTGGTCGTATACATCCAGGTAACCATCCCGTTCGGGAAACAATTGCTTCACCCAGTCGATTTCTTTTTGATTTTCACTTAGGTGGGTTTGAATGAATACGTCCGGGTGTTCATTCGCCAATTTCCCCAGAGCAGTCAATTGTTCGCGACTGCTAGTTGGCGCAAAACGAGGCGTAATAGCATAAAGGTTGCGGCCCTTTCCGTGCCATCTTTCAATGAGCGCCTTGCTGTCGGCGTAGGAGGTTTCAGGCGTATCGATGAGTCCGTCTGGACAATGCTGATCCATACACACTTTACCAGTAACTATGGCCATGTTCTTGTTGCTAGCCGCTTCGAACAATGCGTCAACCGACTCGGCGTGTACGGTGGGGTACACTAATCCCGTGGTGGTGCCATTTTTAAAAAGCTGACGCAAAAACACCTCTGCCATGGCTGCGGCATATTCCCTATCGCTGAATTTCTTTTCGGTGGGAAAGGTGTAATTTTCAAGCCAACTTAACAACTGCTCGCCGTAGCACGCTAACATCTCGGTTTGCGGAAAGTGCAGGTGACTGTCAATGAGTCCTGGCATGATCCAGCGATGCTTATGATCGTGGATTACGGCTTCAGGGTAATCATCGCGGATGTCACCAAAATTACCGATAGCGAGAATTTTCTCGCCCTGAACGGCCAGACCACCATCGGCGTAGCATTGTAAATCCTGTTGAGGGGTGTCGGTAGCTTGCGGGAAATGCAGTATTTTGGCCCGGAAAAGGATTATCTTATGTTGCAACGGTTCGCTCACTAACTACCCCGGTAACTGCTAAAGCCAAATGGAGATATCAACAGTGGCACATGATAGTGGCCGCCGTCTTCGGTCATCACAAAAGTAATATCGACAAAGGGGTAGAAACTGTCTCCATGATGAGCAAGAAGATAAGCTTCACAGTGGAATCGAAGTTGATAGGTGCCCGCCGTAAAACTCACGTCGCCCCAGGTTTTGCAGCGGCCATCGTCGTCTGTTTTACCTTCTGCGGTGGTGCCATCTGGGAAGGTAAGTGTGAGCGGTAATGCACTGGCCGGTTTACCGGATGTGGTGTCGAGTACATGACTGGATAAAGAAATCATAGTTATCCTTCCGAATTCATTGCTTTGGAAATACGTAAACAGGTGATTTTTATTTGCTCTGCTGCAGCGTTTTCCATTTCTTGCGCGGTGGTATTACTTAAACGCGTCTCCAGTGCTTTCAGCATGGTTTCTGCTGATAATCCGGTAGCGCAGATAATAAAAATAAAACCATGTTTTTCACGGTAAGCCAGATTTTTCTCACGTAAGGCAAGGAGCGTGGCTTCACTGGCTTCAGCGGTGCCAGACTGTTCACCCGCGGCCAATGTGCGCGTATTGGCAAATTTGCTCCGCAAGCTGTCCAAATCGCCAATCATCGGGTGGGCGGTGAAAGCTTCCAGGTAGTCGTTTTTATCCATTCTTGACCAAACACGGTTAGCGTGGCTGAGTATCTTTTCCTCATTTTTATAGGGCCGGTCGTCGGTCATCATGGTGGCCCAGCGCTGAGCGGCACAGGTTTGGGTAAACCAGCTTTTTGCATCTTGCCAGGGCAGGGCGTTGAGTGCTTTCACGTTCATACTATCGCGGTGTCCTTGGTAATGGTTCGGTTAATTGCTTCGTCCGGGGTGTTTAAACGCGCAATAATTTGAGCGCTGATCGAAACAGCCACTTCTATAGGCTTCTTGCCGGGAATAGACAGATTGCCCACCGGCGTCACCAGCGGCTGCTGAGCGGCATCATCGAAGCCGCGATGGGCAAGACGGGTACGAAAGCGCTTGGCTTTTGTATCTGAACCAATCATGCCGACGTAAGGAAACCGTCCCGCTTTTAGAGCGGTTTCTGCCAATGTAAAATCAAGTTGGTGGTCGTGGGTGAGAATAAGCACCCAGCTGTTTGCTGGCAACAAGGCCAGTTCTCCTTGCGGCTGTTCATCGACAATCGTGGACACACCCTGCGGAATATTTATCGCACTGAAAACCGCATCACGGCTATCAATCCATCGAATGCTTAGTGGCAATTGCGCAAGAATGGGTACCAGTGCTTGCGCCACATGGCCAGCACCAAAAATTGCCAGCGTTTGGCAGTGACTGGTTTTAATTTCAAACAGCACCTTTACTGCGCCGCCGCAACACTGCCCCAGCTTGCTGGAAAGCGGATATGATTCGATATGCTGAGACGTATTGCCTTCTGCAAGGAAAGCGCGAGCTTTGTTCACCACATCAAACTCCAGATGACCGCCGCCGATAGTGTCGTATTGACTGTCACCGGTGATCACCATTTTAGCGCCTTGTTCCCGAGGGACGGAGCCCGCCGCGCTAAGCACGGTAACTAATACATAGGCTTCGCTATGTTGATGGCAATAACCAATGGCATCAAACCACGTACGAGGGCGCATCACGCTGCATCACTCCCGCTCTTTGCCTGCATCGCCATGACTGCATCCAGCACTTTCTCAGGCGTGGCAGGGGTAGGCAGATAAGGATCGGTTTGGTAGTCATCGAGGCTGGCAATCGCATCTTTAAGTGCACACCATACCGATATCGCCAGCATGAATGGGGGTTCACCCACCGCTTTAGAGTGGTAAATGCTGTCTTCATCGTTGGGGCGACGATACAGGTTCACGTTCATCTCTGCAGGGGTATCGCCAATAGCAGGAATTTTATAGGTAGCCATGTTGTTGGAGGTAAGACGGCCGTGGCCGTCCCACTTCAGTTCTTCACTGGTGAGCCAACCCATGCCCTGTATAAAGCCGCCCTCAATCTGGCCAACATCAATAGCCGGATTAAGACTGGCTCCTACATCGTGCAGAATATCCACCTTTTCTACTTTGTATTCCCCTGTGAGGGTATCTATTGACACCTCTGAGGCCGCAACGCCATAAGCGAAGTAAAAGAAGGGGCGGCCGGTGCCGGTTTCACGGTCGTAGTAGATTTTCGGCGTTCGATAGTAACCAGTGCTCGACAGTGAAATGCGTCCCAGATACGCCGCTTGGATCAGCGCTGGGAAGTCGATAGTGTGTTCGCCAATGGTCAGCTGATAATTTTCGAACTTCGCGCCTTCTGGCGACACGCCACACTCCGCCGCCCAGAAGTCAATTAAACGTTCTTTCAACGTAATACAGGCATTTTGTACGGCTTTACCGTTCAAGTCGGTGCCCGAAGATGCGGCTGTGGGCGAGGTATTAGGCACCTTGTCTGTGCGGGTAGAGGTAACTTCGATGTCAGCAGTATCGACACCGAATTCATGGGCGGCAATTTGGGCGATTTTCGTATGCAAACCCTGACCCATTTCTGTGCCACCGTGATTCACCTGAATACTGCCGTCGGTATAAATATGAACTAATGCACCGGCCTGGTTAAGGTGTTTGGCAGTAAACGAAATGCCAAATTTAACCGGTGTCATCGCTAAGCCTTTTTTGATGACAGGGCTGGATTTATTGAAGGCGGTTATCGCTTCACGGCGCTGCCAGTAATCCGCGCTGGCCTCTAATTTACTGATCATGTCGGGTAGCAGATTAAAACCCACATCCATGCCATAAGGGGTAGTATTGCCGGTGGTTTCTCCGTATAAATTGCGCTTACGGATGGTCAGTGGATCTTCGCCTAGCTTACGGGCGATGCCGTCCATCATGGCTTCCGCGACGATCATGCCCTGAGGGCCACCGAATCCGCGGTAAGCTGTGTGAGAAACATAGGACGTTTTTAGACGGTGGCCGACAACATGGCTGTCGCCAAGAAAATAACCGTTATCCACATGAAACATGGCGCGATCGACAATGGCGTCAGATAAATCTGCACTGTAGCCACAGTTTCCGTTTACGGTGATGTCTGCGCCCTGAATTATGCCGTTTTCATCAAACCCAATTCGCCAGTTATTTTCAAATGGGTGACGCTTGCCGGTGACCGACATATCTAAAGAGCGGGGCAAACGACACTTCACTGCCAAACCATTACGTTGCGCCAAAACGGCGGCAATACAGGCCCATTGCGCTGCCTGGCTTTCTTTACCGCCAAAGCCGCCTCCCATGCGTCGCATGTCAACGGTAACGCGGTGTAGCTTTGTACCTAATACCTCTGCCACCAGTTTCTGTACTTCGCTGGGGTGCTGGCTTGAGGTGTAAATCATCATGCGATCTTCTTCTTCAGGAATCGCCATGGACACCTGACCTTCGAGATACATGTGTTCCTGACCGCCAACAAATAAAGAACCTGATAGCTGATGAGCTGCCCCGCTAACCGTTTTAATGGCACTTTCATTGCCAATAACATGGGTAGGACGCACAAAGGACTGCTTCGCCAATGCGTCACCGACAGTGAGGGTAGGAGAGCCATCGCTAACCGTAATAACACCTTTTGCAGCTGCTGAGCGTGCTTGTTCCGTGGTGCTTGCCAATACCGCATAAACAGGCTGGCTATAAAACAAAATCTCTTCATCAGCCAGTATCGGGTCGCCATCAAAAACGGGCGCGATATCGGTATGACCGGGAATGTCGCGGATGGTGATAACGTCAATAACCCCGTCACTGTCGCGCACAGCGTCAAGATTGATAGATACAATCCTACCGGCAGCACATTCGCTCGTGCCAAGCGCGACATAGCCAATATTGGCGGGTTCTGGCATATCGTCGACATAACGCGCTTGCCCGCTAACCTGACGAACCGCACTTTCGTGTGACTTATCTTTCCCAAGGGGACTATTTTGCTGACGGGTTGGATGGTCGATACCGGGTAAGGTTTGGACAAGTTTACGCATGGGTCACCACCCGTGTTTCAATAGCGTTGTTAGCTTGGTTTTCTAGCCAGAATCGATGCCACAAATTCCCTAAAACCTGTTTTCGGTAGGCGGCGGTTGCGCGAACATCATCGATGGGGCTGAACGCGTCGGTGAGAATTTGCTTACCGGTTGTCTTGCATGCAGCGTCCTGCCAGTTTTGGTTGGTTAACGCCTGTTCTAACGGCGCACAATGTACAGGGGTGGCTGCCACTCCACCAAAGCCTGTGCTTACCTTCGATACCACACCATCTTCAATTACAACGTTAAAAACCGCCAGTACCGCAGAAATATCATCTTCCATGCGCTTAGAAATTTTATAGGCGGCTAAATGCTGGTTGGCTACGGGCAATGGGAAAGTGACTCGGTTAATCCATTCGCCTGCTTTGAGCGCAGTTTTCCGGTAACCGAGGAAAAAATCCTTCGCAGCAATCATGCGCTCGGCGTTGCCATCATCGACAATGATTTGCGCGTTTAATGCTAGCAACAGCGGTGGCGTATCCCCGATAGGCGAGGCGTTAGCCACGTTGCCGCCCAAGGTCGCTTGATTACGCACTGGCAGCGATGCAAACCGGGTGAACAATTCCTTCAGTGATGGATAAAACTGAATGAGAGTTTCCATTGCCTGGCTTAGCGGCACCGCGGCACCGATATGAATGCCCTGGTCATCGGAAGCAATGGTTTTAAGCGCTGCCATTTGCGAAAGACTAATCAGGCATTCGAAATGGATATTCTTCTGCGTAATTTCTAATGCCAGATCGGTGCTGCCGGCCACGAGAGGTGCATCAGGGTTTGCAGCAATGGCGGCTTTTAGGGCTACGCGGGTAGCAGGCATGAGTAATTTTGCGTTAACCGCCGGAGTGCTTTGCTGCGCTAACGCAGCCAGCTTTTCCAATGTTTGCGATTGTTGGGCATCAAATTTGTCGTCGGTTTTATCTGCACACGCCGATAGCGCAGCATCAATAATGGGCCGATAGCCCGTACACCGGCAAAGGTTACCCGAAAGGGCATCAACGACCTCTTCCCGATGAGGGTTACTCGCATTGTGATAAAGGGCGAATGCTGACATAACGAAACCCGGCGTACAGAAGCCGCACTGGGAACCATGATGCTCGACCATTGAGGCCTGAACCGGGTGCAGTGCTTGTTTGTCGGCAAGATCCTCAACAGTGATAAGTTGTTTACCCTGCAAAGACGAGAGCAGAGCAATACAGCTATTTATCGTAGTGTAGGACAGTGAGTTCCCTTCATCGTTTGGTGCTGCAACAACCACTGTGCAGGCACCGCAATCACCAGCAGCGCACCCTTCTTTAGTACCGGTTTTACGCTGACGTTCCCTTAAGAAACGCAACACAGTCATATTTGGGTCGTTGACCTGTAGTTCGACAGGTTCATTGTTCAACAGAAAACGGACCATACCGAACTCCATGTATTTTTAAAATCGCTTGAACGCATTACTATATCTGCATTTTATAATTAAAAGTAGACCATTTGGTCAAATATTTATGGTAAAAAAAGGTCATATCTAGCATTACGTTTCATTACGGTGCAATTGCACCATAAAGTGCACTTTAATGATGCGCCGACACGCAATTTTTTGGATTTGCCGACGTTAGAACTGGACCTAATAGCTAGTCTGACCATTTGGTCTAGAGTACTGCAAGATTTGTGCACAGCGGGGTTTGCGGCCTGTGGCCCGATCAGGCGTAAAAAAATCCCATCAAATCTGGTAACTGTGGCACTATGACTGAATAGTCAGGTTTGACCGAATTAACAGGAATCGTAAGTTGTCATGAGTCAAGCAACTAAAGTGGATGCCAGTGTAGGAGCCCGAAATCGTGCAATTATCCTCACTGCCGCCGAAAAAGCATTTGCAGCACAAGGCTTCAAAGGCACATCTGTACAACAAGTCGCAGATCAGGCCGGTTTGCCCAAAACCAATGTGCTGTATTACTTCAAAACAAAGCAAGAACTCTATCTCGCAGTATTAAAGGAAACCATGACGCTGTGGAACTCCAGTTTCGACCGCGCCACGGTAAATGATGATCCGGCCGAGATGTTAGCCGACTACATCGCTGAAAAAATGGAGTTATCTCGAACCAATCCCTTAGCCTCTAAAATTTTTGCTATGGAAATCATTAATGGTGCGCCGAACCTGAATAACTACTTCGATGAAGAGCACAGCGAGTGGATGAAAGGTCGAGTTTCTATTATCAATAGCTGGATCTCGTCAGGAAAAATGCAGCCTATCGATCCGCATTACCTGCTTTTCAATATTTGGGCAAGTACGCAGCATTATGCGGATTTTTCTATTCAAATTACGCGACTTCGCGGCGCAAAGATGAAAAAAGCAGATTTCGCAGAAGCAACAAAACACCTGGTTACGCTGACATTAAATGGCTGCGGCTTGGACGTACCCGAAAAATACAGGATTGAAACACGATGAGTGAAGAGGCGACCCGTTACCCCCGGGATTTAATTGGTTATGGCGCAAACCCGCCCAATCCGAAATGGCCGGGAAATGCACGTATTGCCCTGCAATTTGTAGTGAACTACGAAGAAGGTGGCGAAAATTGCGTGTTGCACGGCGATACCCATTCAGAGATTTTTCTTTCTGAAATTGTTGGCGCACAACCTTATCCTGATCGCCATCTCAGCATGGAATCGTTGTACGAATATGGCAGTCGTGCGGGCTTTTGGCGATTGCATCGCTTACTTACCGAGAAAAATATACCGGTCACGGTGTTTGGCGTGACCATGGCGATGGAACGCCACCCTGAAGCGCTAAAAGCCATGATAGAGGCCGACTGGGAAATTGCCAGCCATGCCATGCGCTGGATTCATTTTCAGGATATGGATATCGACACCGAGCGGCAACAAATCGAAGACGCTGTTAAATTGCATCAAAAGCTCACCGGAAAAAAACCTGCAGGTTGGTATACCGGCCGCACCAGCCCGAATACACTGAAGCTCATTGCTGAACGGGATGATATTCTTTACTGCGCCGATTCCTACGCAGATGATTTGCCGTATTACGACACCCAGAATGGGCAGCCGTTACTCATGGTGCCCTACACGCTGGATACCAATGACATGCGGTTTGCTACCCCTCAGGGCTTCAATAGCGGGGAACAGTTCTTTCAGTATTTGAAAGACGCGTTTGATGTGCTTTATGAGGAAGGCGCGACGGCCCCTAAGATGCTGTCGATTGGCTTGCACTGCCGAATTATAGGCCGTCCAGCTCGACTGGCCGCACTGAAACGTTTTATTGAATATGTGCAAAGCCATGACAAAGTTTGGTTGGCTACCCGAGAGGAAATTGCTTTACATTGGAAAGCGCATTTTCCGCTTTAAAATAGCGTAAGTGGAATGCATGACATGCGTCGTTTATGTAACAGATAAACCAAAGGCCTCACATTGAGGCCTTTTTATTAGGTTCGTATGGTTGGCGGCTACTTGAGGTCGAAGATGTAACGCAGCAGGAAAACCAACGCCAATGCCCAAGTAATTTTACTCACTTGCTTAGCCCGGCCACTGCCAGCCATGGTGACTACATAAGTGATAAAACCAAGGGCGATACCTTCAGAAATACTGAACGTTAAAGGCATGGCTAACAAGGCCACCGATGCTGTTGCCAACGCGCCTAAATCGTCAAAATCCAGCTGGCGAATAGAATCCATCATCAAAATACCCACCATGATCAGCGCTGGTGTTGTGGCCATTAACGGAATCACTTTCATTAATGGTGTAAGAAACAAGGCCAGTACAAAACACAGCGCGGTAACTACCGCTGTCAAACCCGTGCGACCGCCTGCGGATACCCCAGCAGCAGACTCAACGTAACTGGTTACCGGTGAGGTGCCGAGCGCTGCACCAACGACACTGGCAGACGCGTCAGCGGTCATTGCGGGCCCAATTTTCGGAAGCTTGTCTTCTTTGTCGAGCAGGTTGGCACGACGCGAAACGCCTATTAATGTACCAATGGTGTCGAACATGTTTACGAACATCAGCGCAAAAATCAGATCCCAGGTCTCATTAAATTGTTCGATGGGATACCAGATATCCATTGCAAAAAAAGTGTCATCGATAGGATCGGGCATACCAAAAATAGCATCAGGATGGGTGGTAAGATAACCATTCTCCGTTGGAATAAATGCACCAATAATCGACAAAATGACAATCGACAGTAAGATGCCGCCAGTAATGTTTCGCATTACCACTACAATGGTGAGCAAAATACCGGCGAACGCTAGCATGACTGCGGGATCGGATAAATCGCCCAGGCTCACAAACGTTGCGGGGTTATCGACGACCAGGCCCGCATTTTTTAAGCCGATAAAGGCAATGAACAAACCGATGCCGCATTGCACACCCACCTTCAGTGAAGGAGGAACGGCTTCAGCGACCTTGGTTCGCACACCGGTAAGCGTAAGCAACAAAAACAAGATGCCGTTCCAGAATACAATACCCAGCGCAGCCTCCCAGGGGACTTCCCGACCCATACAAATACTGAAAGTAAAAAATGCGTTGAGGCCCATACCGGGCGCGAGTGCGATGGGGTAATTCGTCATCGCAGCCATCAATAAACTGCCTAAGCAAGCGGCAAGGGCGGTGACGGTGATGAGTCCGGCAACGGGCATGCCGCTGAGTCCGAGGATGCCAGGGTTGACTACCAGAATATAAGACATGGCGGCAAAGGTGGTTAAGCCGGCAATCACTTCCGTTTTAACGGTAGTTCCATGGGACTGTAATTTGAACAGCCTGTCCAGAAATGTGCTTGTCATGAGATTTCTCTGATTTTTATCGTTATTACTGCGGCTGGTTGTGCAAATTCCTGACCATTTAGTCAAAAATGGTTTAAATTATGCTTTCTTTTCAGCTCTGTATCAGCTGATGAAGTTCGGCCTGTTGATTTCACTGAATAATATTAAGTGTTCACAAGAAAACCTTGATAAATTTCATCAACTTGTTGCGCGAGATTGTAACAAATTTCGGGGCAAAAAAGGCATGTAAAGTCCCCAGTCTCACCATTAAGAAGCACAATGTGATGCGCTTTGTGTTATTTTGGTGCAAGAGAAATAGATAACAAACACGCCTTCATTACGAGGCTATGCGGAATTAATCCATGTCAGGTTGGGTCCGCGACGAGGAAACAGTGTTATGTCGCTAAAACATCTGATAAGTGCTTTACCAAAAGCCGAACTACATCTTCATATCGAAGGCTCATTGTCGCCACAGCTCATGTGGGAGCTGGCGCAAAAACATCGTATTTCGCTGCCGTATCATTCCGTTGAGGAAATTGAAAAGGCCTACAACTTTTCTGACTTACAGAGTTTTTTAGATTTGTATTATGCCGGCGCGGACGTCCTTCGCGACGAAGACGATTTTTATCAATTGATGATGGCTTATTTACAGCGGTGCCATCAGGAAAATGTGGTTCACACAGAAATCATGTTCGATCCGCAAACCCATACAGATCGAGGCGTACCGTTTTCTACGTTTATGAAAGGGTTTTTAAAAGCGATTCAGGTTGCTGAGAGTGAGTACGGAATAAGTGTGAAACTTATCATGTCATTCCTACGCCATTTAAGTGAAGCGCAGGCCCTACAAACCCTACAGGACGCCGAGCCCTGGTACGATGTTATTGATGCCGTCGGGTTAGACAGTTCTGAATTGGGACACCCACCAGAAAAATTCGAGCGTGTATTTGCGGAAGCCAGAAACTTAGGGTTTAAGGTGGTTGCTCATGCAGGTGAAGAAGGGCCGCCCGATTACATTTGGCAGGCTATTAATCTGTTAAGTGTAGATCGAATCGACCATGGTGTTCGGTGTCAGGAAGATGAAGAGCTCATGGAATTAATTAAGCATCGTCAAATCCCGCTTACTGTGTGCCCGCTGAGCAACTTAAAGCTGTGCGTGATAGACGATATGACCCAGCACAATATCCTCAAGCTGCTGGATGCAGGTTTGTTGGTTACGGTGAATTCTGACGATCCAACGTATTTCGGCGGATTTTTGAATGAAAATTTTGAAGCGCTGGATGTTGCTTTAGGAATGACGGAATCACAGTGTCGACAACTGGCGAAAAACAGTTTTACCGCGAGTTTCCTGTCTGATGAAGAAAAACAAAAGTGGATTGAAAAGGTGGATGCTGTCGCGTGTAAACACGTCTGAGGGCTGAATCCGCCCGCTGCGTAAGTCGATGTTGATAATATCTCTGCCACAACGTTAAAAAACGCCGCTGAAAGTGCTGTCTTTCAGCGGCGTTTTAGTATGGTATCTGTGGTCAGTAGCGACCCGGTTACTCCGGTGTCTGGGTCTGGTATTTATCCCAATTTTTAATCAACTCGTTTACTACCGTACTACCAACAAGATAAGCCGCTTCTAACGACGGTACCATGGCAGCGTATCCACCGTTTTCACGCTCCATCGCCAGATTTTCAGCAGCGGTAAGGCCTTCTGGCTGCATAGTAAAGTTACTTGCCGTTCGAAGCACCATAAAGCGATTTTTGTCTGCTTTTCCTGCACGATCGAGATAAATCATCGATTGATAGCTGCCAGTGTCTTCCATGCCAGAAGTCATAAAGTTACCTTCACCTTTGGTCCACAGCGATACCCAGTCATTGGCCCAGTCGTTCAGCAGCTTGCCGTGCCAGAACGTGGAAGCCGCAAGGTGATCGCCAATCATGACTTTGGGCATGCTTTGCGCATTAGGATAATTTTTGTAGCGAGCGCGCAGTTCATCCATGGCGTCGGTATTCATCAACTTCAGCGATTTGGTGAGGTTGTACGCCCACTCACTTAAGTCAGTATTCAGTTTGTACATTTCGCCGTTAACAGCAGGGCGGCCTGCATCGGTTTGCGGACCATTAGCGAACAGTGGGAAGTAGCCGGTAGGCCAGCTTTCTGGTATTTCCCGCGCATCAATTTCGTGTGCAAGGTCGCCGTCGACCAGGTGACGGGTCCAAACGGCGGAACCAATGGTGCCGTCTTGGGGATCCATGCCCGCAATACCGGCTACCAGCCAGTAGGCTTGCGTTAAATCGAAGCGAGGATCGAGTCCCAGCGCCATGATGGCAGAGGATGCCCGTGCCGTGCCCATGCCTGTAACAATGGCAAGCACGCCTTTATCTTCGTTAGCGTAGATGTCATGAAAAGATTGCGGAAACGGATAGTGTGTATCAAGGCCGTAGCGTTCCTTCCACATTTGAAATTCACCGGCTTTATCGCCTTCATCTTCGCCAATTTCAAACATCGTAACAACAACGGCTTTCACTTTTAATGGGGCGTTTGCTGCATGACTGAAAGGCGATGCCTGCAACAGGAAAAGACCCGCCAAACCCAATAACAATTGCTTCAAAATACTCTCCTGAAATAAAAACGGCATGCGATTGCATGCCGTATAGAATAACAACAAGGGCCTTAGAACTTATAGCCAAACTTGATGTTGAAGTGACGAGGCAGTTCAGGCAGTACTATCTGGCCACCGAAGAGGTCAGGGAAGTTTGCACGGAAATAGCGCTCATCTGTCAGGTTTTTCACTGTTAAGTTAACATCGAAATTTTCTGACTGATATGAAATACCGGCGTTAACCAGCGTGTACGCTGGAAGCGTTACCGCACCAGAGAAACCAGATTTGGTGGAGTCAGCATCAATTACGCTAACGCTGCTGGCGAAACCGTTCTGGAAATCATAGGTGGCTGTCAAAGAGTAAATGTTCTCAGGCACGCCCGCCTTGATTGCGCCAGGGTTGCTGCTGCCAGCGCCTACAGCGAAGTTACCAATTGGTAAACCACCGTAGATAGCAGAAGGATCTTCCAGATCAGGGAAGTCTTCAGCACCGAGGAAACCAAATTGGAAGCCGTTATCCAATGCCGTGATGTTGGTCACTTCGGTATTAGAGTAACCGGCGGTGACAACCAGGCTTTCGTTTACTACCCAACGCAGCTCAAACTCAGTACCTTCTGTTTTAGTGGTGTTGTTTGTGATCACCATCTGAGAGTTGAGGTCGGTACGTTCCTGCTCGTAAATAGACAGCGCGAAGTACAGGGTATCTTCAAGGAATGAACCTTTCACACCATATTCAACCAATTCAGAGGTATCCATGGCCGCACCAGACTCGATGTTCGATGTCCAGATCTCAGCGCCTTGACCGGCAACCAGGGTTGTCTGGTCGGCAACGGTCACGTAAGGAATCAAACCAAATGGCGTGTTATAGGAAATACTCGCATTCCATGATGTGCCATCCAGTGTGTTTGATGCCTGAACCGGCGCAGTCACGTCGCCTTCGCCACCAAATCCAAGAATCGACTGGCCGTCTTCAGACAAGCTGATAAACGAGTTAGAACCGTTACCGAACAGCAATTTGTCTACAGGAATACGGCTTTCCAGGTCGACACTGTCGTAACGTGCACCAAGGACAACATTAAGACCCCAATCCCAGGTTAAATCGGTCATTACCGCGAAACCTAAATCGAGGTAGTTACCGATGTAGTAATCGGTATAGTCGGAATCGGTGCGGGTAGACAGTAAACGTCTGTCCAGCGCCGTTGATGGCATGGTCAGATCGCGACGGTCGAAGAATTCATGGTGGAAATCGTCGCCGTGTTCAAAGTCGGTGTAACGCAGGGAAGGCGAAACCTGTACCTGAGCGTACAATGAATCGAACTCGTAATCTGCACTGAATACCAGTTTGTCTTCTACAACCCAGCTATCGTGGAACTGTGAAAAACCATAGGCGTTTTCGTTGATGTTCTCATACGCTTCATAGAACAACTGGTTTTTAACTTCCCAGTTAGCATCTGAGTAATAGATCACGTCGAAATAAAGCGTGGTTACTTCGTTTTCCAGGCGGTCATCAGCAGCAACCAGAACCTGATTTCCAGAAAGCTGCGCAGTACCAGGGTTATCCAGTTGCATCAAATCATCGAAGTCAGCCGCCGTCATGCCTGCAGGGCTCGGGAAGATGAATGGGTTAATTAACCCTTCAACCGCATCATATTCCTGGTGAGAAATAGAGCCATCGCCATCGGTATCGATGTTTTTCGCGGTACCGGTGATATAAGTGCCATTGTCGATGAGATCTTGTGTCAGTCGGTTCCAGCCAGCAACCTGGTTACCTGCATAGTCGTGGTACATACCACCAAACTGAACATTGATGTTATCGCTTACGTCTACATCGAATGCAGCCTGGACAATGGTTTGGTCAGTTTGGGTGTTATCGTAGTAGCTATCGGAGTTCTCGATTTCACCGTACAGGTAGTAACCCATGTCTTTACCTGCCAGGGTTGCAGGTCCGCCAACTTCAGCGGTCAGTACGCTTTTATCCCAGCTACCCATGGTGTAAGACATTGCACCTGTTGGTTCGTCAATGTATTTACCGCGACCAACCGCAGCCGACTTAGGATTGAAGTTCAGATAACCACCAATTTTTGCCGGGCCATAAATCGGCGATGCCGGACCACGAACAATATCGATGCGGCTTGAAGCACCGATTGGTGTTGGGTAGTTACCTGGGTTATCAAGGCGCTTAACGCCACGGAAGTAAGCTTCACCAGGATTACCACGAATATCCAAAGAACCGGCTACGCCAAAGAAAGACTGAGTGAATGTACCAGGCGCAAATGCCACCAGCTCGTCAATATCAGATACGTTAAAACGTTCCATTTGCTCATCGGAGATAGTGGATGCAGAACGTGGTGTTTCCAGGATAGATTTACCAAAACCAAATACGGCTTCAACATCCTGACCCGGTAAGCTGCCTAGTGACCCCGTAACTTCGATTTTTTCGACGTCTTCGTCGCTAGGAGGGGTAGCTTCCTGTGCGAAGGCAGAAGCTGGTGCCAGTGCCAGACCAAATACAATGGCTCTGGTTAACGGCGATACCGCAAATTGGGTGTGTTTCATGATTTTCCTCTGTTTTAAGTTAACTGCCTCTGACGGGCGGCTTACAAATGCCGAACATGACGTAGCACGTTAGATGCCAAAATGTTGTCCAATTGGTCAGGATTAAAATCTTCTGTAAATCTATGATTTACAATATTTAAATTTGTTTACAGAAAAAATTAAGAGAACTAACGTGCGAAACTTTGCTGTTAAAATGGACTAACTTGCACTCTCGTGGTGCGAAAGGCGCGTATTCTGCACTAAATCAGGAGGGGATTTCTTTTGTTCTTTTGGGGAATTGTTCTGCGTGTTGAGATCTGGTAAATGCACCTGCTTAGGCAACGTCATATCGAGAAATACCGCTGTCAGGCCAGACAGTGTGACCGGAGAAGCGATGATGTTACCCAGCCACTGCGGAAAACCCAGGGTCATCTCCGGTACCATCATCACGCCCATGCCTAATCCCAGTGCTGAGGCAGTGATTAAGCTAGTACGGCGATCGAAGTTCTGTTGCATAAGAATTTTTAGACCACCCACTGCCACCATAGCAAACATAACAAGGGTTGCACCGCCAAGTACGGCTTTAGGGATAGCCTGAAGAATGCCACCGATTATAGGGAAGATGCCAAAAAGTACGTAAAAGCCACCAATCGCAATACCCACTCGTCGACTTGCAATACCGGTTAGCTGAATCACACCGTTGTTCTGTCCAAAGGTAGTATTGGGAAACGTGTTGAAGCAAGCGGCTAAAACAGAATTAATACCGTCGCCCAGAATACCGCCTTTAATGCGCTTTAGATAAACTGGCCCGGTAATGGGCTGATTGCAGAACACGCTATTGGCAGTAAGGTCGCCTGCGGTTTCCAGGGCACTGAACAGGTAAATTAACGCCAATGGCAGGAACAATGCAAAATCGAAGTCGATACCGTATTTAAACGGTGTAGGAATGGCCAGAACCGGTAGGGATGACAAGTGCGCAAACGACACGTTACCGAAACTCCACGCGCAAAGAGTACCCAGCGCCATACCGATAAAAATTGCGCTCAGTCGAACCCATAGATTATTCGAAGCGTTCAGAAAAATAATCACAAAGAGGACAGATAAACCCAAACCCACATGATTCAACTGGCCAAAGTCTACGCTTCCAAAGCCGCCGTTAAGATCGGTCATACCTACTTTTATCAGCGACAATCCAATGGAGGTAATAACAATACCGGTGATAACCGGGTTAAGCAGTCGTGTGAGTTTGTGGATGAAAAAGCTAAGTACCACTTCAACCATGGCCCCTGCCATGGTGATGCCAAGTAATAACGCCATCACGTCGTCGTCGGAACCGCCACGTTGACGCACGGTAATACCGGCCAGAATGAGTGCGCTAACAAATGCAAAACTGGTGCCCTGAACCGCAACCAGGCCGCTACCAATACGGCCGAAAGATTTTGTCTGAATGATGGTGCCAATGCCTGAAACAAACAGCGCCATACTGACGAGGAAAGGAATATGTGCGTGTAAATCTAACGCGGCTGCGATAATGAGGGTGGGCGTGATGACACCCACAAAACTGGCAAGGACATGTTGAAAAGCCGCCGTTACCGTTTTGATAGCGGCGGGCCTGTCTTCAAGGCCGTAAAGCAATTCATGGTTGTCACTCATTCCGTCTTCCTTGTGGTGTTGCAGACTGCCGGCTTAAAGCGACAGATAAATTGATGAGGTGCCTGGTAATCTGGTAGTGCTTGCTTCTTCAGCCTTGCTTCAGCAAAACGATCCAGTGCGGCATTGAGTTTTGAAAGCTCATCGGCTTTTTCTGCTCCAGGTAAAAAACTGTGAGAAATTGAATTGGTGATCACTGTGCGCAACTCATTCCATGACAGATTGAATTCAGACACGGCAACAAAAAACTCATCACTTAGGGTGGAATCCCACATCCCCCGATCATCGGTAGACAGGGCTACTGGGATCCCTAATCGTAGATATTCACCGAAAGGGTGGTTGGCATAGTCGTCCACGTATTCCAGTAACAGATTCGAAATAAGATTAATCTCAATCAGATAAGGGCCGTGGCGCATGAGCAATAAAGTATCCGGATCGGTGATGGTATTAAGGCCATGGCCAATACGGTCTGCCCCCATCAACAGGGTATCGCGTACATGCTGATTCGGTTCGTCTACTTCACCAGCATGAATAGACAGAGGAACGCCAGGCAGGTTTCGGCGCAACTCGCGAAAAACAGGCAAGAAGCGACGAGGGTAACCTTTGTCGTTATCTTCACGACCAACAAGGTTAATGCCCACATAGTGCTCGCGGTGCGCATCTACAAAGGCATAGCGGTCTTTCAGTAGTTCTTCTACATTAGGCAGGAAGCGCACTAAAGCATATTGAAATTTCACTGTTACGCCGCTTTCTTCGCCGCGTTCACTGTGAATGGCGGCATCTAAAATTGCCAGCGCTTCTTCTGGGACCATCACGGTACCGTCTGGGTTCAGCATGCCATGAACCCCAGTTTGGGTTTCAAAATACTGTACGTTCTCGGCGGCGTAAGCCTGCATGTTTTTAATCAGCAACTCGCCGAGAATGGTGGGATTGCGAAACAGTTCGTTTAGCCGTTGCCAGTGTGTTTGAAAAAATGCGTCACGACCTTCGCTTGGTCGGTCAAGGCGAATGCTGTCAAGCCAGGCCTGTTTCTCTTCTTCCGTTAGCGACGTCAGCTTCTTGTAGCCTTTCTTTTCGCAAGATGACAGCGCATCGTAAGACGTTTTCTGTAGATTTTTAAAAAGCAAATAGGGCGCGGATAGTGCGAACGGATCAGCATCGTAGCCATCGCATAGCGTGAGGGCAGTGCGGGTATAGTATTCATAACCGCCATTCAACGCAGGCGATGTGGCCAAATCCCACCACCATTCACTGTACGCAGAACCAGAAAGATGGTGATGCAAATCGCCCCCTTTCGGCAGGGCATGAACGAACTGATATAACTCCTGTTCGGTGGCTTGTTGTTTGAAGTCGCGGAACCAGGTCGACATAGAAGAATCGACGCTAGGTTCAGAAGCAAAAACAGCTGTAACAGAAGAAAATAATAAAGTGGTAGAAATTAAAACAGAACGGAAAAACACGTGTGCAAATACTCTTAGTAAAATGGAACAGGGATCTGCGGGTCATTATTGCAAATTATTCTGCAAATTGTTGACCACTTGGTCATGTGTGCTGTGACATTTTTATTGCACTGATATGCAACGAGTTTTTGCCGTTGATGGTGAGAGAGTATGGATTAGATTAAATGGCAGTTAACTCGATTGCACCCAAATGGTGAAAGGCTTCACCAATTGGGCGAGTTTGCCGCTATATAGACTTTACGAAACGTTGAAACGTTAACCTTGTTTATTGCTTAATCTTAGAACGAGACGTGCTCTGGCAGAGTAACAATAATGGAGTGGCGAACTTCGTTATACATGGCACGACTGCAGTGGCCTTCACCCTCGGTATCTTCTAAAAGCAAAACATCACCTGCGCCGAAGACTCGCCGTTCGCCATTAGAAACTTTAAATTCAGCGCGGCCTTTAATGATAAACAAAAGTTGCCTTGCGGGGGCGGGATGCCATTTAAAGTCGTAGTCTGCCGGTGTTTCCCTAAAAATCACGGTGCCTGCGTCAAAACGTTCTGATAATAGACCAATCGGACCGCCATCTTGCAAGGGAATATCCACTTCGCCAAAGTGACTTTTTCCTTCATCGTCATTGTAAATACGCGAAATAAGCATAGTAACTCCCTGTGTTAATTTGCGAGGTGATTTATGGTTGCATATAGTGCGGCCAGTGCCACAGCGACATCGTCTTTGATAATAGCTTCAGCCGGGTGATGGCTAATGCCTTTATCGCAGCGCAGAAACATCATCGCTACCGGACAAATAACCGCCATTGCCATAGCGTCGTGCCCGGCCCCTGAAGGCAGCGAGAACGGCGGGATGCCACACTCAGAAATCGCTGTATGCAAAATAGCCTGCAACCTCGAGTCGCAATGCACTGCTTCAGCGCTATGGGTTTGTTCAATCGTCATTTTTACATTACGACGGGCAGCGATGGTTTGGCACTGCTGCAAAATTTGATCGAGCACCGCATCACGTTGCTGATCGTTTTCACTGCGGATATCCAGCGTAAAGCGGGTATTCCCGGAAATGACATTCACTCCATTTGGACGATTTTCAATTTTGCCTACGGTGGCGACCACCTTGTGCATAGCCGCCAGTTTTTCCACACACAATATCATTTCACTGCTGGCTGCCAGTGCGTCCTGTCGCATGGTCATCGGCACGGTACCAGCATGACCGGCCATACCTTTGATATCAATATTGAAACGCCGCGCGCCAGCAATGGCCGTCACAATACCCACTGGCAGGTTTGCATCTTCAAGAACAGGGCCTTGTTCAATATGCAATTCCAGGTAGCCAAGAACACGGGATGAAGTGATGTCGGCACGGTGAACGTCGTCGAAGTTCAACCCAAACTGGCTCATGGCTTCAGGTAAACTGATGCCGTTTTCGTCTTTAAGCTTCGCCCAGCTTTCTGGCCACTGCCCGGTGAGTGCGCGACTCCCTAAAAGGGTTGACCCAAATCGCGTGCCTTCTTCATCGCCGAAACCCACGATATCGAGATGGAAAGGCAATTTTTTTCGCAAACCCTGTAATATCTGAATCAACGTGATAGGCGCAATAACCCCTAACATACCATCATATTTGCCGCCGTTTGGCACCGTATCTAAGTGGCTGCCAAGAATAAACCGGGGCGCGTTGGGATTATCACATTCATAACGCCCCCAAAGGTTACCGGCGGCGTCTTGCCAGGTCGTCATACCTGCGTCGTTCATCCAGTTCGCCACCAGTCGGTTAGCTTGTCGGTGCTGTTCGGAAAGATAACGGCGGTCAAGATAAGCGGGGGATTGACTAATTTGTCCCAATTCTTCTAATCGGGCCATCACCAGTCCGGCGAGGTTCTTAAAATCAATCATTCAGCGCGGCCCGCATAAACCGCCATAGCAGCATCAACCGCTTCACCCAGCGGCAGTGACATACCGCTGCGGCGAAGTACCGTTTCGAGAGACTGCAAGGTGTGATACACTGCATCTTCCCGCGCGTTGTAGCCCATGGTGCCGATCCGCCAGATTTTGCCTTTAAGCGGACCGAAACTGGTGCCTATTTCAATGTTGAAGGTATTCAGTAGGGTGCTGCGAATTGCTTCACCGTCAACTTCTTCAGGAATGTTCACGCCGACCACGTTGGTCATTTTGTTAGACAGATCGCCAAATGGCTGCAGCGACATAGCTTGAATCCCTGCTAGCATCGCGTCGCCCGCGGTTTTGTGGCGGTTCAGCACGGCTCCCTGGCCTTCTTCAAGCAGGTTTACTGCACATTCACGGGCGCAAAACAGCATCGATGCAGCTTCCGTGTGGTGATTCAAACGTTCTTCGCCCCAATAATCCATGATCATCGGCAAGTCAAAATAGTTTGAACGAATACGGATACCCGAGGCTGATTGGTGATGCGCATCCCGTATGCCAGCTTCAACGTGATGACGCTTGCGCACGCACTCGACGTATTTTTCACTTAACGTGACGGGGGCGCTGCCACTGGGGCCGCCAAGGCATTTCTGCAAACCTACCGATACTGCATCTAACCCCCATTTATCGGTTTCAAACGGATTTCCACCAATAGAGGCTGTGGCGTCACTGTAAAAAAGTACATCGTAGCGCTGACAGATTTCACCTAAATGCTCAAGTGGTTGCAACATGGTGGTAGAGGTGTCGCCCTGAACCACGGCCAACACTTTTGGACGGATCTCACGAATAGCGGCTTCGATTTGCTCCGGCGTGAATACTTCACCCCAGGCGGTTTCGATGGTGTGTACTTCTGCACCAGCACGTTCTGCAATTTCAGCCAAAAGATGACCGAAACGCCCAAAAACCGGTACCAGTACTTTATCGCCTGGCTCAATACACGACACCAACACCGCTTCAATACCGGCGCGAGACGTGCCATCAACCAGTAAAGTTTGCTTATTGTTGGTGTTGAACACCTGGCGGTACAGCGCCATGACTTCATTCATATAGCCCGTCATTACCGGGTCGTACTGACCCACAAGTTGCGTCGACATAGCCTGCAATACACGGGGATAGCAGTTGATAGGGCCGGGACCCATGAGCAAACGCGGGGGGAGAGATAGGGGTTTCATTGATATTCCTAGAGTAAAGATTGGGCAAGCATGCGCACACCCGTGATGATAAGAACCACTGCAAAGACTTTTTTGAGTACGGCGGCATTGAGCTTGTTAGCAATGGCGGCGCCCACGGGGGCAAACAAAACCGTTAACGGTACGATGCAGGCAAAGCCAAGTAGGTTGACTAATCCGTAGGTGGCAAACGGGGCATCTGCCGGTCGCTCACCAACGATTAACATGGTCAGGGCGGCAGGCAAAGAGATGATAAGCCCAACGGCTGCGGCAGTGCCTACTGCACGGTGAGCGGGATAATTGCAAAATGTCAGAGTGGGCACGGTAAGGGTACCGCCGCCAATGCCAACCATACTGCTGAAAAAACCGATACAGGTGGCCATGATTCCCTGACCTGTTTTACCCGGTAAACCATCGCGGATAGCGGTTTTCTTGCCGATGAGCATATTTAGCGCAGACAACGTGGCGATGGTACCGAACAATAAGGTGAGCCACTGACCATCGATGCGAGTTACCACCGTGCTACCGGCCAATACGCCGATGAGGATAAACACGGCCCAGAACTTCAATAGCTCGCCGTCTACGTTGCCTTTTTTCTTGTGCGCCATGATTGAACTGACAGACGTGGGCACAATGGTCGCGAGTGATGTGGCGGTGGCGACTACCATAGCAGTGTCGGCACTGATCCCCAGCGCCTGGAATAGAAAGAACAGCACCGGCACGATAACAATGCCGCCGCCAACACCGAGCAGGCCAGCCAGCAGCCCGGCAAAAACGCCGGTCCCCATCATGGCCAGAATGATGTTCAGATTTTCACTGATAAATTCCAAGTTTTTATTCCTCTTCGTCGGATGGCATGGCAACAGCAAAAGCCTTGCCGTCGCTTCGTGGGTCGGTAGCGGCTTCCGTTGAGCCATCGGCATGGCGCACTACCGCGCCGGCATGTCCCATCAATTCGTTGCAAGCATCGACCACCACCATGTCGTGCCCTTTTGCTAGTAGCGCTTCGCCGACGTAATCATTTACGTCACGTTCAACTTTCAAGTTATGACTCACATCTCCCCAGGTACGACCCAACAACCAACGACCAAGTGCAATGGAACGGTCTAACGGTTTGTCGTGATACACATGGCGGGCAAACACAGCGGCCTGGGTTTGCGGTTGTCCTTCACCGCCCATGGTGCCATAACTGATCCTGCGTCCGTCATTTAGCTCTGCAAATGCGGGATTAAGGGTGTGAAACGGGGTCATGCCCGGCTGAAGATACTGGTTACTGTTTTCGTCTAACAAAAATGAGGTACCGCGATTGTTCCAGACAATCCCTGTAGAAGGGCTTACCACGCCACTACCAAACTCCCAGTAAAGCGACTGAATGTAGCTCACCATTCTGCCTTCGCTGTCGCAGGCGCCCATCCAGATGGTATCGCCTGGTTTCGCCACATGTGGCCATGGCAATGCGTTATCGATATCGATATTCGCTCTCATCGCAGCAAGTGATGCCGGGCTCAGTAGGGTTTGTAAATCGATATCCAGGCGAGCCGGATCGGTAACATACTGGTTGCGTTTAATGAATGCCTGCTTAGTACACTCGATAAGTAAGTGCACCATGTCGGCATCGTCAGTGCCCAAGCGCCACACTTGATCATAAAGTGCGAGGGTCAGCAAAGAGGCAATACCCTGTGTGGGCGCAGGCAGGTTGTACAAGGTGCCTTTTGAAGTAGTGACAGACAATGGCTCAACGATTTTCGCCTCATATTGCTGAAAGTCTGCCAATGTGATCGGCGAGCCCGCGGCGGCCAGGTCGGCAGCAAGGCGTTCAGCAATATCACCCTGATAGAAATCATCCAGGCCGCGCTCTGCGAGCTGCTTTAGTGTGGCCGCGAGGAGAGGCAATTTTACAATTTTGCCTTTCTTTAATGGCTTTTCTTTGATTAGAAACTGGCCAAAGGCTGGATCGTGACCCAAATCGTCAAAGGTTTTAAAGCTTGCGTCTGACATACTCTGGGTGACTTCGATACCCCAGGTTGCCTGATTAATTGCCGTATCGAGCAAGGTGGCCAGTGGCAATGGGGTCTGCCAGCCTGCACTGATTTCCAGTGCCTTCTGCCAGCCTGCGACTGCCCCCGCCATGGTCAGTGCTGCTTTGCCGCCTCGGCTGGGAATGGCATCCTCACCTTGGTAAAACTCTGCTGTTGCGCCTTTTGCAGCAACACCAGCGGCATTAATACCAACAGGTTTTTTACCTGGTTCGCTGATCAGCCAGAAGCCGTCACCGCCTAAGCCATTCATATGCGGATACTCCACCGCAATAGAGGCCGCAGCCGCGACCATTGCTTCAATTGCTGTGCCGCCTTTCTCGAGAATATTATTACCTACCTGCGCGGCAGCGTAGTGGGGCGCAGTAAAGCCGATAACCGGTTTATTGTTCATTATCATTATTTCCATATAGGGTCTTTGCCAGACGGATCAGGGTCTTATCGCTGCCCCTTGGCCCTAGCAGCGAAAAGCCGCAAGGCGCACCGTCAAGTGTGAGTGCTGGAATGTGTAATTGCGGACAACCGCTGAGTCCTGCTAAGGAGGTCAAAGCCAGCAGCTTGTTGCGATAGTCTGCCAGTTCTTCTGCATTGGCGTCTATCAATGGTGCCAGGCCGGGGGTAGTAGGGATCAGCAGAATTTGATTTTCAACCAGGTTTTTGAACCATTCGGTGAACGCCGTACGTTGTTCCTGTGCGGTGGCGATTTCGTCGTCAGTCAACGCTTCGCAGCTGTTAAGACGCAGTTGAATATCATCTGCAATATTCGGTTTTGTCGTGCTCAGCCAGTTGCCGTGCTGCTGCCAAATTTCGCTGCCCTGTAAAATTCTGAACATGTCGCCGGTAGGCCAGTTACCGAATGCGGGAGAGCAGGTCCCAGATAAAAGATCAGAATGCTGTGACTGGTTTTGCGACCACCATGTCTGAATAAGCTCACCGTGGGCTGCCATTGCAATTAAGTTATCGACTTTTACAACAGGCAGTGTGGCAGAGTCAGATTGTGCGGGAATTAACACGTCAATGGTGTGAGACAGCGTCGTTAAATCTTTAGTGAGCACACCAACGGTATCAAAGCTGGGTGCCAGCGCTACCATGTTGTCCATAGCGATAGCCCCGTGAGTCGGGCGTAGACCGAATAAAGCCTGATAACTGGCTGGCACACGAATTGAGCCACCGGTATCGGTACCCAATCCGATATCCGCCAATTGCATAGAGACTGCCACAGCCGAGCCAGAACTTGAACCACCGGGTATACGGTCAGGCGTAACAGGGTTAAGAGGCATGCCATAGTGTTTATTTTGCCCGTTTAAACTATATGCCAGCTCATCAGTAATAGTTTTTCCTACATAGCGCGCGCCATTTTCCAATAGCGTCGTTACCACTGACGCAGTTTCTGATGGGATATCATGAGACGCTAACCAATCAGGGTTGCCCGCAGCCGTGGGAATACCCGCAATGTGAAACAGATCTTTTACCGCCAAGCGATAACTGCCAAGCGGCACGGCACTGTTTTTCGGCGCATCCAGCAAGGGCGCCTGTAGCTTTTGTTGAAAAGCCATAAACGGATTATTCGTCGTTTGCATGACGTGAATTTGCCTGTGAGAGAAACCATGGGGTAGAGCTCTATGAAACAATCGTTTCATGATTCTGTCAAGGGAAACGGTTGCCATTGGCAACAATTTTTTCCCATCGTTCAGGATGATAGCCACTATATATGTTATGAATTTGTAAAATAATGCTGCACTGCAGTATGGTTCACCCATGAGTCTGCCACTTTTTTCCAGATAAAGCGCTCATCTTTTGTGGGTAAGACAACGGTTTTTAACTTTGGAGTAATAAAGATGACACTGAAAAAAGGCTTTAAAACGCTTTTACGGGAAGCAGAAGCACAAATAGAAACAATGAGTGCGAGTGAAGCGAACGAAACGGTGTACCGAGCCGATGTAGTGCTGGTGGATATCAGAGACGTGCGCGAGCTTGAACGGGAAGGTCAAATCCCAGGCGCTATTCACGCGCCCCGGGGGATGCTCGAGTTCTGGGTCGATCCTGAAAGTCCGTATTTCAAACCCGTTTTCGGCGGTGGCAAGAAATTCGTGCTTTATTGTCAATCCGGTTGGCGCTCTACGCTAGCCACTGGCACATTGCAAAATATGGGTTTTGACGACGTTGTGCATATCGAAGGCGGCTTTGACGCTTGGAAACAAGCAGGCCTACCCGTAGAACCTTACACCCGCTAATCGCTATTAATTAAAAACGGAGCTCGATGCTCCGTTTTTTGTTTAATCTGACCTACGCCTCAATATAGTTTTTATTCAGAAAGGCTTTTTCTTCCCGGGTTGACGACCGACCCAGCGCCTCATTCCGTTGTGGATAGCGACCAAACTGCAACAATAACTCCCGGTGCTCTTGTTCGTATTCAAACTGCAGTTCAAGACCATCAATATTGAATAATTCCATTGCCATATCATGAATCGCTAACGATTCAGAATGCATGAAGGGCATAAACAGAAAAGTTTTCTGTTTTACGGTAAGTGCTTTGTCTGCCTCAACCCTCAGCGCCTCCTGAGACAACGCCAGTGCCATTTTATCGCATTCAAATGCTTTAGCTGAGCCGCGATACATGTTGCGAGAAAATTGGTCGAGGACGATAATTTCGGCCAGTCTACCTGAAGGCGTTGCACGCCAAGGCCACAGTTCGCAGTGCGCCGCAGCCGCATGCACTTTTCCAAATCGTGAGCGGATAAGATTATCTAATCCCTCATCGGCACGAAACCACTGCCCGGGGTCTAACTCTTCAAACCAAAAAGCCAGAACGCTCGACGCTTCTTCCAGAGGGATAATTGATGTTTGCATAAAACTCCTGTGTATCACATCCATTGTGTTCAGGGAGGAATCAAAGTGAGGTTGAAACCTGTTCAACATCGATAGATTCGTAGTCCATTGCCCTAATATTGTCACAAAGGTCAAAAAGTAATCAATAAGTGTGGTCTTTTTTTTACGAGATTATACAAAAAAAGATTGATTAATATGACTGCAGGGAAGGGATTAAGGTTCCAATTCATCAAGTTGGTCGTACATGGCGGCAATCTGGGTTGCTCGCCGAAGGGCTTGGTCGCCCAAACGCTCGAACACTTTATTGGCGAGGAAGGAAATTAGACTCATTGGTGCAGCATAACTATCAAATGCACTAATTTGACCTGGATGACAAATCAAAAGGTGATCAACTTTATTGCTATAAACTTGTCCCGTTGGGTCGGTAATGAGAATGGTGGTGTGGTCACTTAAGGCGTCTACAATACGTTTAAATATACGGGTACGGCGACGAAAACCAAGTAACACAACAACTTCGTTAGCCGGAATATCAATGAGATCTTCGCCTAGCGATTGGCCCGGTTGGGGCAACAGTCTAACTGTACTGCGAACCTGTTTTAACTGTTGACGAAAATGCAGCGCAATAGGATACGCGTTGCGGTAACCAATCAAAGTAATACGCTGTGAATCTGCCAGTAGCGACACCACTTGTTCTATTGTTTCAGGTTTCAGCCCCTCGAAAGTAAGCGCAAGGTTACGCATCTCTTGCTGAAAGTGGTCAGATTCTCCTTCTCCCGTAGGCAGCGGCAAGCCTTTTTCCCGCATTGACAGCATGGCATCTTTTACTTGCTGGTGAGAGTCGAAACCTAACTGGCGAAAAAACCGGCTGACTGTTGCCTTCGACGTACCAGATAAACGTGCGATCTCGGCGGTGCTTTTGCTCACCAACGCAATAGGATGTTGCTGAATAAACGTTGCAATTTGCTGTGCGGAAGGTGAAAGAGAAGGGTACTGCTGTTCAATTAAACCCAGGAGATCGGTTTGCGAGGCCATTAATCACACTTGTAGAAAAAGGTTCTGCGCCAAAGGTAAAACAAATTTGCCGAGTAGCCAACCATTAGTGGCATTTAATCCCGGTGATGTACTTGCCCATTTTTTGCTTCAGGCGCATTGGCTTAGCCGTTCTCCGGCAATTAACAACGAGGTCACAGACATTAAATTACGTGAGATAAGGGTGATTTTTTAAGCACAATGTCGTATTTCCCATTATACTGTCACTGAATTGTCATATTGGTATGTTAGAGGGCTGTTGGATGCGACTGTGGATTGAAATGGTATTGCTGTTTTTTGCTTTACCTGTCGCAATTGCTTATTGGGTAAATCAAGTGGCTGATTATCTTATGCCGTTACTTGGCATGGTAGGTATTGCCTGTTTAGCCGTGCTTTTGGCTGATAAGCAGTTTAAACGTTTTCGTCTTTGGCACTGGCAGGATTTCTTCGCCCACCTTCGCACCACGCTGAAAATGTTTATTCCCTGGGCCTGTCTGCTTGCTGCGGTGGTATATCTGATCAAGCCGGAGTTATTTTTGCAGTGGCCAATGCAGGAACCAGAATTATGGATGCTTACCCTGCTGATTTATCCCATTGTATCGGTGATCCCCCAGGAAATAATTTTCCGCACCTTCTTTTTCCATCGTTATAAACAAATTTTGCCCTCGAAAACGGCACGCTGGGGCCTGAGTACCTTTGTGTTCGGGCTTGTTCATCTGGTGTACGGCAATTGGGTGGCTATGGTGCTGTCGTGGATTGGCGGCGCGTTGTTTGGCTACCGCTACATGCAAACCCGCTCAACGCCCGTCGTGGTGGTGGAACACGCTATCTGGGGCAGTTTTATTTTCACCGTCGGATTAGGGTCGTACCTGGTTATTTCACCGCCTTAGATACTAGTACAAAAGATTTCACATGCTGCCTTACTTATCTATTCAAACCGGTATCGCTGTACTCTTTCGGGGCGATTTTAATACGAATGAAGAGTGAACACCGCTTACCCCTTCAACCCGGGTGAGCTTGTTCAGCAAAAACTGCTGAAAATCATCCATGTCTTTTACAATAACCTTTAGTAAATAATCTGCTGATTGGCCCGTAATTAAATGGCTTTCCAAAACTTCGGGAAAAGCGGCAATGGCGTTATCAAATTTTTCGAACCGCTCTGGCGTATGCTTGTCCATGACTATCTGAATGAAAGACAGCAGTGTGAGACCCATTTTCCGCGCGTTGACCAAGGCGATATATCCATCTATGTAGCCACTGTCTTCTAATTGTTTTACCCGTCTTAGACAGGGGGAAGGTGAAAGGTTGACGGCTTCAGCCAACTCCTGATTTGAGATCCTGCCGCGCTTTTGTAGCGTTTCAAGGATCTGTCTGTCAATCTTGTCTAATTCCACAATTTTTTCTCCGTGAGGCATAAAAGTTTATAACCTTTATATATTGCGCTATATTATTGCCTTGGTGGGGTGAAGTTGGCAAGTGTTTGCAATTCTCTGCTAATCGAAATGTCGTACACTAGGTGAACCGTTATTTTCCCGGAGCCTTCGTTTCATGCTTACTCATCCTCAAACAAAATATCAGCGATTCATTGGCGTATCGTTACCTGACCGCCAGTGGCCAGACAATGCAATTACTCAAGCGCCAGTGTGGATGAGTACCGATCTTCGCGATGGCAATCAGGCGCTTATCAACCCCATGTCTATCGAGACCAAACTTCGATTCTTTAAAAAGCTGGTTGATATCGGTTTTAAACAAATTGAAGTTGGCTTTCCATCCGCATCAGATATCGACTTTCAATTTGTGCGGCTGCTCATTGAAGGCAACCATATTCCTGACGATGTTACTATTGAAGTGCTGACTCAGGCTCGTTATGAGCTGATTGAGCGCACAGTGGAAAGCCTGCGTGGTGCCAAGAATGCGATTTTGCACATGTATAATCCGCTAGCGCCAGATTTCCGGGAGATTGTTTACAACACCGACAAAGCTGGCGTGAAAAACATTGCATTAACTGGCACCCGCTGGGTGAAAGAACTCACAGCCAATGCACCAGAAGTGAACTGGACATATCAGTACTCTCCGGAAGTGTTTTCCAGCACTGAAATTGACTTTGTGAAAGAGGTGGTGGACGAAGTGGTGGATATTTGGCAGCCAACCACATACAACAAGATCATCATCAATTTACCGGCAACGGTAGAAATGAATACGCCGAATACCTATGCCGACCAAATTGAGTGGATGCATCGCAACCTGAACCAAAGGGAATGCATTGTATTGAGTGTGCATCCGCATAATGACCGCGGTACCGCCGTGGCTGCGGCTGAATTAGCGCTAATGGCAGGGGCTGATCGTATCGAAGGGTGCTTGTTCGGCAATGGTGAGCGTACGGGTAATGTGGATATCGTTACTCTGGCAATGAACATGTATTCTCAGGGCGTATCACCGCAACTTGATTTTTCCGATATCGATCAGGTTCGCAAGTTAGTGGAAGAGTGCAATCAATTACCGGTTCACTCCCGACATCCTTATGCAGGGGAACTGGTATACACCGCGTTCTCCGGCTCGCACCAGGACGCTATTAAAAAAGGCATGGCGGTACAAAGCAAAGACGGCCGCTGGCGTGTACCTTATTTACCTATCGATCCGGCTGATGTGGGGCGCGGATTTGAAGCGGTAGTTCGCGTAAACAGCCAGTCTGGTAAAGGTGGCGTGGCCTTCTTATTGGAACAGGAAGCGAATTTAGAGTTGCCCAGAAAATTGCAAATTGAATTTAGCCGTACTGTGCAGCGAGAAAACGACAGTACCGGTAAGGAAATGTCAGCAGCGCGCATGAAAGAAGTTTTTGAACAAGAATACTTCGATGCCACCGTACCTTTTGCATATTCCAGCAGCACAATCACGTCGGTAGGAAACACAGAGCAACAGGTGAATATTCATTTTGCGTTAAATAACGAAGTATATTCTATTGAAGGCACCGGTAATGGGCCGGTTGAAGCGGCGGCCAATGCGCTGAGTACGTTCCTGAATAAGAAGGTAGAAGTGGCAGACTATCATGAACACGCCATTGGTGAAGGCGCGGGCGTAAAAGCGGTGTGCTACATAGAGGTAAAACTACAAGGTGCTGAATCTACCTTTGGTTGCGCCAGCGACAGCAACATAATTACCGCCGCTATCAAGGCACTGTTGTCGGGAGTTAACCGACTGATGTGAGACTGGTTCGAGTCCCCATTGACACGCTATATGACGCTGAATTATTATGAATATTGAGCTGAGAGCGCTGACCAATATTGCAGAGCGTTGAGCGATTGCCTCACTCAGCTTACCGAATATATACAGGCCGCAAGGAAGCGGCCTGTTTTCGTTTAAGGAGGAAGTCGTGTATCTGCTCTATGCTGATGAGTCAGGCTCAATTGATGATCCAAACTCAGACACTTTTGTACTTGCAGGTGTATGTATTTTTGAGCGCCAAACCCATTGGGTAGATGGAAAGCTTACTGAAATAGCTGCTCGGTTTTCACCAAATGCCCCAAATGAAATAGAATTACATGCGGGACCGATTCGGACAGGCAGAGACGGCTGGGAACGTTTTAATGCTGAAGACAGAGTTCAAGCTGTCGTCGATTCTCTTCAACTGCTCGCCAATACACAATCTCGACTCAAAGTGTTTGCGTGTGTGCTTCAAAAATCGCTTTATTCCCCCTCAGACATTATCCCCTTAGCTTTTGAAAAGCTAGCAACGTGCTTTGATGATTATCTTGCGGCTTGTTACCGAAAATCTAAAGGCAAAAACCCTCAGCGCGGTATCGTAATATTTGATAAATCCATTGTTGAGCAGAATGTTCAGCTACTTTCGCATACCTTTAAACATGACGGGCATGAACGTGGCAAACTTAGAAACTTTGCAGAAGTGCCGTTGTTTTTGGATTCAAAAGCATCTCAACTTATTCAATTATCTGATATGGTTGCCTATTGGATCTACCGTTATTATCAGTCCCACGACTCACGAGGATTTGACCTGATAAAACCTTTTATTCATGGCTTTCAAGGTGATACACAGGGTTTAATTGAATTGGTTTCAGACGAAAAGCGTAGTGCAATTAAAAAGAACCCAAGCGCAGATGTTCAAAAATACCCGTTTCCAGTGCCGACTCCTGATGGCGTGATCGTTAAATCAACACCAAAGAATAAGCGGTAATTTCAGCCTAATTGTTTTGTTCTTTAAAAAGTTTAGTTTTTTCTACACCGCATTAATTCATATGAACGGACGGGTGTACGATTATAACCTTGGGCGGTTTATGAGTGTTGACCCATTCATTCAAAGTCCAACTGATAGTCAATCAGTAAATCCTTACAGTTATATTATGAATAATCCTCTCGCGGGTACTGATCCTACAGGGTTGACCAGTGAAGATGCGAACGCAAAAGAAACGACTGAACCCACACGCAAAAGGTACGATAACTGTAATGGTATGTTGGGGTCGCGTAGGTCGTGTACTGATAGAGAGACAGGTGCACTACTTGTAGTAAGCGGACAAGAGAACAACGCTAAAGGCAGCAGTAATTCTGACAAAGGCGATGTTGGAAAAAATTCTGGTACCAATCAGGCCAATAACGCCACCGCAGGAACAAATCCTACTGTTGATGCTGGAGGTTTGGTCAAGGCTGGCATATGGATAGGTAAGCAAGCTGCTGAGTTAAAAAGAATTCTTATTGTGTCTCCTCTCGGGGCTATTGTCACAGGGCTCACACCAACAATGATGGGAAATGGTGAGCTTCCTGATGCGTGGCTAAATGAGAATGCTGAAGGTTCTGACAGTGATGCCACAGAAGAGACAGAAACTATCAGGCAGCCCCCTAAAGGGAAGAGAAGAAAGAACAGAATCCCAGATAGAGGCGACCCCGGAACTGTAGCAAGCAACGGCCCCGGTACAACTAAGAAAAAGTATGGGCAAGATGGGTGGGTCGAGAAGGAATGGAATCAAGGTCATGGCCCCGGCTATCCTGACGAGGAGGTCGAAGACCACATTCACGACCATATACCCAACCCTTATCATCCAAAAGGTAAGCCTAAAAGGCAACCCGGTCGCCCTCCAACCCAACAAGATTTGGATGACTTTGGATTTTAATAATGAGTGGTATTAATAATGATTTCGTTAACAGGAATGGAAGGCTTAGCCTTCTTCAAAAAAAACAATAGCTTGATAGATTCTTCAGTTTCTAGGTTAGAGATGAAGAAAGTAGATAATGCAATGGAGCTAGAAGTAGACTTTGAATTAAGAAAGTCATCAGAGATTTCGTCTGTCCGCTTTGTGTTCTCAGGTGTTAAGATGGTCAGTTTTTACTACTCTGATGATTATATTTTTTATAACGTAGAACGTGTTAAGTTTTTAAAAGCAAGTGGTGGCGGGTTTTATCTATCGCTAGACCCTGATGAAGCTGTGCAAGGTGAGTCAGATAATGACCAAGATGTCATCCTTGCAACTAAGCTTGATATATACATAATCAATCATTAATTTAGCTTGTCGATAATTCAAAAACGATCAAAATACCAGCTTTGCTGGTATTTTGATCGTTTTCACCCGTTTCAATTCTTCATCATTACAGTTCCACACCTACTTCAATATTACTAGCAATCTTCCTTACCGTATAAATCTTTCCCTGTTTTTCCTATAAGCTCGAAAGTTAGGATAGCCAAATGAGTAATATCAGTAACTTATAAACCTACAAAACACCCGCCTCAAATACCAAAAATTGACAATACCCACAAATATAAAGATGTTCGTGAAGGTGAATATCTAACTTCATAACAAATGAAATCCATTTGCAATGCAGGCAAGTCTGTCGGACGTCCGGTCATCGAAGCAGTGCCATCTGCTTACCATCACGCTTCAGCCAAACAGAACGATTATCACGCCAAACACAAAAACACCTGTTAACGTGGGCAGGCCCATCGATCGGGTTCGGAACCACACTGCCAGGGTTGCCAGCATGCCAAGGGCTGTCGCTACCCAGGCTGCGAATGTGGGGTGTGTAGGTACAAGCGATGCGCCAAACATCGCCGAAATCATCGTTGGTCCGAGCACGGTGAGCCAGTCGGGCGGCGGTTTTACGCTGCCTTTCTTTTCATGCTGTATTAGTTTCCGCTGCATCCAGATAAGCGGTATCACGCGAAGAAAATAGGTGCCTGCGGCGATAATGAATAGAACGACCCATAAGTCCTGATTCATACCGTTTTACCTCGTGATTTACCTGATTGAAGTGCATAAAAAACCACTGCGCCGGACAGGGCTGCAACAGGAATAGCCAGGTTTGGATACCCCAGAAGCCTGAGAGACAAGGCTAAAACCGCTGAGGCGCCAAGTGTGAGTGTCCATAAACGGTTATTACAACGCGGCGCTACCAGTACCAGAAACAGTGCGGGTAGTGCAAAGGGCAGAACATCATTGATGACTGGCCAGCGCTGGGTAATTTCATCACCCGCAATAGCGCCGATTGCCGTACCGGCTACCCAGCTAAACCAGGCAAGCATTGCTGTGCATGTATACCATGCAATCCGATCAGCTTTTGCTATTTGTGGCAACCGGGATAACGACAACGCAAAGAGCTGATCTGTCAGGCCATGCATCAGAAATAGCCAACGCTTATCTTTACCCAAATAGGGAGCTATATTCGGGGCATAAACAATATGACGGGCATTTATCAATAAGGTCATTATTACCACCAGGGACATTGGCGCGCCCGACGCCACCATAGCAACAAATAAAAATTGGGATGCGCCGGCGTAGATAAATAATGAAATTAAAATTGTTTCCAGCACGCCGAAACCGGATTGAACCGATATTAATCCGAATGAGATGGCTACCGGAATATAGCCACCGAACAGCGGCAGGGCATCTTTCACTCCCTGTTTCCATGGCGACAAAATATCCTGAGAAGTGACCGTCGTCATGGGCGTACGTTTCCCCTGTTATCCGAATGTTCTGAAGGATATGTAATAGTGACAATCATATTGGCTGCGCTATCCGTGGTCTGATAAAAGTGTGGTTTAGCTGCGTCAAAGCTGCAGTAATTCCCTGCGCGCAGGTGCTGTGGATTGTCGGTATTGCCAGCTTGTATTAAACCGCTAATTACAGTGACCGCTTCCACACTGCCGTCGAAATGTGGTTCAGATTCTTTCAGACTATGCGGAGCTAACGACATCCAGTACACATCGACTCTGGGATTATCATTGCCCTGGTCAATAAGCCGAACCTGAACCCCGTTTTCTCCCCAGGCGCTATCAGCCCTGGCGACAAGATCCCCGAAGGGCACATCCAGCTGTAAAGCAAGTCGCCAGATTGTTTCAATGGTCGGATTCCCTTCACCTTGCTCAATACGCGACAAGTTAGATTTTGCGATACCGGCATTGCTGGCGAGTTGAGACAAAGACAGCTTACGGTTTTTGCGCAGTAACTGGAGGTTCTGGCCCAGCACAGCGAAATCAGGTTTATCCATCAAATTAGTCATTTGTTCGTTATATGGAACGTTCTATATAACGAACAAGTTTGTGTCAATTAAAAATGTGGAATCATTCACACTATTTATTTGAGTGTAAGGTGCTGTATGTACATAATCAGAAAGGGACTTACCGATATTTTTGCAGAAAAATAAACCGATCACTGCTGACTATAGCCACATCAAGTGTGTTGTGGCATTTGAAAAGGATTTTTATGAGAAACATACTGCTACTTTCACTTTCCATGCTGTTTTCCAGCTTTTTATTTGCAGAGGAATCCAAAACAGATCTCAACGCATTTGCGAATTTGTATTTTGAAAAAATGATTGCCACGCAAAGCCCGGATGCCACAGAAAAGGAACTTGAAGAATATCTGGCGCTGCTGACTGACGATGTTGGTCACTCACATCTTCCCTGGCAAACTGATGACTCCCGTTTACCTTCAGGGAAAGCAGATATGCGAAAAGGTATGACCTTCTATCTGGGAGCACATACAGATTACAAAGCAGAACTGTTAGATGTATTCACCTTTAATCAGTCTGCAATCGCAATCAGATATCATAACTATGCTAAAGGTGTTCATCCTGAAAATAATCAGCCTGTTGAGTACTCTCAGAAAATGATGGAAGTATTAGAACTGGAAGACGGAAGAGTCGCGGTAATTCGTAAATATCATGAATAGCTGTTATCAGAAATGCTGTTCAGATGCTGGTTTATGTGCAATTTAACCAGGCTTCTGTGGCGATAAATGACATCTGTCCAGAAAGGTCTGCCACAGTTTCACGTGTTCACTCATGGCTGCCTGATAGGCGCGAAACTCGCTGTTCCGGGCTTCGATATACTGTTTGAAAGCAGGCTGAATAGTCGGTGATGCCTGTAGTTGTTCAAGCACTGGCGTAAGCTGGTAGTGGAAGTGGTTAAGGCGGCTGCCTACGGGTTGAATTTTTTCTATGAAAAAGAGGTAGAACACATTTCGCAGGATCTCAGCCTGTTCGGACGCACGCCCGTTTTCACAAGATACATCTGGTAGCGTCACTTTGAGTGCGGTGGTTAAATCATTCAGCCTGGCCGCAAGCAGATTCTGCGTTCGCCATAGCTTTGCAGGTAAGCGCGAGGCATCGAGAATTTTTAGTTGGCGGTTTAACTCATCCAGACTTACGTCGGTTATCGCAGACAATCTCACAAGGTAGGCGAGGGCGGTTACGCCTGCACTGTCATCGTCTTCTCTTTCCACTGACAGCAATTCAGTGCTTTTAGAAAATGCGAGTTTGTTTTCCCGGACGGACTGAATCATATTCGCCCATACTTTCGGTAATTGCTGACGCTTTACACGTTGCCAATCTTGTAATTTTTCCGCGAGTTGACTGTGTTCATCGCCAAGAGAAAGAATGCAGTCGTTGAGCGTGTTAACAAGGGAAACTTCATAAGCAAATGCCGCAGCCTGATCTTGTTGCTTGCCAAGCGTCGTGTTCCGCTCAGCCACCAAGCTGCCGATTTGGCAAGATTGCAACGAATAGAATTCAGTAAGCGAAATTTCGAAGATTTGCAGGGGCCAGACAAGTTGGTTCTCAGCGGGATAATTCAGGGTAGCTACAGGGGAATGATAAATGAGGTCAGTATCCACAACCCTTGATAATCGTTCAGCATAGTCTTGTAAATCGCTGGATACACCGGATTCGAAGCTACAACCAATGAATGCAGAGAGAATTGTAATAACAACGAGTCCGCGCATCAGCACGCGACGCAAAGTACCTAACATCGTTTAGTGAACGTTCCTTATTTGCGCTATTTGTGACTTACACGAATCAATATAGTGACCGCCGAACATTAGCGCATGGTTCAGTAAATGGTACAGGTTATAAATGTGCTTTCGCGGTTCATATTCTGCGGCCAACGGCCATACATTATTATAACCCTGATAAAACGGGCTGGGGAAGGCTCCGAATAACTCTGTCATGGCGATGTCGGTCTCGCGATCGCCGTAGTAAATTGCTGGGTCAAAAATTGTTGGGCCATACCGGCAGAAGCCAACATTGCCTTGCCATAAATCACCGTGTACCAACGAAGCCTGAGGTTTGTGCGACTGCAACAAACGATGGACCTGAGTAACCAGCACATCGATGTTGGCAACACGCAAGTCCCGTCGGGCACAATGTTCCAGCATATTGCCAATACGGTGCTCAGCGAAAAAGCGGGCCCAGTCATTGCTGAATGTATTACGTTGTGCAGTTTGACCTATGAAGTTATTTTCATGCCAGCCGCTCTGCTTAGTTGTCGTTGTTTGGTGCAGCGTCGCTAGCTGGGCGCCCAGTTCGTACCAGGCTTCCGGTTGCGGATTTTGAAAGCGTAGATGTTCTAACACCATGTATTCAAATTGCTTTGCGCCCTCATCGGCAAGCCCGTAGCAAATAAGCTGAGGAATGTGCATGGTACCAGATGCAGACAGTGCCTGCAGACCATCCATTTCATAGCGCAGTCGTTGACCGTTAACCAGTGGATTAATTTTGACAAAATAACGGTGCGACTCGTCGTTAATCACAAACGCAGAATGGGTATCTCCGCCACTAACCGCATTGCGCTTTGCAATGCTGAAAAATGTTTGTGTTACATCACTGATGTGTTCACAAATGAAATGCCACATATTCATTCGCTCTTCATTACCTCCGCAAATTATGGCAAACATCACCGCGATTGCTAATTCTGAACAACAGTTTTAAAACCCCGCTTGATGATTTACCGAAATGGGCCATTGCACCTCACGGTTAAGCCGTTATAATTCGGTCTCTTTATCAGATGCGGGTAGGCATCTGTGTTTTATCATTGCAGTCTTTTAATGGTCTGTCGACCTTAGCTGTACACCCATTTTTAATGCAAGTGGCGCAGAGTAGGCGTCACCACTGTAAAGGAACTTTCATGCCTGTAATTACTCTTCCCGATGGAAGCCAGCGCGCTTTCGATTCTGCCGTTTCTGTAATGGACGTGGCCGCCGATATCGGCCCGGGCCTGGCGAAAGCCACCATTGCCGGTCGTGTTAACGGCGAGCGTGTAGACGCCCGTGACCTTATTGAATCAGACGCTGCGTTACAGATCATCACTGCAAAAGATGAAGACGGTCTTGAGATCATCCGTCACAGCTGTGCTCACTTAATTGGTCATGCGATCAAACAACTATGGCCAGATGCCAAAATGGCTATCGGTCCTACTATCGACAACGGTTTTTACTATGATGTCGATATGGAGCACAGCCTCACGCAAGAAGACTTACAGAAGCTCGAAAAGCGCATGCTTGAGCTGGCGAAAACTAACTACGACGTAGTTAAGAAAAATGTGAGCTGGCAGGAAGCGCGGGATACCTTCGAAGCTCGCGGCGAAACGTACAAAATGGAAATTCTCGATGAGAACATTCCAAAGGATTCTTTCCCGGGTTTGTATCACCACGAAGAATACATTGATATGTGTCGTGGTCCGCACGTGCCTAACATGAAGTTCTGTCAGCATTTTAAACTGATGAAAGTGGCCGGTGCGTACTGGCGCGGTAACAGTGACAATAAAATGCTGCAGCGTATTTACGGCACAGCATGGGCTGACAAAAAGCAACTGAAGGCGTACCTGCAGCGTCTGGAAGAAGCAGAAAAGCGCGATCACCGTAAAATCGGTAAAACACTGGATCTGTTCCACTGGCAGGAAGAAGCGCCGGGCATGGTATTCTGGCACAACGATGGCTGGTCTATTTACACCGAGCTTGAGCAGTTTGTTCGTAAGATGCTGCGTAGCTACTCCTACGACGAAGTAAAAGGTCCGCTGATGATGGACCGCGTACTGTGGGAAAAATCCGGTCACTGGGACAAGTACGCCGAAAACATGTTCACCACAGAATCAGAAAAGCGTGAATATGCCATTAAGCCAATGAACTGCCCGGGTCACGTACAAATCTTTAATCAGGGTCTGAAATCCTACCGCGACCTGCCATTGCGTATGGCAGAGTTCGGTTGCTGTCACCGGAATGAACCTTCTGGTGCATTACATGGTCTGATGCGTGTTCGTGGATTTACCCAGGACGATGCCCACATCTTCTGTACTGAGGAACAAATCCTCAGTGAAGTAGGTCTGTGTATCGACATGATTTACGACGCCTATAAAGCGTTTGGCTTCGAAAAGATTGAAGTTAAGCTGTCTACCCGCCCTGAAAAGCGTGTAGGTAGTGATGAAATCTGGGATAAAGCAGAAAAGGCTCTGGCGGAAGCGCTGGACAGTAAAGGCATTGAATTCAGCTGGTTGCCGGGGGAAGGTGCTTTCTACGGCCCTAAAATTGAATTTACCTTGTATGATTGTCTGGATCGCGCTTGGCAGTGTGGTACCGTGCAGCTCGACTTCTCTATGCCAGGCCGCTTAGGTTCAACCTATGTTGCTGAAGACGGTGAGCGTCGTGTTCCGGTGATGATTCACCGTGCGGTTTTAGGTTCTCTTGAACGTTTCATTGGTATTCTTACTGAAGAATTTGCCGGATTCTTCCCACTCTGGTTAGCTCCTCAGCAGCTGGTAGTGATGAATATTACCGACAATCAGGCAGAATATGTGCAAAAAACTGTACAAAAACTGCAGAATGCTGGATTTAGAGTAAAGTCTGACTTGAGAAATGAGAAGATTGGCTTTAAAATCCGCGAGCACACTTTAAAGCGCGTTCCTTATATGTTGGTCTGTGGTGACAAAGAAGTCGAAGCAGGGCACATCGCCGTTCGTTCCCGTAAAGGTGAAGATTTAGGTTCAATGTCTGTTGATGCCTTCATCGAACTGGCACAAAAGGAAGTAGCGGATAAAACTATTAAGTAATGGTGAGTGTATAAGATTCAGCCCGCTTGCATGAGAAACAGGTGGGCACTAGATTTTAATTTTTGGAGGATTAGCACATTAAAGGCGCTAACAATAAGGCTCAGGGCGATAAAGCCCGCATTAACGACGAAATCCGTGCTCGCGAAGTACGTTTAATCGGTAAAGATGGCGAACAGGTAGGTGTAGTTACCCTCGCAGAAGCGATGCAGACGGCAGAAGCTGCCAGTCTGGACCTAGTGGAAATCAGTCCAAATGCTGAGCCGCCAGTCTGTAAAGTTATGGACTATGGCAAATTCCTCTTTGAAAAAAGTAAAGCTCAGAAAGAGCAGAAGAAAAAACAGAAGCAAATTCAGGTCAAGGAGATTAAATTTCGCCCTGGCACTGATGAAGGCGATTACCAGGTAAAACTGCGCAACCTGCGTCGCTTTCTGGAAAGTGGGGATAAGGCTAAAGTTACGATTCGCTTCCGCGGACGTGAAATGGCCCACCAAGAGATCGGCATTGAGCAACTGAATCGTGTTAAAACCGATTTGGAAGACATTGCCACTTGCGAATCCTTTCCACGTCGTGTGGAAGGCCGCCAGATGATCATGGTGCTTGCCCCAATTAAGAGGTAGTAGTGGTCTAAAGTTTTCAAAGAATCTGCACCTTTGAAACACCCTGCTGCAAACATCAATCGACAAACGGTGACTGCACACTGAATGTCGTTATTAAACAATGCGGAGTTTTAGCAATGCCTAAAATGAAAACTGTAAGCGGTGCCGCCAAACGTTTCAAGAAAACGGGTTCTGGCCGCTTTAAAAGCAAACAGTCTCACTTACGTCACATTCTGACTAAGAAGAGCTCTAAGCGTAAACGTCACCTGCGTGGCAAAAAACTGGTTCATGACTCTGATACTAAATTAGTTCAGCGCATGCTGCCTTACGTATAAGACTTAGGAGACTGATTAATGGCTAGAGTAAAACGCGGCACTATTGCACGTGCTCGTCACAAAAAAGTCCTCAAGCAGGCAAAAGGTTATTACGGTGCACGTTCACGTGTTTATCGCGTAGCGGTACAGGCCGTAACTAAAGCTGGTCAATATGCATATCGTGACCGTCGTCAGCGTAAGCGTCAATTCCGTCAACTGTGGATTGCACGTATCAATGCTGCGGCTCGTCAAAATGGTATCTCTTACAGCCGTTTCATCAACGGTCTGAAGAAAGCGTCTGTTGAAATCGATCGTAAGATCCTTGCCGACATCGCGGTACATGACAAGGTAGCATTCAGCGCATTAGTCGAAGCGGCTAAAGGCGCATTAGCTTAATTTTTTAACAAATTAAGTTTAAGTTCTTTCGGGAAACGGCGAGCAGGATGCTCGCCGTTTTTCGTTTCTGCACAAAAATTTTTCCATTCTTCCGCCACCTCTGGCAATAACGCACCAAAATACAAATTAATCCTGTAAATCTCGGAATATTCAGCCTGTTAGGGTAGCCGTTATCTTCGTCTGTCGTGTAAACTATGGGTTTATATTAAGGGCGAACAGAAACGCTGTTTGTTCAACCACTACCATGCCAAATTGAGGATAACATGGAGCTTGAAGCGATAATCAGTCAGGCCCGGAGTCAGATTGACGCTGCCGAAGATGCAGCAACACTCGATCAGGTGCGTGTCGAGTTTATGGGTAAAAAAGGCAAGCTTACCGACCTGCTGAAAGGCTTAGGTAAACTGTCTAACGAAGAACGTCCTGCAGCAGGGCAAAAAATCAATGTTGCTAAGCAACAGATTCAGGAACTGATCAGCGTGAAAGGCGAAGCCCTTCGTAGCGCTGAGCTGAATGCCAAGCTTGCCGAAGAGGCCGTAGACGTATCTGCGCCGGGTCGTGTCGAGTTGCCGGGCAACCTGCATCCCGTTACCCGCACTATCAGCCGTATTGAACAGTTCTTCGGTGAATTGGGTTTTGCGGTAAAAACCGGTCCTGAAGTGGAAGACAGCTTCCATAACTTCGATGCGCTGAACATTCCTGCGAATCACCCGGCACGTGCAGACCACGATACCTTCTATTTTAATCCCGACGTGATGTTACGTACCCAAACCTCTGGCGTACAAATTCGCACGATGGAAACGGAAAAGCCGCCACTGCGTATCATCTCACCGGGTCGCGTTTATCGTAACGATTACGACCAAACGCACACGCCAATGTTCCACCAAGTAGAAGGTTTGATGGTTGACCGCAACGTAAACTTTGCGGAACTGAAAGGTATTCTTCACGAATTCCTGGAAAACTTCTTCGAAGAGTCACTCGAAGTGCGCTTCCGTCCTTCTTATTTCCCGTTCACAGAGCCTTCAGCGGAAGTAGACGTGCGTCGCAAAGGTGGCAAATGGCTGGAAGTACTGGGCTGCGGCATGGTGCACCCGAATGTACTGAAAGCGGTTAATATCGATCCTGAAGAATTCACTGGCTTTGCTTTTGGTATGGGCGTTGAACGCCTTACCATGCTGCGCTATGGCGTTAACGACCTGCGCGCATTTTTCGAAAACGATCTTCGTTTCCTGAAGCAGTTCAATTAAGGCAAAGCAATCATGAAATTTAGTGAACAGTGGTTAAGAGAGTGGGTTAACCCACAGGTTTCTACCGATGCCTTATCTGAACAGCTCAGCATGGCTGGTCTGGAAGTTGATGGCGTTGAACCGGTGGCAGCGGATTTCTCCGGTGTGGTCGTCGGTAAAGTGGTTGAGTGTGGTCAGCACCCGAATGCAGACAAACTCAGAGTAACAAAAATTAATGTCGGTGAAGAGGAATTACTGGACATCGTATGCGGTGCGCCTAACTGTCGCGAAGGATTGAAAGTTGCAGTAGCGAAAGTCGGAGCAGTTCTTCCCGGTGATTTCAAAATTAAAAAGGCCAAACTTCGTGGCGAGCCTTCTCACGGTATGCTTTGTAGCTTTTCTGAGCTTGGCATGGGAGAGGATCATAGCGGCATCATTGAGCTTCCTGCAGACGCAGAGCTTGGCATGGACATTCGCGATTATCTGAACCTCGATGACAACATCATTGAAGTGGATTTAACACCAAACCGTGCTGACTGTCTGGGTATTCGTGGTCTGGCCCGTGAAGTGGGTGTACTGAACAGCACTGATGTGACAGAGCCGACTATCGACGACGTAGAAGCGTCTATCGATGACAAACTGGCGATTACCTTAAGTGCGCCAGAGGCGTGTCCCCGTTATCTTGGACGTGTTATTTGCAACGTAGACGTAAAAGCAGAATCCCCACTGTGGCTGAAAGAAAAGCTGCGTCGTTGTGGCGTGCGATCTATTGATCCTATCGTTGATGTGACCAACTACGTTCTCCTTGAACTGGGTCAGCCACTGCACGCGTTCAACTTAGACGCCATCGACGGCAATATAAATGTGCGCTTGGCCCATGCCGGTGAACAGCTTACTCTGCTCGATGAAAACACCGTTGAACTGAAAGACAACACGCTGGTTATCGCCGACGACCACAAAGCACTGGCAATGGCGGGTATCTTTGGTGGTTTGCACTCCGGTGTGAACGAAGAAACAAAACACATCCTGCTTGAAAGCGCGTTCTTTAATCGTGATGCTATTGCGGGTCGCGCACGTCAGTATGGTTTACATACTGATGCGTCTCACCGCTACGAGCGTGGCGTCGATCCATTACTTCAGCATAAAGCGATGCAACGCGCCACTGCGCTTATCCTTGAAATCTGTGGTGGTCAGCCGGGTCCTGTGGTTGAGGCCGTCGAAGAAAGCGCCTTACCAGTGTCTTCTGATGTTGTATTGCGCCGTGCCCGGTTAAGCCGTGTGCTGGGTATCGATATTGCCGATGACAAAGTGACTGACATTCTTACCCGTTTGGGGCTGGATGTCACCGTGACGGAAGCGGGCTGGGAAGCGAAAGCGCCAAGCTATCGCTTCGATATCGCCATTGAGGAAGATCTGATTGAGGAAGTTGCCCGTGTCTACGGTTACAACAGTATCCCTGATCAGGCACCAAAAGGTTCACTTAAGATGTTGGATAGTAAGGAATCTGATATTCCAGCATCCCGTTTTAAAACTGAACTTACTGCCCGTGGTTACGTCGAAGCTATAACGTATTCGTTTGTTGATCCGAAAATTCAGAATGCACTTTTCCCTGAACAGCCGGGTATGGTACTGCCACATCCGATTTCATCTGATATGTCGGTGATGCGTGTCAGTCTTTGGCCTGGATTATTAGGCGCAACGGCCTATAACCAGAAGCGTCAACAGTCTCGCGTTCGTTTGATGGAAACGGGTCTGCGTTTTCTGCCAGACGAATCTGCTCCTAACGGGGTGCGTCAGGAACCTGTTATTGCCGGTGTTATCGCTGGCCGTCGTAGCGAAGAAAGCTGGCTAAGTGACGATAACAGCGTAGATTTTTTTGATATTAAAGGTGATGTTGAGGCTATACTAGCATTAACGGCTAATACACAGTCCGTTGAGTTTGTTGCAGCGTCGCATTCAGCGTTACACCCTGGCATGACTGCTGAAGTTTTCCTTGACGGAAAATCAATCGGTTACGTGGGTGCGGTGCATCCGCAATTCAGTAAGTTACTGGGTGTTAGCGGTCGTGTATTTGTCTTTGAGCTTGATCTTAAAGCGATTTCTGTGCGTAACTTGCCACAGGCTAGTGCGATTTCCCGCTTCCCAGCGAACCGTCGGGACATCGCAATTACGGTCAAAGATGAGGTTACCGTTGGAGCCATTCTTTCTTTTGTAGAAAAAATTGGCGTAAATCAACTAGTTGGCCTAAACTTGTTCGACGTATACAAAGGCAAAGGTGTAGAGCCTGGCTTCAAGAGCCTGGCATTGTCTCTGGTACTACAGGATCCCGATAAAACCCTGGAAGAAGCTGAAATTCAACAAGCAGTGGAAACCGTGGTTAAAGGGCTTGAAACCGAGTTTGGGGCAGCGTTAAGAGAGTAGATTATGGCATTGACCAAAGCCGAAATGGCTGAACACTTATTCGAAAAACTGGGTATTAACAAGAAAGACGCTAAGGATTTGGTGGAAGCCTTCTTTGAAGAAATCAAAGAAGCGTTAGAATCCGGTGAACAAGTGAAACTGTCAGGTTTTGGTAATTTTGACCTGCGTGACAAAAACGAGCGTCCAGGCCGGAACCCGAAAACCGGGGAAGATATTCCGATCAAGGCCCGTCGAGTTGTTACATTCCGTCCCGGACAGAAGCTGAAAAGCCGGGTTGAAAACTCAAAGCCTCCAACAGAGTAACAATTAGGGCGCGGCTAGCGCCTTGATTACGCTGTTTTACTTTTCTTTGTAGAAGGCAAGGCGTGTAGCGCTTTGCCTTTTTCCTTGTTTATAAAACGCCTGGAGTGATAATGAAAAAAGCAGGTTTACTTATTGGCCTGGTTGCAGTTTGCGTTATCGGATACTTCATCTACCTTTCTGATACTTCTTCTGAATCTGAAACTGTGCCAGTAATTACCGTGATGGATATTCTCCATGCAACGGATTTACAAGCAGGCATAAAACAAGCCGTTATCGATAGTGATAACGAAGCCTTGGCTACCTGGATGGAAAAAGCGGCACACGTGGGTGAGCAAGCGGGTTTAGCGGCAAACGATATGGCCTATCTGAATTCGCAACGCGCCATTGATTATGTGAAATTCAATGCCAAACGCAGCTTATTTAACGATGAGTTTGAGAAGCGATATTATGCCCTTGAGGAAATCGATTCGTTGAAAAAGGCTTATCCGGAAGCGAAAGACCTATTTCCTAAAGTGGACGCACTGATAGAAAAACGTGACCAAATCATCTTACAGATTGCCGATACGTTTTCACCAGGGCAATCGCCGACTGAAGCGGAGTTAGATGAAGCCCGCACCATGTGGCAACAACGTTACCGCCAGCAAGTCGAAAATCCATCGTAACAGTTAAGAAGAGCTGGGCATGCTAGCCACTAATACTCGCCACCGTCGGTAACAATTAAGGGTGCAAAGTGTCCGTTGGTAGCACGGCTTAAGTCTGCAGGCGTTAAGGCCACTTCCAGGCCACGCCTGCCCGCACTGACATGCATCGTTTCCAACACCGTCGCGCTGTCATGAATGAATGTGGGCAGTCGTTTTTTCTGACCAAGCGGACTCACGCCGCCAAGAATATATCCCGTCATTCGTTCAACATCTTGTGGTTTTGCCATACCGGCCTTCTTTGCCCCTGCCGCTTTTGCCGCGGCCTTCATACTGAGTTTTTCAGCAACCGGTAGAATGCACACGGCCCATTGTTGCTTGTCGAGTTCTACCACTAGCGTTTTAAATACCGTTGCGGGGTTTAAGCCTAGCTTTTCTGTGGCTTCCAGGCCATAAGATGGCGCTGCAGGATCGTGTTGGTATTTCAATACAGAATGAGGCGTTTTATTTTTTTTGAGCAAGTTTATGGCGGGTGTCATTTGTCTCTTATTAGGCTGATATACGCCGTAAGTCATCGGTTTCATTTTGCATAAGCGTCTGCTTTTATGTTATCACTGTCAACGATTTAACTAAATAATCACGCCTTTCAGAATTTTTCTTATGTAGTAGGCGCTTCTCGCGTCCGGATTTTTATTTATGCACGTAAAGTACAAGTTTCTCGGCCTGTCGGCAGTGGCAAGCCTGATTGTGTTTTTTATTATGTTTGCCAATGGCTTTGATCAGAAGATGAGTATGACAGCCGGGCTCACCGTTCTCATTGCCATGTTATGGATGACAGAGGCCATGCCAATTCCAGTAACCTCGTTAATTCCGTTTTTTGCTTTTCCCATGGCAGGGGTGATGACCTATCAGGATGCGTCTTCATCACTGGGTAGCCATGTTATTCTTCTTTTGATGGGCGGGTTCATGCTTTCCAAGTCATTGGAAAAGTCGGGCGTGCACCGTCGCCTTGCGGTTTACATGCTTAAACTTACTGGTGCTTCAAACGCTAAACGACTGGTGTTGGGGTTCATGTTAACCTCTGCGGTGCTGAGTATGTGGATATCGAACACCGCGACCTGTTTAATGTTGCTGCCCATTGCCCTGGCCATTATTAGCTCAGTGAGTAACCCTACATTGGCATCCGCAATTTTACTGGGTATCGCTTACGCGGCCAGTATCGGTGGCGTGGGTACGCCCATCGGCACGCCGCCTAATATCATCTTCATGAGCGTATATCAACAAACAACCGGCACCGAGCTTAGCTTCCTCGACTGGATGAAAACCGGTATTCCGGTTGTATTGCTGGCTATACCGGTTATGGCACTGTGGCTCACCCGTAATCTTGGTAAAATCCCGGAAGTGGTTTTGCCACAAAGTGGCGAGTGGAAGCCCGCTGAAAAACGTGTGCTGGTTTCATTTTTGATTATTGCGCTGGCCTGGGTTTTCCGTCCTTTCTGGACAGAGTGGTTAAACATGCCTTTCGTGAGCGATAGCACCATTGCGATTGCTGGCGTGGTGATGATGTGTTTAATACCCGATGGCGACAAAGAAAAGCCGGGTCAAATCCTCGACTGGGATACCGCTGCGCAAATTCCATGGGGGTTACTCATGGTGTACGCAGGGGGAATTTGTCTGGCGAAAGCATTTACCGTTTCGGGCTTAAGTGTGGTGTTAGGTAATGCACTTACCGATCTCTCTGTTTTACCCATCATGTTACTTATTCTGGTGCTCTGCCTGGCGGTAAGCTTTGTCACAGAGGTCACGTCGAATACCGCCACGGCTACACTACTGATGCCAATTCTTGCCAGTGCCGCTGTTGCTTTGGATATCGACCCGATTGTACTTATGATGCCTGCAGCGATTAGTGCGAGCTGTGCGTTTATGATGCCAGTAGCAACGCCCACCAACACCATTGTTTATGGTAGCGGTCATATAGATATGAAGACGATGATAAGGGAAGGGACCATACTGAATATTCTGGTGGCTTTTGTGGTTACAGGCGTTGTGATTGTTACTCGCCTGTAACCGCTACGGCGTTTGAACTTAGGGTCGTTGATGTCGGCGGATTTCAACGACCATGCCGAACATGGGGTGGTCGAAGTAGTGAATTTGCTTGCTGATCACCCGTCTTACCTGATGGAACGGCACGGTTTTTAACTCATACTCCAAAGATTGCCCCACGTCTGCAGTTTCTCCAGGCTCTTCTTTCGCAATTGGCTGGCGATAATCCATTTCACTGTCGATGTGCAGGTACGGCACACGATTTATATATTTCAAATACACTTTCAGGTAGCCATCGAGTTGCCAGATGGCTGGGTTTTCACCCTGGCCCACAAGCGCCAACGAAGTTGACGGATTGTCTGTTGGTGTTTGCTGCGTGGCAGTTGCCGCCATCAATGCATTGAATGACACTGGCTTAGCCGTATCCAGGCGGGCGTTCAATTTGTTAAAGAACGTATCCTGACTGAGTGTCTGATCATCTTGCTCATTATCTGCAATATCTGTAAATGAAAAGCCGCTTTCTGGTTCAATAGCTTCGCCATCTAAGGTGAAACTTTCCGCATAGTTTTTACCTGCAATTATGCGCATCGCATCTGCTTTTTTTTCACCAAACTTCACCGGTTGACGCCAGGCAACGTGAAGCAGACGATTAATGCCGCGAGTTTGACGAATTTGGCGAGAGAGCTTGGTGAGTTCCAGGCTGTCATAAGGCAGTAAATGCGCCGATGCGGCGGCTTGCCAATCGCGTCCATCAAGAAATTCAGGCACTTCTGATGGTGCGGGTAGACTGTTATCCGGTTGCCATGTTTTCCATTTACCGTTTTCCAGACTTAACCAGTCGTGCTGAGGTTCACAAAACCTAAACGCGGGTACGGAAACCGGTTTTGCATCGTTAATTCCGGAGAAGGCTATCCAGTAACTGGCTATCTCCGTATCTGTTACTGGTATGATTTCTGGCTCTAAGGGCGCATCTTCTGTCGCCATGCTGTTATCTTGCGAAGCAAAATGGTCATTGAGTCCATCGGAGAAACGATTTTCACTTTCGTAAACCGTTTCTTGTGAATCAAGTTCCTGGGTATCGCGTGTAGTTTCCTCAATCAACCGTGCAGCGGATGGGTTAACGCCATCAAACGAATCATCTGTGTTAAGGTTGTCATTGCTCGCATAGTCAGCCCCTGTGCCGGAAATGCCGCTATCATCCGGTGCGCGTTGCGGCGGAGTCTGCGTGGCTTTCCATTGTTCATGGTCTGCTAAAATTTGCTCCACAGAAGGTTTGTCTATCCACAATGGATTGGTAGGGACACCACACGTACCCAGGGCTTGTTTCACGTAATTGATATCAGGACGCAGATAACCTTCAATCAGGTTCATGTCGGCAACGGCGGGTTCCAGCAAGTCATCTTGCGCGAACTGTTCATTTAATTCGCTGATACTGACGTTACGGTCAAAGATGATGACTTCAATATCAAACCACCAGTCATCCGCCGCGCTTGCGGGTGCCGATGCGAACAAAGCTGCACTTAGGCACGCTGCAAGAGTCGATAACCGCTTCTTCACTACCTGGTCTCCATGGCGAAGTTATTAAGTACTTTTTCAATGAGCTGCAGACGTTCTTCGGCCGTTTCGGTTTTCTTCACTAGCCTGAGTTTCTGGCTGCCTTCAAACCGGAAGGTGTCTGACTGTGTCTGTACCAACTGAATAATATATCCGGGATCTACCGGGGTATTTTCCCTGAATTCAATGGAACCGCCAACACTGGTCATGTCAATTTTTGTGATACCCAGCTGTTTTGCGATGAGTTTGAGCTCTGCAACCTTAATCAATTGCTTTGCCGGTACTGGCAGCAAACCGAACCGATCGATACATTCAACCTGGAATTCATCAATGGCTTCTTTCGACTGGCAACTGGCTAATTGCTTGTACAGTGACAAACGCTGATTCACATCGGCGATATAATCATCGGGTAGCAGGGCAGGAATACGCAGCTCAATTTCAGTTTGATTTGCTGATGTATCTTCGAGGCTAGGTTCTCGGCCCTCTTTAAGTGCAGCCACGGCTTGATCCAGCATGTCCATATACAATGTGAAACCAATGGAGGCGATCTGCCCCGACTGACCATCACCAAGCAATTCACCGGCACCACGAATCTCGAGATCGTGGGTGGCAAGGGCAAAACCAGCGCCCAAATCTTCCAGGCTGGAAATCGCTTCGAGGCGCTTAGCCGCATCTTTGGTCATACGTTTCGGGTGCGGCGTGAGCAAATACGCGTAGGCCTGATGGTGGGAACGTCCTACACGGCCACGCAACTGGTGAAGCTGGGCGAGGCCAAGATGATCAGCACGGTCCATGATGATGGTGTTCGCTGTCGGCACGTCGATACCCGTTTCAATGATTGTGGTACACACCAACACATTGTAACGCTGGTGATAGAAATCGCTCATTACCGTTTCCAGTTCGCGCTCACGCATCTGGCCGTGACCAATAGCAATACGGGCTTCCGGCACAATTTCTTCAATTTCTTTTGCCGTTTTTTCTATGGTATCCACTTCGTTGTGCAGGAAGTAAACCTGACCACCCCGTAGAATTTCCCGCATGATGGCTTCACGAATTACCGCTTTGTCACGTTGCTGAACAAAGGTTTTTATCGACAAACGGCGGGCTGGCGGTGTGGCGATAATCGACAAATCACGCATACCCGATAACGCCATGTTTAGCGTACGCGGTATGGGGGTTGCGGTGAGGGTGAGAATGTCTACATCGGCACGCAAGGCTTTGAATTTCTCTTTCTGGCGTACGCCGAACCGGTGTTCTTCGTCAATAATAACCAGGCCCAAATCGTTAAACTCAATGTCGCTACTGAGCAGTTTGTGGGTTCCGACTACAATATCGACTTTGCCGTTTTTAATGCCTTCTACGACAGACTTTTGTTCTTTGCCGCTTACAAACCGGCTCATGACTTGAATATTAAATGGCCAGTTGGCAAAGCGGTCTTTGAAGTTTTCAAAATGCTGTTGGGCGAGCAGGGTAGTTGGAACCAGAATGGCAACCTGTTTCCCATGATTAGCCGCCAAGAAAGCTGCACGCATGGCCACTTCGGTTTTACCAAAGCCCACATCCCCGCAAACCAAGCGATCCATGGCTTGTGGTGAGCCCATGTCTTGAATCACTGAATTGATGGCTTGCATCTGATCCGGCGTTTCTTCGAAAGGGAAGCTATCACCAAAACTCTGATAATCTTCCCAGTTGATGTCGTAAGCGTAGCCCGGCTTTGCAGCACGCTTGGCGTAAACATTTAAGAGCTCTGCGGCTACATCACGGACTTTCTCTGCCGCTTTTTGTTTCGCCTTACTCCAGGCGTCGGAGCCCATGGCGTGTAATGGCGCATGCTCTACGTCACCGCCGGTGTAGCGGGAAATCAGGTGCAATGATGATACTGGCACATAGAGTTTGGATTGCTTGGCGTACTCGATACAGACATATTCGGTGAGAACACCACCTGCATCCAGTGTTTGCAGGCCAATGTAACGTCCCACACCGTGATCGAAGTGGACCACGGGCTGACCCAAAGAGAGCTCGGCCAGGTTACGGATAATGGCGCTCTCATCGGTGGCCTGGCGTTTATCACGAAGACGACGCTGGCTTACCTTGTAGCCAAGTAGTTCGGTTTCGGTGATTAGCAGCAGATTGCCTTCTGCCCGCTGCCATTCAAAACTGTTTTCAATTAAACCAATACAGATCCCGATGGCAGTACTGCTATTGATGAAGTCGGAAAATTGATTCACCGATTCGGGTTTAATTTTAGCTTTACCCAACAAGCCAAGTAGATTTTCCCGACGCCCCTGTGATTCAGCGACAAACAACACTCGGCTTCCCGCGTTCCGCGCCGTTTTCATTTTGTCTAGCAGCGCTTGCGCTGGTTGCTTTTTCTGCGGGTTGAAAGCGATGTCGTTAATCGCCTCGCAGGCGAGGTTGACTTTCCCCGCCTTTTGTTCAATTTCATCCGTGTGCAACGTCACCCGTGGCCACACTTTCACCCGCTCGAAAAGTTGGTTGACCGGTAAGAACAGGGTGTCGGGTGATAACAGTGGGCGAGATAAATCATAGCGGCGCTGTTCATAGCGCTCGTTAACGTCCGTCCAGAAAAATTCACCGGCATCCATGATGTTGCCATGCATGATGAGCATGGCGTTGTTATGTAAATAATCGAATAGCGTAGCGGTTTTTTCGAAGAAGAGCGGCAGGTAATATTCCACACCGCCTGGCATAGTGCCTTTTGACACCTGACTTAATATGGTTTCCTGGGCGCTGACATTATCAAACGTGTCCAGATACTGGGCCCTGAAACGGGTAATCGCTTCTTTGTCGGTGGGAAATTCCCGGGCCGGTAGCAGTCTTATTTCTTTAACTTCATCGGAAGAGCGCTGGGTGTCGGTTTCGAAATAGCGGATAGAATCAATTTCGTCGTCGAACAAGTCGATGCGGAAGGGACGGTTACTGCCCATGGGGAACAAATCGATAATGGAACCGCGAATAGAGAATTCACTGTGGCTCATCACCTGATTCACATGCAGATATCCCGCTTGCTCTAAATTGCGGCGAAACTGGTCGCGGTCCAGCGTTTCGCCTTTGTGTAACATCAGCAGGTATTTGTTCAGGTAATCGACTGGTGCTAAACGCTGCATCAGGGTGTTTACCGGAACGATGAAAATGCCTTTGGGCTCGTTGGCCATGCGGTACAAGGTTTCCATACGCTGAGACACAATGTCTTGATGCGGTGAAAACATGTCGTAGGGCAGGGTTTCCCAATCTGGGAATAAGGTGGTTACCGAGCGATCATTGTCGAGAAAATAGCGTAATTCACGCTGCAACTTCATGGCTGAAGGCGTATCAGCCGTGATCACAACAACCGGGCCATTGTGTTGTTTATAGGCCTGACTGATCGCCAGTGCGCGGCTACTACCTTTTAACTGTCCCCATTGCTGATGATCACCGGGAGCGTCTGATTTTTTGCTTTTTGGCAGCGGAAGAGAAAAAATTGAGGCTGTCATGTTACCTATAAAACTGTTTAGTGATTATTGCTTTGCCTGTGGCAAAAAAAATTAGTCCTTTTTGTCCTGCGCGCGTTTGCGTAATTGCTGGGTTTGCAAATGCAGGCTGGCCCGAACCAGTAATTCCTGGTCTTGCTCGCGAATACTGCTAAAAATAAAGGAGATATGGTAACCATCTTCCTGCGCCTCGCAAGCGATAACTTCGCCAAAACAATAGATGGCGGCGGCTTCCTGATTAAGGAACACTTTTAGCTCTGCGTGAGTGCCGGGCGTAAAGGGTTCAGACGATTGCACCACAATGCCACCCCCACCGAAGCGAGTGGTTGTGTAGCGACACTTTTCATCATCTTGTTGCTGAAGAATGTAAGACATCATTAAATCTATTTTTCGCGCCTGATGATTAAGGTATTCGGTCAGCGCGGCAGCATGGTCACCAAGATTACGTAACGGGCGTAGCGCTTGTGCTTCGATAGCGGCCATTTCACCGGCAATGCGAAAGGCATAAGGCATACAGGAATCTAAATCTGCAGTTGCAGGCACAGCATTATCAGCCACTGGCTGCACATTCACCGGAATGTCATGGGCAATCATGAAGTATTCGTCGAATTGTGCTTTCTTCTCTGCCAGGGTGTCGTTGCTCATTTATTTCCCATTACATCAATCTTGTACGTGCTAAAGCTTACACGTAGACTAGCCACTTTACTAATGTGACATGCCCCGTCAGGGATTTTTTTCACCGAATCGCCGAGTTTACATGTTTCAACCCGTCTCCGCCTTTCTGGCTCTTCGATATTCTACTGCGAATAAGCAAAATAGTTTTGTTTCATTCATTAACTTTTTTTCCGTTGCCGGTATTGCACTGGGTCTGATGGCACTGATCATTGTGCTGTCGGTCATGAATGGGTTTGAGCAACAATTAAAGCAGCGGATATTAGGTTTGGTGCCACATGTGGTGGTGCACGAGGCTCCTCAAAACATGCCTGCATTGTCGAATGCCGTGAAACAGACAATGCCGTTTACCGAGACCGAAGGTGTGATACAAGCGCGCAACGGATTACGCGGTGTACAGATCCAGGGGGTTGTGCCGAAGCAAATGGCCGAGTCTATAGTAGCTCAGAACATGCTCTCAGGCAGTATGAATGCCCTTGAGAGCGGCGCATTCAGAGTAATTATTGGTCGCGCGTTGGCGGTGCAATTAGATATTCGCCCCGGTGACAAAATGCGTTTAATGGTAGCCGGGGCAAGTGTATATACGCCATTAGGTCGCATGCCTAGCCAACGCATTGTGGAAGTGGCTGGTATTTATGGCGTAGGTTCGCAAATGGACGATAAGATTATTTTTATGTCATTGCGCGATTTAATGCGTTTGTTGAGAAAGCCTGAAATCGCCGACACCGATACCCGTCTTTTTCTTAACGATGCCTTCCAGTACCAGGTTGTATTAGATGAATTGAATGCGCTGGAATTGAATTCAGATAATTGGCGTGAACGTCAGGGGCCATTATTTGATGCGGTGAAAATGGAAAAGAACATGATGTTCATGATGCTGCTACTGATCATTGCGGTAGCCGCTTTTAACATTGTTTCTGCTTTAGTAATGGTAGTCACTGAGAAGCAAGGTGATATCGCCATTTTACAAACTCAGGGTATGGAGCCTGGCCAGATACGCAGTGTATTTCTACTGAACGGCCTGTTTAATGGCGTGAAGGGCGCGATAATCGGCCTGATTCTGGGTATACTGGTAACTTACCAACTTAATAACATTCTGGCGTTGCTGAATATTCAATTGGCGCTTTCTGCCGACGGGCAGGGAATACCCGTCGATCTTCGTTGGCATCAGGTGGTTTGGGTGACGTTGTTCTCGATGGCTTTGTGTTTGCTCGCCAGCGTTTATCCCGCAGTACGCGCGATGAAAGTACAACCTGCCAATGCGTTGCAGAATGAGTGATGTAAGTTATTTGTTAGCTTGACCAAATGGTTAATTTTACGTGCAAACAATGCGGAATTTCACTATACTGCCCGCCCTCTGAAAAACAGGCCGGATTACCAATATGAACAAAAATTTTATTACGTCCCAATCACTGCTCGAAGATTCATTCCGTCTGGCCTCCATGGTTTATGAAGACGGCTTTCGCCCTGACTTTATCATTGGGATCTGGCGAGGTGGCGCGCCAATCGGTATCGCCGTTCAGGAATTCTTTGAATTCAAAAATGCCCCCACCGATCACATCGCTGTGCGTACGTCGTCTTATTACGGCATTAATAAACAGTCTAAAGAAATTCGTGTTCATGGTTTGCATTATCTGGTGGAAAACGCCAATGCAGACGACAAATTGTTGATTGTTGATGACGTATTTGACTCAGGTCGTTCTGTTGATGCGCTGATTAAACAAGTACGCAAACTCATGCGTCTTAATTTACCGAAGGACATTCGTATTGCATGCCCGTGGTACAAGCCGCAAAACAACAAAACCGAGATCGTACCTGACTACTTTGTAAATCAGAGTGAAGAGTGGCTGGTATTCCCGCATGAAATCGCGGGCCTGAGTGAAGAAGAAGTGCGCGAAGGCAAAAAAGAATTGTCTGGCGTTATGGACATCTTATACGGAAAAGGCGACAAGTAATCGCCTTTCACCTGCTGGCTGACAAATAAATCCATCTCCAGGTCTGATTGTCAGCAGCCATTATTACGGGCCTTTCTGGCCCGTAAGCTTTTCCTGTTATTTAAAACTCTCAGTGACATCTGCCCCTTTGCAAGGGGATAAAATGCTATTTCCCGTCTATGTAGAATTTGTCATGGAAGGTATAAACGAGGTTGGGTTTATACACTGTGAGTAACGTCATGGTCATGCCGTTTAATAATCCTTCAGGGAATAGCAAAAGCGGAATGATAAGTAAGTAGTTATCTCGTACGGTAGGCCAGTCATAAAACCCTTCCCACAGATAATATCCACCCATCATCGCCATTTTAAGCGCAATCACCAATGCCCCGGGGAAAAAAGCGCAGGCGAAAACATAAATAAACAGGTTTCTCGGAATTTTATGAAATGCCAGCATGAAAATGAGGTAACTGACACTAACCGGCATCAACACGCCAATTAGGCCATTCACACCCAGCATGTGCCAGCTCTCGTTTCCACTGAATGTCACGCCGATTAGCGCAATAAGACCGGCTAAAACGGCCCAGCGAAAACCAAGAGTGAGAGTGAGGGCGGTGAGCCATAAGAAGTGGACATTCAGGCCTTCGAAAATGCCAGCCCTGAATATCCACATAAAAAACAACAGTGCAGTAAAACCAAACAGCAAATGTTGCTGCCGTTTGTTCGCAAGCAACCCAGACCAGGACACGCTGACAACGATATAACCACTGATAACAAGTAATGTTAATGTCGCAAGCGTCTGTAGGGTTGTCACTCATTACCTCATGTTAAATGTCGTATACCGCCCATATCGGCGCGTGGTCAGATGGCTTTTCGATGCCACGCAGTTCGTAGTCAATGCCGGTTTCGGTTAACGTATTGTGTACCGTTGCGGTGCCAAGGATGTGGTCTATGCGCAATCCACGGTTATCGTTAAAGCCCTTCGAGCGATAATCAAACCAGCTAAACTGGTCGTCAGTATCCGGATGCTGAGCGCGGAAACTGTCAGTAAGGCCCCAATCGTAAAGTTTTTGGATCCACTCACGTTCTTCCGGTAAGAACGAACACTTACCGGTTCTCAGCCAGCGTTTTCTGTTGTCCTCACCAATACCGATGTCGATGTCGGCAGGTGAAATGTTTAAATCACCCATGATAATAACGTTATCGTCTGCGGTAACATCAGCATCCAGATAACCCATTAAATCGGCATAAAACTTACGTTTTGCCGGATATTTGGTTTCGTGTTTCTCGTTCTCCCCCTGGGGGAAGTATCCATTCAGAACACGCACAGGCTTACCGTCTTTCCCTGTTACCGTTACCATGATCATGCGACGCTGGGCATCTTCGTCATCAGTTGGAAAACCGTACTGCACATCTGTGGGCGCGTTTTTTGTCAGCATTGCCACGCCGTAGTGACTTTTCTGCCCATGGAAAAAAACGTGATAACCCAAGGCTTCTACATCGGCTACTGGAAACTGCTCGTTATGCACCTTAATTTCTTGCAAACCAATGACATCTGGCTGATGCTTTTCGATAAGTGCTGCAAGCTGATGCAGGCGAGCACGGATCCCGTTAATATTGAACGATACTACTTTCATTGAAACTCTACTTGTTAATTTATTTTAATTCATTCTGACTGGCAAAAATGCCATTTCAGATCAATTGGAAGAGGAATTTTCGGCTTGATAGCATGACGCAGCCTGAATAATGCCTTCAAATACCTTTACTGCTTGTGCAGCGCAAACCGCTACATCAATATTACTTTCTCGGGCATACTCTAGCGCTGAGGCTTTATAGGCTTCCCACTGCGAACCTGCTCCGGCCATACTTAGATAATAATTCACGGGTAATTCCGGATGATGTTTCTGCAACCATTTACTGATAATGCTGCCACCCATCGACGATCCCATCCACACATAACTAAACGCTATGGCTGTCTCTGCAGGGGCATTTTTGTTGTCTATACTAAAAACCGGGAGCGCATCGCTTTGCGAAGGCAAACTGGCTATGTCAGTGTTTATAGCACTGAGAACACGTTTGTCATCGATAAGTTGCGTGATCGGCACCGGTAACAGAGCAATAGGTTGAACCGCAGCAAGGTGAAACGCTTTCAGTACATGCAGTGACCGGGCATAGGCTTGCGCATTGAAGCTCGCTGAGCGCATGTGCTGGTTGAACGGATAAGTTGCTTCCAGATTTCGATGCGCCTGTCCGGTTTGCTGCCGGAGTGTTTGAAAAAGATTGTCTATATTCATCAATGACTTGATCTAAAGTTCTGATTAACTTGTAATGATATTTAACGTGTAAGTCAGACAAAAAGTTCGGCAAACGAGCAGACATGAACAACTCTACCTACCTAAATGAAGATGCCGATCTGACAAACTGTGACAGAGAGCCTATCCATCTCCTCGGTAATATTCAATCTTTCGGTTGCTTTATTGCTATGCGAGCCGACTGGCTGGTGGCATTTTGTTCAGAAAACGTCGACGCGTACCTGGGAAAAAGTGTGGACGAGGTTATCGGTGAGCCACTGAAAACCTGGTTCGACCGTACCACCGTACATCATATTCGCTCAGCATTACAATCTGCCATGATCACTGGAAGAAACGAGCGTCTGTTCGATGAAAAAGTGCTCGCGACTGGCATGCCTGTAGATATTTCCGTTCACCACAACGGTCAGTACATAATTGTTGAATTTGAAGAAATAAAAGCAGAACGGGCGAAAGATGAACAGTTCGTGCGATCACTGCTTACCCAATTCTACAGAGCAAAAGACAGCAATGATTTAATTGAACAGGTTACCCAGCAACTACAGTTAATTACCGGGTACGACCGGGTGATGATGTATCGTTTCCTACCTGATGGTTCTGGTGAAGTTGTGGCTGAGAATAAGAACTTTCAGTTGGAACCCTTTGTTGGCTTGCGTTATCCAGCTTCAGATATACCTAAGCAGGCTAGGGCGCTTTACGTGAAAAACCTTTTGCGTGTTATTGCCGATGTGGATGACGAAGTCGTACCCATATTGCCAAAGGTGCCGTCATTAGATAGTCAAATTGACTTGTCATTTTCTACCTTACGCGCTGTGTCGCCAATTCACATTGAGTATTTAAAAAACATGGGCGTTCAGGCATCCATGTCAGTTTCGATTATTGTGAAAGGAAAATTGTGGGGCTTATTTGCGTGTCACCATTACAAACCCAAAGTGCCCAGCTATTTTCAGCGAACTGAATTGGAATTATTCGCCGAGGTGTTTGCGCTAGAACTTTCATCACGGTTAATGGCTGAGAATGAACTTGAGCGCGATCGTGTTCGCCATGTCCATAATCGTATTATGTCTACCATGTCCACGTCGGAGTCGCTGGTAGACAGTGTCGCCGCGCAGTTCAGTGTTATTAGAGACCTGGTCAACTGCCACGGTATTGCAGTAATTGTAGACGGTGAAGTGCGTAGTGAAGGGCTTTGCCTTAACGCTGATATGCTGAAAAAATTATCTCGCAGTCTTAATGCTTTGGCGCCGAGCGAAGTTGCAGCCATCGATACCCTTGCGGATTTTTTACCCGGTTATGTCACCGAAGATCATCACGTAGCTGGCGTGCTTGCTGTGCCGGTTTCGAAAAGCCCCAGGGACTACTTATTGTTCTTCCGCGAACCGCAAACACGAACCGTAAACTGGGCCGGTAATCCAGAAAAGCCGGTTTCTTTGGGGCCAAATGGAAGCCGATTACTACCTCGTACCAGCTTTGAAATTTGGCAGCAAACCCATACCGATAGCTGCGCACAATGGCAGGAGCAAGTGATTACCGATGCAGAGTCGCTTAGGGTGACATTGCTGGAAGTCATGATTCGCCATGTACAGGAGCGCGAAGCCATCCGTCAGCAGGCATCACGAAAACACGAAATCCTTATTTCAGAATTGAATCACCGGGTTCGTAATATTCTAAATCTGGTTAACGCGATAGTGGTTCAAACGGAACAAAACGGCCGTACGCTAGGGGATTTCGTTGAAGTACTAACCGGTCGTCTTGTGGCACTGGCGTCAGCGCATGACCAACTCACGGCATCTGAATGGTCTGAAGTTTCCTTTCGCAAGTTATTGGAAACTGAAATTCAAGCTTATATCAATCAGGACAATAACATCGAGCTTCATGGTGAAGACGTACTGATATCTCCTTATGCTGCGACACCCTTAGTGTTAGTGATTCACGAGATGTTCACCAATGCCGCTAAATATGGTGCGTTATCAGCTTCTGACGAGAAAGGCTGTGTCCGAATTAGCTGGTCACTCAATCGGGGTTCTGATTTGGTGATAACATGGTGCGAAAGCGGTGGGCCGCCTGTGTCGCTTCCCGCCCATGAAAGCTTTGGCATGACAATGATTCGTAGCGTTATCCCCCATGAGCTTGAGGGCGATGTGGACATCAATTTTCACCCTGCCGGTGTGTCAGCAACGCTGATGATCCCCAACAGATATTTGGTCGTTAAAACTCATCCTGTTGATAAGCAATTAAATAATCTGCCCAGTGAAAACAATCAAATTCTGAACTCACTACCAGATTCCGCCTTGGTGGTAGAAGATAGCCTGGTAATTGCTCTAGATATGCAGAAAAAGCTTAAAAATTTGGGCATACCCAATGTGTTGGTTTCTGGCAGCACCGAAGCGGCGAGAAGGATTATCGCGGGGCGGCAAATCGGTTTCGCTGTTATGGATATTCACCTTGGTAAAGAGACAAGCTTTAACCTCACCAGGGAGTTATTACAGCAACATGTGCCGTTAATGATAGTAAGCGGCTATGGTGAAGATATCGTTATTCCTGATGATTTGGTTTCTGTGCCGGTACTCACCAAACCGATAGCCGATCAGGACCTCAAATTTACATTGGCCCAGTTGTTGAATAAACAAAAAGATGATTGATCATGTTTCTATTGGCATTAAAAAGAGTAAGGAATGGCGAAGTGGTAACTGAAATGAGGCACCGACAGAAAGTATTATGAGTTTAATTGAGAATAAGCGCGTTCTTGTCGTCGAAGATACCACCATTGCGGCTACTTACCTGGCTAGAGAGTTAACCTCCCTGGGTGCACAAGTGGTTGGTCTGGCACGCTCTGAAGAACAAGCGATAGCCATGGCCGATGAATTTAGCCCTGAACTTATCCTCATGGATATTCATCTCGCCGATGGAGGCAATGGCATTGAAGCTGTCAGGCAAATAAACCAAAAACATACGTTGCCCATTGTGTACACAACGTCTTTTTCTGACGACACCACGCTAGAGCAGGCGTTAGAAACGTCGCCATATGGCTACATCGTTAAACCTTTTGATACAAAAACGATAAAAGTAAGTTGCGAAACGGCGTTAAAGCGTTTTGAAATCGAACAAAAACTGAGTCACGTTAACGACGTAGAAGCCATGCTGAATAACCAGTTTGGCGAGACTGAAACAAAAGGTGACAGAGGGCGTGTCGAGAAGCGCCATCATCTTTCTAGCATTATTCTCGACCAGCTTTCTGAAGGTGTTGCGATTGTAGATAAGCAGTTTCGGATAAACGATGCTAATCGTGCGCTCGGCAAGTTATTTTGTCAGGAGCCTGCGCGGTTACCGGGTCAACTGGTCACTAATTTCGGGTTGCTGCCAAGCCATTTTGAGGCTTGTCTTAAAATGTCGGAACAGAATAAAGTTTATCGACATAAAATTGCGCTTCGAAACCTGGACAATGATTTGTTTCCTGCATTTATCACCATGTCTTGTTTACAGCGTGACAGCGAAGAACAGCAATTTGTGCTCACCGTTTCTGATATTTCTGACTTGGCCAGGGCTGAGAAGAAATTAGAAGCACTCGCATTTCGTGACCCGCTTACCAATGTGGGGAATCGAAATTACATGAAATTGTTGCTCGAAGAAGCGCATTTCGCCGATTTCATTCAATCCCTTGTCTTCATCGATCTCGACGGTTTTAAGCAAATAAATGACCGCTACGGTCACGAAATTGGTGACGCTTTACTCATCGCTTGTGCCAAGCGCCTGAAATCAGAATTACGTGAAACAGATTCACTGATACGCCACGGTGGCGATGAATTTGTCATTTTGGTTCAGGAAAGTAGTGATGTGCATCAGCTCACTGAAAGAATGCTGGAGAGCCTGAGTAAGCCGTATATCTGCCAGGGTATTACGCTAACTGTCACAGCCAGTATTGGTATTGCTGATCTTAACGACAACGATACGCCGGAAGAGTTACTTAAGCGTGCCGATATCGCCATGTATGAAGCAAAAAAGCAGGGTAAAAATCAAACCGTAAAGTATTCTGAAAGTCAGGAAACGGCCATTGAATATCGCTTGCTCATTGAGCAACGCTTGTTCCGAGCCATTAAGAATCATGAGTTTTTCGCGCTGTTCCAGCCCTTGGTTGATGCACAAGGGGAAATCGTCGCGCTGGAAGCGCTCTGTCGCTGGCATGGAAAAGACGTGAAAGATGTGGCACCAGAAACCTTTATCTCCGTGGCAGAAGAGACCGGCATGATCACTCCGCTGGGTTTGAAAATGCTTCGCGAAGTGTGCATCGCCTGCAGTTTGCTAGAGGCCAATAACCTTGCTCACATTAAAATTCACATCAATGTGTCACCGTCGCAATTAAGCTCACCATCATTGATTGAACAGTTTGTCACATTTTTTGAAGACTACAATATCGAGCCTTCATGTATCGTTATTGAGATTTCTGAACGTTCCATTGTTTCATCTACAACCATTAGACTCATAAACACATTACGACAATATGGATTTGCTGTGGCGCTCGATGATTTTGGTCACGGTTTGGTGGCGTTATCAGAATTGACAGATAACGAGGCCACCATGATCAAGTTTGACAATTCCTGGTTGGCGAAATCCGAGAATCCGCAAATGCAGGTATTGGTTGAATCTTTGGTGACGATGAACAAAAAACTTGGCAAACAAGTTGTGTTTGAAGGTATTGAGACATTTGAGCATGATGTGTTTGCAAGAAAGATGGGAGCCGATTTATTGCAAGGGTACTTTTACGACCGTCCTCGAGCACTGACAGAAATCATTAAACGTATATCGCCAAACCATAAGCAGCACGCCTAACAAGTGCGTGGCTGCCTAGCCAACAAACTGTTGCCTAATATCCGTGGGATTGCCAGTGTCTGTTTTAATTTGCGGTAAACTAAAAACTTCAGGACACGGCATATTTTGCAGTGTGGTTATCACTGCTTGCGGTTGATTTGTGGCGATTTTAAAAACACATCGATTCATATCTAAATCAAGCAGATACACTTTGCTCTGTAAGTGATTTATTTTTTCGTGTAGTTCGTGAAGCAGTGTTATTGCAAAATCGATAAGCCTAAGAACATGAATATCGACTTCCTCACCTTCGCTTCTATGAATACACCATGGTAAAACGATTTCTACCGACTTATTCCCGACAGATTCTATTGCCAATGTATCTAACAGTAAGGCAAATGACCGGTAATTGTATGAAACGCGATAAAGCGTTTCGTAACCATTCGGAAAAGAACGACTTATTGGCGTGTTAGCGGTAAATTCCATGCGGATATTTCCTAGGGATTATTATCGTAAATTTCAGCTTGCGCGGAATACATGGATATAGGGAAGGAATCGTAGATTTTATCCGGAGAATCACCTACGGAATGCACCACGAACAGATTGTCAGCGCGGGTAGCGTTTACCCCTTCAAATACGTTAAGAAATTCTCTTAACAATAGCTGACTTTGCTCGGTGGCTTCATCGGTTATTTTACACGCCAAATCATAGATTCGATCTAAACTTTCCATATAAGCATCAAGTAACTCTATGAGCTCAACACGAGCTGGCATTTCTTTAAGTACTGATGCTCTGAAATCAGTAGGGCCGCCAAGATAAGCGCGTTCAATGTAAGCCTTGATTTCGTACACGCGCTCGTCTGTATTATTCGGCGATGGCTTACCAAAAACATCAACACTGTGAACGCTAATGCCATAGTAAGAAATATAGTCATATAAACTATCTATAAACCGGTAAGCAAAAGAACGTTGATACTCTATTTCCATACGTCGGGTTAAACGGTTCACTTCCACACGTTCCTGAGGCAGACAGGCTTGAACATGACGTTTTAATTGTGCTGTAAATGTTCTGGCACTCAGAATGTAATTGCTGACATTAGCATTAACCTGATTTTTAATGTCTTGTCTTTGCTCTGATGTGAGTTCTGTAAGATATGAATAACCCAACGACTTTAGGGAGTTAGCGATGAGGGCGTAGTTTGTTTTTATCAGGCGAAACTTATGGCGAATTGCATATGCCGACGACAGTCGCTTTCTAGCACGCTTGAGTTCGCGAAACTGCTCTTCTTCAAGAGGCATTAAAACGTTGTCACCGGGGGACTGGATGCAATATACAGAATCCATGAATAGTTTCTCTTTCCAATTAGGAAAATAGAATAGCACGGAGACACTAAAGTTAGTATTAGTTTCGCGTACCGACTCGCAGTATAATTACCGTAAATTTAATTTAAATCAGTGTGAACCACCTATGTTTCCAGAGACAATTTCAGACAAACTTGCAGACATCGTTGTCAAGCAATCCACGTCACTTTCGGCTGAAGAAAGACTCGCATTACTGCTTCAATATACGACCAAAGCCCAAGCTGTATGGCTTGCAAAAGGTACTAACGGTTTCGTGATGATTGAAAATGGCGATGACATCATTCTCCCCGTATGGCCTCACGCAGATTTAGTGATGACCTGGGATGTGGCGGCGCAAAGTGATGTGACTCCGGAGCAAGTGGCACTGCCGGAATTTTTAAATACCTGGTTACCGGGTTTGCAAGCCAACCAAACCGGTATTTGTGTCTTTCCTCTCACCGAAGAAGATGCCGGTATCGTTATGACTGCTGAAGAGTTAAAACAGAGTTTAGAGGAAGAAGCGAAGTAGTGGAGAAGATATCGCTGCCACTGGCCAACAAAGTGGCGACAGCGCAAGGCTGGGATACCACCATGCGTGAAATCATGTTGGCAAGTAAATCCTTGCCAGAATTGCACGAATCCTATCGGATTGCTGAAAATAAAGTTGGCGGGTGTCTAAGCGATGTGTGGATAGTGAAAAGCGATTCAGGTGTGATGGCCTGGTCCGATTCGAAAATTATTCGGGGGGTGTTGGCAGTGTTGTTGGAAAAAGCCAATAGTCAGAATGATCAGCACGAAACGGACTATGAGGCTTATCTTGCATCGTTAGGTATGGCACGTTATCTGAGTGAATCGCGAACCAGCGGCATTCGACACGTCATTAACAGGCTGGCTGAAATTAGATGATCTGATTCTCGGCTATTCTGTTTACAACCCCTTTCAAGCAGGCAACATCAGGCTTTTTAACGTTACACTGGTATGGCACGCGTCGCGATATGCGTTTTATTTGCTCAAGATCCTCAATGTAATTGTACATGCAAGCGTGAGTAAAAAGCATTCTTGTCCATGCTGAGGGCAATGGCGATGAAGAACGGATAAACTGATCGACAGACGCGAGTAAGTCGGTTTTGGTTTGCACAGACAATGTATCTATAAACTGCACGGCTTCATTTTCGCTGTCTTCTACGCCCGTGGCACGACCATATTGAATCATGCCAACCGCCTGACCGACGCCATGGCAAAATTGCGCCCCCGACGTATATTCCTGGTCGGCAAACGTACTCATTGACATGAGTAGAAAAACAGATGCGAGTAGATGTTTAATCATGTTGCCTCCCGGGCTAATTGTATAAGCATAGCAACCTGATTAAAAATTGTGCGTAATTTTGAGCTCAGGCTTAGGATGAAGGCGATGAGGTAGAATTTTTCGCTTCAATCCACTGGGTCATATACTGGGTCGCACGTAGCGACTGATGCCAAAGTAATGATTGCAGGAACTGTTGTTGCCGCCATTGTTCAAGGTCATCAAGACGTTTTTCAATCAATGCGGTCAGCCTTTCACCGTGTAACGCATCATCGAATTGCTGCTTGTAACTAGATTGGCCTGTATCGCTGCATTGCTGCCATATATTGGGATCAGTATACAAAGCGACAGCGGCATTGATAAAGTCATCGAGGTTATGTGTAACCATACCAGGCCAGTGCTTATCATCACCAAGACCTTCTGCACCGATGCTTGAAGTAACCGACGGGGTACCACATTGCATTGCCGTCACTAACTTGCCTTTTACCCCGGCACCGAAGCGCAACGGAGCCAACATTACGCGGTGTTTGGCAATTTCATCTTCTGCACTCGCTGCCCAGCCCCTTACTCTGAATCCTTTCGATGGGTTATCCATCGCCATGGCTTTTTTGGGCGGATACGCGCCAAAAATGTTTAATTCAGCAAGAGGAAGCTGCTTTCTAATGCCTGGCCATATTTGTTGAAGTTGTAAAACGGCATCCCAATTAGGCGCGTGACGAAAGTTACCAATAAAGACAAAATGTTGTCGCTGTTGGAATGCTGGCAAGGGGGTCGAAACCTTACTGGTAAAAAGTGGAACATGGTGTAGTTGAGACGCAGACACAGGGTAGTGTGCCAGTAAATGCTGCAACTCTTCAGATGAAATTATCAGTGTAAGATCACTGCGTAAAATAGCCGCAATCTCCCGTAGTGTGTGATCATTGCTTACACTCGCAGTGGGAATAGTCGTGGCTTCGCCATCGCGAACTTGTTGGTGTCGTAAATGCCGAAGACTATGCAAGTCTTCAGTATTCAGAATACGCATTGCAGACGGACATGCTTCGCGCACCCGCGAAGCAAATTGTTCTTCAGTCATAAAGCGATCAAATATCACCACATCTGGGTGAATGGCAGCAATACGTTCATCGAAGCTGCTACAATTCAATGATATTGTTTCAGAATGCACGCTCAATTCAGCAAGGTCGGCGCCCTGTTCAGATGGCGTTGCAGCAGACATAAACGTCACTTGCCAGTTTGCTATTAGAAAACTGTTGATGAGCCCCATCATATTTTGGCCTGCTGCAGACGAATTTGGCTCAGGCCAGACAAAACCGATGATAACGACATTGCGTTGCTTATGAGAGGTGGAATGGTGCTGTGACATCTAGCGTCTCTTTATACAAACTTTTGAAGAATGTTATCAGATGCGAATAAAGGATGCTGCTGGTAGCGTACAAACGAATGACTGCTAGATTGTTTTCTGGCATTGGTAGATTGAATTTTCACCGCTTCCTCTTCTGTTCTGGCAAATTCTGATTTACTGAAACAACAGAGTTTATTGGCAGGTTGTCATTATTTAGCCTATATAAAAAGGTAGTGTGACGTAATGGATGCGTCATCTTAGATGGTATGAACATGATTTACGGAGTAGTGCTCATATGAATGCACAAGAGATCGCTGATAAAGCCTGCAACATTTTCGTGTTACCAGATGCCGTGACCCGGCTTAAAGAATGTATGGATGACCAGGCGGCAAGCATTGACGATATTGCTGAGATCATTGCCTTCGACCCCGGACTTACCTCGCAAATGCTGAAAGTGGCCAACAGTGCCCTTTACCGATTCCCCAACAAAATTGAAACCATCAGCAAAGCGTTACAAGTTATTGGTACGCGCTCGGCCTATGATTTGGCGCTGGCGTATGGCATCACTTACGCGTTCAAAGAAGTGAATTCAAAAGTCATCGATTTAGATAAATTCTGGGAGCAGAGCGTGAGTTGCGCACTTCTGGCTAAATATTTCGCTGAAGCGAAAAGAGTTAGAGAGCCTGAGAGGCTGTTTGTTTGCGGCTTACTGCATAATCTCGGGGAGTTGGTTGTTGTCGATGCAATGCCACAGGAAGCGACGCGCTGTTTGGCATTCAATGCCAGAGTCAGCCCTGCTGAATTGCAAACCGCCATTCTAGGTTTTACCTACGCAGAGCTATCTGCCGCATTAGTAAAACGATGGGGCATTCCCGATACTATTTATCGTCCGGTGTCATTAATCCACGATACCGACAGTGGTGTGATGGATAAAGACACCCTCATTCTTCAGCTAAGCTACGTGCTGGCACTGGATAATGTGAATCCAGAAGTTTTCCCGAGCTATCACAACTTGACTCCCGAACTCTATGACCGGCTGTCGTTTGAGCAACAAGATTTAGAAGATGCATTGGATATTACCAACTTACAATGCATCAGCGTTATGTCGTTATTCAACCCTAATTCATTTATCGTTTATTGAGGGTTGTACCTTCTTACACTTTCTTTGCAAGCCGTGGTTAGTCGAAAACGGCCACGGTTTGTCTGCTTAATGCCACCACATCATTATTACTGTTCCAAATGGTCGCTTCCGTATGGCCATATCCATCTGCTGCTTGTCGGGTATGTACCTGATACGCGAACCAATCGTGCCCGGAAACCGTTTTGTGCGGATGTATAAATTCCAGATTCCAACTTACGGTACTTGCCGGTGCGGGCCAGCGTAACATTTGCAATAGTGTAGGGGGCCAGGCATCGATCATGGTGATAAGGTGCGCGTCAGTGATCTCCTGCGGTGGCTGCGTGAAGCGCATGAAACCATGATAGAAACTTGTATCTTTACGGGTGAATGGCATACCACCGGCATTAATTGCCAGGTCAAAATGACGGAAGAACTTAGGGGTAACCTTTGGAATTTGCGGGATAAATTTAGCCTTAGTTGGCGTTGGCATATCGTGTTTTTCTGTATTGGTGACACGTATTCCAGATTGTCGGGCCGTACCAAAGCAGGCCTGAACAAATACGCAAACGGCATTATTTTGTATGATTTCGCCGGTAAATTGGGACACATTTTTACCTGTGCGCAGGCTGGTCACCACAATGCGAAAAGGTTCGTTAAGGGCTAGGGGCCCCACAAAATTTGTAGTATAGGAACGTAGTACGCGGTTATCGTGAACCTGAGTACTGATAGCCTGATATATCATCCCTGCGGAGATGCCGCCGAATGCCGTTCTTCCTTGGGCCCAGTCAGAAGGAATGGTTAAAGCACCGGTTTGCCATTGGTTATCACTCAGGGCGGTCATTTCCGGTTGGTTAAGAAGTTCATCTACGTGCATAATCTTTCTGGTCGGATGAGTTTGCTGTATGCTAGCAAAAAGTACCAAACCTTCCAATCATAAAAAGGAGTTTATCGTTTTACATGACCATTATTCATTTTGCTCACGCGAATGGTTTTCCAGCGGCCACATACAAAACGATATTTAACGGGTTACCCGAAAGCTGGCAAATTCTCGCCAATCCACAATTCGGTCATTGCGCGGAATTTCCCGTGTCACAAAACTGGATGTATCAGGTCGATGAGTTAATCCATTTTCTCGACAGATGTGATGTTGATGAGCCCGTGTGGCTGGTGGGGCATTCGTTTGGCGCAGTGGTGTCGTTTATGACCGCCTGCCGGCATCCAGAGCGGGTAAAAGGCGTCATTATGCTAGATCCACCCCTGGTTTATGGGGTTAAACGGTACGTGGTGCAATCGGCAAAATGGTTTAATTTAATGGATAACATAACCCCCTCGAAACTGGCCAGGATCAGACGGACACAGTGGCACAAAGAGGACGATATTGAGGGCTATTTCGCGGCTAAAAAACTGTTCCGCACCATGGATAAGCGATGTATTCGAGATTATGTGAACAGTGCCACCCGTGTAGAAGGGGAAACGCGCAATTTAACCTTCAGTAATCAGGTTGAAGCCGATATCTTCCGACATTTTCCTCATAACCTAAAAAAGTTTGCCGGGAAACTGAAGTGTCCGGGATTACTGGTTGGCGGAACGGATTCTCATGTTTCTTCTTCAGCGGACAGAGCCCGGTTCGCTAAAGATAACAATATTGAGGTAAAAATGTATGCCGGTGGGCATATGTTTCCCCTCGAAGACCCTGAAGGCGTGGCCGCATTGATCACGGCCACGTTAGAGGGCTGGATAAAGCGTTAGCCGTTAAGGCTGCCCACGGGCATACCCAGCATTTCGCGGGTAACCAACACAACCCCTTTCTCTGATACGCGGAAGCCCCGGGCGCGGTCTTCGTCATGGTTATAACCAATGACCGTTCCTTCAGGCACCACACAACCGCGATCGATGACGACTTTTTTGAGGCGACAGTTACGCATCACTTCTACGTCTGGCAGAATAACCGCTTCCTCAATGGTACTGTATGAATGTAAACGTACGTTTGAGAAACACAGGCTTCTGCGCAATGTCGAGCCTGAAATGATGCACCCCCCCGAAACCACTGAATTAATCGCTTCACCCCGGCGGCCATCTTCGTCCCAAACGAATTTGGCGGGAGGGAGTTGTTCTTGATAAGTCCAGATTGGCCATTTACGGTCGTAAAGATTCAGTTGAGGAACAGGCGCGACCATTTCCATGTTGGCTTCCCAGAACGAATCAATAGTACCCACATCACGCCAGTAGGCTTGCTCATCGTTCGAGGTTTCGAACGGGTAGGCGATTACCTTGTGGTCTTTGATGATTGAGGGAATGATGTCTTTACCGAAATCACGTTGTGAGCCCGATGTTTCTGCATCACGGCGTAATTCTTCAAACAGGAATTCGGTATCGAAAATATAGTTACCCATCGATGCCAGACAGCGGCTAGGGTCGTTTGGCAGCGGCGCCGGTTCTGCTGGCTTCTCGGTAAATTCGTGAATGCGCATATCTTCATCAACGGTCATTACGCCAAATGCACCCGCGGCTTCCTGCAGCGGTACAGACATACAGGAAACTGTCATTTTAGCGCCACTTTCCACGTGACGAGCAAGCATAGGGCCGTAGTCCATACGATAGATATGATCGCCTGACAGTATCATTACATATTTGGGCAGTTCATCGCGGATGATATCGATATTCTGGAACACGGCATCGGCAGTGCCTTCGTACCAATTATCTGAAAAACGTTGCGAAGCTGGCAGAATTTCGATGGATTCACCCAGTTCTTTCTTGAAGTGACCCCAGCCACGCACCAGGTGGCGAATTAACGAGTGCGATTTGTATTGCGTTACAACACCAATTCGACGGATCCCTGAATTAACACAGTTGGACAGTGGAAAGTCGATGATTCGAAATTTACCACCAAAATATAAAGCGGGTTTAGCGCGCCAGGTAGTCAGTTCATGCAGTCTTGACCCTTTACCTCCAGCCAAAATCAATGCATAGGTATCGCGAGTCAGATTACTGATATAGCGTGAACTGTTATCAGCCATGTTTGTTCTCCATTTTGTCAGCACGATACGGCTGTGCCGGTAAGACTAATGCTTAATGTCACCAATCGGTTGGTAACGTATCCGTTGATGTTAACCTCATATTACACAAGATAAATTTCAACGCCAATGTGAGATTTATCGAAGCCAGTATAAGGTTCTTTTTTTCTTTATATTTAGGTATTTGTCGATAAGGTTATTACTGACGTTCAGTGAATATCGACCAGTTTAACGACATTTCTACTGCAAATGTTAATCAAGTGTTATATATTTGCTGTTGATAAAAAGACTCAAGGATTACCGATGGCTTGGTTGAAAAAGATACTCATTACCTGTGTTGCTATCGTTGCGCTGTTTGTTGCTGTGGGTTTTATCCTGCCATCTAACTACCAGGTGCAACGAGAAATTACCATTAATGCTTCTGCAGAAAAGATTTATCCCAATATAGTCAACCTGAAATCCTGGCCACAATGGGCTGTCTGGTTTATGCGCGACCCTAATATGGCGGTTTCTTTTAGTGGTCCAGACCGTGCAATTGGTATGCAAACATCCTGGGAAAGTGAAACTCAAGGTGATGGTGAAATGGAAATCGTGTCACTGAAGCATAATCGGGAAATTATTTATCATTTGTATTTCCCCGATTACGAAATGTCATCCACAGGGGTAATAAAATTAACAGACACCGATCAAGGCACGCTGGTCACCTGGTCTGACAGCGGGGATTTGGGCATGAACCCCGTTAATCGCTATATGAGCCTGATGATAGACGGAATGATTGGCCCTGATTTTGAACTTGGTTTAGAAAACCTGAAAACGGTGGTTGAGAACCGAAGCTAAGGGTAAAGCGAAAATAGCGACCAACGACGTATTTCTTTTCTTCCTTTTGCCTGGTTATAGTTACGCTACGACCAGGCTAAGCAACACTATTCACCGTGGCTAATTCTAACAAGAAACGACTCATTTCTTCCCTGGCCAGTACAAAACTGGCTGATTTACTCATATCCGCTAAAACAACACTGCCAGCGTTATTGCTTTCGTTAGGTGCGCCTGGCTGGATGATAAGCTGGTTAGTACCAATTCGAGAATCGGGTGCACTGCTGCCGCAGGCTGCGATTGGCGTAATTCTGCGGCGATTTCCTGCCCGGCATGTGATTTGGCGCGTAGGCATGATTATTCAGGCTTCTGGCGTTGCGCTCATATTGGCAACGGCTTTGCTACTCGATGGGGTGACGGCGGGTGCAACAGTAATGGCGGCTCTATGTCTCTTAAGTTTGGGGCGTTCAGCCTGTTCTTTAACGGTGAAAGACATCGAAGCCGATGTTGCGGCTAAAGGCGAACGTGGACATTTGCTCGGTATCGCTTCAACAATATCGGGCACCTTAACCCTGTTATTGGCAGTACCCCTGGTGTTTTATAAAGACCAACTTGGGCAGCTAGCTACCTCTGTGATCATTCTACTCGCCCTGATTGCCTTTATCGTCGGCTTGTTTATTTTGTTTCCAGTGAAAACCCGCATAGACGCAGACACGTCTTCCACCGAAAAAGAGAATAAAACCCGTTTCTGGCAATTCGACAGCGTCGTGTACCGTTTCATTCTGGTTCGCGGGTTGTTTGTGCATTCGGCATTAATCGCACCTTACTTTATGCTGGAAAGTGAAAGCGATGCCACAACGTTACTACCGCTGTATCTGGCCGCTCAGGCCGGTGCGACCATGCTTTCTTCTATCATCTGGGGAAAAATTGCTGACAAAAGTGCGAGAACAACCCTGCAGTTTGCGGGTACGTTAGCGTTAGTTGCGGTTTGCGCGTTGCTGTTTATTGGGGCGTCGACAGTCTGGGTTTCGGCATTGCTATTTTTCATTTTGTCCGTTGCGCATACCGGCGTAAGAACAGGACGGAAAACCTATAGCCTGGATGTGAGGGAAGGGCAGCAACGCACCGAACTAGTGGCATTTTCAAACACCGCCATTGGCATTATTCTACTGTTGTTCGGCGCACTGTATGCGTACTTGTCTTCGGTATTGGCATTCAGTGTGGTGTACATCATGGCAGGCTTTCTGTTTATAGGCATCATGCTCACCGGTATCCTGCCCGGTGAGAAAGCACAAAACAGCTAACCACCGCGTAATGCGTTTGCCACTTTACTCTGGGGTTGGCGACCTATCACGTTACTGATGTATAGGCTCGCTTCAAGTAAGGCCGATAGATCGATACCCGTTTGAATGCCCATGCCATTAAGCATATACAACACATCTTCTGTGGCTACATTGCCTCTTGCGCCTTTGGCATAGGGGCAACCGCCAAGTCCCGCTATGGCGCTGTCGATGGAACTAATACCGAGTTGCAAGGCGGTGTGAATGTTGGCCAGTGCTTGTCCGTAGGTATCATGAAAATGTACGGCCAGTTGATTTACCGGAACGTGTTGCATGACAGCATCAAGCACGCTGGCGGTTTTAACGGGCGTGCCGGTGCCAATGGTGTCGCTGATCACGACCTCATAACAGCCCATCTCGCTGAGTTGTCGGCTCACGCTCGCCACGTCTGACGATGCAATGTCGCCTTCATAGGGGCAACCGAGGGTACATGAAACATACCCGCGAACCCGGATACGATTTGCGTGGGCCAACTTTACCACTGGCTCGAAGCGTCGAAGACTCTCATCAATACTGCAATTGATATTTTTCTGTGAGAACGATTCAGACGCCGAGCCAAAAATAGCCACTTCGTTGACACCCGCACTGAGAGCGGCTTCCAGCCCTTTAACATTAGGCGTGAGGGCAGAATAGGTTACCTGAGCGCCCGAGGCAGGCTCAAACGCAGCAAGACGGGCGAACACGTCTGCAGAATCTGCCATTTGCGGCACCCACTTAGGAGACACAAAGCTGCCAGCTTCAATTCGCTTAAGCCCACTTGCTGCTAGCAACGATATCAGCGTTACCTTCTGTTCTGTGGTGACTTCTGCCTTTTCATTTTGCAAGCCATCGCGGGCGCCCACTTCTACCAGTGAAACCGAAGATGGATAGTTAAACGTCATCAGCGGTAAACTCCAGCAATATGGCACCACCGTCAATCATGCTGCCCGCCGAACAATGTAATGCAGTGACTTCGCCATCGCAGGGGGCGGTAATGTTGTGTTCCATTTTCATGGCTTCCATGACTACCAAAACGGTTCCTTTAGTGACATGTGTGCCCACAGCAACCGGACACGCCACCACTGTGCCATTCATCGGTGCCTTAAAATGTTGGTCGCCTGCACCGCCATCTGTGTTACCCAAATCCGGTGCAACAGGCCGATATACAATAGGAGCTGAATCTGAAAATAACGTCCAGGTTTCTCCTTTTGCTACTGTAAAGCAGTGCTGCACTGCGTTGTGCGAGATAACGAGTTGGCCTTGCTGCCACTGTGCCTCCAATTCTATGCGTTGGTCACCCACATAAATGTGCCATTGAGGTTGTCGAGCTGATGGCCAGGTGACCGATACAACATAGTGCTTTTCGTGAATAGCTAATGTGACTTGCTGCGATTTACAACTGTTCATGCGCCAACTGTTTGCCTGCCAGGGCGAGGCCGGATGTTTAGTCTCCGTGAGCAACGTGGATACCGCCATCACAGCCAATAAAAAATCAGACACTTCCGCTTCTGCTTTTAAGTCGTCGGCGTGCTTATCGATAAAGGTGGTCGAGAGTTTTGCTTCAACAAACGCTGGATGCGTGGCCAGGCGATGTAAATAATCGGTATTCGTGGTGACACCCGCAATCTGGTATTGACGCAGGGCAATCGCTAGTCTGCGCAGGGCTGTTTCGCGGTTTTCGTCATGAACGATCAGCTTGGCGATCATTGGGTCATAGTAAACCGACACTTCATCACCTTGCTGAACACCGGTGTCGACCCTAACATGCTGGGATTCATGAGGAGGTGATAATGTACTTAAAGTGCCCGTTGCTGGCAGAAAGCCGTTATCCGGATCTTCAGCATAAATGCGGGCTTCAAATGCATGACCCGTGATAGTAAGTTCATGCTGCTTTTTGGGTAATGGTTTACCTTCCGCAACCTGTATTTGCCAATGCACCAAGTCTTCACCGGTGATCATTTCGGTAACCGGGTGCTCTACCTGAAGGCGAGTGTTCATTTCCATAAAATAGAAACTGCCGTCTTCGTCCAGCAGAAATTCTACGGTGCCTGCGCCCTCATAATTAATCGCCTGAGCCGCTTTTAGTGCCGCCTGGCCCATTTGTTCCCGTAACGCCGGTGTCATGCCCGGTGCCGGGGCTTCTTCAATGACTTTCTGATGCCGACGCTGAAGTGAACAATCCCGTTCGAAAAGATATACACCGTTGCCGTGCTGGTCGCAGAACACCTGAAATTCCACATGACGGGGCTGGGTAAGGTATTTTTCAACTAGCATGGCATCATCATTAAAGCTTGCCAACCCTTCTCGTTTGGCGGCCGCAAGAGCCGCACTGAACTCATCGGCGTGCCAAACCTGACGCATGCCTTTACCGCCGCCACCTGCTGCAGCTTTTAACAGCACCGGGTATCCCATTTCATCGGCAGCGTTTCGTAAAACCGTTTCTCGCTGATCGTCGCCATGATAGCCTGGCACTAATGGAACCCCGGCTTGCTGCATAATTTGCTTGGCAGCAGATTTAGATCCCATTGCACGGATCGCATCGGCGGGAGGACCGACAAAGATAATTCCTTTGGCAGCGCAGCTTTCTGCAAAAGCCGCGTTTTCAGACAAAAAGCCGTACCCGGGGTGAATAGCATCCACGTTTAATGCACTGGCAAGCTCGACAATGTGTTCGCCACGCAGATAACTCTTCTGAGACGGTGATTCACCTATCCATACCGCTTCGTCGGCCATTTGCACATGCTGGGCGTGCTTGTCTGCGGTGGAGTATACCGCCACGGTGCGGATGCCCAGTTTTTTGGCTGTGCGGATCACCCGGCAAGCAATTTCGCCACGGTTGGCAATCAGTAATTTTGTAATCATTCGGTTTTCTCCTGCCAGGCCGGACGACGTTTGTCGAGGAAGGCAGTTAGTCCTTCCTGACCTTCGTCTGAGACGCGGATCTCGGCAATACGCTGGCTGGTTTCATCCATCAATTGTGCGTCAACTGAACGGTTCGCCATATCGCTTATCAGTAATTTTGCCCGGCTCATCGCTTGTGGACCGTTACTAAGCAGGGCTGTAATTAAGCCTTCAATGGTGTCGTCCAGTTCATCTTCTGTTACCACCTCGCTGAGTAAACCAAAACGCCGAGCACGTCGGGCTGAGAACATTTCAGCGGTTTGAAAATAGCGACGACAAACCCGTGCGCCCATGGCGGCAATCACATAAGGGCTGATGGTGGCAGGGATAAGACCAATTCTGACTTCACTGAGACAAAATTTACTGAGTTTGGTACCCACTGCCATATCACAACACGCAATAAGGCCAATGGCACCACCGAATGCTGCGCCTTGCACCCGGGCAATAGTGGGCTTACTTAACGTGTTCAGTTTTTCTAGCATGGTGGCAAGACAATGTGCATCACGTTGATTTTCTTCAACGGAAAAATTCGCCATTCGTTTCATCCATGCTGCGTCGGCCCCCGCGCTGAAAGATTTGCCGATAGCCTGCAGCACAACCACCCGAACCTGGTGATCCTCGTCGAGGGATGAAAATATCTGATCAAGTGCATTGATCATCACATCGTCAAACGCGTTGTGTTTGTCCGGTCTATTCAACGTAACTCGGGCTACGCCGCGATGGTCTAGCTCACAGCTAACCATTTTATTGATGGATTCCATTGCGTTCTCCTTACATGCGGAACACGCCGAAACGTGTTTCCTCGACCGGTTTATTTAACGATGCGGCTAAAGCCAGACCAAGCACCCGACGACTATCGGCAGGATCGATCACGCCATCGTCCCATAACCGTGCCGATGCATAGTATGGGTGACCTTGCTTTTCATAGGTGTCGATAACAGGTTGTTTGAAAGCTTGTTCTTCCTCTTCTGACCAGGCCTCATTGTTGCGGGCTTTCTGGTCCCGTTTTACCTGCGCCAGTACGCCAGCAGCCTGCTCACCGCCCATTACCGAGATACGGGCATTAGGCCACATAAACAAAAAGCGAGGATCGTAAGCGCGGCCGCACATGCCGTAGTTTCCAGCACCAAAGCTACCGCCGATCAACAGGGTAATTTTCGGTACTTGTGCACAAGCGACGGCGGTCACCATTTTGGCACCATGCTTCGCGATGCCACTGGTTTCATACTGTTTACCTACCATGAAACCGGTGATGTTCTGTAAAAATATCAACGGTGTTTTACGCTGCGCGCACAGCTGCACAAAATGTGCTCCCTTGAGGGCGCTTTCTCCAAACAGAATGCCGTTATTGGCAACAATGCCAACTTCAATACCAAAAATGCTGGCGAAGCCACACACTAAGGTAGTGCCATAGAGGGGTTTGAATTCATCAAAATCGGAATCATCAACAAGCCGGGCAATGATTTCACGCACATCGAATGATTGCTTGCTGTCTTTCGGGATCAACCCGTATAAATCGGCAGCGGGGTAACGGGGCTCTGCGTACTGGTGCTTGAAAGCCTGGCAAGCCGTATCGCTTCTATTCAGTCTTTTTACGGCATTGCGGGCCATTTCCAAGGCGTGATGATCGTTGTTCGCCAATTGATCGGCCACGCCAGACGTGCGGGTGTGCACGTCGCCACCGCCCAGTTCTTCTGCGCTTACCACCTCACCGGTGGCGGCTTTTACCAAAGGCGGCCCAGCAAGAAAAATGGTGCCTTGTTGTTTAACAATAATACTCTCATCCGCCATGGCGGGAACATAGGCGCCGCCTGCCGTACACGAGCCCATGACAACAGCAATTTGGGGGATATTCTGCGCTGACATATTGGCTTGATTGAAGAATATACGACCAAAATGTTCGCGGTCGGGAAAGACTTCATCTTGCCGGGGCAGATTCGCACCGCCGGAGTCGACAAGATAAATACAGGGAAGATGATTTTCTGCCGCAATGGTTTGCGCGCGGAGGTGCTTTTTTACCGTGAGCGGATAGTAAGTGCCACCTTTAACGGTGGCGTCATTCGCCACAATCATGCACTGTATCCCGTTTACTAATCCAATACCCGCTACCACGCCAGCACAGGGAACGTAGTCCTCGTAGACTTCCCAGGCAGCGAACTGACCAATTTCTAGAAAAGGTGAGCCCGGGTCGAGTAGTGTGTCAATACGTTCACGGGCGAGCAGCTTTCCTCGCTTGTGGTGCTTCTCTACTGCCTTGCTGCCGCCACCTTGGGCGATCTGGGCAACTTTCTGCTGTAAATCCTCTACCAATGCTTGTATGTGAGCAGCATTGTCCTGATAACTCCCTGATGCGGGATTAACTGACGAAGACAGAACGGGCATAACCCCTCCTTAATGACGTTAGGTAAATGAGGTGGCTTCAGCCACCTTTTCGTTATTATTCAGATTCTTTAAACAGCTCGCGGCCAATCAGCATTCGGCGTATTTCTGACGTGCCTGCGCCAATTTCGTAAAGCTTGGCATCGCGGAGTAAACGGCCGGTCGCATATTCGTTGATGTAGCCATTTCCACCGAGCAGTTGAATAGCATCTAACGCCATGCTGGTGGCAAGTTCAGCAGAATACAAAATGGCACCGGCAGCGTCCTTGCGGGTGGTTTCACCCCGATCACAAGCTTTCGCTACCGCGTATACATAAGCCTTTGCGGCATTCATGCGGGTATACATGTCAGCCACTTTGCCCTGCACCAGTTGGAACTCGCCAATGGATTTGCCAAATTGCTCACGGTCGTGAATATAAGGAACAACCACATCCATACAGGCTTGCATAATGCCAAGTGGACCGCCAGAAAGTACCAGTCGCTCGTAGTCCAGGCCGCTCATGAGAATACGTACACCATCACCCTCGTTACCCATGAGGTTTTCAGCAGGCACTTCGCAATCTTCAAATACCAGTTCACAGGTATTGGAAGAACGCATGCCCAGTTTGTCGAGCTTTTGAGCCCGGCTGAAGCCAGGGAAATCTTTTTCTACGATGAAAGCAGAAATCCCTTTGGGTCCAGCATTGGTGTCGGTTTTTGCGTAAATGACAAAAGTGTGGGCGTCGGGACCATTGGTGATCCACATTTTATTGCCGTTGAGAATGTACTTATCGCCTTGCTTTTCTGCGTGCAGTTTCATGGAAACCACATCAGAACCCGCATTAGGTTCACTCATGGCCAGGGCACCAATATGCTCACCGCTTATCAGCCCCGGTAAATATTTTTCACGCTGGGCGTCATTACCGTTTCGGTAGATCTGATTCACACAAAGGTTTGAGTGGGCGCCGTAACTGAGACCGATCCCCGCTGAGGCGCGGCTGATTTCTTCCATGGCAACGGTATGGGCGAGGTAGCCCATCTCTGCACCACCGTATTGTTCTGATACGGTGACACCCAGCAAACCCATCTCCCCGAATTGTGTCCATAATTGATTTGGAAATTGATTGTCTTCATCGGCCGAACCGGCCAGTGGGGCAATCTGTTGGCTGGCAAACTGACTGACGTGTTCTCTTAACATGTCAATGTCTTCGCCAAGGCCGAAATTCAGGGTAGGGTAAGATGTTGTCATTCTTTATGTCCTCGTTTTAATTCAGCCAGTTCTTCCCGGCAACGCGCTTCTACTTCGTCGAGTTCCCCCATTAGCATCTGGATATCTTCCAACTGCTGAAGAAGAACAGCGCGTTTTTGTTCGGTCATACTAAGCATGGTTTCAAGCTGCATTGCGGAATCCGGGTTGCTGTCGTAAAGCTCAAACAAGTTTTTTGCTTCCGCCAACGAAAAGCCCAACCGCTTGCCGCGTAATATGAGTTTTAGCCGTACCCGATCTTTATTGTTATAAATCCGGTTCATTCCCGTTCGGGTTGGACTGATTAATTCCTGTTCCTCGTAAAACCGGATTGACCGGGGAGTAATGTCAAATTCCTTTGCCAGTTCACCAATGGTGTAAGTTTGCTGTTCTTTTTTGTCGGTAGTCATTGAGCATGCCTTTTAAACCAGTAAATCCTGCATTGGTGCGCCATGTTGACAGATGAACAACACGATAAATCATCCTTGCAGGTTTGCGTTAACGTAAATGATAGTTAACGTTAAGGTAATGTATGAATAATGTAGCGTCAATAACTGCAAAGTTTCTGTTACGTTTTTCTCAAATGTATGATGTACTGGCTATAATTTACGCGGTATGAGTAAAGGATCTTTTTCTAACCAAGTGAGGCAATACAACTATGAGCAACGAAGCGGTAGTAATTGTGGCAGCAAAGCGAACGCCCATGGGTGGGTTCAATGGCAGTTTATCTTCTGTGCCATCCACGGAATTGGGCGCTGAGGCAATCAAAGCTATTTGTGCAGATGTTGACGTAAGTGAAATTGACGAAGTCATTATGGGGTGTGTGTTGCCAGCAGGTTTAGGGCAGGCGCCAGCCAGACAGGCTGCACTTAAAGCCGGACTGCCGTTGTCTGCGGGGGCAATTACACTCAATAAGGTTTGTGGTTCGGGTTTAAAAGCGGTAATGCTGGCCCATGACATTATTCAGGCGGGCAGTGCGAGCGTGGTTGTGGCTGGCGGTATGGAAAGCATGAGTAACGCGCCTTACATGTTGCCAAATGCTCGTTCAGGTTATCGTATGGGTCACGGTAAAGTGCTCGATCACATGATGATGGACGGCCTTGAAAATGCCTACGACGGTAAGGCTATGGGTTGTTTTGCTCAGGATACGGCAGACAACGAAGGTTTGACCCGTGGTCAGATGGATGAATACGCGCTGACTTCTCTGTCGCGTGCAAACGAAGCCATCAACAGCGGTGCTTTTGGTAACGAGATTTGTGCCGTTACTGTGTCTTCACGTAAAGGTGATGTCATTGTAGACACTGACGAAGGTCCTGGCGCGGCTCGCCCCGACAAAATTCCTTCATTGCGTCCTGCCTTCAAAAAAGACGGTACTGTCACAGCGGCAAACTCCAGTTCGATTTCTGATGGCGCAGCCGCGTTGTTGGTGATGACTGAATCTAAAGCGGCATCATTGGGCTTAAAGCCTTTGGCTAAAGTCGTGGCTCACGCGACCAATGCCATTGAACCAGAACTGTTTACTGTGGCACCCGTCGGCGCGATGGAGAAAGTCCTGGATAAAGCCGGCTGGACAAAAGACGACGTTGACCTTTGGGAAATTAACGAAGCGTTTGCCATGGTGACCATGCTTGCCATTCAAAAGCTGGGTCTGAATGCAGACAAAGTGAATATTAACGGTGGTGCGTGTGCGCTAGGTCACCCCATCGGCGCATCGGGTGCGCGTATTCTGGTAACTCTGTTACATGCACTTGCTAATAAAGGTGTTAAGAAAGGTGTGGCATCACTTTGTATTGGCGGCGGTGAAGGTGTAGCACTGGCTGTTGAAATGATCTAGTTATATTCATCAAAGCGGTTTATTCAAAAAGCAGCATGTTTATGCTGCTTTTTTGTATATTAATTTAATTGTAAATATCTGAAATTGCTCGTTTTTTGAGCCGTAAAATGTCAATTTAATTTACACTTTAGTAAAATCTCATATTACACAATTAAATATAGTTCTTTTATATCAGTCTCCTATATTTCTTGGTGCATTTTTTGTATAACTTATTCCTCACCGATGTCACGGAAGTCAAAAATACATCGGGAATAATAATAAATGCAGTAAATCCAGAAGCGGGTTCTGACGAAGTGGATATTTCGTAGAATAATTCCCGATTTAACGCAGCGCTTGCTGCGATTTTGACGGAAGCCGCAATAACAAAAAGTGTCAATGGGAGACGCAGCAATATGACATTCAAGAAGAAACTATTGGGAACAGTAATCTCAATGGCGGTATCTGCGGGTATGACAACCGCAGTAAACGCTCAACAGATTGCTCCTCAAGACTTGTCGAAGATTTCACTCAGTGAAGCTTCAGCTAATGTCAAAAGAAGTTCTGGCCTTTACATCGTTCAGATGAAAAAGGAACCAGGTATCACCTACGCAGAGGAAATTGGGGAACTTATCCCACATCGACAACTTGTTGCCAGTAAAGGCAACCAGTATTCCGCCAAATCCAATCGGCTTCGTCGTTACACTAATCAGCTAAAACGCCAACAGACCATCGTAGCTAATCGATCTGGCCGCGTTAAAATCATTCATAACTATGTTCACAGCTTCAACGGTTTCTCCGCAAAGCTGACTCCAGCGCAGGTTAAAGCCCTTCGCGCAAATCCAAACGTTGCCAATGTATGGGAAGATCAACTGGTTAAAGTTGATACTGCCAGTACCCCAGAATTTTTAGGGCTCACAGGCCCTGATGGCCAACACACTCTGGGCATTAAAGGTGATGACATTGTTGTAGGTGTACTCGATACGGGTATCACGCCAGAAAATCCAAGTTTCGCCGACGACGGCACATACAGCGACCCCAGTGACATAGGTTGGAGCGGCGCTTGTGATACCGGTGAAGAAGCCCAAGAGGGTACCTTTACCTGTAATAATAAACTCATCGGTGCACGTTACTTCAATGAAACGTTCAGTTCCGTTTATGACATCCAATACGGGCTAGGTGAATTTGAATCACCTCGTGATGCTGATGGCCATGGTAGCCACACTGCCAGCACGGCGGCGGGTAACGAAGGCGTGCCAGCTATCATGAATGGCACGGAAATTGGTGTGATGAGTGGTATTGCTCCTCGCGCTCGTGTTGCCATGTACAAGGTTTGCTGGAACTCTAACTACACCAGCCCTGAAGGCAACGATGAAGCTGGCTGCTTTGCCAGTGACAGCATGGCCGCCATCGATCAAGCCATTGTTGATGGTGTTGATGTTATCAACTTCTCAATTGGTGGTAGCCGTACCGACCTGACTTATCCGTCAACGGCTGCTATGTTACGTGCTGCTCAGGCAGGTATTTTTGTATCTGTATCCGCGGGTAACTCAGGCCCTACGCCTTCCACTATTGGCACACCTGCACCATGGGTAACAACCGTTGCTGCCTCGACTTACGATGGCGAATCTGTTGCGAATGGTCTTGAAGTGACTGCTTACGACGAAACCGACACGGTTGCATTCACCGAAGGTTCTATCACACTGCCGCTTAGCGAATCAGGCCCAGTGACTGGCTCACTGGTTGTTGCAGAGCCGCTAGAAGCTTGTTACGTGGGTGATGCCGCAACACCATTAGATAACGCAGCCGACATCGAAGGCAATATCGCGCTTATCCAACGTGGCTCTTGTGCATTTACACAAAAAGTAACCCGTGCGGTTGAGTCTGGCGCTACTGCCGTAGTGGTATACGACAATGGCGGTGGTGTAACCCGCATGGGCGGTGACTACGTTGGCCAGATCCCGGGTGGTATGGTTACCCTTGACGTGGGCAGCGCGCTTTACTCTGCAGCGCTTGAAGGTGGCAATGTAAGTGTCACTATGAGCGCTGGTACGTTCGTACCTGTTGAGGAAGTGGGTAATATCATGGCTGAATTCTCAAGCCGTGGTCCAAATGGCTCAACCTTGGATGTCATTAAACCTGATATTACTGCACCGGGTGTACGTATTCTTGCTGCGACAACCGACACGCCAATGTTTGGTGAGCCGGGCAGTCAGGTTGCTTACTTGAGTGGTACATCCATGTCTTCTCCGCATATTGCGGGTATGGCAGCACTGCTGATGGACCAACATCCAGAATGGTCACCGGCGCAGGTTAAATCTGCACTGATGACGTCGGCGTATCAAGGTGTAACGAAAGAAGATGGTTCTACACCCGCCGATCCTTTCGACTTTGGTGCAGGTCATGCCGCGCCGGTTTCTGCAATGGAACCTGGCCTGACTTTCGATGCGACCTTCTACGACTACATGAGCTTTATGTGTGGTTTAGATGAAGAGTCTTTCGTTATCAGTGAGTCTGGTATCGATTGTGCAACCTACGAAGCGTATAACTTCCCAACTGATCCTTCACAGTTGAACTATCCGTCAATTGCGATTGGTGAGTTGGCAGGTGAAGAAACGATTCTTCGTTGGGTAACCGATGCAACGGGTTCTGGCGGTGCTTACTCCATTTCTGTTGAAGGATTGGAAACGCTAGATGTGACTGTTCAAGGTTACAACACTGCGCAAGAACCGTTAGCCGGTAACATGCTGGAAGTTGACCCTGCTGCGACTTCACCATTCCAGGTAACTATCGCTAAAACAGCGTCGACAGTAGCTGACGAGTGGGTATTTGGTGCAATCGTTCTAACTGGTGCTGACGGTACCGTAGTTCGTAGCCCGGTAGCTGTAATGCCTGTGCCAGATGAAACCATCGTAGCGCCAGAGGCTGTTGCGGTGCCTATTAATAGTCGTGGTCGTGGATTCTTCACGGCGCAGATGAACTATACCGGTCGTGCTTCTATCGAGTACACCAGCCTGGCTGCGCCTGGCCTGGTAAGCGATTCCGTAGCACAAGACCCTGACAGCAGCTTCTCGTTCAACGAACCTGGTTTATCCACGTCTTTCTTTGAAATTCCTGAAGGCACCGGTGTCGTTCGCTTCAGTCTGTATGACAGTCTGGTAGAACAAGCTGGGACGGACTTAGACCTTTACGTTTACCGTTGTGCTTCATACTCTTGTTCACAAGTAGGCGTATCGGCATTAGCAGGTTCTGATGAAGAAGTTACGTTGGTTAACCCCGAGCCGGCTGCGAATGCAGGGGCAGGTGACTTCTATATTGTTTGGGTGCACGGTTGGGATCTAAACGGTGCTGAAGAAACTGCCTTCCAGATGCCAGTTTGGGTGTCTGAAGGGCAGGATCGTAGCAGTCGTTTCAGCATGTCAAGACGTGCCGTTGATGGTCGTCTAAACAACGTGAACATTACAACTCGTGGTATGGAATCTGGCCTGCCTTACCTTGGTACAGTTACCTTCTTCGATGGTGAAGGTGTGAATCAAGGCACGACCCTGGTAGAAGCCATTAAACAATAATCTTAAAAAAATTGAGCGCAGCACAGGTGCTGCGCTCTTACTAAAATAGGCAGAAGTACACATGAAAAACTTAAAATCACTTTTTAGTGCAGCATTATTAGCTGCGAGTTCAATGATGTTTGCAGCCCAATCTAATGCTGCAATCATCACCGAAACAGTATCTATTGATGGCATTGATGTAGCTAGTTTAACGTTCGAGCTGGACGATATGCTGATTAACTCCGGTATGGGGCAGGTATATGTTCTAGATGATATGGGTTTTGATATTATTGACTTTGAGGTTTATTTCTCAGCTGGGATCCCTCAAATTCTTAATGAGATCGACGCTTCAATTGATGTAGATAACCTGTTTGCCGGTATTGAATTTTTGTCTGCTGACATCGAAGATACCTATCCTGGTGATGTTTGGTTCTATCAATTTGTTATTGATGATTATGATCCAGTTTTTAATTATTTTGAAACGTTTAGCGAAGTGGACGGTTACCTGCCAGATTTTTCCGCTTACGGCAGTATTGTAACATCACGCTCTTTCGTTGATGTTTCGGAACCATCAATCCTGGCGCTGTTTGCCCTGGCATTGGGTGGTTTGGTTGCACGTCGCCGCGCTTAATTGCTGCAAGTTTTATTTTTAAAAAACCTCCTTCGGGAGGTTTTTTTATGCGTCTAATACCTGCTTTGAATAGACTAGATGATTCGATTAAAGTAATACTTATTTGTCATTTTTGTCACTACAATATTAACTCTCAAAAAGTAGCATTGCGTTAGTGCGTATTGATAAGAGATACTGATAAGGTTGTCGCTGTAATTTTCTAAGAGGTTGTTTTTGTTGAAGCGTTTCGCCAAATTGTGTTTTGCTTTTGTGTTTTCGATGATGTTTGTTTGTCAAACACTCGCTGCACAAACAGAAATAGACACAGTGACTTATTGTATCGATCCAGACTGGATGCCCTACGAAGCATTGCGGAATGGTCAGCACATAGGCATTTCAGCTGATTATTTGTCTCTTATCAGTAAGCTTTCCGGCTACAAATTCAAGCTGGTTCCTACCGAAAACTGGCAAGACACCATGGCGGCTGTAGAGTCCGGTGGCTGTATGGTGACTACTATGATCAATCGTACCCCCAGCCGAAGTCATTTTCTCCTTTTTTCGCATCCTTATCTTGAAGTGCCTAATGTGATTATCGGTCAAGACAATACGCCTATGCTCCAAGGTTTTGAGGCTGTTGGAAATCGGGTGGTAGGCATTGTTAGCGGGTATCGTCATGCCGAATACTTGGCGAGATACTATCCAGAAATTCTTACTGAGTATGTTGACTCGGAACTGGATGGTCTGAACAAACTGGCTTCCGGAGATATTGACCTCATGGTCGGTTCACTCATGGGCGTTTATTCAGCCATAAATGCGAACGACCTGACTGATTTGAAGATCGTGGGCTTTGCGGAGCCGTTTGATATGTTGTCTTTTGGCGTGAATAAAAACTATTCAGAATTACTGCCAAAGCTAAACAAAGCCATTGATGCAATTCCAGAAGTTCGCCGGGTTGAGATTTATAAAAGATGGAATTCAGTCCGACAGGTAAAACAAACCCGTTACGTCCAGGTAATCACCGTGGCTTTTCTCGGTTTGGCACTTATTGGTTTTATAGGATGGCGCAAGCGTTTATTGAAACAGTATCGACGCGAAATCGCTTACAAAGACGAAGAAATCGAAATTTTGCAGTCCTCGTTATTAGAGAGAAACCGAACACTGGAGTTTCTCTCCACCCGTGATGCCGTGACCGGTTTGTATAACCGAAACTATGTACTGCAAAAATGTGAAGAAGAAATTTCACGGTTCCAACGTTTCCATTCGCCGTGTACGCTTATCGCTGTAAATATTATGGTCGGCCAAAAGCCGCTATCGGCGGGCCCATCAAGTGATGCGCTGTGTAAAAAGCTGGCATCACTTTGTTTGTCGACGGTGAGAGATGTAGACATAGCGGGGCGAAGTGAGCCAGACCGATTTGTGATCCTCTGCCCGCAAACAGAACTTGCTGCAGCACGTCACCTAGCGCAACGTCTGCTTTCTATGTTAATCGATGAATCAGAGCCTGCGAATACGTATTATATTGGCGTAGCAGAGCTTCAGAATGGCCAAACGTACCAGGAATGGAGCGACGATTTGCACCGGGCTATCAGTGCTTCCCGTCGCCAGGGCGGGAACTGTGTCATGGTGTCTGAATAGGTCGGTCTGGTAGCTTTTATCAGGCTGAGGTGTCAGGCTCGTAGTGCCATTTATGACCTTCGTAGCGAATACGACAGCGTTCATATTCCCGTTCTGAACGCCAGTTTCTGTTGTTTAATTTTGCCGATACACCGGCGTATATCCGCTTATTCGCTTTTAAACAAATGCGGCGCTGATATTCCTCTTTCATGGAAGCCAGTTCTGCTGCCTTTTGTTCTAACCAATTGAGTAAAGCATTTTCATTGGTAAGTAAACTTTTTGCCTCGCTGACTTTGTTTTCTAACCCTTTGTGTAAAATGCGATTGGTAATCACATTGAGTTTTTCACGATGGCGGGAATTGTTTTCTCTGAGTTGTCGAAGCAATTCCTCTGTTGACTCTTTTCGTTCAAGCAGGGCACTCATGCCATCAGAAAAATCAACTTTCAGGGTGCTACCCGAGATAGCCCCTAAGGTGCCTGCTTCGACTTTATCCTGACACGTAATGTCGCAGGCAAACAAATTGCCCATGGGCTTCTGGATATTACCCACGGTGACAGAACCGCCACTTTGCACTTTACTGTAGGCCAACTGACGACCAACAGTCAGGTTTTTACCGGCTTTAATTTCAATACCCTGACCATGCTGAACATGGATGCTACCGCCAGCAATAAGCACGCAGCCGTAGCCATCGGTGTTGGATGTCACCTTACCCATGGCACCTTCGGTAATAATGATATCGCCACCAGCCTCGATAGTCGCGGATTCGACAAAGCCGTTAATTGTGATGTCTTTGGTGGCTTTAATACGCATGTTCTCTGCCACGTCACCATTTACCAGCACCGCACCATCGTAGGTAACATGACCCGTGCCCACATTCACGCCATTACAAATGAAGGTCTCATCAATGTTCATTCGCAGGTCATTGTATTTAGGCATACCGGATTTAGTTGCCAGCAGGATATTGTCATCCTCTTCGCACACCTTGGTACCCGTGCCCATTTTAAAATCTGTCCATTCGCCGGGTTTGGGATAGAGCACGTTGCCTCTAACATCGAAACCTTTGCGGCCTTGCGTCGGGGGGGTACGTCTTAGCACAGGCGTGCCTGTTTTCACGCAAATGACGTCGCCTAAATTTCGCAGATCCGATTTACTGTTCTCATCAAGTTGAGGGCGTAAGATACGTTCTAAAGCATTGGGCACCAGCGGAATAAACCGACAACCTTTACCCGTGCGCGGCGGCAATCCTTTGGCAATGATTTCTTCAAATACTTTTCCGGGTTCGGCACGCTCAGCAGCTTTCAGCAGGTTATTAATATGGCGCATGCCGACACCGCGGGTGATACGGTTTTTATAAGCCAGATTGCGAATGGTGATCGCGTTAGGCATACGGCCACCATAGGGTGTGGTAAGGCGCAAAGTCGCAGAGAGGTTATCTTCACTAATGGTGAAGTCGACTTCTGCATGGCGCAGTTGGGCGATTTCAGCAGACACTTCCGTTTTGTCACCGGTTTTAAAACACAAATTCGCTTTATCACAGGCAGATTTCAACGCCTTTTGCGACAGGTAAAAATCACCGTAACCATTTTCTTGCAATGCGTTTTTGATCCAGTCCATATCCGCCTCCTTTTCCATGTCCCCAGGAAGCAAAATAAGTGAAACATACTGCGTGTCGCTATTATAATTGAAAGCAATTCCTTTCATGTTTTATCCACAATACTGCTGCGCTTCATACCTATCGGCATCATGCCGCTAAGTCTTTACATTTATTCATGACCTTAGGCTTACTCTATCGGCTTTTTTGCGTTTCCGTCAAAGGTTTTGCGCGTAAGTGTAAAGTGCACGCAAAATCGCCTGTTTATCGGGATCATTTTCATGCTCATGCGCCAGCTGTTCCAGTTCCATTAAAAACGGCTCCAGGGTAATTGTGGCCGGTGAATCTTTGTCGGTAAGACGGTACTGTCTATGGGCCTGCCAGCGATGAAGCTCATCGGCTGTGAGGGTTGAGGGGAAGTTACGCGCACGATAGCGAAATAATAATGTGCGTAATGTTGGGTTTTGCGTTTGCTCGCTCAAACGATCAAGCAGTTCAGGTGGTGTTTCACGTACTTCGTCACACCAACGTCGGTCTGCATCGGAGAGGAAACCGCCACTATAAAGCGTATAGTCTGCATCATCGTCACTTTCTTCATAAGGCTGATTGTAAACGCTGGAAAGTTTCGCCTGCAGATTCGGATAGTTGGCTAAGATTTTGTAGTTTTGCAAACACTGCTCACGATTCAAGCCTAGACGGGCGGCGTTCTCTTCGGTCATCGCTTTCGCCGTGGTAACAAACGGAGAGCGATTAATATGAATCAGTTTGAGCCCGGGGCGGGGCGTATCGCCAAGATCCTCTGCGCTCGTGTACAGCTTTTCCCGCAAGGTCTCTGCGTCATCTTCAAGGAGCATATCGACAGGCTGCGACAAGTCCACCGTAATAATCGCATTGGCATTGGTTGGGTGCATCGCTACGGGCATGACCCAGGTGGTACAGCCCTGTGAAGCAGGCAGCCTGGAAGAAACATGTAACACCACCGATGGTTGAGTCACGTCAATTTGTTTCATGACGTTTTGCTTACTGCGTAAACTAAACGCGTAGTCATAGAGTTTCGGCTGGTGTTGTTTAATAAGCTTAGCCAGCGCAATGGTTGCTCTCACGTCAGACAACGCATCATGGGCCTGGCCATGTTCGAGATCATTGGCTTTGGTTAAGGCTTCAAGCTTAAATATCGGACTGCCATCTTCCCGGGTAGGCCAGGTAATGCCATCAGGTCGCAGGGCGTAGCACGCACGGGCAAGATCGATAATATCCCAGCGGGAGTTGCCATTTCGCCATTCACGGCTATAGGGGTCATAAAAATTGCGATACAACAGACTGCGGGTCATCTCATCATCAAACCGGATACTGTTATAACCCACCACACAGGTATTTGGCTGACTCATCTGCTCGGCAATTTTGCGTGCGAATTCAGCCTCTGTCATGCCATCACGAAGTGATTGCTGGGGGGTGAGTCCGGTGATCAGGCAGGCTTGTGGATGCGGAAGCGTATCGTTGGCGATTTGCGCCATGATATTGATGGGTTTACCAACGACATTCAGTGCCATATCTGTACGTATTGCGGCAAACTGGCAAGGACTGTCTTTGAGTGGGTTGGCCCCCCAACTTTCAAAATCGTACCATAGCAGGGAAGGCGTGTTTTGTGTCATTGGTAATGCATGTCCATTGTGTTATTACTGTGCGCAGGCACTATACCAGCGCCGTTTTCACCATGCTAGCCGAAGGGGCTGGCTGACACACCAATTCGGTTAATAACTCAACAATAATAAAGGATTCACACATGAAAGCAGTCATAACCGCCGTTTTATTCGGTGCCGCTAATTTACTTACCCCAGCCGTAGCTGCCGAAAAGCCCGTTGCCATTGTTATTCACGGTGGTGCAGGCACTATTTTAAAAGAGAATTTTACCCCGGAACTTGAGCAAGCTTATAAAGCGAAGCTGGCAGAAGCGGCATCTACCGGGTATGCCCTTCTAGAAAAGGGCGAGCCGGGCGAAAAGGCCGTAATCGCCGCCATTCAGATCCTGGAAACCTCACCGCTTTTTAATGCCGGTATTGGTGCGGTGTATACCTGGAAAGGTGAACATGAACTAGATGCGTCGCTCATGCATGGCAGTACGCGAAATGCAGGCGCTGTAGCGGGTGTGAAAACCATTCGTAGTCCCATTGCAGCGGCAGCCGCCGTTATGCATCAGTCGCCACATGTGATGCTATCTGGTAAAGGAGCCGAAACCTTCGCCAAAGAGCAAGGTTTAGAGCAGGTGGATAACCACATTTTTGATACGGAACGCCGTTTTGAGTCGTTGAAAAAAGTAAAACAGCGCATGGAAAATGCGGGGTTATACGGCGATCAGCAAGGCAACGAACGTTTTGGTACGGTTGGCGCAGTGGTACTGGATGCCGAAGGTAACCTCATCGCCGGCACTAGCACCGGCGGAATGACCGCCAAGCGTTACGGCCGCATCGGCGATTCGCCTGTGATTGGTGCCGGAACCTGGGCAGATAACGACAGCTGTGCGGTGTCTGCAACGGGACACGGTGAGTACTTTATCCGCTATCACGTGGCGGCAGATATTTGCTCGCGTATGAAGTACCAGAATATGAGTCTTAAAGACGCGTCTGATACCGTTATTTTTGATGTACTAAAACCGGTGGGCGGGGACGGCGGCATTATCGCCATCGACCACGAGGGTAACATTGCGACGCCGTTTAATTCTGCGGGAATGTATCGGGCCAAAATTGATAAGCACGGTAAGCTTTCTGTTGGAATTTATGGTGAATGGGCCGACTTGTAAAAAAAATGTGAGATTTGGCGGCTGGCAACTCGCATAACCTGATAACAGCGTCTAGGCTGAAAGAAAGCGCTAATGTGGCGGACTGGAGGCTAAATATGGAATCTTTGCAAGTAAGCGATTATATGAACCATCATCCGGTGAAGTTAACCGAAGAAATGACGGTAGCAGCCGCGGTGGAGACATTGCTGGCCAGCAAACAAACAGGGGGAGCCGTTCAAGATAGTAAAGGGCAGGTTGTCGGTTTTTTGTCTGAGCAGGATTGTCTCAAACAAATGATTGAATCGACTTATTATCGTGAACAGGTTTGTCGGGTGAAAGACATCATGCAAACCACAATAAGCGCGGTAAAACCCTGGGATTCTGTGCTTGAAGTTGCCCAGCGCCTCATTGCCGAACGACCACGGGTGTTTCCGGTTATCGATGAAGATGGCGTACTGGTAGGCGTAATAAACCGTGCGGCCATCCTCCGGGCTATCGATAAGCAATTGGAATCGGGTTACAGCCGCATTGCCAGCTAAATAGAAATGCCGGATCGCAGTTGCGAGCCGGCTTTGTTTTTCTAAATAGAATCACTTTATTTAGCGGTACTGGCGAATAAATTCGGCCAGTTGATAGCCCGATACTAGCTTAAAATTTTGCTGTTGCGAAGGCATAACGTTATGGCCATCCTGCACCACCAGCAGACCTTCCGGTAAGCTTTCTCCAAAAGATACTGACAAACTTTCCAGCCCATCGGTTTCAGACACGCCGTCTATTCCCGCATCTGTGTCTGCAGCAATCGCAAACGTGCCCAACAAGCGATGGTCTTTGGTACTGAACACGCCATAGCGATGATTACCCTGGCTCGAAATGATGAGATAGCGCTCGCCATCTACATCGAACAACGACATGCCTTCGATATCATCTTGGATAGGTCCGCCAACGCGAGCGAGTATGCGCGGTGTGGCGTCGATATTATTTAGATCACGTATCCACACCGCCTTATCTTCTTCGCCGTAATACAGCATGCCAGTTTCGTCATCAGCCACACAACCTTCAGGCTGTGAAGGCACGGTAAAGGTATCAATAATTCGGCTGGTGATGCTATCGTTTTGCATCGTTAAACGGTGGCGTTCAACGTGACCGTCGGTATCGTTAACCAGTACGTCCAGTTCACCTTTGTCACTGTGATACATACATAGGCCATACAAATCATTCAAATTAGATTTTAGCTTACTCGCGGTGCTTGCCGTGCGGGTATCAGCATCGAGTAAAAAAATATCAACGGTACGGCTAGTGCGGTTCGATGCAGCGGCGATGTCGAACGTACCTTGCTTTGTCTGCCAATGGGTACGCACATCCACATTGTTCACCCTGCCAACAGGCAAATGCTGTAAACGTTTGCCGGATAAATCAAACAAGTCCAACCCACCTTTTTTATCGGTACCCAATATGATGGACTTCTCCGGCGAATCGGTCAAATACCAGATCGCCGGATCGTCAGCAGCATCGCCAAATCGTGCAACGGTATCGGTTTGCGCGAAGGCAGTAAGGTAGGCGTCGACTCTCGCGCTTGTGGAAACTTTGGGTTCCGCCTCGGCGGGCAGGGCGAAGCGCACGGTATAAAGGGATTCCGTTTTATCGTCGTACAGGCCTATAATTGCGTTATCGTTGTATGCCGTAAACCGGATGGTTTCCCATTTGTGATCGCCGTTGGTGGTGGTCCAGTTAATGGTCGAATCTTGCAATATCCCTACGGCGTTGATATCTGGTGATACCAGCATTGTTAGGCCGTTATAAACGCCAACGCCTTCTATGCCCGCCATATCGGGTAAAGTAATCAGATCACGGCCATCACCGGCTTCTACTGAATTGTCATACTGCCACAAGCCCACGTTTTCATCTGCTAGCAATACCTTTCCATTCATCGAGTCGATTTGACAGTTTTTCAGCCCGGTCCCCACGTTTACTGTACGCATGGCAATGTTTTTGTCGTGTTCAAGCCAGAACTGCTGCATGCGGCCGAGGGCATCACCCGTGATCAAATTAAGTTTGTCGTTTACCGATGACAGGCAGACGGCTTCCAAATCTGCGGAGCCTGCATTTACCGTGGTGAGCGGGGAAAATGCATGATTGGCGAATGTATAACGGAACAATTCAACACCATAGGTATCGTTGTTGAGTGCTGCAACGATAAAGCCGCTGTCGGTGACGAGCACATCGGACTGAGCGAAGTGACCGGCCAGGGTCGCAACAGGCTGTTCTTTTTCATTGGTAAGGATTAAACCTTCGGTTTCGCTGGTCACCAGGTAGAAAAGCTTTTCATTCATTGCTAGCGGGGTGAGCTGAGCACCATTTACAGAAAACGCCTGAGGCTCTGCGATTGCGAACACATCGTCAGCCATTACTTTACAAGGTGCGAGGAGCAAACTGGAGAATAAAAAGGAAAGGGGGAAGAAGGTATTTTTCACTGGAAGTCTCGGTTAATGTTATGAGAAAACGATAAATCTATGAGAGATCAGATGCGACCAGCGGCCGCATCTGCCGGCGTTTTACATCTGCCAGGTAAAGCCAATTTCAAAAGTGCGGCCGTACTCTTCATACTGTGCATTGCGGTTACGCTGGTCGAAATAGTTGTAATATGGCTCATCAGTGAGGTTCACACCATTGAGATACAACATCATATCGTCGTTGATATAGTACTTGCCGGAAAAATCGAGTTGGTGATGATCGTCTTCCATGCGCAGCATATCGCCATCAATTTCCTCAAAGTTCTCGCTCTTGTACGTCATGGTTAAACGCAGACTCACCAGATTATTTTCATAACCTAACGTGAGATTGCCAATACGGTCAGACTGATTAGGTAAACTGGTTTCAAAGCGCTCACCGTCAACCAGCGTGGTCGCATCGGAATTTGAGAAGGTGCCGTTAGCAGATACTAAAAAGCCGTTATCGAAGGCTTTTACCCATGATAATTCCAAACCATGCAGACTGGCAGATTCGCCATTCAACGGCTGTATGACTTCATCATAACCTTCCCAACCTTCAGTACCGGCAACGTCGGCATAAACCACAAAATTGTCGATATCTTTGTAGAAATATCCGGCAGATACCACACCGATAGCGCCAGGGTAATATTCTACTGATAAATCAAAGTTATCTGATTCGTATGGCTGTAATTCAGGATTACCCACTTCAGCTTCACGAACTGTCACGAAGCTGTCGCCGTCTTCTTCTGTTTTGGTTTCGATAATTTGGAAAGCGGCCACGTCCTCAAATTTTGGGCGGGCAATGGTTTGTGTATAAGCACCACGCAAAACCACTTTGTCATTCAAGTCGTAGCGCAGGTTTACACTGGGTAGCCAGTAATCGTAATCACGATCTGAATTCCACGGTGTGTTAATGACTTCTTCAACGTCGGTCTGTTCGTTTTCTACCAGCTCTACACGCATGCCGTTGGTGCTGAAGTCGGTTTTTTCGTAGCGCAAACCGGCGACAACACGTAGTGCGTCAATGTCGGCGGTTAACATGGCGTAGGCGGCAAAAATGTCCTCTTTATTCACGTAAGACGCACCATTGGATTCAACTTCCGAGTCTAACTCGGCCAGTTCCAGTGCGTTGCGGTTAGCCTCAAAGTTGCTGCGCAGGGCTCCGCGGTTCAGGCCATCGCCAAAGTTGCCAATGTTCCAGTCTGGCTGCGCGGCTGCGAAAGCCTCTCCGGTGATGCCTTCAAAATCGCCGTCATAAATATAGATGCCACTGTCGCGATCTTTTTCCCGGGAACGGTACTTACTACCAAACTTAAATTCACCCGCGTAGTCACCCAATTGCACGGAACGAATGAAGTCAATTTTGGCGCTTTTCTCAACATCTTTGGTGTAATTATCTTCATAACTGATTTCGTCTAGGTCGTAGAGTGACAAGTCCATGGCTTCAGCATTTTGCTGAACCTGGGGCTTCATGGTGTCGAGATCGGCTGAAATACTGCTGTTGTCTTGCTTAAACACATAGTAAACGCCGCCTGGCTCATCTTCGTCAGATTTTGCATAACCCAACTGCCAGTTAATATCCCAGTTGTCCAACTGGTGCTCACCACCTGCGGCGATAGTAAGAATGGTTTGGGTTTCTTTACGGTCTTTACTCTCACGCTCGATTTCAGAGTCTTCGCCGTCGAAAGTGAAAACGTTAGCCTGACGGAATTCGTCATCAGAGAATTCGCTGTACAGCGTGCGCAGGAAGTATTGATTGTTGAAGTCTGGACGGAAATCAAAGTTAACCGCTGCGCCCAGACGTTCCCGGGTGATTTGATAATCACGTTGTTCTACTTCGTCGTCACCGTTACTTTCCACATTATCTGAGCCAAAGTCGCGCTCAAACCAGGACAACGCAGCAGCAACACCAAACGACTCGTTGAAACGATGTGTGTAGCTGCCAGAAACCTTAGGACTTGTTTCATCTACCAGCTCATTGTGGCTGGCCTGCAGGGTCAGTTTTGCGGTGTCTTGCTGATAATCAAATGCGCTGACACTTTTTACTTCAACGGAACCACCAATCGCATCGGCATCCATGTCTGGTGTAACAGATTTAGACACTTCCAGGGTTTGAATCAGTTCAGAAGGAATAACATCGAGGGCGACAGAACGTACACCAGACTCCGGAGAAGGGATGTTCAGGCCGTTGATGGTCACGTTGTTCAGGTTAGGATCGATACCGCGAATGCCAACAAACCGGCCTTCGCCCTGGTCTCGCTCGATGGAAAGGCCAGGTAGGCGCTGTAAGGCTTCTGCGGCGTTTTGATCGGGAAATTGTCCAATGGCATCGGCAGAAACAACCGAGGAGATCCTATCTGATACGCGCTGACGGTTAATGGCGCTGGCCTGGCCGCTGCGTTGACCCTTCACCAGAATATCAGCAATGGCTTTGCCGTTGTCAGACAATGAAATGACCGGGGTGACAACACCGTCTTCAGTTACCGAAACCACTTCTGTTACCGGCTGAGCGCCCAGGTAGCTGATATGAAGCGTATAGGTTCCTGCAGGGAGTGCAGTAAAACGAAACGTGCCATCGCGGCGAGATTCCGTAGTGAGATTCAGTTCTTGGATTTTCACCTGAGCGCCGGCGAAAACCCGGCTGTTGTCATTATTGGTCAGCTGGCCGGCAATTTCACCGGCATTAGCAGTAAGTGCAAAAGTGCTTAAGCTGAGTGCTGCAAGGCAATGTTGAGTCAGTTTCGAAAGACGTGGCATGTGAGCGTTCCTGCAAAGAAGTTTATTGTTGAGTCAAAATGCTGGCCGCTACGCTAAAAACTGTTGATGACAAATTTGTGACTTAAACGTGACAGAGACTGTCATAAATCACTGTTTTTAATAAAATTCTGTGTTTTTGGTAAAAGCGTGAGCCTAAATGACCCTTCGCTAACATGCTGATGTCATAGCGCTTTTTAGGAAAATTCACGGTTTAGGCGAGAAAGTTATCATGGGATTGTCACATTCATGAGCCAATATGACCCTGTTCTTTGTCAGGCTGGCAAGATATTAAGTCTGCTAAATCGAATCAAGTCACCATGACAGCCAGCCTGATGGTTGTATTAATCGAGGTATTATGAATCCTGTATATCGTTACCGACAGAGTCATCTGATTGGTGCCAGTGTAGGCGCGCAGAGCATTGCTGTGTACTTAAGTTTATCCCACGGTGTATTGCGTCCTGCAGCAGAAATCGATTGGTTTGATGTACTTGGCGAAGGCTGCGTATTGTTGTTCGCTTTAACCTGGATCGTCGCCGCGATCATCAGTCGTCCGCCGGGCAGGGTAACCACCTTGTTAGTGGCAGGACTCAATTGCTTTGCTTTTACCGCATTACTCGATTTTCTCGATGAGAGTATGAGCTACTCGGCTGCCCATGAATGGTTGAGTATGCTTGAATCCATGCCAGCTGCTTTTGGCATGGTGGTGATGTCGGCGGCACTCATAGGCTGGCATAAGGAACAAAAGGCGCTGAATCGCCAGCTTGAGCGCAGAGAGTGGTCGTATCGGAATCACGAGCAAATCGATCCGGTGACTCAGCTTTATCAGGCCGACTATTGGCGGGCGCGGGTGAACGATGCCAAATCTCATCAGCTTAGCGGCTGTGTGATGATGCTGGATATTAATAGATTCTCGTCGTTCAACGAAAATCACGGTTACCAGGAAGGTGATCGTTTCTTACAAGACATAGCCCGCTTACTAATAATGCATGTCAGAGCATCGGATCTCGTGTGCCGTTTTGCCGGTGACAGATTTGTGTTCCTAATGCCGGAACTATCCTGTGAATCCGCAACAAGATTAGCGAGTGATATTCAGGTATCCATACGTCATCTCGCGTTTAAATGCGGGGCAAATACCACGGCATTGTTCCAGTCTGCCCGGGTGTCAGTGTTGAATATTAACGATGGCACTAATGCCGATAATCTACTGTGTATGCTGCAAAGCCGACTCAACAGCCGGGACTTCCACGCTGCATGAGTAAATGGCAATTAATGATGTCTAACAGGGTGATAGCTCAGGACACACGGTATATTCCTGCGCAGCCGCTATGCCAGGTCGTGGTCGATATTTGTCGCTCCCGGGGCGTGGCTGAACATAAATTACTGCGCGGTACAGGGATATTTGAAGCAGACATCCGGGATAACGGAAAGGTGTCGGCGCTGCAATTGGCCGCATTACTGGTTAATGCGGAAAAACTGAGCGGTGCAAGAGAGCTAGGGTTTGTTATTGGACAAGCGTTGGCAACGTCACACAACAAAGGGTTTTTGAATGCCCTGGGTTACAGCCGCGATTTAAATCAGGCTTTACGGCTACTGTCGGCCTTTGTTAATCAGGTATGCCCACTGGTATCATTTGGTGAGTATCGTCAGGGCAGTGCCAGATTGTTCACGTTTAGAGATGCCGCTGGCCATCACAAAGCGTTTGGTATTGCATCGATGATTGTTTGTTCAGCCATGGTCTCACTCAGTAAACTGTGGTGTGGTCACCGGTTACCGCTAACCTTCCATTTCCCTTTCAGCCGCCCCAGACACATCGCAGAATTCGAAATGTATCTGGGTCGAAAGTTACATTTCGATTCACCTTGTTTTAGTGTGACTGTTCCTGAAAACGCATTGGTTGAACCGTTTTCCAGGGCCGACGGCTTTTTGCTTATGGCTTCGGTTCACCATTTCGCAAAAACGCGAAAAGTAGGGGGCTTGTTACCGCAAATTATTAGAAATATAGTTACGCGTAACCCTCAGATTGCTGCGCTGGACGTGGCTCAAGCCCTTGATATAAGCCCCGCCACGCTAAAACGTAAACTTAAAGAATGTAATACCACCTTTTCTGCACTCAACGACGAAGTGCGCCGTGAACAGGCGGTATTTTTACTGCGCATTTGCCGATTAACTAACGAGCAAAGCGCGCTGAACATGGCCATTTCCGACCTAACCAATTTTCGCCGGGCTGTAAAACGCTGGACCGGGCGTACTCCTAGCGAACTCAGAGGTCACTAAACGCAGCGTGCCGTGTCTTTCAGGCCGAATGATAACGACACAGTGTTTTACGACATGCGTCTTTATGCGGTGTGACATTGTGATAAACTATTCGTCTTTTTTGTCGTAATTATCCGGAACGACCAAAATTACTGATTAGTCTTGTTGTAAGGAAAGTGTCTTGTCTTCAGAACCTGCCGCACCGTCAGTTTCTTCGCTGTTTAATGAATTATCACACTGTATGCTGGCCGACCGCTTCCCTCTGCGTCGTCGACTGCAAAAAGTGTCTTCACTGATTAAAGAAAAGTCGCCCAAAGCGGGTGAAGCTGTTGCTGATGTGACTCAGCGCATTGAAGATTCGAAAACACGTCGTCAGTGGCGGGCAGATAACCTGCCAGAGATTGAGTATCCGCCGCTGCCGGTGAGCGATAAAAAAGACGACATCAAAGCCGCTATCGAAGCCCATCAGGTTGTGATTGTTGCCGGTGAGACCGGTTCAGGTAAAACCACTCAGTTGCCGAAGATTTGTCTCGAATTAGGGCGGGGCATAAACGGCATGATTGCCCACACCCAACCACGACGACTGGCGGCCCGCAGCGTGGCTAGCCGTATTGCGGAAGAACTGAAAACGCCGCTGGGTGACAAAGTCGGTTTTAAAATTCGCTTTTCCGATCAGGTCAGCGATGCCAGCTACGTGAAACTGATGACTGACGGTATGCTACTGGCTGAAATGCAGCAGGACCGCTTCCTTAATCAGTACGACACCATCATTATCGATGAAGCCCACGAACGTAGTTTGAACATCGACTTTTTGCTGGGTTATCTGCGACAGCTTCTCGACAAGCGTCCGGAGCTGAAGCTTATTATCACCTCGGCGACCATCGATCCAGAACGGTTCAGCCGACACTTTAACGATGCGCCCATTGTGGAAGTGAGCGGTCGGACCTATCCGGTAGAAATTCGCTATCACGATCCCGAAGATCGTAACGATGATGCTGATCAAACTGAAGCCATTGTCGCTGCCGTAGATGAACTACGCAATGAAGCCCCCGGCGACATCCTGGTGTTTTTAAGTGGTGAGCGTGATATCCGCGATACCCAGGACGCATTGGAAAAACAAAAATACCGTAATACGGAAATCGTGCCGCTTTATGCCCGTTTGTCGGCAGCTGAACAGAACCGTATTTTTCAGTCTCACAGTGGCCAGCGTATTGTACTTGCCACCAACGTGGCCGAAACCTCGCTCACCGTTCCGGGTATTAAGTATGTTATTGATCCGGGTACCGCGCGGATTTCTCGCTACAGTGCCAGAAGCAAAGTACAGCGCCTTCCCATTGAGCCGATTTCCCAGGCCTCCGCGAACCAGCGGGCCGGACGATGTGGCCGTGTTTCTAATGGTATTTGTATTCGCTTATACAGCGAGGACGATTACCTTGGCAGACCGGAATTTACCGATCCGGAAATTCTACGTACTAATCTGGCGTCGGTTATTCTTCAGATGCTGGCACTGGGCTTAGGTGACATCGGCGCGTTCCCGTTTGTACAGCCGCCAGACAGTCGTAATATCACCGACGGTTTCCGTTTACTGGAAGAAATTCAAGCCATAGCTCGTAGCAAAGGGCAGCCGAAACTCACGCAAATGGGTCGTAATATTGCCCGTTTACCTATCGATCCTCGTTATGCTCGCATGGTGATTGAAGCCGGGCGCACCAATGCACTGCGGGAAGTGATGGTTATCGCTGCCGGTTTATCTATTCAAGATCCCCGTGAGCGGCCACAAGAGAAACGTCAGCAGGCCGATGAGAAGCATAACGAACACCGCGACAAAGATTCCGATTTTATCAGTCTGTTTAATCTGTGGCAGGCGTTCCGCGAGCAGCAGGCTGTACTGACCAATAATCAATTGCGTAAATGGTGTAAGACGAATTTTATTAATTACCTGCGCATGCGTGAATGGCAAGACATTGTCAGCCAGTTGAAAAAATCAGTGGCCGAAATTGGTCTTGGGATCAGTAAACAGGAAGCAGATTTCCAGTCTGTGCATCAGGCGCTATGCAGTGGCTTGCTATCGCATCTTGGAATGAAAGACAAAGAACGGGAATATTTAGGCTCACGCAATACCAAATTCATGATTTTCCCGGGCTCGGGACTATCAAAAGCGCAGCCAAAGTGGATCATGGCTGCAGAGCTGGTGGAAACGTCCCGTTTATTCGCTCGCATGAATGCGAAGATCGATCCTGCCTGGGTAGAACCGATAGCAAAACACGTGACGCAATCGAGCTATTCCGAGCCGCACTGGTCGAAAAAACAAGGTGCGGTGATCGCGTTTGAAAAAGTGACGCTGTTTGGCCTACCCATCGTGCCGAAACGTTCAGTGGTGTACAGCAAAATCGACGCCCATGTGTCGCAAGATTTATTCATCCGCCACGCCCTGATTGAGGGTGACACCAAGCTGAATGACAAGGTGTTGCAGGACAATCAAGCGCTGCTCGAGCAGGTTGATGAGCTGGAAAAGAAAACCCGTCGCCGTGACATTCTGGTAGACGAAGAATTGCTGGTTAACTTCTATGCCATGCGCTTGCCGGTTGACGTGAACAACGAAGCGGCATTTAGGAAATGGTGGCAAAAGCAGCCGGACAAGTCGGTACTAGCGTTTACCGAAGACGACGTGTATCGCCAGCAGCCAGGTCAAGCTACTGCCAATGCGTTTCCGGATGTGTGGAAGCAAGGCACCATTACCTTACCCTTACGCTATCATTTCGAGCCAAACGCCAAAGACGATGGGGTTACCGTTACAATTCCATTACCGATTCTGAATCAGGTGAGTGAAAAAGGCTTCGACTGGCTGGTACCGGGTTTGCGTCATGAACTTATCGTGAGCCTTATTCGCGGCCTACCAAAACGCTTACGCAAGAATTTTGTGCCGGCCCCCAACTATGCTGACGCTTGTCTGGAAGATATCAATCAGTTTGATAAGCAAGGGCAACCTGTACCGATATTGCAGGCGCTATCTGACAAACTTCGCCGAATGACAGGTGTCACAATAGAGGAAGAGGAGTGGCAAACCGATCAGTTGGAACGTCACCTGAAAATGCATTTTGCCGTAGTCAATGGCAAAGGCGCAGTGATTGAGCAAGGTGACGACCTCGAAGCGCTGAAAAAGCAATGTCAGGGGCAGGTTAAAGCGACCTTTGAAAAAGCAGCGACACCAGAACTTGAGCGTAAAGGCTTACAAGAATGGGACTTTGATAAACTGCCAGCCACCTTCACCCAAAAGATGGGCGGCTTTGAGGTGCAAGCATTTCCTGCTCTGGTACCACAAGGTGATAAAGTTGACATCGTGCTGGTGGATGAAGCTGACAAAGCCCGTGCTGAACATCGACGTGGTGTCAACGTACTGATTCGAAATGCAATGCCATCGCCGCTGAGTTATTTGCAAAGTAAGTTACCGAATAAAGCCAAGTTGGGATTGTACTTTAATCCGTTTGGTCAGATTAAAGCCCTGATTGATGATTGTATTTTGGCTGGAATCGATGACTTAACTCGCCGCTTTATGCAAGAACACAACTCTGAGGTTCGTGACGCAGACACGTTTAAAGCCTGTTTGGATGTTGTGCGTGCAGAAATTAACGACGTGGTGCTGGATATCGCGAAACAAGTCGAGGAAGGCCTCACGTTGGCACACCAGTGTCAGAAACAAATGAAAGGAAACGTGCCGCTGAACATGGTTAGCGCATTGGGCGATGTAAAACAGCATCTTGGCACACTGGTTTACCCTGGATTCGTTACCGGTCTTGGAAGACAACGACTGAGCGACTGGAACCGTTATATCAAGGGGCTCGCCCGTCGTCTTGAGAAGCTGCCTATCGATCCGAATAAAGATCGCATGCATCAGCATACCGTTGAGAAGGCAGAAGCGGCGTATAAAAAAGCGTGCAATAAATTCCCGGCGGATAAAGTGCCTGCAGAATTGGCTGAAATTCGCTGGATGATTGAAGAACTCAGAGTGTCATTGTTTGCTCAACAGCTAGGAACGGCTTATCCCGTTTCAGCCAAACGGGTATTGAATGCATTGGAGAATTTCTAGTAATAAAGTAAGAGTGCTATCGCACCTTTAATTTAAAGGGGTGAGGGATATACCATCATATTCTTTCGCATATCAAACTTTGCGCTATTAGCGGGTAAACTAAGTTGACATAAGCAGGGTCCCGTCCTATAAGAGATGGGTACTTTATTAAGTTGTAACTGAGGTTGGGAGAAGTAAACGTGTTGGGATACGACGATAAAAGAAATTTTTTCAGAATGATGGTGAATTCACCCTGTCAGGTTCAAATCAACGATGAAGAATCGAGCCGGACTCACCAAGCTGTATGTAAAGACATCAGCGCGACTGGAATGTCTTTGGAAGTAGAAGAGCCGTCTATAGAGGTGGGTACACAGGTAAATGTATCTATAGACTCTAACAGCTCGCAAATTCCATCGTTATCCGCACTGGCAACCGTGGTTCGCTGTGTTCCGGAAACCGAAGAAAGCTGTATTATCGGTGTGGAAATCTCAGAAATGAAGTAACTGATCACAGATCAGTTACTTCGCATACCAACCCTTTTAGGTAGTAGCCTTCCGGATACGTTCCTATCACCGGGTGGTCTTTTGCCTGCGTCAGGCGTTCAACTATCTTAATTGTCTTGCCGGCATCCAGCGCGGCATCGGCCACAATCTTCTGAAATAAATCGGCTGGCATCAGGCCCGAACAACTGAATGTCAGCAGTAATCCGCCTGATTTCACCGCGTGCATTCCGTACATGTTAATGTCTTTGTAGCCTCTTGATGCACGGCCCAGCGACGCTTTGCTGTCGACAAATTTGGGCGGGTCGAGGATCACCATATCAAACTGGCGCTGTTCTTCGTGATACTTGCGCAGAACCTGAAACACATCACCGTTCACCATGTCGCAACGCGCACTGTCGAGCTCATTGATTTCAAGGTGTTTGGCTGCAAGAGCGAGTGCAGGATCAGATACATCCACATTGGTGACATGTTTCGCGCCGCCTTGTAACGCATAGCACGAGAATGTACCGGTATAACTGAAACAGTTCAGCACCTCTTTATCTTTGGCGTAGCGGCCGGCAGCGGCACGGGCATCACGTTGATCGAGGTAAAAACCGGTTTTATGGCCGTTGCGAATGTCTACCTGGATCTGAATACCATTCTCGAGAATAGTGACCACCGGTTCCGGGTCTCCATGAAGCGTCTGCACTAGGGGTTCCAACCCTTCTTTTGCACGCACATCCACATCGCTGCGTTCAAAAATGTCTTTCCCAGGAAGCACTTTTTTCAGTGCCCACAAAATCTTGTCTCGTTGCTTATCAGCACCGGCACTCAACAATTGCACCACAATCACCGTGTTGTACACGTCTATGGTGACACCGGGCAAACCGTCGGATTCTGAAGCGATAAGGCGATAACTGTTGGTGTTTTCGCTGATCACCAGATTCTCACGAAGGGTGAAGGCTGTGGTAAGACGACGAACAAAAAAACCGTTGTCTACGGGTTCATCTTTGTTGAATGTCCACATGCGTACACGTAATTGTGATTCAGGTGACCAGGCGCCACGGCCCAACCAGTCACCTTCTGCACTTACCACATCAACGGTGTCTCCGCTGCGGCAACGTCCGTTTACCGTGGCGACAGCGCTGGCAAAAACCCAGGGATGACGACGGCGCAGTGATTTATCACGTTGAGGTTGTAAGACGACGGTGGCAGACATTGTTATGATAACCCTTAGATGAAAGTGGCGCGCAGTATAGCTTTTCTCATTATCCGGCGCGACTTTTGAACCGAATATTTGTGACGACCATAGGTATCTTTGAATTCAGATCGTCAAACCAGGGAGTACAGCGATGCGATATATCGATTTCGAAAAGGGCGCGGGGCCTGAATCTTTGCAGATCAGTGAAATAACCCCCCCTGTTGTTGCCAGTGGCCAGGTACTCGTTAAAGTGCACGCGTTTGGAGTTAACCGTGCTGACACCTTACAGCGGCAGGGAAAATACCCGCCACCACCAGGTGAAAGCGACATTCTCGGGCTCGAAGTGTCCGGGGAAGTGACCGACGTTGCCGATGATGTCACTCAATGGAAAGTGGGCGATAAGGTGTGCGGTTTGGTCGCGGGTGGCGGCTATGCTGAATATGTGGCGGTAAATGCCCGTCATCTAATGCCAGTGCCAGAGAGTATGTCGTTGACATACGCAGCAGGGCTCACGGAGGTGTTTCTTACCGCCTGGCAAGCATTATTCACCATTGGTAACCTGCAACCTCAAGATAAAGCCCTTATGCATGCCGGTGCCAGCGGTGTTGGCCTAGCTGCACTGCAGCTTTGCAAACTGAAGGGCATTGCCACAGCGACCACCGCGTCTTCTGAAGATAAACTAGCACAGTGTCGTGACATGGGCGCTAACCTTACCATTAATTACAAGGAGCAGGATTTCGCAGCCGTCTTGAAAGACACCTGGCCCGAAGGCGTGAACTTTGTGCTCGATTTTGTGGCAGGGGATTACCTGAACCGCAATTTAAAAGTACTCGCGCAAGACGGACACATTGTTTACCTAGCCATGTTGGCTGGTCGCTTTGCTGACAAGTTGGATATGGCATTGATGTTGGGCAAACGCGCCCGCATTCAGGGATCAACACTGAGAAACCGCAGTGATAGTTACAAAGCTGGTTTAATTCGTGATTTCTGCGAACACGGCTTACCGGGTTTTGACGACGGTACGCTCACAGTAAATGTCGATACGGTATTGCCTGTTGAAGAGGTCGCCACTGCTCATGCCCGCCTTGAAGCCAACGATAGTCGCGGCAAAATCATTGTTGAATGGTAATGAATTCGAGATTCATCTAACAGGTATGTTGTGGTGAATCTCCTCCAACAGCAAAAACGGTCAGGCACAGCAGATAGGGATTCGGTAAACTACAGCAATGTTTTTACCCCGTGACCTGATGAGAAAGAATGCGCGCTGATAAAAGAATCGTTTTTGAAAAAGTCATAGCCTGGCTGGAATCTAATAGTGGTATAACGCCGAATTTGGACGAACTGGCGGCGGTGGCTGGTTTATCCCGGCATCATTTTCACCGCCAGTTTTCTACAACCTTCGGGATTAGCCTACAAACGCTCATGCGAAGGGTTCGGACACATCGCGCCGCCTGGCAACTCGCTTATCGCCATTCTATATCTGTCACTGATATTGGGTTTGAGGCAGGCTATGAAAACAGCGAGAGCTTTAGCAGGGCTTTCAAACGTCAGACCGGCGTGACACCCAGCGAATTCCGGCATTCTCCGGACCTTGAGCGCATAACGCAACTCGCCAATGCGGTAAGGGTGCTGGACAGTGAGACTCCAGACAATACCGCTACGGATAAGTCGGCACCGACGTTAGTTCAGTTTGAAGGCGTTAAATTGGCGCAGCTCCTTCATAGAGGTTCACCGCAAACGCTGATGGCTTCCGTTGGTGCCTTTATTCAATGGCGAAAGTTGAATGGCTTACCGCCTTCTCAAAGCCGAACGTTTAACATCTTTTATTCAGATCCTAGCACTACTAAACCTGAGGCGTTTACCTTCGGTATTGCTGCTGAGCACGACAAAGACATAGCGCCAAATAAGCAGGGCGTTTCTGAAGCCCACATTCCCGCTTTGCATTGTTTAAGCTGGATAGAAACTGGCAGCGACGGCAAGTTACAGCGGCGTATTGAACAGGTTATTGGCGAAGGGGGCTATGACTGGCACTTTGAACAGTTCCCACCATTCTTAGAGCGACTGCGCTTTTACCCGGATGTGCCTATGGCAGAGGCGCAAAGTAGGGTGTATTTGCCCGTACGTTCATCAGGTCGATTGATTCCGAACGACTGATTTGTACG